>SVBX01000015.1 GCA_015058655.1 Pseudoselenomonas ruminantium
CATATTATTTTGGAAAAAGTAAGCGCGAAGCCTTGGCATATAAGGCTTCGCGCTGTTTTGGCGTGGCAAAGTCGGGTTATAACACCGTTGTTCCAGATTTGTCGAAGACAAATCTTCCTCTTGGTGTTTTCCCACGGGGACTAGCTCCGCGTCGCACGAGGCGGGAGATATTAACTCGCCGCCTGTTAGTATTTTGCCGCCCCCACTTATAGAAGTGGGGGACATCTTGTACTCGTTATAGCTCAACGGTCCAAGTTTTTCCATAGGCAAAGCATTTCTCTGTTTCAAGGAAGCCTGCACGCTTCATGAAGGAACGCATCTGCCGAAAGAACTTTCTTTTCCGCAGAACATCACTCCCAGCATGGTGATGTCGTCGGACTGTTCAGCTCCATCTGCAAAGGCAGCTATATCATCCTTGACTTCTGTCAGGATTCCCTTCACCGAAGCCTCTTCGCTCATGTTGTCCAAGACATTCTGCAGGCGTTCTTCCGTGTAAAATTTTTGTTCCTTGTTCATAGCCTCTGTCACGCCATCCGTGTAGAGGAAAAGCATATCTCCAGGAGAAAGCTGCAGGCGATGAGCCTCATAGCTCATATCCTCCATCACGCCCAGCATATGCTGTTTCTTCTTGTTCCGCACATAGCTGAATTTCCCCGCCTGCCTGACCAAAGGCGCATTATGCCCTCCATTCACATAGATAACCTCTCCTGTTTCCAAATCCAGCTGGGCCAGGAATACCGTGACGAACAACATTTCTGCATTGTCCTGGCACAGTTCCCGATTGGCCAGGGTCATGACAGCGCCGAAGTCATCAGGAGATGTTGCCGTAAGCATGAGATTCTTCAGGGTAGTTTTGGCCCTCATCATAAAGAGGGCCGCCGGTACTCCCTTGCCTGACACATCAGCCATGGTCACCACCAGATGCCGCTCATCAAGCATGTAAAAATCATAGAAATCTCCACCCACTGCCTTGGCAGCAGACATAGAGGCAAAAAGCTGAATGCTTTTCTTATCCTCCAGGAAGTCCCGGGGCAAGGCCCCCAGTTGGATATTTCTGGCTACGGAAAGCTCTGTAGCGATGCGCTCTTTTTCTGCCGTGACCTCCGTGAGGTTTTTCATGTAAGTCTGAAGCTCGTCTGTCATGGCATTGAAGCAGATTGCCAGATGCTCAAGCTCATCCCCAGTGTGGACTTCAACTTTCTTGCTTAGATTGCCGCTGCTGATTTCCCGCACGCCATCAGCCAATTCGCTGATAGGCGCCACAAATCGCCTGGAAAGCTTCCTGCCGCTATAGACCACTGCCACCAGCAGGACCACGATGGAAACCACCATCAAGAGCATGGTCGACAGCATCTGCCCTTTGAGAGAGGAAGTCTTTTCCTCTGTTATCTTGCTGATATCATCCTTGTTCTGCAAAGCAGGAGCAACCACATCATCGGCAGCAAAAGCCGCTGCAAAGCTCCAGCCGCTGCTCTCAATGGGCGCAAAAGCAATGTAGTAGTCTTTGCCATCCACCTTGGTCTGCCGCACGCCGCAATCCCCCGCCACCATTTCCCTGACAGTCAGGGCCAGGGTTGGATTGTCAGACTCCCTCAGATCGTTCTTGATATTTACCGCAAGCTCCCTCCCGTTGCCTTCCTCGCCGAAGTCTCCTTGCGAGGACAAGATGACATACCCCCGCTTGTCCGTCACAAAGCAAAAACCGCCATCATGCAGGTTAGTTTCTTTCAAGATACGCTGCAGATTATCAAGGGTTATCTGCATGCTGGCCACGCCGGACAGTTTTTTGTTCTCGTCATAGTAAGGCACGGAACAGAACATGCCCAATCTCTTATTGAACACGAACTGCCTGACGGGGGTGAAAACAAATCCCCCCTGACTGGCAGCGCGCTTGTACCAGTCACTGGCCAAAGCGTCATATTGGGGCTGAGGAATGTCGGACTTGTCCTCTGCCAGCACTCTGTTGGCATCTACGGACAGGGCGAAGTTCTCCCGGGAACCAATGAACACCGACTGTGCCATGTCATTATTTTCCACCATCCCTGCCAGCCAATCGCCTATATTGGCCATGAGGGAAATATGCCCAGCCAAAGCCTCCGGAGAAACCTCAGGCCCATACTGAAGGTAAAGCTCCATGCCACGGTAAGTGTCAGGAGTAGGTATATGCACTTCCCTTGGCAGGAACCTTTGCGGTTCTCTCTCTATCTTCTCAGCTTGCAGGGCCACTACATGCACATCACGGGCAATATCCTCCAGGCTGCGATTGATGATGGAGGCATTGTCCTGAGCTATATGCAGCAGCTCTTCCTGACGCTGACTTATCAAAAGTTTCGAGCTGTTTTCATATGTATTTTCACCCAGACTTTCCCCCATATTCTGTGCCTCTCTAAGGGAAACATTCATGCCATAAAGGGCAATCCCCCCCAGGATGAGCACCGCTACCAAATTGCTTCCCAGAACTATGCGCACCAGCTTATCCAGGATATTTCCCCGCTTATCCCCCATAAACCACTGCAATAATTTATTCAAAAAAAGTCCCATGCTCGCAACTCCTTCACAGTGGCCGCACCTTCAGCAGATGATTATAGAAAGCCTGAACCATAAGGTCGACTAGCCTGCCAGAGGTCATTTTCCTGAAACACATATATCCAATATATATGCTACCTATCCTATTATATGTGTTATGTATTCTACATTATCGCCTGATTTCCTCCCCCAGATAGCCAAAGCCGATATTTCTCCATAGCCTGTCGAGCATGAAAATTTTTTTTGGAAACTCCCTCATTTGCACATACTCCATACCCCTGGCAGTTGACATAAACGAACAAACAGTGCTACGATTCCATCGTCGATATGGCAAGCAGTTTGCTGCATCATATATTCTGGTACTTATTTTTGAGGAGGTCCTCATGGAAAAGATCGAAACTGCCAGGCTTTGTCTCACTTTGGCAAGTAATGAGGAAATGGAACGCATTATAACGGCAGAAACTGATGCCGAGCTGAAAAAAGCCTATGGCGAGATGCTGCAGGGTTCGCAGGAACACCCGGAGATAAGGGAACTCTATGCCATGTGGTTCATAAAATTGAAGGGAGACCCCGGCACCGTTATCGGTGATCTGTGCTTCAAAGGCCTGTCCGATGACGGCATGGTGGAAATCGGCTACGGTATTTACCCACCCTACGAGAACCACGGCTATGCCACCGAAGCAGCCATGGCCTTAGTTGACTGGGCTCTCAAGCGGGATGATGTAAGCTCCGTAGAGGCGGAGGCAGAAGAGAGCAATGCCGCTTCTCTGCGGGTGCTGGAGAAATGCGGCTTTATGGCCAACGGAAAACACGGAGCAGAAGGGCCGCGTTTTGTCCTGAGCAAAAGCCGTAGGATTGCACCGCCGATCCCCTCAACATGGGCGGAGATGTAATTGCAGACGACATCAACGAGGAACCGGAACTGGAAAAGAAGCTGAAGGCCATGTCCTTGGAAGATTTGCTGGAGCGGTGAATTTCAGATTTGCAACACAGCAGAAAAAATACCATCACGAACATCCTTATTTTTGGGAGCCGGACTTGTAACGATAGCAAGAAAGCACAGCGGAAGACTTGGCCGTAAGATGCGAAACTGGAGGGTTCATTTTGAAAATAACCATTGCAATCGACTCATTCAAAGGAAGCCTGACTTCCCTTGAGGCTGGAGAAGCCGTACGTTCCGGCGTTCTCAAGGCTTATCCTGATGCCGAGGTAAAAGTCCTGCCCCTTGCCGATGGCGGCGAAGGAACTGTCGAAGCCCTTACCATTGGCATGGGAGGGCAGCTTCAGACCACAAAAGCAACAGGCCCTCTGGGACAAAAGGTGCTGGCTAGGTACGGCATTTTGCCAGATGGAAGAACTGCCATCGCGGAAATGGCTGCCGCCGCTGGATTAACCCTGGTGCCGGAGGAACAGCGAAATCCCCTCTGCACTACCACCTATGGCGTGGGCGAGATTTTGGTGGATGCCATCCGCAAGGGGTGCCGCCATTTCATCATCGGCATTGGCGGCAGTGCCACCAACGATGGAGGCCTGGGCATGCTCCAGGCCCTGGGCTACCAAATGCTGGACGAAAAAGGAGAATCTGTCCCCCATAATGCCACAGGGCTGGAAAAACTGGCCACGATCGATGACTCCGATGTGCTGCCCGAACTGAAGGAATGTACCTTCCGCATCGCTTGCGATGTCAGCAATCCTCTTTGCGGACCAGAGGGATGCAGTGCTGTATTCGCCCCCCAAAAGGGTGCTGCACCGGACATGATTCCCGTCATGGATAGCTGGCTGGAACGCTATGCGAAGCTGGCCAAGGCCAAATATCCCAATGCCAACCCCAATGCTCCCGGAGCAGGAGCCGCCGGTGGCCTGGGCTTTGCCTTCCTCACTTTTACCAACGCAACCTTGGAATCTGGCATTAGCATTATCATGACGGAAACCAAGCTGGAAGAACATATCACCACGGCTGACCTCGTCATCACCGGCGAAGGCCGCCTTGACGGACAAACCATCATGGGCAAAGCCCCCATAGGCGTCGCCCAACTCGCCAAAAGACACGCCAAGCCGGTCATCGCTTTTTCCGGCTGTGTCACACTTGACGCCAGGCTATGCAATGAGCATGGCATAGATGCCTTCTTCCCCATCCTGCGGCAGGTCACCACAATGTCGCAGGCCATGGAACCGGCAAACGCACGGCAGAACATGATAGATACAGTGGAACAAGTTTTCCGGCTCCTGAAAGCCAGCTCCAACTTCGGATAAATAAATACACAGCCAAAAAGCCCTTGACTTTGAGTAGGCTCCAAATGCTACACTAAGACCGTGATATGAGTCCCCCTACAGCGAGGTGAGATTATGACCATCAAAGAAGTCAGTGAGAAATACGATGTATCCGCCGACACCATCCGCTATTACGAACGGATTGGCCTTATCCCCCACGTCCCCCGCAAAGCAAACGGCATCCGTGAATTTGACGAGGCATCCTGCGGCTGGGTGGAATTCATCAAGTGCATGCGTGGTGCCGGAGTGCAAGTGGAAGCCCTTATCGAGTATGTTTCGCTGTTTTTCCAGAAAGGCACCGAAGCAGCCCGCAAGGATATCCTGGTAGAGCAGCGTGCCCGCTTGCAGGAGCAACTGGAAACCTTGCAATCCACCATGGAGCGACTGGACTACAAGATTTCCCATTACGATGAAATGCTCAAATGCTCCGAAAAACTCAAGTCCTAATCCCCTTTATCCCTAATGCAGCGAAGGTGCGTCATCACTGATGACGCACCTTCGTTTTTTTTCATCCTTGAGCAGAATATTTTCCGTGTCGCAAATAGCTGCTGCCAGCCTCCCTCACAAGACCTTCTTGTATACATAGGCCGCAATAAGGGCCTGCAATGCCACCAAAAACGCCAGCAAGCCAAAGGCTGCATAGAGGCTGGTCTGATGAGCCAGAAAGCCTATGGCCGCGGGACCCATAAGGATTCCCAGATACCCAAGGGTGCTTACCGCCGGCACCGCCATGCTGATAGGCATATCCTTCTGCTTGCCCAGCAAGGAGAAGAACACCGGCACCACATTGGCACTGCCAATGCCGATGGCAAAGAAGCCCGCGTATAAGAGCAGTTGGCTGGGAGCAAAAATAACCAGCAAGAAGCCCAGAAATGCCAGCAGGCTTCCTCCCAGCACCACAAGCTTCTGCCCCAGCTTCTGCACCGTGGCATCCCCCAGGAGCCGCATGATAAGCATGGCCGCAGAGAAGACCGTAAAGCCCGTACCTGCCAGAGACATATCAAGTCCCTTGATATTGGTAAGGAATACACCGCTCCAGTCCATGACCGCCCCCTCCACCAGGAAGGCGATGCAGGCCACCACACCTACAAAGGTCACAATCCCCTTGGGCACAGCTACCATAGCTCCGCCACCTTCACCGCCAAAGGGCAGCAGGTGGCGGGCAAAAAAAGCCAGTGTCAAGAGCATTATCCCCACAGCAATGCAGGTAGAAGCAAAGGGCGTCAGCCCCAAAGTTCCCACCCAGACACCAAAGAGCCCGGCTCCCACAAAGCCTCCCACGCTCCACAAAGCATGCATGCCCGACATCAGGCGGCGTTTCGACGCCTTTTCCACCAATACGGCCTGGATATTCACCACCACATCGATGCAGCCCATCATGGCTCCAAAGACAAGCAGGGAGATTGCTGCCAAAGCCATGCTGTCTACCAGGCACAATACCAGCAAAAGCAAGGCAAAGGAGGTGGCGGCCACGATCAGCGTCTTCCGGCAGCCAAAACGCACGGCAGCGGCTCCGGACAAGGGCATGGTCAAGAGCGAGCCGATGCCTATGCATAAAAGCATCATGCCCAGCACATCTTCACCAATAGCCAGCCGTTCCCTGAGCAGAGGAATCAAGGGAGCCCAGGAAGCTGCCCCAAAGCCGCCGATGAAAAACAAGGCCCTGGTTGAATGCTGACGCATTTTCCCCGCCGCATACCTTTCCTTGGCCTTTGACCTGTCCATTTCCTTATTCATGAATCCACTCCTATCTTTCTCGACATTTTCAGATAAAAGTCCGCCCCTCCCTTGCAGCCCTGTCTGACTACTTGGAAGCAGTGGAACAAACCGCTATGAAGCATGAGGAGCGTACTGAAGATGACTAAAACAGCCTATTGCATGCTGCATGGCAAAGCTGTGGCAGCACAATCCTTGGCCAGGCAGATGAATTTATAAATGGCAGAATTTTTGTCGATGTTGGACTGCTGGCGGTAGTAGATGCCCATGGGAGCATGGGGAGATTCTGTCCAGGGAAGGAAGGCAAGCTCCTTGTGAGGCAGGACAAGATGCTGGGGGATAAGGGCAAAGCCTGCCCCGGCCAGAGCAAGGTTGTAGGCTTCACTGGTGGTGGCACAGAGGATGTTGTCCAGCTCGTCATTGACAGGGACGATGTGATGCCCACGGGAGAATACATGCTTCAGGAGATAAGGAGGAATGGCAATTACCTGACGGTGAGGCCACATATCTTCAGAGGAGACGCTTTTACGGCGTCCCTTTTTGCATGCCAGGGCCAACGGATGATTTTTCCGCACGACACAGACAAAGGCATCATCATGGAGTTTTTGGAAGACAATATCCTCAGCAGTGAATTTGGCATCCTTGATGCCCACTACCAAATCAAGCTGACTGGTGGTGAGCCGGTGCAGATTGGCATCGGTCTGGTCAAGGGTCAGCTCCGGCACAATTTTCTCATTATCTGCCAGCACCTTGGAGAGAATCTTGCTGATAAACCAGTTGGCATGAGAGTCAGCGTAGCCAATGCGGAGCACCGTGCGTTTGTGCTTATGGAATGTGGAAATCCATTCCATAGAATGATAGTAGAGTCCGAGCATCTGCTGGGCATCGGGCAGGAACTGAAATCCCACCTGTGTCAGGGCTACGGAACGGGTGGTACGGTTAAAAAGCTGGGCACCCAGTTCGTTTTCCAGGCTTTGAATCTGCCGGGATACGGCAGGCTGGGACATGGAAAGCCGTTCAGCTGTCTTGGCATAGTTCAGCGTCTTGGCCAGGGTAGTGAAGCACTCGAGCTGCTGAGTATTCACGCTATCACCTCATCACGAATCCACTCTGTCATCTGTAAGACTATGATAGCACAATTGATACGGTTTGTGCATAAATAATGCGATAATAGCATTTCACAAGGCGAATTATTCCTGTTAAGATATGCCTGTAAGCTGAAATCGTCCTGGATATGGTGGAAGAAGGCTTTATTGGCCAGCAGTTTGACCCGGTTGCCGGAATAAATGTGTGGAAATTGGAGGAGTAAGCATGAACTGGAAAAAAATCACCACGGGATTTGCCGCGATGATGCTGGGAACGGCACTGACCTTTGGTACGGTTACGGCAGCCGCGAAGTCATCTCCCACTATACGCTATTTTATGCAGCAGCCTGGCGTACAGGGCAGTGCCACTCCCTATGGCAACAATGAAAAAGCCGGCCATTATGTGCAGGCCGGTGATGCAAAGATTTACTATGAAGTTTATGGGACAGGCAAACCTCTCTTTGTCTTTCATGGCGGTGGCGTAGGCACTCCCTACGAGATGGGCCAGATAATTGACAAACTGCGGCAGGATTATCAGGTCATTGCCGTATCCACTCGTGGCCATGGCCGTTCGGAAATCGGCCATTCCCCGCTGACCTATGAGCAAAAGGCCGAGGATATGCTGGCGGTTATGAAGGAAATCACCAATGAACCTGCGGTTCTCCTGGGTTTCAGTGATGGAGCCTATACAGCTTATAAGGTGGCTTCCATGTACCCGAAACGGGTGGATAGAGTCGTAGCCATCGGGGCAGGAACGCTGAAGCCGGGCTTTTTCAGTGGAGAAATGAAGGTAGCAGATTTGGCAAAGATTGATTCAGCCTTCATCGAACAGCAGAAGAAAATCATGCCAGAGCCGGAACGCTATCAGGAATTCTGCGACAACTACATGGCCTTCTGGAGCAAGATGGAAGTAGGCGAAGATTTCCTCAAAACCATCCACTGCCCTGTATTGCTTATAGCCGGAGATGAAGATGACCACGCTCCCATGGTGACCATGGTGGAGGCTGAGCAGTATATCCCCCATGCCAGCCTATGCATTGTTCCCAAAGCATGGCATTCGGCTTTCAATGACAATTTCCCCGTAACCTGGGCTGCCATGCAGGGCTTTTTGCAGGCTGACCGCTCAAAACTGACTGGCAGCAAGAAAGTAGCTTATAACGAGTAAGAAGATGTCCCCCACCTCTGCAGGTGGGGGGCGAATATCATAACAGGCGGTGAGCACATATCTCCCGCCTCGTTGAAACGCCAAGAGGAAGTTTTGCCTACGGCAAAACTGGAACAACGGCGTTATAATAACAGACGCTAATATAAAGGAGTGTGTTGAATGTCTAACGAACGTAACCTCATCACTAAATTTGAAACGATGATTAACACCGCCGATGAATCTTTAGCAGCAGAACTCATTGCTGAAGATGCTGTCTTTTATGCACCAACACAGCCGGAACCACTCAAAGGACCAAAAGGTTATCTTTTCATCGTCCATATGATGCAATCAGCCTTTTCTGACATCCAATGGCATCTCGCTGACTGTGTGATCGAGCCAAACAAGATTGCTGTTTGCTGGAATTGTACCGGGACCCATGATGGAGAATTTATGGGGCATCCTGCTACAGGAAAATCCTTTAAGGTACGCTGCATGAATTTCTACGGGATAAAGGATGGAAAATTTATCTCCGATATAGGCAATCCGGACATTCTTGGAATCCTTATCCAGACAGGCATAATCCAATAAGTCCCGCTGAGCGAGGAGTTACAAATCCTCTTCCTCCATGATCCCCAGCTTCCGCTTCCAGTAGCGGGAATAGATGGCTCCGAGAGGATTATGTGCCAGCAACCTGTCCTTGACCACCAAGGTGGTGACGGGTCCAGGGCAGCTGGCGTTGAAGATGGTATCGTGGCCTACGCAAAGGCCGCAGGAGATGAAAAGCTCCGTGCCTTTTTCCGCCAGGATCCTGGCCTGGAATTTAGGATTGCACATGGCCTCGTGTTCCAGTTCGGGCTTGACCTGCTTCAGGTCAAGCTCCTTTTTGTTGAAACTGCAAGCCTTGCAACATACGCTGTAAAACTCGAATCCCTGCTGCTTGTAGTAGCGGGCAATATAGCGGGCTTCGGCGTTGAGGCCGATGCAGAAGGCCATGCCCAGCTTTTTGTAGCCCATGGCCTTGGCAAATTCTGCCGTTTCCTGAAGGCGGGTGATGTTGCTGTAAAAGGTGCCCTCCACATAGGCGGCAGCCTTCATCATACGGCGTTCATCTTCAGTATAAGCCTCCAGGACAGTCTCCCGGTCGATACCGGTGCAGTTAGTCCCCTTGGTATAGCAGGCATGGGTCTTGCAGTTGGCACAATCAGCTTTCATGATGAAGCCCTCCTAAGAAGTTCTTATACTCGGACTGACGCCTGGCAGATGTCATTTCCCGAAACAGGCAAGCAGGCAGCCACCCGTTCCGGCCGCTTGGTGAGAAGGTAGAAGATGTTTCCTGCAGCCATGCCATGGATTCCAGATATCATGCATTTTCTCACTCAGCCGCTTCTTTAGCCGCGATAGACGCCAATAAATCTGCAAGGGTGACTTTCTGGAAATCAGCCAGCATATGCTGCCTGACTTCTTCGAGCCTGTCACCTAGCACCCCGTGGATATTCCTGCCCACAGGGCACTTGGGATTGGGGTTCTCTTGAAAATGAAATAGCTCTTCATCCTCTTCCACAGCCTGGAAGACATCCCACAAAGTGATGTCTGCCGGGCTTTTGGTGAGTTTGGCCCCACCGACCCCTGCCGCCACTTCCACCAAGCCAGCGGCTTTGAGCTGGCCTAGTGTTTTTCGGATAATGACCGGGTTCACATTGACACTGCTGGCCAAAAAAGTAGAGGTGGTCTTGTACTCATCCTTGAACCGCTCGATACAAAGCAAGATGTGCGTTGCTACTGGCAGACGAAAAGAAAACTGCATGAAAAATCCTCCTGAACATTCGTTGTATCCATTGACATTACACCAGTCTTTATATATAATCGTTGTAACACATTATATTACACCACTTCCAAAAGGTCAACGAAAATCAAGGAGATGAGCGTATGTCTGCTGCCATCAAAAAACTGAAAACAGCCATAGAAAATGCCGAAGCAATTCTCGTAGGTGCCGGGTCCGGCTTCAGCGCTGCTGCCGGTTACGCTTACAGCGGCGAGCGATTCCAAAGGCATTTTGCCGACTTCATAGAGAAATACCATTTGCGGGATATGTACTCGGCGGGGTTCTATCCCTTCCCTACCCCAGAAGAAAAATGGGCCTACTGGAGCCGTCATATCTACTACAACCGCTATGACCAGCCAGAAAGCCACGTGCATCAGGCTCTGCTGCAATTGCTGCAGGACAAGGACTACTTTGTCCTGACCACCAACGTAGACCACCTTTTCCAGAACAATGGCTTTGACAAGCAGCGGCTGTTCTACACCCAGGGAGACTACGGCCTTTGGCAGTGCCAGACTCCCTGCCATCAGCAAACATATGACAATAAGGAAGCTGTTCGCCGCATGATAAAGGAACAGCAGGGTATGAAAATTCCTACAGAGCTTGTGCCCCATTGCCCCATCTGTGGTGAAGAAATGGAGATGAACCTGCGGGCTGATGCGTCCTTCGTGGAAGATGATGGCTGGCACGCTGCCGCCGCACATTACCATGATTTCCTGAGCAAACATCAGACAGGCTCCATCCTTTATCTGGAGCTGGGCGTGGGCATGAACACTCCCGGCATCATCAAATTCCCATTTTGGAAAATGACTGCGGCCAATCCCCAGGCAACATATGCCTGCCTCAATAAAGGGGAGGCTGGCTCTCCCAGCGAAATCAGTGGACAAAGCATTCTTATTGACGATGATATTGCCTCTATCCTGCAAGAACTCATCCGCTGAAGAAGGGAAACACAATGAATACCTTAGAAAGAATCCAATACCTCAATAAACTGCTGCTGGAGGAAATGCCCCAATATAAGGCAGATGCCGCAACTTTTCCTGATAAAACCCACGCCCAAAGACAGTTGCTGCGTTCCCTGATGAACCTGCGGCACCCCGGCCCCATATCCTCTGACTTCCTGCGGGAGCAGGACATCATGCTGCGAGAGGAAACAGCTGCCAGAGGTGTGGTTAAGCTTGATGAACTTCCCACCATAGCAGATGAAACCTCCAAAGATATCACACCCCAGGATGCACCAGCACATAACCTTGTTCTCTGGCAGGGCGACATTACCCGTCTGGCCACAGACGGTATCGTCAATGCGGCTAACAGTGCCATGCTCGGGTGCTTTGTCCCCTGCCATGGCTGCATTGATAACGCCATCCACTCAGCAGCGGGCTTGCAGCTGCGAGAAGCCTGTGCCCAGCTGATGAAGCAGCAGGGACATCATGAGCCCGCAGGACAGGCAAAAATAACTCCCGCCTATAATCTGCCCAGCAAATTTGTCCTTCATACCGTAGGCCCCATCATCCCATCTGACTGCCAGCCGAACGAAGCAGAAGCCGAACTTTTGGCCTCCTGCTATCAATCCTGCCTGGATCTGGCTGCCCAGCACCATCTCAAAAGCATTGCCTTCTGCTGCATCTCCACAGGTGAATTCCACTATCCCCGCAAAGAAGCGGCAGAAATCGCCTTGAATGCCGTCAGCAAATGGCTTGCCTCTTCCGGCAGTGAAATGAAGGTCATCTTCAATGTCTTCAAGGATGAGGACCTGGAGGTTTATAGGAAACTCTTAAAATTTTAGAAAAAACTCATTGTAACTATTGACATTACATCTAGGCAATGTTATCATCTTATTGTAATTAAGGTTGTTACAACATTGTGTTTAGCTTATTGAGGAGGAAAACAAAATGGCAAACTTCAACAAGATCAACGTGGAAAAGGACGCTAGGACAGAACTGCATGACAAGCTGGGACTGACTGGAGCTGAAATCAGTGTCAACAACCTCCCAGCTGGAGCAGGCGTCCCCTTTGTGCATTACCACAAGAAGAATGAGGAAATCTACTTTGTTATCTCGGGCAAGGGACAGGCCATCATTGACGGCGAGACTGTAGAGCTGACTGCCGGTGACTGGCTGCGTGTGGAACCCAAGGCCAGACGCCAGTTCTCCGCCGCTGCCGACGAAGGCATCAGCTTCATCTGCATCCAGGTACGGGAAAATTCCCTGGAGGAATATACCGCAGATGATGCTATTGTAGAGCAGTAATCTTGCATCGTTTGATATAAATGTTATATCTATTGGCATTACATCAGCAATCATTCACAGTTGATGTAACATATCATATTACATCAATCCAAAAATGACAATCAAATCAAGGAGACGAGCTTATCAACTGGAGAACACTCGCTTTTTGCATGCATAGTATCTTTAAAGCACCTATTGCCCTGAGGCAGCAAATATGATATAGTATGCCCAATAGCATATACGGCTGTGTAGGAGCCGTGCCGCTTCGGCGGCAGAAAATCGACGTAGAGAGCCATATTGGCTTTCTGCCCTTTTTTAGGGAGCGTCGATTTTTTTTGCTTTAAATCATGTCGAGGTGATTCATCATGAAAAAATGGCAGAAGGCATTGACCATAGCCTTGGCCGGAGCGGGGTATTTTATGGCATATGCACCTTTGGACGCTCAAGCAGCTGCTAAAACGATTATCCAACAGGCAGACAAGCTGGGACTGCAAAGGATCACGGCCATTACCAGCGTGTATGGCGATGGTGAAAAAGTAGCGGCAGCCATTCTGGAATATCCACAGGATATCGAGCCAAATGCAGTCAATGTTGCTGATTTTTCAGCAACTGGCAAAGAAATTGCCAAAGCTTATGTGAACAATCAGCCGCAGACTTCCAATACCAGCCGGTTGGGTCGCTATATTATCTTAGAATTCGCTCACCAAAACAGTGCCAGCGACCAGCCCTTAGGACAGCCAGGGCAGGGAGCGAAAAAGACTGGGCAGGATAATAACGGCAAAAAAGGCCATGATGCTCCACGCCGTTCCAACAGGAAACTGCCTGACTTGACGCTTGAGGTGAAGCAGGTCAGCCCCATAAGAGCCTTTGATGGCACAGAATATCCCAGCAGTGAATTTATAGCCAGCACCGCTACTCAGGAACCGGATATTGCAAAATTCAAGCAGTATAGCTATACGGATAGTACCGTGGGAGCCACCATCCCTTACAACCTGTATCTGCCCGCCAATTACGATGCTCATAAGAAATATCCCCTGCTTTTCTTTGTAGCCGATGCCAGTGCCAATATCAATGCGGTTACCACGCCTTTATTCCAAGGCAACGGAGCTACCGTCTGGGCAAGCGACTCGGAACAGGCCAAACACGAATGCATAGTGCTGGCCCCCCAATACACTGCTGATTTGGTAGAACAGCTGGGGATGCTGACCACGGATGAAAACATCTGGACGCCGGGGCTGACGCTGGTGTCTGACTTAATGTTTGATGTGATTGACCGCTACAGCGTAGATAAAAACCGCATCTACGGCACAGGCCAGTCCCAAGGCGGCATGACCAATATTGCCATCAGCGACAAATATCCTGATTTGTTCGCTGCCCAATGGCTGGTGGCCTGTCAGTGGAATGTGGAGGAAATGGCAGCCCTCAAGGATAAAAAACTCTGGATAACGGTATGCGAAGGTGACACCAAGGCATTTCCTGGCATGAATTCCGCTATCTCTCTTTGGGAATCCCTGGGAAGCAAAGTGGCACGAAACAAAGAGTTCTGGAATAGCCATGCCCCTATGGCAGAAATAAATGCCAAAGCCAGGGAACTGGCCGGGGATGGTACTCCCATCAACTACACGGTCTTTGCAGGCGGCAACCACATGTATACCTGGTCTTTCGCCTACGACATCGAGGCCATACGGGACTGGCTGTTTGCACAGCGAAAAGATACCCCCATTAATAATCAGCACAGTATGCTCGCTAGGTAGTCCGATAGTGGGCAAGGCCTCCCATGACGGTCTGAAACTGAAAGGATAAATATCTGTAACGCAAATAACCCTAATCACTCATGCACAGTGATTAGAGTCATTTGCGTTATTCACTTATATCACCAAATGTGCCATAGGAAGCCCATCTTTAGCTATGGGGTTCATGACTCTTCAATAGGAAACAGTTCCAGCAACAAGCCATCCGGCAGCTGCACCCATTTTTCAGGTTTCCCCTCCACGGAATGCACGCCTTCATAAGACAGCATTTTCGCCAGAGTGCCCTTGAAGTCACGCACCCTGAGCCCAAGATGGTGCGCTTGCCCGCTTCCGGCATGATCTGGTGCAGCCACCAGCTGGATGCCACCACTCAGCCAAACTTGTTGGAGCTTCCCCTCAGCTTCCCGCCGCCGAGTGACGGACATACCCAAAACATCTTCAAAAAAAGCCAATGTCCAATCAATATCTGCGACCGTGACAGCCGCATGGTCAAGATAAGCGTTTTCAACCATCATAAGCACCCTTTCTAACAAGTATAAAATCCCCATAGCATTGCATTTCGCTATAGGGACAAATTCTCCTGTCAGTACTCACTATATCTTGAGAAAATCGATTGATTGCGGTATGCTGAAGAAAAGTGAGGTGCTTCGATGAATTTGATACAACGTGTCTGTGGCCACACCTGGATGATTCTGCGGCATAAATACTGGGTGTTTCGCTTTTGCTGCATTGCGGGGATTCCTTGGCAGGGATTTATGCATGACTGGTCTAAGTTCTCGCCTACAGAGTTTGTAGAAAGCGTTAAATACTACAACGGCAAGATTTCGCCCATAAAAGTCTGCAAAAAGCAAAACAACGGCCTATCCATGGCCTGGATTCATCATCATGGACGAAATCTTCATCACTACGAGGCTTGGTGGGATAATTTCGACCACGGAGCCTATCCCCAGGATATGCCGTACAAATACGCCGTAGAGCTGATCTGTGATTGTCTCGGAGCAGCTAAAGCCTATGGCCGTGATAAATTCACCTTCCGGGCAGAATACGAATGGTGGCAGCGTAAACGTGCCACCGGCATTGGCATGAGCCCTAATATGCAGGTTTTCGTGGAAACGATACTCAGCAGGCTGGCAGAGACAGAAGATTTGACTTTGCTGCATCCAAAATCCACATGGCAAATTTATGAGGCGACTGTGAAAAAAGGTAAACACGAACATCCAGATTATTGGGACCCGGAAGTCTAACTGTCCTAAATACAATCCATCCCCAAAAATCGGCCACATGAGCAGTACAATGTCATTAAGTTATGCCTTCCCCTTGAGGGGAAGGTGGCAGTCCGAAGGACTGACGGATGAGGTGCGACCTAAAAAGTATAGGCAGATAAACGAGAGAACTTTCCACCTCATCCACCGCTTCGCGGTCCCCCTTCCCCTCAAGGGGAAGGCTTTTGAATCAATGCCGCTTAACTAAATGACATTGCATGAGCAGTACGGCCGCTTTTTGGTGCGTGGATTCTGTCATTTCGTAAAATAAATGCTAATTTTTTCTTAAGTCTCTCCCCCCTTCTCGTCGATATCCAATATAGATTGATGTGCCCCATGAGGATTTAGGAATGAATGGCATATCAGGAAAAAGGAGTTGATATTATGTCCATGATTGGCAAGCTGAGCCTGGAGAGCACCAGGGCTCTCTCCCAGGAAAACATTTTTAATCAGCCAAAGACTTCGGCTGATGGTGCGGAAACCATCTTCCAGAAGCTCCATCAGGCTGCCTCCGGCGAAAAGGATGAGAGAACCGTCATAGGCAAGGCGGCTGAGGTCCAGATAAGCGAAGCGGGCAGGAAGCTTTTGGAAGACGACCTGGACCCGCTGAAGAAGATGTGCCAGACAAACTTCATGACCGAAGGAGAAAAAAAGCTTCAGGAGCTCAAGGACACCATCTCTGCCAGAGAAGATTACAAGAAACAGGCCGAAAAGCTCCAGGAACGCATTGACACGGACACCAGCCTTACCTTTGAGGAAAAGGCCCGCATGCAGGAAGAGGCTGACGCCCTCAAGGAAAAGGGCATGAGCCCCGATGACAAGCTCCATGAGCTTTACGGCAAGAAGCATGCCCTGGAAGAAAAGATGGAATCTAGCGAGTATATGGGCGGAGATGTACTGCTGCTCCAAAAGCAAATTGCTTTAATGGCGAACAAGATCGCCAAAGCAGAAAATGACATTGAAAAAGAAGGTGCCCTGAAGGAACTCTATACCCAGGAAATCATCAAAGAACGGGGAGACATTGCCTTTGCCAAGAGCCGGGCCAAGGATTTGAACGCTACTCTGGACATGAGAAGCAGCGAGCTTTCCATGGCAGTCCGTACGGAAGAACAGGTGGCAGAGCAGGGCGTAAGGAACGTCACCCACCAGCCCCGACCCGAGGACGTAGTGCAGAAGGCCATCGAGGAAGGCAAGGAACGGACTGAGGAGGGCGAAAGCATTGCTCCCGACAAGACCATGACCGCTGCCCTGGACGCACAGACGGAAATGCATACCACCTCCGCCATGCAAAATGCAGACGACACCAACGAGGAACTGGAACTGGAAAAGAAGCTTAAGGCCATGTCCTTGGAAGATATGCTTGAGCGGTAAATTTCAAATTTGCAACATAGCAGCAAAAAACGGCCGTACTGCTCATGCGGCCGCTTTTTGGTGCGTAGATTCTTCCATCTCGAAAAATATATGCTTATCTTCCCTTGCCGGAAGATTTGCCGGAGCGGTGAATACTTACACGCCCAAGCTCTCCACCCATGCCTTTAAAGCATCGACAGTGAGATTGCCGTTCAGAAGCTTTCCTTCCTGCACCGTTGCTCCCGGGCAGCTGCCCTGAAGGCCTGCCACGCTTTTGCCAAAGCCGCTGCCGCCGGAAGTGGCAAAGAGGATGATTTTCTTGCCTGACATATCATATCCTTCCAAAAAGCTGTTGATGATGTGGGGAGCCACATACCACCAGATGGGGAAGCCCAGGAAAATCACATCATAAGCGTCCATATTCTCCACTTTGCCTGCCACCGCCGGACGTGAGGAAGCATCTCGCATCTCCACGCTGCTGCGGGAGCCCTTGTCCTGCCAGTTCAAATCCGCACTGGTATAAGGTGTTTCCGGCTTGATTTCAAAAAGGTCTGCCCCTGCTGCCTCAGCCAGCTTGCTGGCTGCCTTGGCAGTCACGCCACTAGCGGAAAAATATGCTACCAATGCCTTGCTCATATTGGATTCGTCTCCCTTCGCCACTTAACATCTTCGGCAATCTGCTCAGCTGTCAGTGGATGCCCCTGAGCCGATTTGCCATAATCTTAGCAGTCAATGTAAGTCTATACCTTGGAGCAGACTTCAAGTCAAGCCCCTATTCGCAATTTCTTTTCCAACGGTTTCACAACTCTGATAGGAAAGTTCCCAGCCTCCCTCACAAAACTTTCTTGTATACATAAGCTGCAATAAGGGCCTGCAAGGCCACCAAAAACGCCAGCAAGCCAAAGGCTGCATAGAGGCTGGTCTGGTGAGCCAGGAAGCTGCCCCAAAGCCGCCAATGAAAAACAAGGCTCTGGTGGAATGCTGGCGCATTTTCCCCGCCGCATATCTTTCCTTGGCCTTTGACCTGTCCATAGCCTGATGCATGAATCCTCTCCTGTTCTTCCAAATTTTTCCAAATTTTTGTAGCCTGCCCTAAAGCCATACCATACTCTAATTTGACGGTTATTGTCAATGACATCCCAGCATTCACACAGCAGGTCTTTTTTATCAGCAGAAAAATATGGCTTCAACAGGCTTTCTAAAAGTCGCAGCTCTACGCCATGCTTATACACCGGCCTATTTCAGCTGTGTGGAATTTGAGTTATAATTACCTCATGCATAAAATCACAAGCGACAGAAAGGCAATCTCATGGCAAAAACAACCAATACTGACACGGGTGTATATCAGCAAATTGACAAGGCAGGCATAACCGAAAATACATCCCTGAAGAAGGCGCAGTCCCCTCATATTGCCAATCCCCTGGTCTACAAAATGGAACGGGCCGCAGAGCTCACTTCCATTCCCGGCCACCCTCTCCAGACCTTTGCACTGGAAAATGAAGTTCTGGAGAGGCTTCTTTCCCAAGCCAGAACCTCAGCTGGCACCTATACAGACACCAATCTGCCCAAAATTCACGAGATAGTCATCCACTACGCCAAGAAAGGCGACCTGCTCTACCCTCTGCTAAAGGTAAAATACGGCATCATCGGCCCTGCTGATGTGATGTGGACGGCAGATGACGAAATACGCGACGAACTATCAGCCCTTCTCCGCCTGCCAACGGCCAAAGATTACCAGGAACGGGTCAACACTGTCCTGCAAAAAGCAGAAGAAATGATCCGCAAGGAGGCCAGCATTCTCTTCCCCCTCTGTGCCGTACATTTTACAGAGGAAGAATGGCAAAGCATCTATAATGATGCCAAAGACTATGCTGCCTGCCTCGATGTGAAAAGCCGCCCCTGGCCTACAGGCGAAGCTCACATTCCCGTCAGCGCAGGTGACAACAGCGACGAAATTTTCTTGGCCGGCGGGCATATGACCATCCCCCAGCTCACAGCCCTGCTCAATACCCTACCGATGGAAATCACCTTCGTAGATGCCGACAACATCAACCGCTACTTCAACGAGGGGCCGAAGGTCTTCAAACGCCCCGCCATGGCCATAGACAGGGAAGTATTCTCCTGCCATCCTCCCAAGGTTGAACCCATGGTACGCCAGATCATACAGGACTTCCGAAGTGGCCGGCGTGATGAAGTGCCCGTCTGGATGGACAAAGGTGGCAGGACTTTTCTTGTGAAATACATGGCCGTCCGGGATAAAGATGGCACCTACCTGGGCACACTGGAGGTAGTACAGGATATGGAGTTTGCCAAAAAGCACTTTACAGGCATGACCAAATGATATAGCGCTAAACTTAAATAGCAACTTAGGGCGTGTTGATTAATTCACTCAGCCCATCTTCACGGGTCTTGACTGTCCCTACTGCGTTGACAAATCCTCGACATAGCATTGCTATGCCTCCGGTTTGTCGCCTTGCAATGGACAGCCAATCCCCGCAAATCTGGGCCAAGCTCATTTAATCAACACGCCCTAATAACGCAACAAGAATTTCAGCTGTTTTCCCAGCGAAGCACCCGCCCTCACAGAAATAACCGCCAGCCCTCATCGGACTGGCGGTTATTTCTGGTTGCCGGCATCACTTGACAGAAATGCCATGAATCTCCTCAGCCATGCGGACCAGTGCATCAACCGTCCGCACACCTGGCGTGATCTCTGACAGCTTGACCTTCACAAAGTGGTTTTCCTTGACTGCTGTCACATTGGCCAGCTGGGGATTGCCCTTGATAGCTGCTACCTTCTGCTGGAAATCATCATCATTGCGCACTCCGTTGCTGTAATCCGCGATAATGATGTACTCAGGGTCTGCCGCTACCACATTTTCCCAGCTGACAGCTGCCCAGGTCTTGTCTACCCCGGCATTTTCCATCACATTCTCGGCACCAATGAGCTTGAGAATATTGGTGGTATAGCCCTTGAAAGCGGTGAAGGGCTTGCCATCGCTGGCATCGTAAACGAAGATTTTCTTCTTGGGCAGCTTCTCGATCTTGCCCTGCACTGAAGCAAGCTTATCCTTCTCGGATTTCACCCAGGCATCTGCCTTATCCTTGACACCGAAAATCTCTCCCAGCTTCTGCATATCTTCAAAAACCGTATCCTGGTTGGCATCCAGCTTCTGCATGGAGGAAGGGACATATATGGGCACATTCTTGGCTGTAATCCTCTCTGCCGGGATGCCCCGCTTGGTAAAGGGAACCTCCCAGCCGGTGGCAAAATCCGGGTTCTCAGCCATGAAAGTCTCATACGAGGGCCATTTATCCGAAAGGACTTTCACCTTATCATAAGCCGCCTGCAGGGGAGGATAAATCTCCTCTTCCTTCATGGCCGTGCCTGCCATCTTGTCTTCCAGCCCCAAGGCAAGCATCATTTCCGTAGTCGCCTGAGACATGGAAATGGCATGGGCAGGTGCCTTCTCTACGCTCTGCTTCACTTCCTGGCCATCCAAAGTCTCTGTCCAAGAGACAGGATAACCGGCGGGCTTGTCATTCGTGGCAGCCTGCCTTTCACCGCCACACCCGATGAAAGCTGCCGTAGACACAAGGCAAAGTCCTGCAACAATGCTCTTTTTCAGCCATGTTTTCATGTCCACATTTCCTCCCTTAATAATTCAAATATACACGCCCCTCATGCTCATAGCGCACAAAGGGAACACCAAAAACCTCTTCCAGCAGGTCAGGCCTGAGTATTTCACCTGTAGGCCCCTGCTCTGCAATCCTTCCTTTTTTCATCACGACGACATCATCGCAGTACGCCACTGCCAGGGACAAGTCATGGAGAACCATGACCACCGTCCCCCTGTAGTCCTGAAGGGTCTTCATCAGAGCCAGCTTGTACTTCACATCCAGATGGTTGGTAGGTTCATCCAGCAAAACCAGCTCTGAACGCTGCGCCAAAGTCTTGGCAATCATCACCCTTTGAATCTCTCCACCTGACATATGGCTGATGCGGCGGTCTGCCATGGAACTGACCCCTGCCTGCTCCATGGCTTCGGCAGCAATGCGCCGGTCTTCCTCCGTATAGTCACGGAAGCCCTCCTTGTAGGGGAACCGCCCCATCACCACCACATCTTTGACAAAAAAATCCGCTATGGTCTCTCGTTGCTGGGGCAATACCGCCACCAGGCGAGCATACTCCCCGGCCTCAATGTCGGCAACATCCCGCCCCTCAAGGAATACATTCCCCCTGCTGGGCTTGTCCCGGCTCAGGAAGGACAGCAGAGTGCTCTTGCCGCTGCCATTAGGCCCTACTATAGCAGTCATACGCCCTTTACGAAAATGCGTCTGCACCTGGGCCAATATTTCCCGTCCCTCTATGCCGTATGTAAGATTCTTTACCGTTAGCATATCAATAATCCTTGTACTTCCTGCTGATGATCCACATAAACACCGGCGCTCCCAAAGAAGCTGTCAGAATGCCAATGGGCAATTCTTCCGGGCGGAACAAGGTTCGAGCTGCCGCATCTGCCCAGACCATCACCAACGCCCCCACCAGAGCAGTAAACCAAAGCATGACTGCGTGACGGGAGTCTCCCAAAGACCTGGCAATATGCGGCACCACTAGCCCCACAAAACCGATGATCCCGGAAAGCGCCACCACCACCGCCACTGCCAAAGAGGAAATCAGCACTATCATCTGCTGCACGCGCTGGACGGGCATCCCCAGATGCCTGGCCTCGTTGCGCCCCAGGAGAATCAAATCCAGCTCATGACGCATCAACCAGATGAACAGCATGGTCAGGAAAAGCATCGCTCCCCCCACAGGCACCATGCTCCACTGGATTCCTGTCAGGCTCCCCATCAGCCAGAACATGGCACTTCTGACCTGTGTCTCATCCTTCGCACCATAAATAGCCAGCATCGTAAAAGCCGAAAACAACGCTGATATGCCCATGCCCATCAGCACCAGCTTCACCGGGCTGCCGCTGCTCCCTGCCAGCCTGACCACGATGGCCGTGGCAACTGCTGCCCCCATGAATGCGCCCACATATACACCATAGGGCGCAAACATCTGCGCTGCGCCTGTGACCAGGCAAAGCACCGCACCTGTGCTGGCACCGGAGGACACTCCCAATATGTATGGGTCTGCCAGATAGTTCTGCGATACCGTCTGCATCAAAAGCCCTGTCAAAGCCAGCAAGGCACCGCCAATAGCCGCAAATATAATGCGGGGAGCGCGTATGTCGAAAACAATCATAGATGCGGAAGCATCCATCGGCTCACCCAGCGCAAAGGCACCTATCTCCCGCATAATCGTATCTGGCGGAATTGATACTGAGCCCATGCCCACAGCCAGCCCCATGCTTACTGCCAGGAACAGCGCCAGCAGTGCTCCCCGCCAAACCAACTTCCCCATCACTTCGCCAGCACCCCGACCTTGGGATATCCCGTCCTGCCATCTCTGACGGCAAAGGCCAGGCATATCATATGGTCAGAAACAGAAAAATTCATAAGCGCTACCCCCTTTTCGACACAATAAAACAGGCTCCACCCCAAAAGCTGGGATAGGCCTGTCAATTTCAAACAAACGCATTTGTATTTCATTCAAACATGAAATATGCTCTGCACAAAATCCCCATCCCCATCACTCGCAGGTTCTTGGAGCTGCTTCACAGCTTCTTACGGCGATTGTTGGTCAGGCAATTCTCCTGGCTCCAGATCTCAGCTTTCCTGCGCCTTCCCAGGATATTTCCCAGTGGCATATAGCAGAATCGCTCCCTGATACAGTGGCGGGACCGCACCGGCCTTGAGGATACACCTCTCACCGGACTTCCTTATTAAGTCTTCCGACACCTGACCCCTCTATATTCTATTTTATTTAAAAGTTAGAATTATCATATCATTATATAAAATCATTGTCAAGAACAGCCGCACATACTTCAGGCGCCCTTGACTTCGGATTCAATCAGCTGAATCTCTCAACCTCTGCTGCCGTAGGAATCGAAGTCTGCGCCCCCTGCCTGGTTACGGCAATGGCAGCTGCCCTGGCACCAAAATCCATGGCTTCGATGAAATTGCAGCCTGTAAAGCAGTTCACAAAAGCAGCCAGGAAACAGTCACCCGCGGCGGTTGTATCAACAGTTTCTACCTTGTAAGCAGCAATCTTTTCCACTTTATCTGCCGTCACCCACAAAGTGCCCTCGCCCCCCATGGTCACCAGCACATTTTTCACGCCCTTGGCCAGCAGGGATTTAGCGGCTGTCACTATTTCTTCCTCTGTGCCGGTCGGCAGCCCCGTGAGCACCGCCAGCTCTGTCTCATTAGGCTTGGTTATGTCAACCATTGACCATAGCTCATCAGGCAGGTCAGACCTTGCCGGAGCCGGATCCAATACCACAGTCTTGCCATGTTTTTTGGCCAGCCTGGCCACAGCCGCCACGGAAGGAACAGGTATTTCCAGCTGCATGACCACAGCATCAGCCTGGGCAATCAACTCCTCCCTTTCCCGCACCAGCGCTTCATCCACAGCAGCATTGGCTCCGGCAATTACGCTGATGCTATTCTGGCCGCTGCTTTCGATTTCTATGAAAGCCTTGCCGGTTTCTGCACCGGGGATTCTTCGAACCCACGCCGTATTCACGGCAACACTTTCCAGATTCTCCAGAAGCTGCTTGCCAAAGGCATCACTCCCCACAGCTCCAATCATAGCAGTCTTTGCCCCCAACTTCCCCAAAGCATACGCCTGATTCGCTCCCTTGCCCCCCGGCACCAGCTTCATGCTCCGCGCCATGACAGTCTCCCCGGCCTGCGGCCGTCTGTCCATGTAAACCGCAAAATCCATATTCAAACTGCCAATCACCAATACCCTATCCACGCTTGTCAGCCTCCGTCCTTTGCCTTTCAACACACCCTATGCATGGTCATCGAAAACGCCTGCTCCGAATTTGTCCGCGCAGGATAGATTACGCCCTGATAAAATCTCCATCCTCCTGCATATGCCAAACTTCATCCGCTGGAACGGTGTTATCAATAAGCCTTTTCACATTCACGCGGTCACTCTGCTCGTAGAAATTTACCGCTTCTGCTTCGCTCAATCCCCCCTGGATTTTTCTTTGTATCAGGCGCTGCCGCAAAAATTCCGGCCTGACCTCAATGCTCAAGGTATAATCTGCCAGTTCTCGCAAATCGCGCCACTTAGGTTCATCAAGCAACAGCCAGTTGCCTTCCAGCAACAAAATATTGCCCGTCACCTGCTGAGCATCCTCAATGACATCATGGATTTTCCGATCATAGATTGGCCAGGTAGTATTTCCTTGCAAAGCTGATACTATCTTATGGCGCAAGCCATCCACATCGAAAGTCTCCGGGGCGCCTTTAATGGACTTGAGAGTGATTTTTTGCCCCGCCCTCTCTAAATAGTGAGACTCCAGATACGTATTATGATAGTGGAAGCCATCCATGCCCAAAGCCTGAATTTCCCTAATGTCCTGCCGTTCCCTGGAGATCTGCTCCAAGAATTGCAACAGGGTGGATTTCCCCGTTGCAGGAGGTGCTGCCAACAGCACCAGCAAAATTCCCTGCTTTTGTGCTTGCAGTTCCGTCATTTTTTGCAAAAGAGGCAGGAAAAGCGTATTGACTGTATGTTCATTGTACCTCACACGCTGTGGCAAGCCATTGATTGTCATATCATAAAATTTCCATAGTTTGGTTTCCATGTTTTACCATCCTCTCTAAAATCCCTATTCGCTTCACCATTCAGCACTTCTCAACTACAACCAGTCAGCCTACTGCCTCATTTCCTGATAAATCATCCCCGCCAAAGCGTGCATAATTGCTTCATACTTGCTCCTGTCATCGAATATTGACTGGTAGCTCTCCTGCTGCTCGGTGTAGCTGTCCATGGCAGCGGTGTCGAAAGCTGTAGGGAAAATGCTTTCGGTGAAGATGAGGGCTTCGGAGGTTCTGGCGGAATCCCGAAGGTTTTCGTCCTTCATCAGCCGGTCATGGATAGCTTCGGCCACTACTTTATCCCCATCGGTGAATTCTCCCTTGAAGCGTTCATTGATACGCCTGAGAATTTCATCCAAGGTATTCCTGGCCTGTTTACCCACGGCTCCCTTCTTGGCAGCTGCTCCGTAGGGCACATTCTTCTTTTCCAACACAATGGCCCCGGCGAAGGTCTTATTCAGTTTGAAATACTCCAGTTTCAGCTTGCCATCAAGGTCAATGGGCTCTTTTTCCTCCACCGGCAAAAGTTTCAACAGATAGTACAGGAACATGTATTCTTCCTGCATGTCCCTGTCGAACATGCGAACTATCTGAGTTATGTAGCTGTACCAGCGGGTAAAACTCCGCACCTGTCGCCGAAATTGGTAGCGTTCCTCTGGGTTCTTCTCGTTGTAGTGGTCAGCCACTGGCTTCAGAATGCTGGTCATGCGCCCCAAGGCTCGCTCATCCTGCCCGCCAGCTTTGCTCCACTCGCTGATGAAAGCAGAAATATCTTCTTCTCTGTACAACCCATAAGCCCGCAGTTCCTGCTGTGTCTTGTAAATCAGGTCAACATTGACCTCCTGGCTCAAGCTGGTTTCCTGATAGAAGGGCTGGAAGGCCGCCAATATTTCATCTTTGGTGTTGGCAAAGTCCAGTATAAAGGTGTCTGTCTTGCCGTCAAAGATGCGGTTGAGCCGTGAGAGTGTCTGCACTGCCTTGACTCCCTTGAGCTTCTTGTCCACTATCATGGTATGAAGCAAAGGCTCATCAAAACCTGTCTGGTACTTCTCCGCCACCACAAGGATATTGCCGTTTTCATGGAATTCGGCTTTCAGCTGGCTCTCGCTGATGTGGGAGCCATTTTCCCTTGTGTTCAAAGCAGGCTCGGTGTATTCCTCGCCCCCGTCCATGATAGAGCCGGAGAAAGCCACCAGCACCATGAGTTCGCTGTATTTCCGTCTCTTGATATATTCCCTGATGGCCTGTAAGCAGCGCACCGCCGCCAAACGAGAATCCGTGACCACCATCATTTTGCCCTTGCCACCGATGGCCTTGCTGGTGGTTTCCCTAAAGGTCTCCACGATTATCTGTGCTTTCTGGGTGATATTGTAGGGGTGGAGCTTCTGATACTTGCGGATAATCTTGGTAGCACGGCTTTCCGGCAACTCCGGGTTATCCTCCATAGACTTGGCAATGCGGAAGCAGGTGTCGTAGGTCATGTAGTTCTTCAGCACATCAAGGATGAATTCTTCCTCAATGGCCTGCCGCATGCTATAGATGTGGAAGGGGTGGAAACTGCCGTCCTCTGCTTCCTCACCAAACATTTCCAATGTCTGGGGCTTTGGTGTAGCAGTGAAGGCAAAGAAAGACAGGTTCTTGTGCTGGCCATGGGACAGCATTTCCTTGAGGATCTTGTCATCCTTGTCAAAGTCTTCCTCGGCCTTGCTCTCAAGTTCTGCGTACTCTCGCAGGGCATCTTCTGTATCAGCCAAAGCAGCCTTGAGTTTCAGGGCTGCTGTGCCCGTCTGGGAACTGTGAGCTTCATCCACAATGACGGCGAAGTTCCGTCCAGCCACCTTGTCCACTTCTTGATAGATAACCGGGAATTTCTGCAAAGTAGTGACGATAATCCTTGTGCCCTCGTTTATAGCATCTTTCAAATCCTGGGAGGTCTTGCCCTGCCCTATGGTAGCGATAAAGCCCTTTTTGTGCTCAAAGCCTGCAATGGTCTCCTGCAACTGCTGGTCAAGCACTGTACGGTCAGTGACGATAATGACGCTGCTGAAAATAATCCTGTCCTCGCTATCGTGCAGCCCCGCCAAACGATAAGCTGTCCAGGCGATGGAGTTTGATTTGCCTGAACCAGCACTATGCTGTATGAGGTAGTTGTGGCCGGAGCCATGCTTATGCACATGGGCAATGAGCTTACGCACCACATCCAGCTGATGGTAGCGGGGAAAAATAAGCCGCTTCTTTTTAGTGATTTTCACCGTGCCATCATCGAGGACTTGCTTCTCGTCCGTCACCTGCAAGTGAATGAACCGCTGCAATATGTCCATCATGCTGTCTTTCTGGAAGACCTGCTCCCAGAGGTAAGAGGTGGGATAGTTGTCCTTATTGGGCGGATTGCCCTTGCCCCCATCGACTCCGGCACCATTGGAACCTTGATTGAAAGGCAGGAAATAGGTTTTCTTCCCCTCCAGCCGGGTGGTCATCCACACATCCGTGTGATCAACGCAGAAATAGCCCAGGATACGCTTGTTGAACTGAAAGCAAATTTCCCGCGGGTCACGGTCATACATCCACTGCCGTTTGGCGTTCTCCACCGTCTGGCCGGTATACTGGTTCTTCAGCTCCCAAGCAAAGACAGGAATACCGTTCACCGCCAGCACCATATCTACAGACAGGGCATACTCCTGCGAGAACTGCCATTGCCGATTGCAGGTAATGACATTCTTTTCGTAAAGGGCTGCTGTAGTCTCGTTCAACCCCGAAACAGGCCGGAAGTAGCAGACCTTGAACTCCGTCCCCCGGTGCTTGAAGCCATGGCGGAGCACATGGACGAGGCCATGGGTATCGCAGGCCAAGTTAAAGGCCTGGGCAAACTTACGCTCTATATTGCCCGTATTTTGCAAGGCAAACCGCTTCCACGCCTTGGGCTGGGTGTCTTTGACGAAATTTATGAGGGTTTCCGTATACAGCCCCAGCTCCAGCTCATAGACGGACAAATTTTTCGTGTAGCCACCGGCAGGGGAGAGCATAAAGGCTTCTATGTCGCTCTCAAAGCGTTTTTCATTTGTTTCATCAACGCTCATGCTGGCACCTCGTTCCTTTCATTCTACATTTTATCCTCCCAACAGAAAAGGCGAGCCTTGTGCCCGCCTTTCTGTTCATCGCATTCAGAGTAGCGAAACACTCACTGTTAAGTTTCTTGATTAGAGCCAAGAGAAGCTCTCTCGTTAAATCTCTCATTTTGGGCTGAGATACACCACTTGTTGGTGTTAGTATAGCAAATTTATGCCAATTCAGCAACATTCTTCAAAGAAGAATATAGCACCGTGCTTTCCTTGGTCTTGGTATTAACTTTCTTTTTATTAAGAATCGTAAACCTGTGCTGTCCTTCGGTGTAATCCTTCGCATCACGGAACAAGGAACGTGTAATATAGCATGATTCTCCATCCTTGGATAAGAATACGTAGATTGCGATGTTCTTTCCGGCATCCGTGATGATGTAGTCTGCCGGGATGGCCGAAAATCTTGCCTGTCCATAACGGGCATCGAAACTGAATAGCTGATTATTCGCATCCAAGATATGCTCCAGCTGCCCAGCCAGCTTTATGCGTTCTATCAGCTTGCTATTAAGGAAATCGCTATGCTCTATCGTGGCAAGCGATATTTTCCCTCTTAATATCTCGTCAAATATTACGGCGGTGGATCGCTTACGCCGCAAACGCAATTGGTCAATGTCCTTCAGCTTGTGAAGCCCAGCTATATGATGGAAATGTGAATTGTCAAATCCAATGGAAAGCTCAACCAGCTTTCCGGCGTGGGCAATGGCCAGTTCATACCTTATATTTTTCAATTTTGCAAATGCTTTGGCTGATTCACGCAACCAATCAATCTGCTCTTCCATAAAAATCCCCATGTATGAAATAATAAAGGCTCTGCCGCAGCAGAGCCTTTCGCACATTTTCTGTCAGCCAACTATTTCATGGCATAAGCTAGGTCGTGGCAACGTGCAAGCCCGGAAACGTGGCTCATCATGGCAACGCATCCTAGCACGCCCCCATGAATCAACACCAATTAACAGACAATCAAGTCATCTGTTGTTACAATTTAATTATATGTCAGCTATATTGCATAGTCAAGAGATTTGTAATAATTTACCGCTTCCCGGTGACATATTCGTAGATTAGGGATTTCTTGTAGGCTTCTAATTCGGTTAGAAGCTGCTCTTTCTTGGCGATAAGAGTATCAATGGCGGTGCATTTTTCGTCCAGATAGGAGGCAATGCAATCTTGCTCATCTATCGGAGGTAATGCAATCTTGTTGTTACCAAAATCTGCCATTGTGATATTCTGCATTGAAGCACTTGCACCTGTAGATATTTCAGAATAATAAGCTCTAGCAGGTATTGAATTTATTGCATACCAAAAGAATTTTACATTATATTCCTTCTTCAAGTGTATCTTCCATAACTTGTCTGGCAAAAAAATATTCTCATAGTCTCTATCAACATAAGCACAAGAGCCAACCATGTTAGATGTATTCATTCGACTTACAATAAGAGTATTCCCTTCAACAGGACATTTCAAGCGAACTTCTGCACTTTTTAATACAGCTTTTACTTCACTAGGAATAAATATCCCAGTAGACACTGCACTTGTCCTCAACACAAATTTTCCTGATTCACCTGATGTATCATCATCAGTAACTGCACTTAGGCCTGAACTTACATTAGTTATACAATATTTCAATCGAACAAAATCCCAATTATTAGGTATCATCCCCCATCGCTTTACTCTGCTATCCTTCATTTCCCGCTTGCCCCGCACACCTTTGGTTACGGCACGGGTGATAAGGGATTGTTTGAGAGATTTATAGGTCTCAATAATTTCTTTGTTTTTTTCTATTAGATTTTCTATTACCACACATTTATTATGGAGCTTATTGGCTATTTTTTCTTGTTCATTTTTGGGTGGTAGAACAGTCTTTACATTTGCCACAACGCCGACACTCAACCCAGGTTGTGCCGCTGCATTAGAGGCATATTGATTAAGGTTCATGCCTTTTAGAAGTTCAAAAAGATATCCCGCATCAACAACAGGAGTTTTTGTGGTTATCCAAGCATGTTCAGTTGCCCAAAATTTACCTGATACTTCATGCACATTACCACATAAAGCCCCTTGTCTACCTACTAACAGACAGTCTCCTTCGTGGTTGTACTGACTATAATAACCACGCAAACCATTGCCACCATATACTTTATAGGCTCCCTTAGGAGCAATTTCGTTAGAGCTTAATGTTTTTCCTGCTTCAAAAGAACATAATCTCTTGAGAGAAACTATTTTCCAATCTTCTGGAATCTCTCCAATCCATTCTACTCCGCTGTCCTTCATTTTTCTGCCCATATCACACCTCATCAGCAAAGAGCTTATCCAAGCTTTCCTGTATATCCAGCTCTAATTCATGAATCCGTACTGATATTTCTTCCACTGGCTCCGGTGCTTCATACTTATAAAAATACCGTGTCATGGGAATCTCATAGCCCACCTTCGTTTTCGTCTTGTCAATCCATGCATCCGAAACATAGGGCAGCACTTCGCGGGCGAAATATTCCTCAATATCTTCCTTCAAAGGGATATTCTCCGTATCCCGCAAACTACTATCCGGCTCAGGCTTGCCGTTCTTCTTCCTGACGATTTCCCCCTGCTCATCCCGCAAGGGCCGCTCCACCACAATCTTATGATAGCCAAACTCAATGTTCTCAAAGACCTTGCTTTCGCAATGAATCCCCTCTCTATCACCATACACAGCCCCATCCCGGCACTCGCCGTAGGCTCTCACTATCAATTCCCGGCAAAGGTCGGTAATATCATTGCGCTTCGTGCCAATGCTCTTGCGGCGTGGCTCGGCGCAGCCGGAGGCATCTATCAGCTGGACTTTGCCCCGGCGGTGGGCAGGCTTATTCTTGTTCAGCACCCAAATATAAGTGCTGATGCCCGTGTTCATAAACATATCCGTGGACAGCTGGATAATGGCATCCAGATAGTCATTTTCAATAATGTAACGACGGATTTCCGAAGGACCGCTTTCCGCATCACCGCTAAAGAGTGGAGAGCCATTCTGTATGATGGCCATTTTGCCATCGGCAGCCAGCTTTTTCAGCCCGTTCAGCACAAAAAGCTGCTGGCCATCCGAAATTTTCGGCAAGCCGGGGGCAAAGCGGCCCGTTTCGCCCTTCTTATGCTCCTTTTCCACTTCCTTTTTCTCCCGCTTCCAGTCAATGCCGAAGGGAGGATTGGAAATTATATACTGGAATGTGTAATCCTTGAACTGGTCTTCAGATAAGGTATCACCAAACCGCATATCATTTGGGTTGCCGCCACGGATCATCATATCGGCCTTGGCAATGGCATAGGTGGAAGGGTTGAACTCCTGACCGAACACCGACACATTCATTTTGTTGTTCAGCTGGTGGATGCGTTCCTCCATGCAGCCCAGCATCTGGCTGGTGCCCATGGCCATATCGTACACCGTGATATTGCCGCCTTTAGACAGGTCAGCATCAGAGAGCAATATATCCGTCATAAGATATATAACATCCCGACTGGTGAAGTGTGCCCCAGCTTCCTCGCCAAAACTCTCGGAGAAACGGCGTACCAAATCCTCAAAGATATAGCCGCAATCCACGGCACTGATTTTATCAGGGCCAAGATAACCCTTGTCGCTGGCAAATTCCTTGATAACCAAGTACAGGGTATTGGATTCCACCATGCGGCGAATAATGGTCTCAAAATCGAATTTTGAGAGCACATCCTGCACATTCTCCGAAAAACCGTTCAGATAGTCCCTGAAGTTATCCTCGATACTGTCTGCATCTGCCAGCAGCTTTTCAAAGGTAAACTTGCTGGTATTATAAAACTGATAGCCGGAAGCACGGGTCAGAAAGCCGGCGTTCACAGCCATATTCTTGACCTTCTCATAGGTTTCCTGCACCTTGTCATAGGTAGGCAACAGACAGTCATGGAACCGCTTCACCACCGTCATGGGCAGGATAACCAAGCCATACTCATGGGGCTTGAACGGCCCACGGAGCACATCGGCCACGTTCCAGATAACGGTTGCTTTCTCGCTTATATTTATGCCAACTTCACTGAATTTTTCATCTGACAAATCAATACATTCCTCTCTATCGATCTTGGTTCCCCGCTGATAACTTATTCAAGAGGTCTTCACAAACTCCTCCACACTCCGCAACAAAAACCCCGTCATTTCCTCCATCATAAAATCTACAAAAATCCTGCTGTCCTCCTCATCCTGGCTTTTAGCCAGAGCCTCTATATACCCAGCCTTGTGCTCCTTCAGCAAGATGCTGGGCAATAACCCCCGCTCCATCTGCAGCATATTCATCAGCAGCCTGCAGGTGCGGCCATTGCCATCTACCCAGGGGTGAATGGACACCAGCCGGTAGTGGGCTTCAAAGGAAAAGGCGTACACAGAAGCCTCATCCTCATAGGTGCTGCGCCTTGCCTCATTCAGCCATGAGCAAAACTCCTCCAGTTTCCCCGGCATTTTCTGATAAGAAGGATATGTCTTGCCGCCATGTCCGGCGCTGACATTCACCAGCCGCAGATCTCCTGCCGAAGAATCGAAATCCCCCAGGGCAGTGGTATAGACGCTTCCGGTGTTCCTCATCACCAGCGCCGAGAGCTTCTTCAGATAATCCACGGTAATCTCCGGCTTCTCAGTCACCTGCCTGGCAACAAAATCGTAAGCCCGCTTCAGGTCAAGATTCATCAGCTGCTCAGTCACCGTACGACCACCGGGCACAATATCTTCGTCAAACATCAAGGTGTTCTCGACTTCCGTGACTGTAGATCCCTCGATGGCGGTGGAATGCGTGACCAGCGAATACAGGTACAGCTTCTGGAAGTCAAACTGCCCCCCTATGCCAAGTGAATTGAATTTTTGCAAAGCCTGATTGAGATTGCTATATATATTTCTCATCCACAATCCCCTTCCTCTCAAACATCCAACAGACCTTGATGGCCTTCACCACCCGTCACTCAACACAAAATCCGCCACATGCATGGTCTTTATCCCCTCATAATTTCCCCCTGCAAACTCATCTGTCCGCAGTACATACTTGGGATAATTGTCAGTTATTTCCAATAGCCGCTCATATTCACGCTGCTCCGTCTGGGCAGATTTTATCTCCTGGGTTACTTGCACATATAGCTTCTCCCCCTGGCGCCGGGCCACGAAATCTACCTCACCATTGGGGGTCTTGCCTATATTCACCGTATAGCCACGACGGCAAAGCTCCAGATAAACAACATTCTCTAGGCTGGCCGCCACCGAGTCCGGATTATAGCCCATCACGCTGTAGCGCAGGGCTGTGTCCGCCAGATAAAACTTTTCCTGGGTCTTCAGGATTTCCCTGCCCCGCAAGTCATAACGGGAACAACGGTGGAGAATGTATGCCTTCTCCAGCTTCTCCAAATAGCTGTACACCGTTTCATTATTCAGCGACCGCCGCTCTGACTTCAAATAATCGGCAATGGATTTTGCCGAGAAGGTATTGCCTACATTCTGGAAAGTATACTTCACCACCCGTTCCAGCTGATCAATCTTTCGCAGCTGATTGCGCCGTACAATATCGGAAAAAATTGTGGAGTTGTATATATCCCGCACAATGGTATAAACTTCGTCGTCACTATATGCCTGCAGATGTGTGGCAGGAAACCCTCCCAGCCGCACATAATCAGCAAACTCGGTGCGTATATCCCTCAAATCCTGGAATTCCCTGCGAAAGGTCAGAAACTCTCCAAAGGACAGCGTATATATCCTGAATGAAACATAGCGCCCCGTCAGATATGTGGATATTTCTGATGACATCATGCGGGAATTGGAACCTGTCACGTATAGGTCCACCTCAAAATCCGCCAACAAGGAATTCACTACCCGCTCCCAGCCCTCTATTTCCTGCATTTCGTCCAAGAACAAATATGTTTTCCCTGTTTTCGCCAGCCGCCCTTTCAGTTCCAGATACATTTCTTTGGCCGTCATGTCTGCATATTCCATGGAATCAAAACGGCAGCTGACGATATTTTCCTCAGGAACACCCATCTTCCCAAGTTCTGCCATCAGCATCTTAAGTATCGTCGACTTGCCGGAACGACGAATGCCCGTAAGAATCTTTACAAAAGGCGTATCAATATAGGGCTTGATTTTATCCATATATAAGGGTCTTGCTAACATGATAATCACCTCTCTCGCACTCTTTCTTCCATTATATCCGTAATATATACGAAAAAGCAAGAAGTTTTGCGGATATAACCGTAAAAACTTCTTGCTTCTGCCATGTTCAATTCTTCACCAGTTCCACCGGCGACAGCACTGCCGCCCCCTGGCTGTTCTTGAAGATGTCTGCCCTCACACCAAACACATTCCTGATGAGGTCTACTGTGAGTATCTCATCTGGGCTGCCTTGTGCAAACAAGCGCCCCTCCTTGATGACCACCAGTTCATCTGCATACTGCAGGGCGTGGTTGATATCGTGGAGCACCATTATTACAGTCATGCCGTATTCCCTGTTGATGGACTCGATGAGGTTCATGACCTCAAGCTGGTGAGCTATATCCAGATAGGTAGTAGGCTCGTCCAAAAGCAGGATTTCCGGCTTCTGGGCCAGGGCCATGGCTATCCAGGCCCGCTGGCGCTCGCCGCCGGAGAGGGTCATGACCTGCCTGTCCTTGAAAGGCTCCAGCTTGGTCACGGAGAGCGCCCACTCCACCGCCTCCCGGTCTGCCGCTGCATCCTGGCTGCCGCCGTGCCAACTGCGGTAAGGGAATCTGCCGTAGTCCACCAGGGTGCCCACGGTGGTATCGGGAGGAGCCTGTAGTCCCTGGGGCAGGATGGCCAGCTTCCGGGCCAGTTTCTGCCTGCCCATATGCCGTATGCCCTTGCCGTTCAGCTCTATAGTTCCCTCATAGGCGTGATTCAGGCCGGAAATAGCCCGCAGGAAGGTGGACTTGCCTGCGCCGTTGGGGCCGATGATGGCAGTGCGCTTGCCCATGGTGAAATTCAGGGAGATATCCTTGAGGATGGCCTTGCCCTTGATTGACACCCCCAGATGATAGACCCGAAAGCCATCAGGCCTCTTGCTTTGCTTGCTCATGGTCACAGCTCCCTTCTCAGCAGGAACAGGAAGAACGGTGCTCCCAGCACTGCCATGATGATGCCCACGGGCAGCTCCACCGGGGCAAAGGCCACTCTGGCGAAGGTATCGCTGAAGCTCACCATGCCCACTCCCAAAAGGGCCGTCCCCGGCAAGAGGAAGCGGTAGTCAGAGCCAATCATGAGACGGGCCGCATGGGGCACGATGAGGCCCACGAAGCCCAGAAGCCCCACTACAGACACGGCGCTGGCCGCCAACAGGGCTGCCACAGAGGTGAGAATCAGGCGGGTGAGCTCTACCCGAAGGCCCAGCCCTTTGGCCAGTTCATCCCCCAGTTGCAGGATATTGATATGCCTGGCAGAAGCAAAAGCCAGCAAAGCCCCGCCCAAGGTATAGGGCCAGAGCATGGCTACATGGGGCCAGCTGCGGGCAGAAAGCCCTCCCACCATCCAGATGAGGGCGCTGTGTACCCTGTCGCTGTAAAAGATCATCAGGGCGGAAATCCCTGCCCCCAGGAAAGCCGACACCGCCACACCTGCCAAGATGATGCGGATGGGCTGGATGCCGTTCTTCCAGGCCAAAAGGTAAATCAGCACCGCCGCCCCCATTGCTCCCACAAAGGCCGCAGGGGTAATGAGGAAGCCGTACCCCGGCAGGGCCAGCATCACCAAAATGCCCATGAGGCCCGCCCCGGAAGATATGCCGATGATATGCGGGTCAGCCAGGGGATTGCGCATCACAGCCTGCAGGATGGCTCCCGAAAGAGCCAGGTTGATGCCCACCAGTGCCGCCACCAGCGTGCGGGGCAGGCGTATGTTCATGAGGATCTGCTCATGGGTGCCGCTGCCCCCGGCAAAGAGGGTCTGCCACACCTCCAGAGCAGGTATCTCCACAGAACCTAGGCTGATGCTGGTGAGCATCCCCAGCACCGCCAAAATAAAGAAGGCCGCCAGTAAGACGACCTTTTTCAACATCATAAAGACGACCTCCAAGTAATATCAAAATTTATCAGGATAGACCAGCTTCGCCATCAGCTCCACCGCCTCCGGATAATGTATGCCCGGACTCAGCAGGAAAAGATCCTGGGGCAGGTAGTAAACCTTGCCCTGGCGCACCGCCTCCACGGACTGCCAGGCGGGGTTCTCCGCCATGGTGGCGTCCATGCTGGCCTTGATTTCTTCCAGCTTGCCCATGCTGGTGACGAACAGCAGCTCAGGATTCTTCTCCACCATGGTCTCCAAGCTGTAGGGGGCAGAGTCGGGATCCTTTTCCAGCGGAGTCATGTCCCCTGCCACATTCTCCCAACCCAGCATTTCCGCAATGGAGCCGGCAATACTGCCGGACAGCTGCACCGTGAGCCCCTGATTGGTGCTGTGGATGATGGAGACCCGACGCTTATCCTGGGGAATCTTCTCCTTCACTGCCTGGATTTTCTTCTCCATGGAGGAGATAAGGGCCTCGCCTTTTTCCTTCTCTCCCGTCAGCTGGGCAAAGAGAGCCACTTCTCGCTTCACATCTGCGTAGCTTTTCATGTCCACCACCAGGGTCTTGATGCCGCTGGCCTCAAGAGTATCTGCCAGCTTCTCATTCATGCCCTTGTTGATGATGACCAGGTCAGGCTCGCAGGAAAGCACCTTCTCCACATCTATCTGGTAGACCTTGCCCACGCTGGCCTTGTCCTTGGCGTAGTCTGGCATCTTGGTCCTGGAGTCCGGGCGGCCTACCACCTCCCCGCCTACCTCATGGAGAGGTTCCAAAAAGGAAGCTGAGGTCACCACGATGCGCTCCGGCTTTTTCTCGAAGGTCACCTCCCGGCCCAAGTCGTCCTGCACTTTGGCAAACATCTGGTTTGAGGAATTGTCAACAGACTGCTGGCTGCCGCAGCCTGCCATGACCAATATAAAAACAATACATAATATGGCAGCTAGAATCTTTTTCTTATAGCCCATCTTTCCATCTCCTCTTGCCTTCCCCTTGAGGGGAAGGTGGCAGCCGAAGGCTGACGGATGAGGTGGCAAGCCAAATTAGCAGGCTGCCTAAACGAGTATACGCCCCACCTCATCCGCCCCTGCGGGGCACCTTCCCCTCAAGGGGAAGGCTTGTTTTCATCTTCTAATTGCACTCAGTGCCTGCGGGTGAGAATGGTGGACAAATAGTTCAGTTTCTCATCGCGGTGGGCCATGATATCATCTATGACCTGCTCACCGTCAAGGCCTGCCCGGCTTACCAGCACGGCGTTCTTGGCCAAGCCGTGAGCAGAGAGCTGATGGGCCACATCGGAGAAGTTCTTGTAGACCTTCATCATCACCACATTGTCAGCTGCCGCCAGGGCGTTCTGTATCTTGTCCGGGCTGGCCGTAGCGGGGATGACTGCCAACACATCGTCACCCTCGACGATGGGAGCGCCAATCTGGCTGGCGATGGCAGCAAAGGCAGGGACACCGGGAATGGTGATGATCTCTATGTCCTCATGCTCCAAGAGACGGTAGACATAAATATAGGTGCTGTAGAACATAGGGTCCCCCAGGGTCAGGAAGGCCACATTCTTGCCAGCGCGCAAAAGCTCCAGTATCTCAGCCTTGTTCTCCTCCCAGGCTTCGGTATTGTCTGCAAAGCCCTTCACCATGGGGAATACCTGATAGACGATCTCCACATCTTCCTTGAGATAGGGCTTGGCAATGGAGAGCGCCACGCTGCCGTCCTTCTTCTCCGTCTTGGGGGCAATCAGCACATCCACCTTCTTGATGGCGTTGATGGCCTTCACCGTCAAGAGTTCCGGGTCTCCGGGGCCTACACCGATGCCGTAAAAAATTCCGCTCATGAAAATAACCTCCGTGCAAACGCCATTTATATCTATCTGCGGCGCTCATCATTTCATTCGTATATATATATTGTATAGGTTAATTATAGACTTTTCAAACTACTGCTGTCAAACTTAAAAGGGGAGCTGACGCTCCCCTCGAAAATCTATGCTAGTATGCCATCCGATTGATATTTACCATTAGCTTCGCACTGTATATGGACACACTATTTACCGCCTTCTCCTGCTTCTGGCAAAGAGGGGCGCATTGGGCCGGAGTATCCGGCAGCTGTTCAGCACCACTGCCAGGGTAGCGGTATTGTGGATAACCGCAGCCCACAAGGGATTGATGCGCCCCAGGGCTCCCAGCAGCATGGCCGAAGAATTCACCAGGATTGTAGCCATGAAGTTCTGATGCACCAGATCCATGGTGCGCCTGCCCAGCTGCAAAGCCTCCATGAGGCGATTGGGGTCCTCGGAATGGATGGTCACTGCCGAAGACTCGGCAGCGATATCCGTCTGCCGCCCGCCTAAGGAAACACCCACATCCGCAAAGGCCAGGGCAGGAGCATCGTTGATGCCATCCCCCACCATCATCACCGTACCACGCTGCTTGAGCTTGTTCACATAAGTGCTCTTGTCCTCAGGAAGGATTTCCGCATAGTAAGAATCGATGTCCATGGCACTGGCCACCTCAGCCGCCACCGCCTTGGAATCCCCGGTGAGCATGACTATCTCGTCAATGCCATAGCGGCGCATGCGGTTCAGGGTCTTCTTCATGTTGGGCCGCACAGGGTCTTCGATGCCGATGACGCCGATGAGCTCTTTGTCCCTGGCCACATACAAGAGATTCTTGCCCTTGAGGCCGGTATCCAGCTGCTCAGTATCCTTGACATCATTTTCTTTCAGGAACTTCAAGCTGCCCACCCGGATGGTACCGCCCTTATAAGCCTCAAAATCCGGCACCTCTGCCAACATGCCCCTAGCCACAATGGTTTCGGATTTCTTATGCTGTGGCACCTGCCATTCCTGTTCCTTGACATACTTCTGGATAGCTACCGCCAAAGGATGGACGGAATGCTGCTCGGCAGAAGCCGCCAGGAGCAACACCTCCTTCTCCTCCACTCCCTGCTTGGTCTTGATGAAGGAAATCTGGGGAATGCCCACGGTGAGGGTGCCGGTCTTGTCCAGCACCACCGTGTCAGTCTCTGCCAAGGCTTCTATGTAGTTGCCTCCCTTCACCAGGATGCCACGCTTGGCCGCTGCCGCAATGGCGGCAGAAATGGCCGTGGCAGTGGAGAGTTTCAGGCCGCAGGAAAAGTCAATAAACAGCAGGTTCAGCACCCGCTGCCAGTCGCGGGTAGCGCCGTAGACAATGCCCGCTCCGATAAAGGAGATAGGCACCAGGAGATTTGCCATCTGGTCGGCAAAGTTCTGCACAGGAGCCTTGCGGGTCTGGGCCTCCTCCACCAGATGGACAATATGAGCCAGAGATGTATCGGAGCCCACCTTCTCCACCGCTATGACCAGCTCGCCTGCCTCTACTACGCTGCCTGCGTAGACCGGGGAGCCGGCATGCTTCATGGCAGGGTTGGACTCGCCGGTGATGGAAGCCTGGTTGACTGCCGCATCCCCGGAGATGACCCGTCCGTCGATGACGATTTTCTCCCCGGCATGGGCGGCGATGATGTCCCCGGCCTTCACCTGCTCGATGGGCACCTTGCGCTCCACCACATCTCCGTCAGCTTCCCGGCCCTCCACCAGCCAGACATAGCGCTGGTCAAGGGAAAGGAGGCCTGAGATATGGGTGCGGGCCCGCTCGGCGGCGTAACTGGTAAGCATCTCCGCCCCGTTGGACAGGGCCAGCAGGGTGAGGCTGGACTCAGGCTTGCCCGCCAGCACGGAGGCAATCACCGCCGTGGCTGTGAGGGTATCGGCATTGGGACGCCTGTCCTCGATCATGCCCTGGATGCCCGTCTTGATGAAATTGCGGGCAATGCCCAGCACCAGGGCGGTACGCAGGATCTTCATGCCCGCATAGAGCTGGGGCGAGGTAGTCTGTATGAGCTTCATGCCTGCAAAGCTGGCCAGGGAAATCAAGGCATCCCGGCGGTACTCGGCCAGACGGTCTGCCTGGCTGACAGATTCTTCCTTCACCCGAACCAGGGTGCGCACGATGAGGGACTGCACCTGCTGCACGGGCAACGCCCCCCGATAATAAAGGCGCACACGGCGCTCCTCCACCACCGCCGCCGCTATCTGGCGGAAGCTGCGCAGCTTGGCCGCCAACACTGCCCGCTCCTCCCGGGGCAGCGCCACAGACAGCTTTACATTGTAAACTCCGTATTTCATACCGTACGCCATCCTCTCATGAGGGAAACCGCCCACCAAAACATCTGAGAGCCAGTGGGGAACTGCTGGTTGGCAAACATCTTTTGGAAACCTCTCAGCAGGAAGAACAAGGAAGCTGCCGAGCTGATATCCAGCCAGCCCCCCGTATGCTCCTTGATCCAGGCGCTGAAGGAACGCATGGTGTTCCTGAGGCTTCTGGTAACAGCACCGGCATGAGCCTCCGAAGGCAGCCCCTCTCCCTTGGGAGGTGCAGGCGGCGCAGGGGGCAGGTTATCTTTGAAGACCCTTTCCCGCAAAGCTGCGGCCAGTTTGTCCATTTCCTCTTCATTGGCTTCCGTGGCTTCATAGGTGAAGAGTATGCTGCCCGTCACGGCATTGGCTTTCACTTCTTCGAGGAAAGGCAGGGAGGCGAGTTTCTCCAGACTCTCCTCCAGTCCCTTGTCAAAGGAAGCGCGATAGCGGCGACGCCCCGGCTGCCTGGAAACCAGGGCAAAGGATTCTGCAGGAGGTGGACATACCGCCCTCCGCAGCCTGGCTCCGGCGCCCTTCATGCCTGCACCCGCCTGCTTCATCATCTCAAAGCCGCCTTCCAACAAGCCTGACTGGCCGCCTGAGCGACCACGGCCGCCCATCATGCTAGTCATGCCCCCCATCATGCCGCCACGGCCTCCCATCATGCCCTTTGGGCTGCCGGAACCGCCCCCCACGAGCATCTGGGCCAGGGCCTGGCCTGCTGCCATCCCCATCATCAAACCTGTACCGGACATAGCCATTTGCTTCATCTCCCCTTTGCATGCGTCATGATATACGCTTCTACTTTCGCCAGTTCAGCATTGGCCCTGAGTCGCTCCGGCACATATTTGATAAGGATAGAGCCGGTAGCCGTGCTTGTTTCCACCGAGTCGATCTCTGCAAAGGACAGGAGCTGTGACTTCACTTCGCGTTCCAAGCCCGCGTTGCCCAAAAGATTTTTGGAGCGCAGCCGCACCCTGCCCGGCAGATAAGACGCTATTTCCACAGAACGGATAAACAGATCCAACTTGCTGGTCGGAATCTGCATATTCCCCAACAGATTCAAGAAAAGTTCCTCCCTCGCACATAGAAGAAAAGACTGCCAGGGCGAAGCCTATGGCAGTCTCCAAACACGAACAGAAATTACTTCTGCTTAGCTTCCTGAGCAGCGATAAGATCCTCAAGCTCCTCTTTCTGACGCTGGAGCTCGGCAATAGGCAGTTCGCCTGCGGGAGCAGCCTGCTGCAGGGCAGCCATCTGCTGCTCACGCTCCTGCATGAAGCGATAGCCAAAGATACCAGCCACGGCACCAACTGCGAGACCAATCCAAAAATCTGTTTTCTGGAACATAGATATCCTCCTCATGTGAAACACTTAGGCCCAGCTGAACATAAAATACTGACTGCATATATTATATTGCGATTGATAACAGCTGTCAATATCATTTATATTTCGCTGAGCTAAAAACATACCTGCGTTAGTATTATAACATAAAAGTAATAGTGTTGTAAGTATTTGCCAGTAAATTGAATTAATTATCAAATGCATTTGTTATTGATTCTTATTTTTATTTTTTTGCCGCCGCTTTTAATTTTTCGTAATATTTATTCATCTGCGAATATTGTTGACCATAACCTTCGGTTATGATAAGATAGGTATGCTTTTAAAACACCATTTTCAGGAGGAGATTCCCTTGGCAACCATCGCAATGGCAGCTGCGCTCATAGGGCTTATGCTCTGTGCTTACCGTGGCTGCTCCATCATTCTGGTCGCACCCTTCTTTGCGGTTGTGGCCGCCCTGGGCAGCCAACATTATGGGCTGCCCATTTTCAGTGAGCTTTACATGACCAAACTGGCCGAATATGTAAAGACCTACTACCCCATCTTCCTTTTCGGCGCCGTCTTCGCCAAGCTTATGGAGAAGGGCGGTCTGGCCTCTGCCGTGGCAGCCAAGATCGTCAGCGCCCTGGGAGAGGAACGGGCCATCCTGGCCGTCATCTTAGGCTGCGGCGCCCTCACCTACGGCGGCCTGTCCGTCTTCGTGGTGGCCTTCGTCATGTACCCCTTCGGGGCCGTGATCTTCCGTCAGGCTGACATTCCCAAAAGGCTCCTGCCCGCCACTCTGTGGATAGGCATCTTTTCCTTTGCCATGGTTGCCATGCCCGGCACGCCGCAGATCCAGAACATCATCCCCGCTGCCTACTTCGAGACATCCTCCTGGTCAGGCATCGGCATCGGCCTCTTTGCCACCATCATCTTCATGGTCATGGGCTGGGGCTGGCTCACCTACCGCATGAAGAAGCTGAGAGAAGCCGGGGAGGGCTACGGCGCCCATGCGGACCGTCAGGGCGGCCAGGGCAAGGCCACAGTCAGCTGGCAGCTGGCCATGGTGCCCCTGGCGCTGGTTGTCATCATCAATGTCATTCTCTCCAACCCCTTTGCCTGGGATTGGGGTTTCCATTGGGCTGAGGATATGCTGGAGTCCCTCTCCGGCATGAAGCTCACCCTCATCGCCGCCCATATCGGCAAGGTATCCGCCATCTGGTCCATTTCCATCGCCCTCATCGTCAGCAGCCTCGCCGCTGCCTGGATTGGCAGGAAAAGGCTCAAGGCCACCGATGGCTTCTTGAAGCCCATCAACTTCGCCGCAGTTTCCTCCGGCACCGCCGCCCTCAATGTAGCCTCCGGCTTCGCCTTCGGCTGCGTGCTGGTGGCCATGCCGGGCTTCGGCCCCATCAAGGATGCCCTGCTGGGACTTTCCGACTCCAGCGGCCCCCTGCTGTCTGCGGTGCTGGCCACCAACATCATGTGCGGCATCACCGGCTCTGCCTCCGGCGGTCTCACCATCGCCCTGTCTGCCTTTGGCGAGCAGTGGGCTCAGGCAGCCGTCGCCCAGGGCATCCCCCTGGAGGTAATGCATCGCATCGTGGCCATTGCCTCCGTGGGCATCGACCCGGTGCCCCACTGCGGCGCCCTGGTGACCCTGCTGGCCATCTGCGGCCTCACTCACAAGCAGTCCTATTTCGACATCGTGGTGCTGCTTTTCATGAAGTTCACCGTGCCTTTCCTGTGCATAGCATTCTATATGCTGACAGGCATTGTCTAAGATATAACTCGGAAGAAGATGTCCCCCACCTCTATAGGTGGGGGTGGCTAATATCATAACAGGCGGGAGCGCATATCTCCCGCCTCGTTGAAACGCTGATTGGAAGATTTTGCCTACGGCAAAATTTGAACAATTGCGTTATAAAGAAGATGTATGAGCAAACACACCCCAGAAAGGATTGATTCCTATGGATAACGAAACTCTGCTCCGCAGGATGGAAGCCTTTGACCCGGAGCTTTCGGACCTTTTGCTTTCCGCTCTGGACCGCCAGTGCTCCACCCTGTCCCTGATACCTACTGCTAATGCCGTTTCCCCCTTCTCTGCCTATCTGAAGGGCAGCGTCCTGGGCAACGACTTCATGGACCATCATGCCATCGAACGCCGCAGCCGTCTGGAAAAGATGGCCTGCCAGCGGGTGAGCAAGCTCTTTCACAGCGGCCATGCCATCGTCCGCATCGGCAACCCTGTGGCAGCTTCCCGCGTAGTCTTCTACGCCCTGGCTCAGCCGGACAGCACCATCCTCTCCTTCAACCTCCGCAAGCAGGAACATTGCACAGGAGACTGGATGAACTACAACTTCGTGAAATTCAGCTTAGAGCCTGATACCCTCGCTATAGATTACGAAAAGGTGCGGCAGCTGGCCCTCAGCCACAAGCCCCGCATCATCATCTACTCCCCGGTGAACTACCCTCAGCATGCAGAATATGAAAAGTTCCGCAAGATTGCCGATGAAGCAGGCGCCTACCTCTGGGTGGATATAGGGCAGAATGCCGGCCTGGTAGCCACAGGGCTGGTGCCTTCCCCCGTTCCCTATGCCGATGTGGTGACCTTCGGTGCCAGCGACGCCCTCCACGGCCCCCAGAACGGCATCATCCTCTCCACCGCCCAGCTGGCTCCCTGGCTGGACCAGGCAGTCATCGACACGGGCCATGTCTCCTTGAAGAAAAATGTCCTGGCCGCTCTGGCCATCACCTTCCAGGAAGCCGCCGCCGAGGAATTCACTGCCTACTGCCAGCAGACCCTCAAAAACGCCCGGGCTCTGGAAAAGGGCCTGCGGGAGGCAGGGATAAGTACCCTCTGCGGCCCCACCGCCAACCACCTGGTGCTGGCCCAGCTTCGGGAGGGCATCGACGGCAGCAAGCTCACGGACAATCTGGCCGTAGCGGGCCTCATGGTGAAGCCCGAGCAGCTCCTCACCTCCGGTGACCTCAGCTTCCCCGTGCTGCGTCTCTCCAGCCTTGACCCCACTACCCGCTCCCTGAAGGAAAAGGATATGTTCAAGGTAGGCACCGCCCTGGGCAACTTCATCAACTCCGGCCAGAAGGGCAGCGATATCTCCGAAATGTCCAAGATAATCAAGAAAATCATTGACGGACGCCCTCTCTTTTCAGAAGAATGGCTCCCGGATGCGGAAGCAGACGACAGCCAGCCTGATATGATGGAAAAGATGATCTACTGGAATATCTGATACGAAGAAAAGGGCCTCTCTGTGATGCAAAAATCACAGAGAGGCCCTTTTAGCTTACTTTATGCGTGTCCCTTGCCTTATCAGTTCGGGTCTATCCGCTTCTCCACAGCCCGCTCCAGCAAGCTGTCGCGCCTTGCCTTGGAAGCGGAGAAATAATCGTGGATGGCTTTTCGGTCATGGCTGTCTATAGCCCCGATGACCTCACCTAAAATGGACTGCAGTTCCTTCAGATGGCGGTTGATGGCCTCCCCGTTGGTCATGCAGATGTCTGCCCACATATCCGCATTGGATGAGGCTATGCGGGTGGTATCCGTGAAGCCGCCGCCGATCAGCTTGATGCAGGACTCCAAGTCGTCCCCGCTGCGATTCAGCAGGGTAACCAGAGCCGCAGCCGTCACATGGGGCACATGGCTGATGACAGAGGCGCAGCGGTCGTGCTTCTTGATATCCAGCGTGGTGAAATTAGCCCCAGTATGCCTCAGCACCTGCATCAGCTTTTCATGGGCTTCCTCAGGGGCGCCTGTATCCTCCACTATCACATAAGCCTTGCCGCGAAAGAGGTCGGCCCTGGCAGCGGTGACGCCGCTTTTTTCCCGGCCCGTCATGGGATGGCCCGCAATGTAGTAGATATCCTCTGGCAAAAATCCCTGCAGCTGCTGCCAGATATACTGCTTGGTGCTGCCGGCATCTGTGATGATGGTGCCAGGCTTCAGATAGGGCAAGAGCTTTTTCACCATGGGCACGATCTGCAGCACCGGGGGGCTGAGGAAAACGATATCGGCCTCAGCCACCACTCTTTCCACCTCGCTGTGGGCGAAGTCCACCGCCCCCAGCTCCACGGCCTTGTCCATGGAAGCCTGAGTGCGGCAAAGGCCTGTGATGTAGATATCCTTCCCCATAGCCTGCTTCAGGCACAGCCCCAGGGAGCCGCCGATCAGGCCCACGCCGATAATGGCCAGGCGCACAGGCTCTGCAGAGCTCATAGGGTTCTCCCCATGACGTCGGCAATCTTGCCCAGGTCAGACATGAGCGTATTGAAGTTCTTGGGGGTCAGGCTCTGGTCGCCATCGGAAAGAGCCACCTCCGGATGGGGATGAACTTCGATGATCAGACCATCTGCCCCGGCAGCCACGGCAGCCCTGGCCATGGGCTGCACCATCTGCCAGCGGCCCGTGCCGTGGCTGGGGTCAACGATGATGGGCAGGTGGGAAAGTTCCTTCACTGCCGCCACGGCGCTGAGGTCAAGGGTGTTGCGGGTATAAGTCTCATAGGTACGGATGCCGCGCTCGCAGAAGATGATGTTCTCATTGCCCCCTGCGGCGATATACTCGGCGGCATTGAGCCACTCGCTGATGGTAGCAGAAAGCCCCCTCTTCAGCATGACAGGCTTCTTGGCCTTGCCCAGGGCTTTCAAGAGCTGGAAGTTCTGCATATTGCGGGCTCCCACCTGATAGACATCGGCGTATTTGCCCACCAACTCGATATCGTCCTTATCCACGATTTCCGTGACCACCTTCAGCCCGTTCTCGTCAGCCACCTGGCGCAAGAGCTTCAAGCCGTCCTCAGCCAGGCCCTGGAAATCATAGGGACTGGTACGGGGCTTGAAGGCGCCGCCCCGCAGGAACTGGGCGCCGCCTTCCTTCACAGCTTTGGCTGCCTCCCGCAGCTGCTCCAGGCTCTCCACGGAGCAGGGACCGGCCATGACCACCAACTGCTCGCCGCCCACCTTCACGCCATCCACATCCACCACGGTATTTTCCGGATGGAATTCACGGCTCACCAGCTTGTATTTTTCCGTAATGCGCACGGTTTTTTCCACGCCGGGGAGCATGTTCATCTCCAGATTGCCGATGATCTTCTTGTCGCCGATCACTCCCACGATGGTGCGCTCGGCGCCCACGGACAAATGCGCCTGAAGCCCCACGGACTTCAGCTTGCTTTCCACCTTGTCTATATCTTCCTTAGTTGCACTAGGACTCATTACGATAATCATGCAGTCATCCTCCTGTTTCTATCCCTTGTCTGTCAACGCTCTCTCATCAGGGCTATTTCATCGCAGTTGGGGAACTTGGGGCAGTCTATGCACTCCTTCCACACCTTATGGGGCAGTTCTTCCTTAGTGATGATGCGGAAGCCCAGGCTTTGAAAGAACCCCGGCTTGTAGGTGAGGGTGAAATACTGCTCAATCCCCAGCTCATCTCCCTCTGCCATCAGGCGGCGTACGATCTCGCCGCCAATGCCGCGGCGAATATACTCAGGATCCACTGCCATGGTACGCACCTCTGCCAGTTTTTCCCAGATGATATGAAGGCCTCCCACACCTGCCAGGCAGCCTCCTTTTTCCTCGTCAACGGCCACCACCATATCCCTGAGGGTCTCATAGAGAGTGTTGCGGGAGCGGGCCAGCATGACCCCCTCCTCCGCATAGTGGTTCACCAATTCATAAATGGCTTCTATATCGTCAAAAACAGCTTTCCTGTATTCCATACAATCACTTTCCAGGCCCTTGAAGGGCCTCACAACTTGGACACACCTGCTGCAGGGGACATTCCCCGCAGAGGGGCGATCTGGCCTTGCAGAGTTTCCTGCCATGCCAGATCAGCCAATGATGGGCCGCAGACCATTTCTCCCTGGGGATAGACTTCTGCAGCCCCTTCTCCACTTCCAGGGGCGTGCTGCCTGCAGCCAGCTTCAGCCTGTTGGCCACCCGGAACACATGGGTATCCACCGCAATGGCAGGGTAGCCAAAGGCCACGCTCATCACCACATTGGCGGTTTTCCTGCCCACCCCGGGCAATTTCTGCAAGGCCTCGAAATCCTCCGGCACCTGCCCGCCGTACTCCTGCAGGAGGAGCTGGCAGGCCGCCATGATGTTCTTGGCCTTGTTCCTGAAGAGGCCGCAATCCCTGATCTCTTCCTCCAAAGCGCCAAGGCCCATGCCTATGATGGCCTCGGGCGTCGGAGCTTTGGCAAAGAGCCGTTCCGTCACCACATTCACCCGCACATCTGTGCACTGGGCAGAGAGGATCACGGCGATGAGAAGCTCGAAGGGATTGCGAAACTTCAAAGCGGGCTTTACCCCTCTATAGGTTTCCTCCAAAATGGCAATCTGCTGCTCACGGACTGCCTTGGTTACCCGCATCTTAGTTGGTCAGGCTCCGCACCGGCGCAGGGATGCGTCCCCCGCGGGCCACGAAAGCGGATGAGCTGTACTGATTCCTGACGGGCACAATGGGGCAGTAGCCCAAAAGCCCGCCATACTCCACCACATCTCCCACTTTCTTGCCCGGCACCGGGATGACCCGCACCGCCGTGGTCTTGTTGTTGATCATGCCGATGGCAGCTTCATCGGCAATGATGCCGGAGATGGTGGCAGCAGAGGTATCCCCCTCCACCGCTATCATGTCAAGGCCCACGGAGCAGACGCAGGTCATGGCCTCCAGCTTCTCGATGGAAAGGCTGCCCTTCTGGACGGCATCGATCATGCCCTCGTCCTCGCTGACGGGGATAAAGGCGCCGGAGAGGCCGCCCACATGGGAGCTGGCCATAAGGCCGCCTTTCTTCACCGCATCGTTCAGCATGGCCAAAGCCGCCGTGGTGCCGGGAGCGCCGCAGGCCTCCAGGCCCATTTCCTCCAAAATGCGGGCCACGCTGTCACCCACGGCAGGAGTCGGCGCCAAGGACAGGTCGATGATGCCGAAGGGCACTCCCAGCCGCCTGGAAGCCTCCCGGGCCACCAACTGGCCCACCCTGGTGATCTTGAAGGCAGTCTTCTTGATGGTCTCCGCAATCTCCGTGCAGTCTGCTCCCTTGAGATCCTCCAGAACATGCTTCACCACCCCGGGGCCGCTGACCCCCACATTGATGACCCTGTCCCCTTCGGATACGCCATGGAAAGCACCTGCCATGAAGGGGTTGTCACCGGGAGCATTGCAGAAAATCACCAGCTTGGCACAGCCTAAAGCCTGGGTATCACGGGTGAGCTCGGCAGTGCGCTTCACCACCTCGCCCATTTCCCGCACGCAGTCCATGTTGATGCCCGCCTTGGTGGAGCCAAGGTTCACAGAGGAGCACACGATATCCGTGGTAGCCAGCGCCTGAGGGATGCTCTCGATGAGCACCCTGTCCCCGTGGGTATAGCCCTTTTCCACCAAAGCGGAAAACCCGCCGATGAAGTTCACGCCTACAGCCTTGCCCGCCTTGTCCATAGCCTCGGCCACAGGCACGAAGCTGTCCGTATGGCAGGCATCGGCAGCGATGGCAATAGGAGTGACGGAAATGCGCTTGTGGATGATGGGTATGCCATACTCTGCCTCGATGTCCTCGCCGGTCTTCACCAAAAACTCTGCAGACTTGGTAATCTTGTCATAGACATTCTGGCAGAATTTCTCCAGGCTGGGATGAGCGCAGTCCCTCAGGGAAATGCCCATGGTGATGGTACGCACATCCAGCTTGTTCTCGGTGATCATGCGGTTTGTTTCTAAAATATCATCTATAGTGATCAATGTTCTTGGTCCTCCCGATTAGCTATGAAAGAAATCAGACATTATGCATGACATTGAAGATATCCTGATGCTGGGCCTTGATGTCCAGGCCCATTTCCTCGCCTTTCTCCTTCAATACCTTCTGGAGATCCACCAGGCTCATGCGGGCGTCCTCGCCCATCTCGGCCCTCATGACCATGTTGAAATAGCCGTCCATGATGTTCTGGTTGATGTTGAGGATATTCACATTGTTCTCCGCCAACACCTGGCTCACCATGGCGATAATGCCCACCCTATCTTTGCCTACAATAGTAACTACCAGTTTCATTTACACATCTCTCCCCATAGATAATAAAACGACTTTACCAATGTAAACTCTTTGGCAACACAGCTAAACAAAAATTCTATCACATATTATAACAAGGGTTATATCAAAAACCAATAGCCTGACTGCAATTCTGTTTGGTTATGGTATGGGAAAAGAATCACATTCTTATTGACAAAGGCCTAATTAGTACCTATAATACAGTTGTGATGTAAATTTGAGAAAAATTGCTGGAACGCTTTATTTTATGCGGTTTTTCACCTTTGAACAAACCCTTTTTCCTTCAATTTTCGTCAGTTTTATCTATAAGAATTATTTATAGAATGATAGTATGAGGAGAGTGTTATTTATGGCAAAGAATCCGGTCAAGATCACAGAAACGGTTCTCCGTGATGGCCATCAGTCCCTGGTAGCCACCCGCATGCGCATCGGAGACATGCTGCCCCAGCTTGAGGCCCTGGACAAGATTGGCTACAACGCCCTGGAGGCTTGGGGCGGCGCCACCTTCGATACCTGCCTCCGTTTCCTGGATGAAGACCCCTGGGAGAGACTGGATACCCTGAAGGCCAACCTGAAGACTCCTATCCAGATGCTGCTCCGCGGCCAGAACCTCCTCGGCTATAACCACTATTCCAACGATGTGGTGGAGAAATTCGTGCAGGCTGCTTCCCGTCACGGCATCGGCGTGTTCCGCATCTTCGACGCCCTGAACGATGTGCGCAACCTGAAGGTCGCCATCAAGGCAGCTCTTGCCTGCCCCGAGAAGCCCCATGTCCAGGGCTGCCTGGTGTACACCATCAGCCCGGTGCATACCAATGAGAAATTCGTGGAGCTGGCCAAAGAGCTGGAGGAAATGGGCTGCCATTCCGTCTGCATCAAGGATATGTCCGGCCTCCTGAAGCCCTATGTGGCAGAGGATCTGGTGAAGAAGCTGAAAGAAGCTCTCTCCATCCCCGTGGAACTCCACACCCACTGCACTTCCGGCTTCGGCCATGCCACTTATCTGAAGGCTGTAGAGGCTGGCGTCGACATCATCGACTGCGCCCTGGCTCCTTTCTCCAGCGACACTTCCCAGCCCTGCACCGAGACCATGGTGGCTGCCCTGGAGGGCACCGACCGTGACACGGGCCTTGACCGTCAAGCCATGACCCCCATTTCCCAGCACTTCCTCTCCGTGAAGAAGCGCGTCATCGACGAGTTCAAGCTCAAGGGCTACTTCGATATCAACCCCAATGTGCTGGACTTCCAGATTCCCGGCGGCATGCTTTCCAACCTGGCCAACCAGCTGAAGGAAGCCGGCATGGAAGACAAGTATCAGGATCTCTTGGATGAGATGCCCCGTGTCCGCAAGGACCTTGGCTATCCTCCTCTCGTCACCCCGTCCTCCCAGATCGTGGGCACCATGGCTACCTTCAATGTCATGAGCGGCGAGCGCTACAAGATGGTACCGAAGGAATTCAAGGATCTGGCCCGCGGCAAGTTCGGCCGTACCCCTGTGGCCATCGACCGCGACTTCCTCACCAAGACCTTGGGCATCGCTCCCGAGGACATCATCGATGACTGCTCCGTGGAAGATGCCAAGGCAGAGACCTTCGAGGAATTCAAGGCAGAGCTCGTCGAGAAGGGCTTCCTGAACCCCACCGACGAAGATGTCCTCTCCTATGCCCTGTTCCCCCAGGTTGCAGAGGAATTCTTCCAGAAGCACTATCAGAAGGTCACCGCTTACAAGCGCTGAGAAAAACTTCGAACATAATCAAAAGGAGCCGGACCGCAATGCGGTTCGGCTCCTTTTTTAGTCTAAAATCGGGTCTGCCATGCTTGAAAGCACAGCAGGCCCGATTTTAGTCATTCTTTGTAAGCCAACTCATTTTCCTGGCAAAAGTCCCTGGCTGCCTCCAGCATAGACTCCCTCAGATGGATTTCCCAAGCTTTCTGCAACAGCAGACGCTTGACCTGATGACGGAACCTGGCTGCAGCTCCCGCTCCCGTTAGCGCTTCCTGCAAGCGCTCACGAACACCCTCACGGGCATCTGCCGCAAAGGAGGCCATGATTTCCCTTTCCCGCTCGTCAATGAGATTGGGCAGGGGCAGATAGTGCTCCCAGTCCTCCTCTATCTCGAAGACATGAGCTTCAGCCTCCGCTTCGTCCATGTCATCCCGCAGGAGGACGACCTCCCCCTTGGCCAGGTCTATGTAGCCCTGGCGCACATCAGATTGCAGGAAGGCCTCTGCCAGCTTGTGCAAATCGATCTCCATGGCTTTTACTCTGCATCGAAGAGGGGCAGAGCCTCCAGATAGATGATGTCCTCGCGCTTGGAAGCATCACCCTCAGCCAGTACGCAGGCCTCGCCGATGACGGTGCCGCCCACTTTCTCCACCAGGTTCGTCAGGGCCTTCATGGAGCCGCCGGTGCTGATGACATCGTCCAGCAGCAATACCTTGCGGCCCTTGATGCGCTCGATATCCGCATCCATGAGGCAGAGCATCTGCTTGCCCTTGGTGGTGATGGACACATCATCCACCCAGACCGGGTTTTCCATATAGGCCTTGATGGACTTGCGGGCCACCACGAAATAAGGCATGCCCATTTCCTTGGCCAGCTGAGCTGCCAAGGGAATGCCCTTGGTCTCAGCCGTCAGGATGATCTCCGTATCGGCGGGCACTTTCTTGGCCAGCTCCTTGGCACAAGCATCCACCAGTTCTACATCCCCCAGCATGATGAAGCCGGCAATGGCCAGCTTGTCTGTCACATTCAGGATAGAAAGGCGGCGCTTCACGCCAGCCACTTCCAAATCATAAAATCTATTTGCCATACTGCACCTCTTAATTATGTTAGCGGAAAAATACCGCCTATGATTTTGCAACCATAGTATTCTAGCACTTCCTGTCAATTTTTACCAGAGGCAAAATGACTTTCTGCAGATTTCTCTTGCTGCTGCCCTCTTTCCTTGGCCACAGACAGCATCAGCTTGATGCGGTTCAGCTGGTTCACCTCGGATGAGCCTGCGTCGCAGTCAATAGCCGTGAGGTTGGCTCCGGGGTAGCTGTTCCGAAGCTCGTGGAGGACACCCTTGCCCGTGATGTGGTTGGGCAGGCAGCCGAAGGGCTGCAGGCAGATGACATTGGGCACGCCCTCGTCAATGAGCTTCACCATCTCCCCGGTGAGAAACCAGCCCTCTCCTGCCATATTCCCCAGGGACACATGGCGGGAGGCCAGTTTTGCCGTCTCATAGATGGAGCGGGGCGCCAGGAAGTGACGGCTGCCCTCCAATGCCTTTCGCATAGGATGGCGGAAGAATTCCAGCAGGCGTATGAACATCTTGGCGAAGACCTGTTCCTTGTAGGAACCTGACAGGAGCTTTCTCTTGGCGATGGCATCGTGAGCCGTGTAGAGGAAGAAATCCACGAAGTCAGGCATCACCACCTCGGCTCCTTCCTCCATGAGCACCTTTTCGATGTGGTTGTTGGCCACTGGGTGGTATTTCACCAATATCTCCCCTACCACGCCTACCTTGGGTTTCCAGAGTTCCTCGTCAATGGGCAGGTGGTCAAAATCCCGCACCAGAGCCTTCATGTTCTTCCTATACTTCCACCAACTGCCCTGCTGTATCTCCTCCTTGGCCCGCTCCAGCCACTTGTTATACAAAGCCTTGGTGCTGCCAGCCGTGAGCTCATAGGGCATCATGCGGTTCTTCACATTCATCAGCGCATCGCCGTAAACGGCAGCCTTGATGACATCCACCAGCATTTCCCTGGTCAGCTTGAAGTCGTCAGTCTCATCCGGCAATCCCATGCAGGCAAAGACAGGCACCTGGGGGAAACCGGCGTATTTCAACGCCTCACGCAAGACGCCAAGGTAATTGGTCGCCCTGCAGGCACCGCAGGTCTGGAAGAGCACGATGCTGGTGTGCTCCGGGTCGCATAGCCCATCCTTCAGGGCAGAAATCAGCTGGCCTATCACCACAATGGCCGGGTAGCACATATCGTTGTTCACATAGCGCAGCCCCACATCCGTGGTGTGCTTGTCGGGCATGGGCGGTATCACCACATTGTAACCGTACTTCCTGAGAGCCGTCTTGATAAGCTCGAAGTGAATAGGCGCCATCTGGGGTGCCAGGATAGTGTGGGTGGCCTTGCAGTCCGCCGTGAAATGTGGCCGTTCGATGGGCTTCACCTCACGGTAGGGCAGGGGCTTTTTCCTGGCCAGAGCCGCCATGAGAGAGCGGAGGCGGATGCGGGCCGCCCCCAGATTGGACACCTCATCCAATTTGATCATGGTGTAAATGCGGTCGTGGGCTTCCAGAATATCCTTGGTCTGCCCCGTGGTCAGGGCATCCAGGCCGCAGCCGAAAGAGCTGAGTTGGATGAGGGTGAGGTTCGGATGCTCTGCCACGAACTGAGCCGCCCGATAAAGGCGGGCATGATAGCTCCACTGGTTTACGACGCTTAGTTTCTGCGCCTTGACGGGCAGATGGCAGATGGCATCTTCGGAAAGGATAGGCAGATTGTAGGACTGTATCATCTCCGTAATGCCGTGGTTGATCTCAGGGTCCACATGATAGGGACGCCCCACCAGCACGATACCATGCTGTCCCGTCTTTTCTATATGCTCCAGGATGGTCTGGCCGCAGGCCCTCACATCCTCGCGATAGCGGGCAAGCTCCTTGTAGCCTGCCGCCACCGCAGCCTTGATTTCCCTCTTGCTCAGTCCTTCATGGCTGCCCAGTTCCTCATAGAGGCGCTCTGCCATGCGTTTCTCATCATCCAGGGGCAGGAAAGGCTGAAGGAAGTCAATGCCCTGCTCCTTCAGGATATCCATATTGCCCCGGATATTCTCCGCGTAAGAAGCCACAATGGGGCAGTTGAAATGGTTGTCCGACTGGCAGAGCTCATCTGCCATATTATAAGGTTCACAGGGGTAGAAAATCTTCTTGATGCCCTTTTCCACCAAATCCATGATATGGCCATGCACCAGCTTGGCAGGGTAGCACAGGGAATCGGAAGGTATGGTGGACATGCCTTTGTAGTACATCTTTGCATTGGACTTGCCGGACAGCACTACCTCATAGCCCAGCTCCGTGAAGAAGGTGAACCAGAAGGGATAGTCCTCGTACATATTCAGCACCCGGGGCAGGCCGATGCGGCCCCTCCCGGCCCCTTCCTTGGGCGCATAGGCCTTGAAGAGGCGGTTGTATTTGTAGCTGTAGATATTGGGCACCTCGTGGCTGGCCTTGCTGCCCCCGGCCCCCCGCTCGCAGCGGTTGCCGGTGAAGTATTTGCCCCCGTCCGGGAACTTCTGCATGGTCACCAGGCACTTGTTGCCACAACCCTGACAGCGGTAGGAGCTGGTAGAAACGGAAAACTCAGCCAGCTGCTCGGAAGAAAGGAGCTGAGACTTCTCCTCAGGCCGCTCATCTGCCTCCAGGGCCAGAATGGCTGCGCCGTAAGCTCCCATCAGCCCTGCAATATCCGGGCGGATAACCTCACGGTCAAGCAGTTTCTCCATGCAGCGCAGCACCGCATCATTGTAGAAGGTTCCCCCCTGCACCACGATATGGTCCCCCAGGGTTGAGGTATCCTTCAGCTGCATGACCTTGAACAGGGCGTTCTTGATGACAGAGAAAGCAATGCCGGCAGAGATATCTGCCACCTCGGCCCCTTCCTTCTGGGCCTGCTTCACCTTGGAATTCATGAAGACAGTGCAACGGGTGCCCAGGTCCACGGGAGCCTTGGACTCGATAGCCTTGGCGGCAAACTCCGCCGCCGTCATATGAAGCCCCTCGGCAAAATTCTGGATGAAGGAGCCGCAACCGGCAGAGCAAGCCTCATTCAAGGTGATGTTGCCGATATTGCCATCCCTCACGAAGAAGCACTTCATGTCCTGCCCGCCGATATCCAGCACGAAAGTGACCTCCGGACAGAACTCCTGAGCCGCCCGCAGGTGGGCGAAGGTCTCCACCTCGCCGCCGTCAGCGTGGACAGCGGCCTTCACGATGGCCTCCCCGTACCCCGTAGTGAGAACCCCTGCGATATAGGCGGTTTCCGGCAGGGCCTTGTAAAGCTCCTTCAGCTCCCCCACCACGGTCTGCAAAGGCGAGCCCTGATTGCTGCCGTAGGAAGTGTAGAGGATTTCCTTGTCCAGGCCGATGGCCGTGATCTTGGTGGTAGTAGAACCGGCATCTATGCCCACATACACCGGGCCGGCATAGGAAGCCAGCTCCCCCCGCTTCACCTTGTCCCTGTCATGGCGGGCCTTGAACTCCTCATATTCTGACTCATCGGCAAAAAGGGTAAAATCCGCCTGGCGGGTTTCCGCTGCCGCAGCCTGGCCAGCCCCCTTTATGCAGGCATCCAGCATGCCCGCGTCAATGACCTGAGCCTCCTGGGACAGGGCAGAGCCCATAGCCACGAAATAGTTGCCATATTCCACATCTACCACATGGTCTGTGTCCAGCTTCAAGGTCTCAATGAAGCGCTTTTTCAGCTCCGGCAAAAAGTGCAGCGGCCCTCCAAGGAAAGCCACCTTGCCAGAGATAGGACGGCCCTGGGCCAGATTGCCGATAGTCTGGTTCACCACCGCCTGGAAGATGGAAAGGGCTATATCCGCCTTTTCCGCTCCGTCATTCATCAAAGCCTGGATATCCGTCTTGGCAAAGACACCGCAACGGGAAGCAATGGTATAAATCTGCCTGCCCTTTTCGGCCAGAGCATTCAGCCCCGGTGCATCTGTGGAGAGCAGGGACGCCATATGGTCGATGAAAGACCCGGTGCCTCCTGCACAGACGCCGTTCATGCGCTGCTCCGGCGCATCGCCGAAATAAGTGATCTTGGCATCCTCGCCGCCCAGCTCAACCACCGTATCGGTCTGAGGAATCAGCTCCTTTACCGCCGCGGCACAGGCAATGACCTCCTGCACGAAGGGCAGCCCAATGCGCTGGGCTATGCCCATGCCTGCAGAGCCGGTGAGAGCGAAAGAAAACTTTCTCTCCCCCACTACTTCCTTCAAGTGAGTGAGGTTTTCCTGCAGGGCATTGCCTATCTCCGAGAAATGGCGGGCATAGTTCTTGTAGAGAATCTTCTTCTCATGATCCAGCACCACCAGCTTGATAGTAGTGGAGCCTACATCTATGCCCACCTTCAGTATTGAGTCCATGTTTACACCACCTAGTATTACGGGAATTGCTGTAGAACCTAGTTCTATAAAGCATGACTAAGAAGCCTTTTTACAGGCTCTTTTCATATTTTATACCATGTCAAGGCTGCCTGTCTAGTGATTTTGCCCAAAGAAAAAGGAGAGTCTCCTCGCTCTCCTTCATTAAATACCGCTTTAAATACCGATTTCAGCCCCACCATGCCAGCAGAGCCAGCCCTGCCGCCATAGCCAGCATCAAGGCTGCGGCTATGCAGTCCAGCCGTGTCACTTTCAACGCTTTCATCTGGGTCCTGCCCACGCCCCCCCGGTAACACCTGGCTTCCATGGCCAGGGCCAGCTCATCAGCCCTGCGAAAGGCTGAGAGGAACAAAGGCACCATGATGGGCACTGCCGCCTTCACACGGGTCATGATGCCACCCGTAGCAAAATCCACGCCCCTGGCCTGCTGCGCCTTCATGATGCGGTCCGTTTCCTCGATAAGGGTGGGCACGAAGCGTAAGGCGATGGTCATCATCATGGCCAGCTCATGGGCAGGCACGCCGAAGCGGCGAAAGGGAGACAGCAGCGCCTCCATGGCATCCGTCAGCTTCACGGGGCTGGTGGTAAAGGTCAGCAGGGAGCTTAAAAGTATCAGCAGCACCAAACGCAGGCAGATAAAGCTGCCCCGGGTGACCCCTTCCCAGGTGATGGTCAGAGGCCCAAGCGTAGCCAGAGCTTCCCCCGGCGTACCCAGCAAATGGATGATGAAGGTCAGCACGATGATCCACAGCAGGGGCCGGACAGATTTCAAAAGCACCAGCACCGGCACTCCAGACGCCAGCATCAGGCCTCCCGTCAGCGCTATCAGGGCACCATAAGCCAGCCAGTTGCTGAAGATGAAGATCTCTGCCATCAAAAGCAGCAGCAGGACGATCTTCACCCGCGGGTCGAGGCGGTGCAAAAGGGATCTGCCGGGGTAATACTGGCCAATGGTAATATCACTTAGCATGTTTCAGCCCCCTTTCCACAGCCTTTACCGCATCCTTGAGAGTCCTCACCGGCATGTCTGCCGCCAGGCCCGCCCCCTGCAGCTGCTCCAAAAGCATGAGGATCTCCGGCGGCTCCAGCCCTGCCTCAGCCAGGATATCCCAGCGCTTGAAAACCTCCAGCGGGGCGCCTGAGGCCGTGATTTTGCCCTCCTGCAGCACAAACATCTCATCTGCCAGCCGCAGTATATCATCCATGGCGTGGGACACCAAAATGACAGTGATAGGCTCCCTGTCCCCCTGCCCCTTTTGCAGGTTTCCAATCATCTGCAGCAGCGACTCCCGCCCCCGGGGGTCAAGGCCTGCCGTAGGTTCATCCAGAATAAGGTACTCAGGCTCCAGCGCCAGCACCCCTGCAATGGCTGCCCGGCGCTTTTCTCCGCCGGACAGGAGGAAGGGAGACTTTTGGGCAAATTTCCCATAGTCAAGGCCCACCAAGGCCATAGAGCTTTTGACCCGCTTTTCTATTTCCTCAGGCTCCAGCCCCTGGTTCTTCGGTCCGAAGGCCACATCTGCCGCTACCGTTTCCTCGAAAAGCTGCTGCTCGGGGTACTGGAAGACAATGCCAATCTTGCGGCGGGCCAGCACTGCCTGCTTCTTGCCCTCTTTATCCCTGGCATTCAGCTTCACTCCCTCCACCAGCACCTCCCCGGAGGTGGGGGAAAGGAGCCCCGCCATCTGCTGGATGAGGGTGGACTTGCCTGAGCCCGTATGCCCTGCCAGGGCATAAAACCTGCCGTGCTCGATGGTCATATCGATGCCCTGCAATGCCTGCCGCTCCATGGGGGTGCCGGGCATATAGGTATAGCTCACATTCCTAAGCTCGATGGCCATAGCCCTTCCCCCTTATCTCCTTCAGTCCTGCCAACAATTCCTCTGCCGTGAGCATGGGGCCCGGCGGCAGAGGCAGTCCGGCTTTTCTCAGCCGCTCTGCCAGTTCTCCTGCCAGGGGCACCTCCAGGCCCAAAGATTTCAGCTTCTCCCCCTGGGCGAAAATTTCCCTGGGGCTTCCCTCCATCAAGGCCTTGCCTTCGCCCATGACCACCACCCGCTGAGCCTGCATGGCTTCTGCCATGAAGTGGGTGATGAGGACAACGGTCAGGCCCTTTTCCCGGTGCAGCCTTTCCACTACCCCCATGACTTCCTTGCGCCCCTGGGGATCAAGCATGGCGGTAGGCTCATCCAGCACCAGGCAGTCTGTTTCCATGGCCAGAGTGCCGGCGATAGCCACCCGCTGCTTCTGTCCCCCGGAGAGGAGATGGGGAGCCCGCTTCCTGAAGCGCTCCATGCCCACTGCCTGCAGAGCCTCCGTCACCCGCTGGCGGATTTCCACCGGCTTTACTCCCAGATTCTCCGGGCCGAAGGCCACATCATCCTCCACGATGGCAGCAATGAGCTGATTGTCAGGATTCTGGAACACCATGCCCACCTGGCTGCGGATTTTCCACAGCTCATTTTTCTCTGCCGCCTCCAGTGTGGAGAGCCCATCTATCCGCACCTGCCCTGCGCTGGGCAGCAAAAGCCCATTGAGATGACGGGCCAGAGTGGACTTGCCGGAGCCATTGGCCCCCAGCACCGCCACGAACTCCCCTTTCTCTATGGAGAGATCTACTCCGGCCAGCGCCTTGCGGCTTTGCTCCGTCCCTGCCTGGTACTCATGCTCAAGTCTTTCTATCTCGATAAAGGCCAAAGCCTCACCTCCCAAAATAAACAAAGCTGCTGCTCATAACGAGCAACAGCCTTATTGTACTATTTTTTTTTGGCAAGCTCAATCTGCAAGTTCATGTTTGGCAGATAGACTTTCCCCTCAGATACGGCTTTTCCCCACCTCATCAAAGGTGCGGGTGATGCTCTCAGCAGGAGCCTTGTCCAGCAGGCTCACCACATAGATGGCAATCAGGGAGAACAGGAAGCCGGGCACGATCTCGTAAAGGCCCAGCCAGGCGAACTGCTTCCAGATGAGGACAGTGAGACCGCCTACCACGATGCCTGCCAGCACGCCGTTCCTGGTGGTGCGGCGCCAGAACAAGGACATGAGCACAGCGGGGCCGAAGGCGGCGCCGAAGCCGGCCCAGGCATAGGACACCATATCCAGGATGAAGCTGTTGGGATTCAGGGCAAAGCCGATGGCCATGGCCGCAATGGCCAGCACGGAAATGCGGCTGACCCAGACCAGTTCCTTTTGCTCTGCCTTGCTATTTATGATGGAACGGTAAAAATCCTGAGACACGGCAGAAGCCGCCACCAGCAGTTGGGAAGACGCAGTGCTCATGATGGCTGCCAGCACTGCTGCCAGGATCATGCCTGCTATAGCAGAGGGGAACATGGTATTGGTCATCACCAGGAACACCGTCTCACGATTGGCTTCCGTCAGGGGCTCGGCAAGGAACACGGAGCCCACCATGCCCACGGCCAGAGCCGCAGCCAGGGAAAGCACCACCCATACCATGGCGATATTGGTAGCCTGGGGAATGTCCTTGGTGCTCTTGATGGCCATGAAGCGCACGAGAATGTGGGGCTGGCCGAAATAGCCGATGCCCCAGCCCATCAGGGAGATGATCTCCAGCGCCGTGATGGTACTGCCGTCCACCTTCTGAAAGGGCTCGAAAAAGGAAGCATGGTAGGTATTGATAGCCTCAAGCGTAGCTCCCGGCCCTCCCAGCAGCATCATGGCAAAGAGCGGCACTATCAGGATGGCGAAGAACATCATCACGCCCTGTATGAAGTCCGTGCGGGATACTGCTAAAAAACCACCGGTGAGGGTATAGAACACCACCGCCCCGGCAGACAACAGCAAGGCATAGGTGTAATCCATGCCGAAGATAGTCTCAAAGAGCCTGCCCCCGGACACGAAGCCGGAAGCGCTGTAGATGACGAAGAAAATAAGGATGAAGATAGCAGGGATTACCCGCAAGAGACGCGAAGTATCTTCAAAGCGGTTCTCCAGAAAGTCCGGCAGGGTCAGGGAATTATGGGCCAGTTCCGTATAGACGCGCAAACGGGCTGCCACAAAGCGCCAGTTGGCCCAGGTGCCCAGCACTATCCCCAGAGTAATCCAGCCTGCATTTAGCCCTGCCACATAGGCAAAGCCCGGCACTCCCATGAGCATCCAGCCGGACATATCCGAAGCCTCGGCAGACAGGGAGGTGACCCAGGCTCCCAGCTTGCGGTTCCCCAGGAAGTAATCGCTCATATTTCGGGTACGGCGGTAATAGTAGACCCCAATGCCCATCATCAGGAGCATATAGACAACGAAGGTAATGATAATGGCTATATCATGTGTCAAAGAATTTCCCCCTTTACATTGATAAAGTTTACAGCATGACACATATTATACCATATTTTTTATATAGAAGCTATATATCTATACACATAGTATACAAGGGATAAAATTTTTCTAAAATAATCCTTGCATTATGTAAACACTTCATTTATAATAGGCAAGGTTTGTTTCCGATTCAATCCAATTATGTATGATTCGCAGATGGATTTTCAGCAGACGCCTTGCAAAAGTCTCCCCGAAAATTTTCTCTGCGTGTTTTTCGTGCGTGAAAACCGCACCTGTCTTTAGGAGGGCAAGTATGAATAAGTATGATGTGGCAATCGTGGGCGGCGGCCCTGCCGGTATCTTTGCAGCCTATGAGCTGTGCTCGAAAAAGCCGGAGCTGAAAATCATCCTCTTGGAATCAGGCAAGGATATCTATAACCGTGTCTGCCCTATTTCCACCGGCAAGGTGAAGAGCTGCATCGGCTGCAAGCCCTGCAGCATCATGCGAGGCTTCGGCGGCGCCGGAGCATTCTCCGACGGCAAGTACAACTTCACCACCCAGTTCGGCGGCTGGCTGAATGAATATTTGGAAGATGGCGAAGTCATGGAACTCATCCACTATGTGGATAAGATCAATCAGAAGCATGGTGCTCCCAGCCAGGTGTTTTCCACAGAGAACTCCGACCTGGGCCGTCTGGCCCTCCAGCATGACCTGCACCTGCTGTCTGCCAGCGTCCGTCACCTGGGCACTGAGAATAACTTGAAAATGCTGCAGGCCACCTATGAGCACCTGAAGGACAAAATGGAATTCCGTTTCCAGTGCCCTGTAGAGCACATCGAATCCGATGGCAAGGGCACCAACGGCATCACCTTGGAAAACGGCGAAAAGATCGAGGCCGAATACCTTATCGTAGCTCCCGGCCGGGCCGGGGCTGAATGGTTCTCCAATGAGTGCAAGCGCCTGGGCCTTCAGCAGGAAAACAACCGCGTAGATGTAGGCGTGCGGGTGGAAACTCCCGATGAGGTCTGGAACCACATCACCAGCCAGGTCTATGAGGCCAAGCTGGTCTACCGCACCAAGCGCTACGGCGACTCCGTACGCACTTTCTGCATGAACCCCCACGGCCATGTGGTCATGGAGAACACCGACGGCATCATGACTGTCAACGGCCATTCCTACAGCGACCCCAAGCTCCAGAGCAAGAACACCAACTTCGCTCTCCTGGTCAGCAATCGCTTCACCGAGCCCTTCAAGGAGCCCCACCAGTATGGCAAGCGCATTGCCTCCTTCTCCAACATGCTGGGGGGCGGCATCATCGTCCAGCGCTTCGGTGACCTGATGAAGGGCCGCCGCACCAACGCCCACCGCATGGCCAAGAGCTTCACGGTGCCCACGCTGGCTGCTACCCCAGGCGATCTCTCCCTGGTGCTGCCCAAGCGCCACCTGGACAACATCATCGAAATGATCCAGGCCTTGAACGCCGTGGCTCCCGGCATGACCAATGACGATACCCTGCTCTACGGCGTAGAGGTGAAGTTCTACAGCTCCAGGGTGGTTCTCACCAACGAACTGGAAACAGAACACAAGAACATCTTCGCCATCGGTGATGGCGCAGGTGTGACCCGCGGCCTTTCCCAAGCCAGCGCCAGCGGCGTGCATGTGGCTCGCGCTATACTCAGCAGGATCTAGGGCGTGTTGATTTAACCCGCAAAAAATCCCTTCAACGGAATCAGTTCCGTCGAAGGGATTTTTTACGCCCCTAATTCAGCAGCCGTCAGGATAGCCTTCAGCTTCAGATCCGTCCTGGCCTCGAGGTCGATGAACTCATCATGCACCGTATGTATCATGGGCAAAGCCTTGATGCGGCTTTCCGGGATATACACGATGCGCCCCCGCTCCCCATTGGAAAGCTCCACCCAGGCACCGACCAGTGCCCGGCAGGTTTGCCGCATGAAGAGCACCGAAAACTCCGGGTCCAGCTTGCCCACCATGGTATCATCCATCATGGCGGCAAAGGCATCGAAGGGCGAGAATCTGGACACAAAAGCCCTGTCGCTGGCCATGGCATCGTAGATGTCAAGGAAAGCCACGATCTTGCCAAAGTCGGAAATATCCTCCTTGCCCAGAGCCAGGGGATAGCCCGTGCCGTCGCAGCGCTCATGGTGCTGGCCCGCGCCGGAGAGGACGCCTTCCCTCTTTTCCCCGGCCTTCATCAACATGGCTACGCCATACTCCGTATGGCGGCGTATATGAGCAAATTCCTCTGCCGTCAGGGGCTCTTTCTTGTCCAGCAATTCCCTGTCGATGCCAAGCTTGCCCACATCATGCAGGAGCCCTGCGATGATGAGTTCTTCCCGCTTATTCTGCTCCCACTCCAGCCAACGCCCCATAAGGGCTGCCAGGATGCCCACATGGAGGCTGTGGTGGAAGAGGTAGGCTCCTTCCCTCTCCATATTGTGTATCTGGGAAATAGCCTTGGCTCCGTCTGAAGCCAGGTCGTGGTTGATGTCTGCCACGATGACATCCAGCAACCCTATGTCCATCCTGCCATCCTGCGAAATTCCCAGCATCAAACGCTTCACATTCTCATGAGCGCGCTCATAGCAGGACACATAATCATCGTCCAGCAAATGTTCCTTGCCGGGGATTTTCACCACCTCGGTGGACTCCTCTATGTAGACGGAAAAAACGGGACGCTCCAGCAGGCTGCAGATGCTTTCATTCGTCAGCACCTGACCCTTCCTGAGCAGCATCTCCCCGTCAAACGAAATCACATCACGGCCCACCGTCATACCGGGCGTGAGATTTTCTACGGCGTAGGCTTGCAGCATTTTTATCAACCCTTCACTAAGATCAATCGTTACTGCGTCAGCAATTCCCTGGCTGTCAGGATAGCCTTGATCGTTATGTCCTTGCGATGCTCCAGGTCAACAAACTTATCATATATGGTCTGTACCATAGGCAGGGCACCAATACGGCTTTCAGGTATGTAGACAATGCGCCCACGCTCACCATCGCTCAGCTCAACCCATGTGCCCACCAAGGCACGGCTGGTATTCTTCATGAAATGCACGGCAAATTCAGGATCCAGCCGCCCCTCCTTCATATCATCCGCCATAACGGCAAAGGCCTCGAAGGGAGATTTTTTACTCGCATAAGCACGATTGCTGGCCATGGCATCATAAATATCCAGGAAGGATAGAATGCGTCCAAAGACAGAGATATTTTCACCGCGAAGGCCCAAAGGATAACCGGAACCATCATTGCGTTCATGGTGCTGCGATACGCCTCCCACCACTTCTGGCCTGGTCTCCCCTGCCTCTTGCAGGATTTTCGCTCCGTACTCAGTATGGCGCTTGATGATGGCAAACTCGTCAGTAGTGAGCCTGCCTGACTTATTCATCAAGTTCTTGTCAATGCACAGCTTGCCTATATCATGCAAAAGACCTGCCACAACCAATTCCCTGCGGAGTTCCTCATTCCAGCCCAGCCAGCTTCCCATCAGGGCAGCCATGATGCCCACATTGAGGCTGTGCTGGACGACATAGTCCCCCTGGCGCTCCATGTTGTGTATCTGAGAAAAAGCCTTGGCGCCATCTGCAGCCAGCTTGTCGATGACAACAATCACCACGCGCTGCAACCTTTGATAATCCAGACGCCGCTCCCGCACTGTGCTCGAAAGCAGCGATTCCACCTGATCACGCACAATGTCGTAATAAGCCATGTAGGTTTCATCCAAAAGTTGATCCATGCCCGGTATGTCTATCATCGCAGCTTATGCCTCCTCCCACGGATTGCCATCATTTTACGACTATGTTCACCAGTTTCTTCGGTACGCAGATAACCTTAACGATAGTCTTGCCCTCAGTGAGTTCCTTGGCCCGGGGCAGTTCCATGGCCACCTTCTCCATCTCAGCGCGGTCGATGCCAGCGGGAATCATGACCTTGTCACGGACCTTGCCGTTGATCTGGAGCACGATTTCCACCTCATCCTGCACCAGGGCGCTCTCCTCATAGGAGGGCCACTTCTGGGCATGGACGGAACCTTCACCGCCCAGGTTATGCCAGAGTTCCTCGGTGATATGGGGAGCAAAGGGTGCAAGCATGCGCACCAAGGCAGAAGCCAGTTCCTTCACCAGTCCGGCATTGACTTCCTTGTTGTCATTATCGAAAGCGTAGAAGGCATTCACCAGCTCCATGATGGAGGAAATGGCGGTGTTGAACATGAAGCGGTCACGCACATCCTCAGTGACCTTCTTGATGGTGGTGTGGAGCACGCGGCGCAGCTCCTTCTCCTCCTTGGTGAGGGAGGCGGCATCATAGCTGTCAGGAGCGCCCTTGATGGTATCCTCGAAGTGGGAGAGAATGCGCCAGACACGAGCCAGGAAGCGGAAGGACCCCTCCACGCCTTGGTCGCTCCACTCCAGGTCACGGTCCACAGGAGCCGCGAAGAGGATGAAGAGACGAGCAGTATCGGCACCGTACTTCTCGATGATTTCCTCCGGGGAAACCACATTGCCCTTGGACTTGCTCATCTTGGCGCCGTCCTTGATGACCATGCCCTGGGTCAGGAGGTTATTGAAAGGTTCATCGAAGCCCACCAAGCCTGCATCGTGAAGCACTTTGGTGAAGAAGCGGGAGTAAAGGAGGTGCAGGATAGCATGCTCGATGCCACCTATGTACTGGTCAACAGGCGCCCAATAATTCACCTTGTCCTTGGCAAAAGGCTCTGCCTCATTGTGGGGATCAGTGTAGCGCAGGAAGTACCAGGAAGAACAGATGAAGGTATCCATGGTATCAGTCTCGCGCTTGGCATCGGCACCGCACTTGGGGCACTTGCAGTTCACGAATTCCTCGCACTGGGCCAAGGGAGAAACAGCCCCCTGCTCGAAGGACACATTCTCCGGCAGCTTCACCGGCAGGTCTTCCTCCGGCACCAGCACCTCGCCGCAGTGGGGGCAGTGGATGACCGGGATGGGAGCGCCCCAATAGCGCTGGCGGGAAATTAGCCAGTCACGGAGGCGGTAGTTCACCTTGCGCTTGCCGAAGCCCTCTTTCTCTGCCTTGTCCATGATGGCGCTCATGGCAGCGTGCATTTCCATGCCGTCAAACTCACCGGAGTTCACCAGCTCGCCGTTCTTCTCGTCGTAAGCATGCTCCATCTCCTCCAGTTTCAGAGTCACGCCCTTGGGCTGGCAGGTGATGATAATGGGCAGGTTATACTTCTTGGCAAACATCCAGTCGCGCTGGTCCCCTGCAGGCACGCCCATGACAGCGCCGGTGCCATAGTCAGCCAGCACATAGTTGGTGACCCACAGCTCTACCTTGTTGCCGTTGAATGGGTTCACCGCATAGACCCCCGTGAAGACGCCTTCCTTCTCGGACTCGCTGGAAGTGCGCTCCATCTCAGACTGATTGCGGGCCTTTTCGCAGAAAGCCTTGATTTCCTCGGCCTTGGGGTTATCCTTGAGGATTTTCCCGATAATGGGGTGCTCCGCAGCCAGCGCCACGAAGGTGATGCCATAGGCGGTATCTGGACGAGTGGTGTAGACAGACAGCTTCTCCCCCAGCTGCGGCACATCGATGTTGAACTCCAGGCCTTCGCTGCGACCGATCCAGTTAGCCTGCATGGTCTTGACACGCTCAGGCCAGCCGGGCAGTTTTTCGAGGTCTGCCAGCAGCCTGTCGGCATAGTCCGTAATCTTGAAGAACCACTGGGACAGGTCTTTCTTGTGCACCTCGCTGTCGCAGCGCCAGCACTTGCCATCGATGACCTGCTCGTTGGCCAGCACCGTGCCGCAGGTGTCGCACCAGTTCACGGATGCTTCCTTCTTGTAAGCCAGCCCCCGCTTGTAGAAGAGCTCGAAGAGCCACTGGGTCCACTTGTAGTAATCCGGGCTGCAGGTGATAGCCTTGCGGTCCCAGTCATAGGACAGGCCCATGCCCTTCTGCTGGCGGATCATGTTGTCGATATTGCTGTAGGTCCAATCCCCCGGGCGCACGCCATGCTTGATGGCGGCGTTCTCGGCAGGCATGCCGAAGGAGTCAAAGCCCATGGGGTGGAGCACATTGAAGCCCTCCATAGTCTTGTAGCGGGCCATCACATCACCGATGGAATAGTTACGCACATGGCCCATATGCAGGTTGCCGGAAGGATAAGGGAACATCTCAAGAGCGTAGTATTTGGGACGAGATTCGTCCATCTCCGTCTTGTAGACCTCTTCTTCCTCCCACTTCTGCTGCCACTTCTTCTCAATCTCTGAGGGTGAATATTTCTCCAATGCAATCTCCTCCAACTACAGCACACCCCCACCGTATTCATTCGGCGGGGATGGATTTTTTTCAGTTTACAGCCAAGTTTAATTATAGACTATCAAGGGGCATAGCGTCAACACTTCGGGGCATCTGTCCACAGGTTAAAAACATCTGTTGTGCGTTCTAAAAGCGATCCCCTTCCTCCCGGCACCTCTGCTCATGCCATTTCTGCAAAGCATCCTCGTAGCTCTCGCACTCCAAGGTAAAGCCCTTGCCGGACACCTCCGAGGTGTTGGACACGATCATGAATGCCTGGCTGTCATAATGATCAACGATAGTCTTCACCCGGCTCACCTGGGTCAGGCGCACCACCACGAAGAGGATTTCCTTATGCTCCCGGGCAAAGCCGCCCTTGCCCTCGATGATGGTGACGCCCCGGTGGACATTGGACAGGATATCATTGCAGATTTCCTGAGCCCGGGGAGAGACAATCATGATGCTCTTCTCCCGGTTCAGCCCCGCCGCCACTCTGTTGGTGAGCTCTGCAGTCACATAGATGGCCACCAGAGTGTAGAGCGCCTCCTGCATGGTGAAGATAGCCGCCGAGCCCATGACGATAATGAAGTTCAGGATAAAAATCACCGTTCCTACATCAATGCCCCAGAACTTTTTCACCACCGCCCCTACTACATCCAGCCCGCCTGTGTTGGCATTGGAACGAAAAATCATGCCAAAACCAATGCCTGCCAGCACCCCGCCAAAAATAGCGTTCAGCATGGGGTCCACCGTGATGTGCACGCTTTCCTGCAGAAAGGCTGTGGCATCCCAGATGACGGACAGCACCACTGTCCCCAGGATCGTATCAAGCGCATATAGCTTGCCGAAAACCCGGTAGGCTACATAGATGATAGGCAGGTTGTAGGCAATGTTCTGCATGCCAACGGGAATGCCTGCCAGATAGTATATGATGAGGGCCACGCCTGAGAGCCCCCCTGTCAGCAGATGGGCCTGAATCAAAAACAGATTGAAGCCCATGCAGACGATGAAGCAGCCCAGGACAATCTGAAAATAGCGCACGCACTGCTTCCTAACTTCCGCTTTAGCCATAATTCTCTTTCTCTCTTTCCTGCGGCTTCCTTGCCGCTCCTATCGCCAGAACTTAGCCTCTCAAATCACAGAGAACAAATCCTTGGACAGCGTATCCGCCACCACTTCCACTTCTCCTTTGAGGCCCGACAGCTCTTCTGCCAACCTGTCACGCAGCACTGCCGCCACAGGAAACTCAGTGCCGAAGTGGCCACCGTCTATGACATGCAGGCCCATTTCCACCGCCTGCTGGGCCTCGTGGTATTTCACATCCCCGGTGACATAGGCATCTGCCCCCAGGAAAGCTGCTTTGGCTATGAACTCCGAGCCGGCCCCGCTGCAAAGGGCCACCTTTTTGACCCTCTTAGCATCTGCCTTGACAAGGCGGACATAGTCAACGGGCAAGGCTTCCTTCACCTGACGGGCAAAGTCCTCGATGGACATGGCCTCCGGCAGATAGCCGATACGCCCCAAGGTGGGATCTTCCCCCTCCTCAGCCTTGCCTGCAAAGGACTGAATGTCCGTCAGGCCAATAAGCCTTGCCAGCACATCATTGACGCCGCCCTCGGCTGTATCAAGATTGGTATGGGCTGCAGCCACGGCGATGCCATGCACCATGAGCTTCTGCAGCCTTGCCCCCAGGGGCAGGTCTGTCCTCAGTTTCTTGATGCCCTTGAAGATCAAGGGGTGATGGGCCACAATCATATCAGCCCCCTGGCTTATAGCCTCCTCCACCACCTCATCGGTGACATCAAGGCAGGTAAGTATCTTATGCACTTCCTGGGCAGGATTGCCCAAAAGCAAGCCGGGATTATCCCATTCCTCTGCCAGTCTTTTAGGGGCAATGCGCTCCAGCGCCTCCATGGCCTGCTGGCATTTGATGCCCTTGCTCATAAGGAAAGCCTCCTTTCCAATTCTTCAATCAGAGCCAAGACCTTTTCGTATTTCTTGGTCTTCTTTGCCCGGGGGCTTTTCTCCATCCCCGAAGCCACCCGCTTCTGCTGAAAGAGCAGCTGCTCTATATGATGCCGCAAGAGAGGCGGCTTCTTCTCCCAGAGCACAGGGCCTATCAGGAGCTCCACCGGAGCAGGGTATCTTTTCCTGCCAGGCTCTGCCTTGATTATCTCATAAATGCGTCCATCGTCCACAGCCAGCGCTTCATCCACGATATGCCAGCCATGCCGATAGAGCCAGCGGCGCAGTTCCTCTGCCCCGTTCATGGGCTGCAGGATAAGATACTTCAACCCCTCAACCACTTCAGGCTTGGCAGCCAGTATCTCCGTCATGAGGACGCCCCCCATGCCCGCCAGGCACACGGTGTCCACTTCCCCAGGCTTCAGCACCTGCACGCCGTCCCCAAGCCGCAGGGTAATCTTCTCTGTCAGCCCCTCCATCTTCAGGCTCCTGCCGGCGGCCTCCAACGGCCCGGAATTCTTGTCACTGGCAATGACGAAATCCGCCTTGCCGGACTTGATGAGCTCTATGGCCAGATAGCCGTGGTCCGTGCCCACATCAGCCACCCGGCTCCCCGGCTCTACAAAATCCGCCAGGGCCTGCAATCTATCATCCAATACCACGAGGATACCTCCTCCGCAAACACAAAAAAGAAAAAGGGCGCAACGCCTCCGTCACACCCTTGTGTATTCATAATGGCTCCTCGAGCAGGATTCGAACCTGCGACAGCCTGATTAACAGTCAGGTGCTCTACCGGCTGAGCTATCGAGGAATCAGAACCAACATATGTAATTATAGGCATCCCGACCACTTGTGTCAAGATGCCTATAAAAAGTTTGTTTAATCAAGGAAATCCTTCAGCTTGCGGCTGCGGCTGGGATGTCTGAGCTTCCTCAGCGCCTTGGCCTCGATCTGCCTGATGCGCTCGCGGGTGACGCCGAAGCTCTGGCCCACTTCCTCCAGGGTCCTCGCCCTGCCGTCATCCAGGCCGAAGCGCAGGCGCAGCACCTTCTCCTCACGGGGCGTGAGGGTCTCCAGCACTTCCTCCAGCTGCTCCTTGAGAAGCATGAAGGAAGCTGCGTCTGCCGGCGCCGGAGCATCCTGGTCCTCGATGAAGTCACCGAGATGGGAATCCTCCTCCTCGCCGATAGGAGTTTCCAAAGAGACAGGCTCCTGGGCAATCTTCATGATTTCCCGCACCCGCTCTACGCTGATATCCATTTCCTTGGCAATTTCCTCCGGCTGAGGTTCGCGTCCCAGCTGCTGCAGGAGCTGGCGGGACACGCGAATCAGCTTGTTGATGGTCTCCACCATGTGCACGGGGATACGGATAGTACGAGCCTGATCCGCAATGGCACGGGTAATAGCCTGACGAATCCACCAGGTGGCATAGGTACTGAACTTATACCCCTTGTTGTAGTCAAACTTCTCCACAGCCTTGATAAGCCCCAGATTGCCCTCCTGGATGAGGTCCAGGAAGAGCATGCCGCGCCCCACATATCGCTTGGCGATGCTGACCACCAGGCGCAGGTTGGCCTCTGCCAGACGCTTCTGGGCTTCTTCGTCGCCCTCTTCCATGCGCTTGGCCAGAGCCACTTCCTCCTCAGCTGTAAGGAGAGGCACCCGGCCGATTTCCTTCAGGTACATGCGCACCGGGTCGTCGATGCTGATGCCCTCGGGCACGGAGAGGTCAATCTCCACCTCTTCCTCGTCCACCGGCTCATCATCCTGGCTGTCTGTGCCGGAATCATCTACGATTTCAATGCCCTTCTTGCTGAAGGCATCATACATATCATCAATTTCGTCAGGAGAAAGATCCTGTGTCTGCAGGGCTTCCACCAATTCCCCATAAGTGAGGGTCCCGCCATTGCTCTTGCCTTTGGAGAGCAGACTGGCGATGATTTCGGAGCTGCGGTTCTTTCCCATAGCCGCCGCAGCACTGCGTACATCAGCCATTGAGCTCCCTCCTTTCCTGACCAGCAAAATCCGTCATAAAATACAATTCACATACCATCCATTTCATTTTTGATTCTCTTTACCTCATTCAGTTCTTCCAGATATTTCATATCTCCGGCCTGCATCATGGCTTCGGCCTTCTCCGTATGAGCCAGATATTGAGATTCAAGATAAGCCTTCCTGAGGCTCCTCAAAGAATCAGTGTACGCTTCAGCCTCTTCCCGTCCACCCAGATCCTCCACCAGGGCACGGGAAAGCTCTGCAGCGGCCTCCTCCGGGAGACGCCCCTGCACGGAAGCATCCTCCGGGCTGGCACCGCCGTCCATGCACTCTTGCAAGAAGGACAGCACCTGCCGCTGCACAGGGTCAGCTATGCCTTCCAGGGGCACCACTGCCAGAGCGTGCATAAGTATGCTCGCATCCTGATAGGCAGCCCTGATAAGCAGCCTGCCCGCCCTCCTGGCAGCGTTATCATTCTCCCTGACAGCCTGCCTGATGGGGGCGCGCACCGGCTCGGACACCTCCAGAGGAGCACTGCTGTAGCGCCGCAGTTCCTCCAGCACCAGCCCTTCATCTATCATAAGGGTCTGGGCCAGCTTCTTGACATATTCTCCCAAAAGAGCCCGCTTCACACCAGAAAGCACCGGCATGATTTCCTGCAGGGCCCTGCCCTTGCCTTCCAAAGTATCGTAACGCACATGGGAGAGCACATAGGAAATACGATAATCCACCAATGGCAGGGCCTCTTTCACCAGTCCGCGGAAAGCCTCAGCTCCATGCTTCCTGATGAATTCGTCAGGATCCTTGCCGTCCGGCACGGCGATGACCTTCACCACTGCCCCCGTATCCCTGGCCGCTATGGAAAGGGCCCGGATGGTAGCCTGCTGGCCTGCCTCGTCGCTGTCATAACAAAAGTAAATCTCCTTTGCATAGCGCATGAGTTTCTTGGCATGGTCTGCCGTAAAAGCCGTACCAAGGGAGGCCACCACATTCTCCACTCCGGCCCCAAAGACGGAAATGGCATCCATATAGCCTTCCACGACTATGGCATACCCCGCCTCTTTGATAGCCCTTTGAGAGCGATCGAGGCCGAAGAGCAGCTTTCTCTTATTGAAGAGCACTGTCTCCTGGGTGTTGAGATACTTGGGCTGGCTGTCATCCAGCACGCGACCGCCGAAACCAACCACCCGCCCCCGCTCGTCTGCGATGGGGATGATGACCCGGCCCCGGAAGCGGTCATAGATGCCCCCACGCTGGCTCTCAGACACAAGGCCCGCCTTCAGCAGCAGCTCGGGCTTCACTCCACGCTTCACAAAAGCAGAGGACAGCTTATCCCAGGCATCAGGAGCGAAGCCCAGCTTGAACTCCTCTATGACAGATTCAGTAATGCCACGGCCTGCGAAGTAAGACAATCCCGGCTTCCCATAGCCTGTCATAGTCAGGCAGTTGTGAAAGAAATCCCGGGCCATTTCATTGACCTTCCTCAAGCTGGCAATCTCCCTTTCCCTGGCCTCCTCTGCAGGGGTCTTGGGCCGCTCCGGCATGGGAATGTTCAGCTTTTCTGCCTGAAGCTTGATAGCTTCGAAATATGAGATGTTCTCAATCAATGATATGAATTTGAAAACATTACCACCCGCATGGCAGCCAAAGCAGTAAAAGAATCCCTTATCCGGAACTACGGAAAAGGAGGGCGTCTTTTCATGGTGGAAGGGGCAACAGCCCCAGTAGCGTCCGCCCTTGCGTTTCAAGGGCACATAACTCTGCACCACCTGCAGGATGTCCGAATGTGAACGCACCTGCTCCACAAATTCGTCCATCCTGCTGTCACTCATGGAAGTTCCCCTCTCTCAGGCCGCAGCTTGATTCCATCAGTACGACACCTGTTACATATTCTATCCTTGAGGGAATTTTCCTGCTCATAAATTTTATTTTAGGGAAAAAATTCACCAATTGTGCAGAACACTCCCTACTCTAGCTATATTCACCGTAAAATATAAAATTCCTCTATAGCTTGGCAACTTTACTAAAAGCTTATCAAATTAATCGCAATCTCACTATGCCATTTGCTCCACCGGGGGAATGAAGATGCCCTTGAAGAGCTGGACAGCGTAGCTGTCCGTAAGCCCCGCCACATAGTCGACCACAGTCTGCTGGCGTCCCCAATGGTTCTCCCTGGAAATGAATTCCTCCGGCAATTCCTCGAAATTCGCCATATAATGATTATAGAGTTCCTTCAGCACGAAGACTGCCTGCTTCCTCTCACGGGCCAGTGCCTCAGAATGGTAGATGCGCTGAAACATGAATTTCCTGAATGCATCCATGACATGGGACACTTCCTCCGACAGAGCGATCTCCTGCCTGTCCATGGAAGTCTCTATCATGTCAGCCACCATGCTGGTGATCATATGTGAGGTATCCGTGCCAAAACGCTCCTGCACCTCCGGCGGGAGTTCCCCGGGCTGCAGGAGCCCGGCCCTGATGCTGTCATCATAGTCGTGGCACAAGTAAGCAATTCGATCCGCCGTCCGGACAATCCTGCCCTCATAGGTTTTGGGCATGTTAGGCCCTGTATGGTTCAAGATGCCATCTCTTACCTCTTCCGTAAGATTCAGGCCCATGCCTCCCCTCTCCAGGAACTCCACTACCCTGAGGCTTTGCTCGTTGTGAGAGAAGTGGCCTATCAGCTTGGCCATGGCCGCCTCCCCTGCATGGCCAAAGGGCGTGTGCCCCACATCATGCCCCAGGGCAATGGCATCCGTCAGGTCCTCGTTCAGCCTGAGCGCCCTGGCAATGGTGCGGGAAATCTGGGAAACTTCCAAGCTGTGGGTCATGCGGGTGCGATAATGATCCCCCGCCACGATATAAACCTGTGTCTTGCGCTTCAACCGCCGGAAAGATTTGGAATGAAGTATCCTGTCCCTGTCCCTCTGGAACTTGGTGCGAAAGCAGCATTCCTCCATGGGCGCTTTTCTCTTTGCCTCGCGGCTCTTGGCAGCCTTGGGAGACAGATACTGATACTCGAACTCTTCAGTATGCTCTCTTACATTCATTCCTGACCCTCCCTGCTACATGAATTATGCTAGTACCTATTATACGGGATTTGTCAAGCCCTTTCCTGCCAAAAGCAAAAGAAATTTGTCAGAAAGCTGTTTGACAAAGAAAGCCTTAAATGCTAAGATATATCGTGTTTATGCGGATGTGGCGGAATTGGCAGACGCGCTGGACTTAGGATCCAGTGCCTTTCGGCGTAAGGGTTCAAGTCCCTTCATCCGCACCAGAAGAAAACAAAAGGCTTCGCAAGCTTAGCTTGCGGAGCCTTATTTTTATCCAAAATCAGCAGAAAACCTCAATAGCGCCGGGAACGGTCTCCACAGTCAGCGGCAGCATAGGGCCCGCTTCCCCGTCCAGGTCGCTCTCCAGCCTTTCGTCCACATTTATGATGAAGCGCTTGGCCTGCAAATGCAATACCGCATCCTTTTCTGATACCGGATTTCCTGCTATCAGGTCTTTTGCCACCGCCATCAGTTGCGGCAGGCTGACCTTCCTCACTGCCATGAAATCCAACAGGCCATCATCCACTTCCACCCCATCAGCCACCTTCCTCATGCTGCCCACAGTGGAACTGTTGATGATGACAAAGAGAAAAGCCTCCACCTCATGCTCTGTCCCATCGGCCGTTACCTTGAGCTTCCAGCTGCGGAACTTGGCCAGTTCCCCCAGCCCTTTCAGATAGTAAGCGTTCTTTCCCAAGGCATTCTTCAGTCTGGGCGCCACCTCGTGGGCTATGGAAGTCATCATGCCAGCACTGGCTACATTGATGAAGTATTCCTGTCCCACCAGCCCCAGGTCGCAGCGACGGGTCCGCCCCTCCACGATAGCATCAAAGTAACTTTCCAAATCCTCGTTGATGCCAAGATAAGTGGCAAAATCATTGGAAGTGCCGCTGCCGATAATCCCCAGGGGCAGATTCAGCCTGCCCTTCATGATGAGATTGGCAGCCTCATGGACTGTGCCGTCACCGCCGGCGGCGATGATGCCCTGAGGCAGCACCTCCCGGACAAAATCTATCAGGCCCTCATTGCCCCCCGCCTTGGTGCGATAGGGAATGAGCAACGCCCCTCTGCGCTGGAAGGCTTCCACCATCGTGTCCAGCTTTCCCTTGAAGGCAGCGCTGCCACTGACAGGGTTGTAAAAAAGCACGAACTTACGCAAGAATACCCTCCTACTCTGCCTTTGCCTTGAACACGCCTATCCGGCGCAGGAACTTGATGCCGAAGCGGCCAATCATGGGAATGCGCTCCAAATCATCCTCCCTGAGGCCACCTGTCAAGAGCATGACGGCGATATAGACGCCGCAGCCGAAGAACACGGCCCCGAAGGTAGACACCACAGCCAGATCAAGCAGCGCCATGGACTGGACATAGAACACATGGGTGGCCGCCGCCATCACCAGTGCCGAAATAACAGTCTTGGCCAGTTGCCCTATTTCCATCTTATAGCCGATGAACTTGTAGATGAATACCAGATTGATGAGGGCTGCCACCCCCATATCCGCTGCCGTAGCCCAGGCTGCGCCCATGATGCCCAGCCAGGGAATGGAAGTCAGATGCCAGTTCAGGAGCACCTTGGCTCCTGCCGCCACCACCATGTTCACCATAGGGATGGTAGGATGCCCCAGGCCCTGCAAGATAGCCGTAGACACCTGGTGAAGTCCCAGGAGCACGATGCTCACTGCGGAAATCATCACTGCCGGCCCCGCCCCCGGCGCATTGTAAATCAGCGCCGAAATGGGGGTAGCCAGAACGAACACGCACACAAAGGCCGGGAAGCAGACGAAATTGGAAATGCGTACGGACGCCGCCGTCTGATTATAGACCCTGTCCTTCTGCTTCAGCGCCCTGGCCTCAGATATAGCCGGCACAATGCTCATGGCCATGGAGGCAGTTATCAGGCAGGAAAGATTCACCAGGGGCACCGCCATGCCCGTAAGATAACCGAAAAGCTCTGTAGCCTCACCGACAGAATATCCGGCCACTTCCAAACGCTGGGGTACGATCATCAAATCCAGGTTGGACACGATGGGCAGCATGATGCTGGCTGCAGACACCGGCAGGGACAGCTTGAAGATCCGCCGCACGATCTGCCAGGCAGACTCATGCTCCGTGCCCGGAGCAGGCTTCAGCTCCGTGCCATAATCCTTTTCAATGTCCTTGTCCAGCTTCCAGTGGTAATACACCAGCACCAAAAGCCCCGTCACAGCCCCAGCCAGAGCACCCAGGGAGGCGCCTGCCGCCGCATAGTCAAGGCCCCAGGGCAACAAGACAGTGGCCAGCAGCACCATGGTGATGACCCTGAATATCTGCTCCACGATCTGGGAAACTGCCGTAGGAGTCATGCGCTGCCAGCCCTGCAGGTAACCTCTGGAGCTTGCCAGGAAGGTCACGAAGAACACCGTAGGCGCCAGCACCACCACGGACATATAAGCACGGGGATCGCGTATGAATTGCCACTCAATGAGCCAATCTGCCAGGAAATAGGTGAGCAAGGAAAAAAAGAGTCCCGTCACCAGCATCAGGGCCATGGAAATGCGGAAAACCCGCCTGGCGCCGAAAATGTCTTTCAAGGCCACCCTCTCCGCCGTGATGATGGAGATAGCCACCGGCACACCAGCCTGGGACACAGTCATAGCCAAAAAGTATATGGGGAAAGCCATCTGGTAAAGGCCGATGCCTTCGCCCCCCAGGATGCGGGAGACAAAAATCCAGTTCAGTGAACCGATGACCTTTACCACGAAGCCGGCAATAGTCAGGATAAAAGTACCCTTGAGGAAGGATTCACCCTTGCTGCTCTTTTTTTTCTCCTGCTCCTGGCTTTCTATCTCTTGATTCGTTTCTTGCTTGCTAATGGAAAACACCGCCTAGTAATGCCAGCCTATGTTTTGCCTATGGCAAAACTTGAACTATGGCGTTATAATTGTGTAAAATGCTATTTATTGATGTGTAACAGATGAATTATATCATTTATGGGCTTCTTATTCCAGCCTTATTTGCACAACCGCCGCAGAAAGGAGGCTTACCATGAACATCATTGACTTCGACACCCGCATTGGCAGTCAGAAGCCCAATAGTATCCTGCGCGGCGAAGCCTGCCCCTTCTGCGACCGGGAGCGCCTTGCAAACATCGTCGCTGAGGAAGATGGCATGATCCTTCTGAGGAACAAATACAATGTCATAGTGGGCGCAGACCAGTTCGTGCTCATCGAGGGCCGGGAGTGCCAGACGGATATGCCAGACTACAGCCAGGCAAAGATGCATCGCCTCATAGCCTTCGGACTGCATCACTGGCAAACCCTGCTGCACTCAGGCCGCTATGAGGAAGTCCTCTTCTTCAAGAACTTCGGTCCTCTCTCAGGCGGCACCATCCGCCACCCCCATATGCAGCTGGTGGGCTTCCCGAAGCTGGACAAGGATTCTCTCTACCAGCCGGAATACTTCGAAGGGCAGCTGCTCACCGAAAGGGACAGCGTAGCCATGATTCTGTCCAGCCACCCAAGCGTAGGCTTCTGGGAGCTGAATCTCAAAGCCCCCCTGCCCCTCTCTCCGAAACAAACCAACACTTTAGCCGACTTCATACAGATCAGCGTCGACTACTTCATGCACCATTTCAACCACCGCTGCCAGAGCTACAACATCTTCTTCTACCACGAAGCAGACAAGCAAATCATGGTAAAAATCATGCCACGCTACGCCACCTCCCCCCTCTACATCGGCTACGGCATCCGCTTCCGTCCCACCAGCCTGGGCGAAGCCGCAGAAGAAATAAAAAAATTGTATTTTTGATTACATAAAAAGGGGCTGTTGCAAGAGTATGATTTCACTTATCCACAGCCCCCTTTTCCTTGTTAAAGCATAAGAAGTACCTATT
>SVBX01000016.1 GCA_015058655.1 Pseudoselenomonas ruminantium
AGCGCCTTGAGACGCTGGCCTGTATTAACCCCTTATAGGGGCGAGCAAACCACCCGTTGGACGGGTGGTTCTGATTGGTGTTTCAACGAGGCGGGAGATATGCGCTCCCGCCTGTTATGATATTCGCTACCCCCACCTATAGAGGTGGGGGACATCTTCTTCCGAGTTATAACGGCGTGGGGAGAAGGTGGCAATGACCTTGTAATGATTTTTAATAATATGGCACATTTTTCCGGCAGAGGAAATCGTAATTGATTGATGTCTGAATTTTTTAATTAATTATCGTGATGGGTAAATTTTTACCCATCACTCATGTTATAATTAACTCAAAGATAGGGAAAGGAGTAACAAAACCACGGGAGGGATGCAAATGGATGTGTACGCCAGGGACAACAAAAAGATGCTTAACATGCTGATACTGGAGATTCTGAAAAAATACACCGATGCCGACCACAGGCTGACTCAACGGGAAATCATCGGCCTACTCAAGCTAAACTATGGCACGGAATGCGACAGACGTTCTATCCGCAACAATATCCGCTCCCTCAAGGACATGGGTTACGAAATAGCCACGGAGCGGGGATGTTATCTGGCAGAGCGAGAATTTGATGATGCGGAACTGCGGATGCTTATTGACAGCGTTCTATTCTCCAAAAATTTGTCGGGAGCGCAAGCTGAGCGACTCATCACGAAACTCAAAGGATTAGGCAACCGCTACTTTCACGCTAAAGTCGCTCATGTTTGCAATTTGCCGGAACTATTCCACTCGGATAACAAACAGGTCATGCTGGCATTGGATGCGTTGAATGATGCCATTGAAGAAAAGAAGAAGGTCAGCTTCATTTACAACCGTTACGATACAGACTTCAAACTGCACCCAAGGCGGGATGAACCGTATATCGTTAATCCTTACCAACTGGTGGCTAGCAACGGGCGTTATTATCTTATCGGCAATTACGACAAATACAATGACTTATCTCATTACCGCATTGACCGCATCACCTCCATTGCAATTTTGTCCGAGCCAGCCAAACCCAAAAAGGAAGTTCGTGAATTATCCCTGGGTTGGAGTCTTCCCAAGCATATGGCGGAGCATATTTATATGTACAGTGGGGACAGCGTGACGGTGAAATTTATCGCCGATACTGATTTGATAGATGAACTGATTGATTGGTTCGGAAGGGACATCCGCGTCAAGGAAGAATCTGAAAGCAAAATGATGGTGACGCTCAAGTGTAATGAGTTCGCTATGAAATATTGGGCGTTACAATACGGTGAGCATATTGAAATCAAGGAGCCAGAAAGTTTGCGTAGAACCGTCAAAGCGGCTGTTTTGAATATGGCAAAAAAATACGCCGAATGATTAGGAAGGGAGCAAAATCATGTATGGAGCGATTTTGGGCGACATTATCGGTTCGCCATACGAATTTGACCGGGGAGCGAAAATCAAGTCATTTCCCTTGTTTGTCAAAAAATCTCGTTTCACCGATGACACGGTGATGACCGTAGCCGTAGCGGATGCTTTGCTCTACGTGGGAAAAGAGGGCGAGGAAGAGAAGGTTGGCGCAGCAGTAGTTTCCTCCATGCAGCGTTGGGGTAGGAAATATCCCAAAGTAGGTTACGGCGGCAATTTCCGTGAATGGCTCAAGGAGAAGAACCCCATGCCCTACAGCAGTTTCGGCAACGGTTCAGCAATGAGAGTGTCTCCTGTAGGTTGGCTTTACGGCTCTATAGAGCGCACGAGAGAAGTTGCTCGATGGACGGCAGAGGTAACTCATAATCACCCTGAAGGTATTAAGGGCGCAAAGTCTATAGCAAGTGCCATTTATCTCGCACGAATGGGAGAATCCAAGGAGACCATCAAAAATTACATAGAGGATGAGTTCGGCTACAATCTCTCTCGCACACTGCAAAAAATTCGCCCTGTCTGCCATATGGACGTGACTTGCCAGGGTTCGGTGCCGGAGGCCATCATTGCTTTCTTGGAAGCTACAGATTTTGAAGATACTGTGCGAAACGCTGTGTCTATCGGTGGTGATACGGATACCACGGCTTGCATTGCCGGAAGTATTGCCGAAGCTTATTATGGACTTATGCCGAATTTGGAAGAAGAATGCTTAAAGCGTATCCCTGAGGAAATGAAAACTGTACTGCACCGTTTTGATCGCGTCAGGGGAAAGGCAATCCAAGGCGAGCCCATTATCGAAGCTGCGATTCTTCGTTATCATAAGAATAGTTCCCCGGAAAATAAAATGGCGGTGCTGAATTCGATTTATATGTGCATGAAGGAAGATGGCTGTTTTCTGCTCCCGTCAAGCGAAGTACGGGTATTTGACGAATGTGTTGCAAACGGAGATTATGATGGCTCAATAAGTATTGAGGCTTATACCTCGGATTGCGAATTCTTCATGGGTTTAGACGAAGAGGACGGAAATGATACCACAGAGATAAAAATTTTTGATCTGCTATCCTTTATTGCTAATGCAACGGATGAGGATGCGGGCGTAGATATCAACTACGCAAAAAAATTCTACTTGGATCGGGACATGGCAAAGAGGATTCTGGCCGGAAAAAAGGAAGGCCTATTCAAACCCATTGAGCCAAGCTCCAAGGATCATCCAGTAAAGGTTCAGCTAGCGGTAAACGATATTACGGAAGAATTGATAGACGGTGTCAAATATTGCTTTATCTGCAGCCATGATTACGCTAATTACTGTGAGCTTTATCATAGGAATGGTGCAGTATATTCGGTCAATCTCGATGACTATGGGTGTTACAAGAAGCTGTGCAAGGCTTTTCCGGCATTCCGAGAATTTCGGAACAGTAAGAGTAGCAGGATGGGAACATGGATATGGGGTTATGTTGGTGGGAGCTGTGTGCTGCTGATTCATGAGGATGTGTTGTCTGCCTATCAGGAAAAGACGGGTACGACCGAGTATTGGGATTGGAGTCCTGATGATGCGTATAAGACAATATGTGAGCTTATAGGGAGGGAGAATAAATGACATTTTTACCCATGCAGATTAACGATGAAATATTGAATACCATAAGTGATTATCAAAATGACCGTGAGGGGATTCCTGCCGGATGGATTTACTTGGGCAACGATAACGAACGGTATGCGCTTGGGCAGCCAGGGAAGCGCAACATTCTCGTATTGGGCGTAAACCCCAGTACGGCCAAGCCTGGAGATGATGATCCCACCATCAGAAATGTACGCAGGATTGCAGAGAATAAAGGCTTTGATGGTTGGATTATGATTAATCTTCATCCACAGAGAACTCCCCATCCTGAAGAAATGGAGGAGAAAGCTGTTTGGAGTGAAAATAATTCGCTGGTTATAAAGGCCGTGATGAGAAAGTTTCAGATACACTCCATATGGTGTGCATGGGGCAATATGATTGATATACCCGGCAAGAGATTTCTGTATGATGCGCTTGCTAATATTTATGATGTCCTTGGTGAATCTTTCAAATGGTACAGCTTCGGCAAATTAACCAAGCATGGCAATCCCCGCCATCCCCTTTATATGTCTCTCACTCATGAGTTTCAGGAGTTCGATGTGCGTGGATATTTATTGCGGAAAGATATGTAATGCACGTAAAGGTAAAATATTATGGCTGAGCAAATCATTCTAAAAGAATCTATGCTACACGAAGATTCTGTAAAAAACATTCGTGTCAATGCGGATTTTTTCTCCGATGGTCGAAGCTATGTATCAGAGCATTGGGCATGGGAAGGAACAACTAATGTGACTTACTATTTTGCCGCCGATGGTATCGAGGAGAATCAATCCGCTTTGGAGGAGTATTTGGTGTCCGTTGGCAAATTAATTGCCAAGGAAGATCACTACATGGGGATAATGACTCTCGATGTGGAAGGTGTGAAGGTATACTCTGTGACGGTGACTGTTGGGCAGGAGGACACTTTGTACTGCGAGGCAAGAATGTAAACATTAAAGAGAGATGTTATCATGGCAGTGTCTAGGAAAAACTGGAGAGAATACATCACTAAGGAACATCGAGAGTTTATGCTCCATGTTTTCGGCACGACTGATATTGACGAGATTGACAGGCACAACACTGAAATCATCGATTATTCCGATGAAAAACTCATACCGTATATTTGTGGCGAGTACGGCGAAGAGAACAGCGAACTGGCCGAGGATATTATTGACTTCCTATGCATGTCTGCATTGCCGAAGATGTCGGACAAGCATAGAAATTCATGGTGGATGTGTTCGGCACGGACAGCATTGAGGATATTCGGCAGGGGGATGAGAAATCCAACTGGACTTATGTCGATGAAAAAATCGAGCCGTATCTTTGCGGGGATGATGCAGAGTTAAGAGAAATCGCCGACGATGTTGAGATGTTTGTCCATGCATGTTATGCTGTGAAATAGTATAAGCGGCTGTTACTGAGATGCCAGCCAAGAGAGGAGCTGACAGAGTTCATCAAAACGCTAAGAGGGCGGAGGTCGATGCTGACAGAGTTTTGAGCGTGTATTGTAAAAGGTGGACTGACGGGAGCGCAGCAGTGATGGGATTTTGAACAGAAGAAAGGTTTGTGGTTGCAAGGTGAAGCAGATTGTTGTTATTACCGGTGCTTCCAGTGGTTTAGGGGCAGGTTATGCGCGTTTCCTTGATGATGAAGGATTGTCTGAGCTATGGCTGGTGGCCAGACGTAAGGAGCGGCTGGAAAAACTGGCGGAGAGTTTGAAAACTCCCTGCAAGTGCCTGTCCCTGGACCTTGCAAGCCGGTCTGCTTTGGATAATCTGCAAAGGATATTGAAAGCAGAGTGCCTGGCAGAAAATACAAAGATAAAATATCTGGTGAATGCTGCCGGTTTTGGCTGTATTGGGCTAAGCAGGGAATGTCCCGGAGAAAGGTTGCAGCAGATGGTTGACTTGAACTGTCGGGCGGCGCTGGCGGTGACAGAAATGTGCATTCCTTATATGGGGAAGGGGAGCCATGTCCTGCAAATAGCATCCTGCTCGGCTTTTCAGCCCATTCCCAATTTGGCAGTGTATGCAGCTAGTAAAGCTTTTTTGCTTTCCTACAGCCGAGCCCTTAGTGTAGAGCTGAAGGATTTAGGCATTTCTGTTACGGCAGTTTGTCCGTTTTGGATCAAGGATACTGAGTTCGTCACCAAAGCAAGGGAGACAGATAAGCATGGTGCCTACTTTGATATGCCTGGAGCTACCAATGTAAAGAAGGTGGTAGAAAAATCCATGGCTGCAGCCAAAAGTGGCACCGTGGTTTGCACGCCTGACCCTGTGAGCAGCATCCATAGAGTCTTGGCATCGTTGCTGCCTCATCGGTTGCTGGCCAGGATGTGCAAATGAAGTGATTTCAGAAAATGAAAGAATCAAGCGGTGAAACCGTTGAGGATTTAATCAAATTTTAATGGAGCTGTAAGTGTATTTTAAGGTGTGCAGTTTATACTTTTAGCATACTTGAAAGGATGTGACATCTGATGAATAGTATCAAAAAGATAAAGTGCAGGTCTTTAGCGATTGCTCTGCTGCTGGCATTGGGAACGGGCACAGCAGCATTTGCAGCTTCTGGGAGTGCCATTATGCCGGATATGCCTGCGCAAAATGCGGAGAACCACATGACTCCGGGGCCACCTCCTGAAGGAGGCATGCCCGTGGGATTTCCTGGAGGGCAGCATAAAACAGCCTCCGATTTATCTGCAACTGTTCTGGTGGACGGAGAGAATCAGTCTTTAGATAAGCAGGCGTATGCTTCTGCGACTACGGATGAGAGTGCGGTATTGGTTCGTGGTGGGGGCAGCCTGAATCTGTCAAATGCGAAGCTGCACAAGAACGGGGACTCTTCAAGTGAAGATGCAAGCAATTTTAATGGTCAGAATGCAGTTTTTCTCTGTGCGGATAATAGCACGGCTCATTTGAGCGATGTTGTTTTGGAGTCTGATGCTGATGGTGCAAATGCAATCTTCTCTACCGGGGAAAAAAGCATAGTGACGGCAGAGCATATTAAAATCCACACAAAAAACAATTCTTCCAGAGGGTTGGATGCTACTTATGGTGGAACCATCAAGGCTAGAGATGTGGAGATTGTTACAGAGGGCGCACACTGTGGTGCTTTGGCTACTGACCGTGGAGAGGGCAATGTGCTGGTGAATGGGGCTAATATCAAGACCAGCGGCGAAGGCAGTCCCTGTATCTATTCTACAGGCAATATACAACTGACCAATGGTGTTGGTGAAGCTACGGGCAGTGAGATTGCTGTCGTGGAGGGGAAAAACTCCATCACTCTGAATAATGCAGACCTGACTGGCCATATCAAGCATGGTGTAATGCTCTATCAGTCTTTTTCTGGGGATGCCGGAGTAGGTATGGCAAAATTTATGGCCAATGACTCTAAGCTGACTAATCAATCATCTGGGCCTATGTTCTATGTTACCAACACGACTGCGGAAGCAAGTCTTAAAAATACACAGCTGATACAGGCTGGAGGTTCCAAGACTTTGGTGCAGGTAACCAGTGATCGTTGGGGCGTGACGGAGAAAAATGGCGGGAATTTTACTCTGAATGCAGAGAATCAGCTTTTGGAAGGAGCGGTACTGGCAAACAGAATCAGTCAGGTCACGCTCAATTTGGGCGATGGCGCTGTGTTTAACGGCTCTGCAAATCCTGATAATCAGGCAGACAGCATGGTGGTGAAGCTTAAGTCTGGGGCAACCTGGGAACTTACCGAGGATTCTTATGTGACCACGCTGGTTGATGAAGATGAAAACTTCAACAACATTAAGTCAAATGGTCACAACATTTATTACAGCAAGGCAGAAAATAGCTTTGGCGGCAAGACCATAAAGCTTCCTGGCGGAGGCAAGCTGGTGGCAAATTAAAGTAACTGATGGCATGTGGGACTGCGAGAGTAAAAGGGGCTCTTGCAGTCCCTTGCTTATTGACGGGCCGTGATAAGATGGTTCTTGACAACTGATATGTGGAATGATATGATGAAAATATTTAGAATAATGTGATAAACAAAAGGAGCGATCGTGAAGATATCATGCGACAAAAATAAAAGAAAGGAACTGACAGGCAATGAAAGAATGGTTAAGCGCACTCAAAGTAGCCAAGGACATTGTAAGAGGGGGGATATCAGCCTATAAGGCAGGAGAAATGGTGGATGCGTTGATTGCAAAATCTGTGGGCGACTATGATGCAGTGCTTACCGAGAACGAAAGGGATCTTTATGAGCAATACAAAAATGCAACGGATGAAGATAAAAAGGCAAATCTTCGGTTAGCCTACCTTGACAGTCTGGAGGATAATCTATCGCTCCCAGAGAATTTTCGCATGGAGGTCAAGGATAAAGCTCGAGAATATAGAAATGCGGAGAACTTTGCTTTGGAGAGCATGGAAAACACCATGATGGAATATGCAGACACTGAGGAAGATAAGTCGATTATCAAAAATACTGTGAGTGATTTAAAGCTGAAGTAAAAGAAAATTAATCACTCAAAACGAAGGGAGATTACTATGGGTACAAATTATATCAAAGAGGTATTGAAAACGGCGTTGTTTCTTTTGGCAACAATGTGTCTGGCTGTTCCATCCGCAAGTGCTGTGGAAACTATATATAACCAGGAAGGAAATCTGCATGTTGTAGGATGTGAAGAATGGATAAGTTTGCGTTCCATACCGTCAGTGATGGAAGGAGAGGTACTGGCACGGATTCCGTTGGGGCAATTAGTACATCATATAGATGACTATGACAATCCAGAATTTGCACATGTGAGCTATAAAGGGATAGAGGGATACGCTCTTCGGGCATATCTTTCGCCACGTGCCACAATATATAAGGTTGCACGCTGTGAAGAATGGATAAGTCTCAGGGATACACCCTCTTTGAATGGTGAAACAGTAGATCAAATTCCTTTGGGGACATATGTTATTTTTGTCAAAACTTCAACGGATGATTTCTGGTATGTCAATTACAATGGAAAACTGGGATATGTCTTAAGCAGATATTTGGATTGAATTGGTGGGGTTATGCTGTATGACAATGTATATGTGGGAAAAATAAATCAAAGGCAAAAGCCGCCATTCCAAACGGGAAGGCGGCTTTTGCCTTATGATGATTTACGGATATGCGTGAAAAATAGGGAGAGTTGACTGTCAGCCAGCACAGGATATAGGAATCTGGTGGAGGGTTTCCGGCTGTGTCTGAGCTTTGGGGAGCTGGACTTTCAGTACGCAGTCCTTGAATTCTGCCGTGGCTTTGGAATCATCAATGCCAGCAATGTAAAAGGAACGGGAAATCTGGCCGCAGCTGCGCTCCCGACGCAAATAGTTACCTGACTCATTCTGCTGGTCATTGTTTTCCTCCATAAGTCAAAAAGAAAACTGTTTAGGTGTCCTTTTTCATTTTCACTGAGGCTGGCCTTAGCAGTTGGTAAGGCAGGCGGTTTCAGTTGCAAGTGCATCGTAACCTGACAAGGTTGTAAAAGGATTGAACTGTGACGCAAGTTTTTCTATGGCATAGGCATATGCTTGGTGGAAACCGGGCACGAAAGGTGTATAATCATGGTAAGAGATGACAGCACTCTTATTCTGCGTAGAAGTTACTGATGGGGGATAATCCTATGACCCATCCGAGCGATACGGTTATGAACAGTTGCATCTGGTGTTCCTCCCTTATATCCAATCGGATGCGCATGAACTTTTTCGTAAAAGAGCAATCTCCCGGGCATAGCCGTCAAGGTCGTTGGGTGTTTCCAGTATAAAGGGCAGTTCTCGCAGTTGCGGATGATTGATAATCTGGGTCAAGGCTTCAATTCCTATAAAGCCCTCGCCAATGCAAGCATGACGGTCTTTGTGGGAGCCACAGGGATTCAAGCTATCATTGAGATGGATGGCTTTTATACGGTCTAAACCAATTATGTTGTCAAAATTTGCCAGCACTCCATCCAAATCGTTGACTATATCGTAGCCACTGTCCCAAATGTGGCAGGTATCCAGACAGATGCCAAGCTTATCCTGAAGTTCTACCTGTTTGATGATGTCTTGCAATTCCTCGAAGGAGCGGCCTACTTCCGTGCCTTTTCCTGCCATAGTTTCCAGTAGGACTGTTGTGGTCTGAGTGGGGCGCAGGACACGATTAAGTTCTGCAGCAATCATTTCAATGCCCTGTTGGCTGCCCTGGCCTACATGGCTGCCGGGATGGAAATTGTAATAGTTGCCTGGAGTAGCTTCCATCCGTTGCAGATCATCGGCGAGGATTTCGCGGGCAAAGGCGCGTATACTCTCTTTGGCGGCGCAGATGTTCATGGTGTAGGGCGCATGGGCCACCAGTTTTGTGAAATGGTGTTCTGCGGCGTAGGTCAGAAAGGATTGGACATCCTCGTGGTCGATGTCCTTTGCTTTGCCGCCACGGGGATTGCGGGTGAAGAAAGCAAAGGTGTCAGCTTTGATGCTTGAAGCTTCTTTGCCCATGGCAAGATAGCCTTTAGCTGATGATAGATGACAGCCGATGTGGAGCATGATGGTTCCTCCTTGTCATAATGATGAAATCAAGGGAGATAAAGTAAAATGCATAACATCTTAAATAAGATAGTACGTCGTTGTTTTGGTCAGGCGGCAAGCATTGAATGGTCAGAACCGGTTCCTGGTGGTGATATCAATGAAGCATATCACTTGTTGCTGACCAGCGGAGAAGAGGTTTTTCTGAAGCTGAATGCCAGGGCTGCGGAAAACTTCTTTCCAGCAGAAGCATATGGCCTGAAGTGCATGAAGGAATGCGGTGCCAACATGCCTGAGGTGCTGGCTACGGGAAAACTAACCGATGGAGCGGGGTATCTGATGCTTTCGTATGTGAGAAGTTCATCTCGTAAATCTGACTATTGGAGCTACTTGGGCTATATGCTTGGGGACATGCATAGGGCGGAAACACGCAGATTCATTAAGGAAGGAAATTTTGGCCTGGACAGGGATAACTTCATAGGTGCCACAAAGCAGGTCAATCAGCCAAAGGCTGGCTGGATTGAGTTCTTCCGGGAAAACAGGCTGGGATTCCAAATCAAACTGGCAGACCTTTATTTTGATAAGGAGGATAAGCGGCGCTTGTGTAGAATACTTGACCATCTAGAAGAATTCTTGACAGAGCCGGAGTTTCCTTCTTTGCTGCACGGTGACCTATGGGGAGGCAATGTGATGGCAGACAGTCAAGGCATGCCCATGCTTATAGACCCTGCAGTTTATGTAGGGCATCACGAAGCAGATCTGGCCATGACAGAGTTATTTGGGGGATTTGCTCCTGCGTTTTATGACGCTTATCATGAGATTATCCCCAAGGAGTCGGGATATGCGGATAGGCGTGATCTATACAATCTATACCATTTGCTGAATCATCTTAATCTGTTCGGTGGGTCATATCTGGTTTCAGTAAGACGCATTTTGAAACGGTATACTTAGAAGGTCGTTATATGGTACATGTTGATTTAGGAAAATATGAAGGGGTAATCTAATGAAAATGAATAAGAGATTTATGAGCCTTTTATCAGTATTAGCTATTGGAACTTTGTGGCTTAACACTGTTGATGCAGCCGAGAAGCCCCTGGGGATGCCTAATCCTATGGTATCCTATGATAGTGTGGCAGATGCGAAAATAGCGGCAGGATTTCAGCCTTTGTACCTTCCTTCTATAAGCGGTTATCATGTGAATAAGGTCTGGGTCATAGCAGGTGATGTGATAGATATAGAGTATATGTCAGACATAGAGCCTGTGGGCAAATTCCGTCTTCGCACAGCCCGTTGCACTGAGCTAATGAATGATAATATCAGTGGTGTATATGGAGCAAAGTGGGAGAATAAAAAGATTAATGGACTTTCTGTAGCTATAGCAGAGGTTCCTGATGAAAAAAGCAAGTCTGTTGGCTATGCTGCTCATTGGAGATACAACAATATGCTTTTTTCTTTAAGTGGTGATAATCTGACCTATAGAGAGTTTTGGCGCTTGTTGGAGCATGGCTTAGTGGAACTTAGCCAAAACTATTTTTAAGAGATACATAGATGAAGTATCTAAAGAAGCGGCAATTCGCGAATTATTCGGGAGTTTAGACGAAAATCCCGCCATACTCTCCTTGTTTATTTGTGACAACGGCAGGAATATCCATGTGGGCGATAATTTTCTTGCCAACTGCAATGTGACGATTCTCGATGTAGATGAGGTATGTATAGGAAACCATGTCATGATTGGCCCCAATACGCTTATCAGCACCATGTCGCCCCATGACACCTATGGGGCGGCGTAGTAAAATAGAAAGCGGAGACTCACTTTGAAATGGAGAATATAAGTTGCGAAATCTGCTTATTGGCTCTATATTGCTGTCCTTAGCCGGAAGCATATGGGGAGCTATGTTCATTGCTGTCCGCCTCACGGTGGGGGTAATCACACCTGTGGCACTGGTGTGGATGAGGTATGGCGTTGCTTTGATGCCCATAGTGCTGATTATGCTTCATCAGAAAATTTCATGGGAAATAGAGCGCAGAGACTGGAAATTGATACTTGTTACGGCTCTGACTGGGCAGACACTATCCATTGTTACCCAGGAATCTGGCACAATGCTGACTTCGGCGCAGCTAGGATCGGTGATAACAGCAGCGACACCGGCATTCATGGTGGTTTTTGGCTGCCTGATGCTGCATGAGCGGTTCAATCTGAGCCGACTTATGTCTGTTATCCTGGCTACTGCAGGCGTATTGCTCATAGTGGTGGATCCGGAAAATCTGCACACTGGCAGTCTGCTAGGTGGCGTATACCTCTTTATAGCGGCTGTCACTTGGGCTTTGATGTCCATACTCTTGAAGATGCTCAGCCGCTACTCTGTCTTTGCCCTAACATTCTATGGCGTGCTGATATCATTTATGGTGCTGACTCCCTATGGGCTTTGGTGGCTTTTTAACGAAGCTGACCTGAGTGCGATGGCTATGCCGCAAATATGGGGTTCGGTACTCTATGTAGGCATTGTTTCAACCACAGCAGGCTTTGTTCTATGGAGCAAAGGCCTGACTTACATGGATGCGTCCATCGGTGGCCTGTTCATGTTTTTCCAGCCGATAGTGGGAACTATCCTTGGGTACTGGTTACTGGATGAAGCTATGACCAGATACTTCCTGCCTGGCTTTGCTCTTATTTTAATTGGTGTAGTGCTGGCCATGAGAGGTGGCAACACAACAGCAGAAGAAAAACTGGCGCGCAGCCGCAAAAATGGGGTACTGCATGAGTGAAAACAACTTATGCAGCACCCCATTTTTTTAGCGGTAGTTTTTTTCATGGCAACCTCACTTTGTGGGCCGATTTTCGTTGCCCCAATCGCACAGCTTGTCTAATACCTGTACCAGTGAATGGCTTCGCTCTGTCAGGGAATATTCTACCTTCGGTGGCATTTGGTTATAAACATAACGCTTAATCAGTCCATCTGAAGCCAATATTGGAACAGTGTCCACATGGGGGCGCCGGGCGAGGCTGCGCAGGATGCTGAGGGCCTGCAGACCATGCGGACACTGGCACGCAATATGACCTTCCTGATGAAGAGCATCCAGCTGGGCAAGGAACAGTTTGGCCTGCCGGAAAAAGAGCCGTGGCAAGCCACCAACTTTATCCGCTGACTGGTGGTGAGGCTTCGGCTGCTGGCTTGTGCAATAGGATCGAGAGAAAATGACCGTTATGTTGACGGTCATTTTTTTACGAATAATATTGACATCATGTCATTATAAATATATAATAGTTATGTATAAAGATTACATGGTGTCATTTATTTACAGGAGTGGTGTGTGTGAATAGACGAGAGTTTTTGAAAGTCACCACTGCGGGCGCTATAACCTTGTTTTTGTCAGGCTGCGGTCTGTCAGCCTTGACTGATGGTGAGGCTAAGAAAAATGTGGTGCCGGAAAAAGGAAGCGTGTCGGGGGGAACAAAAATGAAAATTGTCGTGATTACCAGCAGTCCGCATCCCAAAGAAGAATCAACCTCCATTTACTTGGCGGACAGGTTTACAGAGGGCGCCAGAAGTGCTGGCCATGAGGTCTTTACCTTTGATGCAGCCCATGAGGAAACGCATCCCTGCCAGGGTTGTGACAAATGCGGCATGGACGGCCCCTGTATCTTTAAGGATGCCATCGAAAATAAGCTGATGCCCAAGATGCTGGAGGCTGACCTTATTGTGCTGACGACACCTCTTTACTATTTCGGCATGTCGGCGCAACTGAAAGTCATTGTGGACAGATTCTATTCCCGCACGGGAAAATTGCATGGCAAGAAATCTATCATGATGGCTACGGCCTACAACAGCGCTGACTGGACGATGGAGGCGCTGGTCAATCACTATGAAACACTGGTACGCTACATGGAGTGGCAGGATGTGGGCCAGGTGATGGCTACCGGCTGCGGAGCACGTTCCTTGGTGGAGAAATCTTCCTTTGCCGATATGGCGTATAAAATTGGGGCTGCGCTATGAACCCGGGCAGAGACGGGCATATTCTTGCGATAGAAGCGGGCGATCGGCGGGCGGAATAGCTGCGCTCTCGAAAATTTTGCTTGACTTGAAGTGAACTTCAAGTGCTAGAGTGGCAGTCAGAGGGGGAAAGCAGCAGGAAAAGGAAGCCTGGATGAAGAAGAAAATCATTGCGGCAGGACTAGGGCGTGTTGATTAATTCACTAAGCCCATCTTCACGTATCTTGACTGTCCCTGCTGCGTTGACAAATCCTCGACATAGCACCGCTATGCCTCCGGTTTGTCGCCTTGCAATGGACAGCCAATCTACGCAAATCTGGGCCAAGTTCATTTAATCAACACGCCCTAGCAGCCGCAACTTTTATGACAGCGAATTTATTTACCGTGGAGGCAGCAGCAATGGGAGATACGAATAAACGTGCAGCAGTGAAGGTAACACAGACGGCAGGACGGCAGCAGCTCGGTGAGTTTGCCCCGGATTTTGCCCGTTATAATGACGATATTCTCTTTGGCGAGGTCTGGTCGAAAAATGATATTCTGTCCTTGCATGACCGCAGCATTGTGACGGTATCGGCACTGGTAGCCAGCGGGATGGTGGACAGCTCCCTGAAATATCATTTGCAGTCGGCCAAGAAGAATGGTGTCACCAAAGCAGAAATGGCTGAAGTCATCACTCAGCTGGGCTTCTATGCCGGCTGGCCCAAGGCCTGGGCGGCCTTCAATCTGGCGAAAGAGGTTTATAACGAGCCGGCAGCTGAGAATGCGAAAACGAATGGAAACGCTGGTATGGATCTGGCAGCCATCCAGGCAACCAGCATGTTCCCGGTGGGCGGCGAAAATGTCAACTATGCCCAGTATTTTGACGGCAAGAGCTATCTCAATATGATTTCCACCGAGCAGGTGGTCATCGGCAATGTGACCTTTGAGCCGGGCTGCCGCAACCATTGGCATATCCATCATGCTGACAAGGGTGGCGGGCAGATGCTCCTGGTCACCGCCGGACGTGGCTGGTATCAGGAGTGGGGCAAGCCGGCGCAGGAGCTGAAGGCCGGTGATGTGGTGCATATCCCTGCCAATGTCAAGCACTGGCATGGCGCGGCCAAGGATTCCGCCTTCCAGCATCTGGCCATAGAAGTGCCGGGAGAGAATGCTTCCAGCGAATGGTGTGAACCGGTAGAGGAAAAAGAGTACAATAAGTTGCCGTAAGAGGCAAAAGGGAGAGCTTGCTTGAGGCAGGCTCTTTTTGCTTGCGAAGGGCTATTTTTACTTTGAAGGTTGCTCCAGGTGACAAAAATTGAAGCTGGCTTCATAAATAATGTTGACACAGTGTCATTTTGAATATATAATAGTAAACAAGAAAGGTTACATGGTGTCATTTTTATACAGGGGGAGGAATTATAAGGCCATTGTTCCAGTTTTGCCGAAGGCAAAACTTCCTCTTGGCCTTTCAACGAGGCGGGAGATATTAACTCGCCGCCTGTTAGTAAGTTACCGCCCCCACTTATAGAAGTGGGGGACATCTTGTACTCGTTATATGCCAGGGATTTCGGCCGAGGGGATGCTGGCATGGCAGACAGAAGGCGTAGCAGCCTGTGCAGGCTGTTGGCAGTCAGGAAAGGAGCAGATGAAGCTTGAAACGGCGTGATTTTTTGAAAGTCGGTGCTTTGAGCGCTTTGGCCCTGCTGGGCATGGGCGAGGTTTGGCGGAGCGATGCCCAGGCGGCTTCGGCGGGGGCAGTGAAACTGCCGTCAGGCCGCAAAATAGATATCCATGCTCACGCCATGCTGCCTGCTTATACTGAAGGGCTGAAAAAGCTGGGCATAGATCCTCTGGCGGAGGAGGGCTTTCCCTTGCCCCAGTGGTCGGCGGAAGCTCACCTGGCTTTTATGGCTGAGGCGGGGATTGACTACACCGTCTTATCCTTGGCGACACCGCATATCTATAACGGAGATGAAGCGCTAACCTGTGAGGTGGCCAGGCAGATCAACGAGGAGACGGCAGCCTTGTGCCGTCAGTACCCGGACAAATTCGGCTTTGTGGCCACGGTGCCCTTCCCAAGCATAGATGGTTCCTTGCAGGAAATCGCTTATGCCATGGAGAAACTGGGAGCCTTGGGAGTAAAAGTTCCCAGCAATGCCCGCGGCATTTATCTGGGGGATGAGCGTTGGGAAGAGATCTTTGCAGAGCTCAATCGGCGCAGGGCGCTCACCATCATCCATCCCAGCCCTGCACCGCAGTTGCCGAGGCAGGGGACGGTGACAGGCAAGGTCATGGCCTTGTACGAATATCCTGCCGATACCACCCGGGCCATGGTGAATCTCCTGGCCAGCGGCATGCTGGCACGCTATCCCCAGGTGCGGGTCGTGGTGCCGCATTGCGGTTCCTTCCTGCCCTATATGAAGCAAAGAGCCAAAGCGATGTTCCAGATGCTGGCAGGCATGAAGATGATGGAGCCGGTGGATATGGAACAAAGCATTGGCAGCCTGTACTTTGACCTGGCCGGCGATCCTACGCCGGATGCCCTGCCCATGCTGCTGCAGATAACCGATCAGGCGCACATTCTCTACGGCAGTGACTATCCCTATGTGCCCGCCAGGGCCTTGCTGGGCAAAAAGACCGCCCTGGATCAGGAACTGGCAAGGCGGGGGTGGCTGGAACAGGTATATTGCCAAAATTCACAAAGGTTAATTCACTAAAATAAAGAAGTTTGCCAAAAGGAGTGTATCAAAATGCCATTTATTGCTGTAAAGACCGCCAAAGCAACGACGGAACAGAAAGCCAAATTGATTGCCGATATTACGAGGGTGGCCAGTGAGGATTTGGGCATGCCGCCTCAGGCGTTTTTCGTGCTGGTGGAAGAAAACGAGCCGGAAAACTGGGGCGTGGGGGGCAAGACGCTGCCCCAGATAGCCGCCGAGAAGAACAAGTGAGAGGAGCTTCAGCCATGAAGAAAGACATCGGTTCAGTACTTGGTTTATATCCTACGCCGCTGGTGGTTGTAGGGGCTATGGTGGACGGCAAGGCCAACTGGCTGCTGGCCGGACATGTGGGCATCATCGGTCATGACCGGGTGATGGTGAGCATGGCCAAGCCTCATTACACCAATAAGGGCGTGAAGGAAAACAGGGCTTTGTCCTTGAATATTGTCAGCGAAGCCATGCTGCCGGCGGCTTCCTATGTGGGCAAGGTCAGCGGTGCCAAGGTGGACAAGTCGGAAGTGTTCGCCTATACCACAGGGGAATCCGGCGCCCCTCTATTGACCGAATCTCCCCTGACCATGGAATGCAGCGTGGAAGATATTTACGAGACGGAAACCTTTGAAAGCTTCATCCTGAAAATCGACCACACCTTTGTGGAAGAAGATAAGCTCACGGAAAAGGGCAAGATTGACTACCGCAAGCTGCAGCCCATTCTATTTGAAATGCCTACTTATGAGTATGTGAAAACGGGAGAGGTGCTGGGCAAGTGCCTTGGTTTTGCGGAACAGTATCAGAAATAAATGCAGAGAAGGGAGCGTGTTTCTGTCATGAGTGAGAAATTGGCTAAGTTAGCTTTGGGAACCTGGTCGTGGGGGTCTGGCACTGTTGGCGGTGACCAGGTTTTTGGCAACCATCTGGAAAAAGAGGATCTGCAACCTGTTTTTGAAGCGGCCCTGCAGGTGGGACTGAATCTGTGGGATACTGCCACAGTTTACGGCATGGGAGCTTCAGAAGAAATATTGGGAAGCCTGATGCGGCAGCGAAAAAGGGACGAGGTGGTTGTTTCTACGAAATTTACTCCTCAGATTGCCGGCATGTATGAAGATTCTATGGCTAAGATGGCTGAAGCAAGCTGCCAGCGCTTGGGGATTGAAGTGATTGATATTTACTGGATTCACAATCCCCTGGATGTAGAAAGGTGGACTCCGGAGCTGATTCCCCTGCTGAAATCAGGCAAGGTCAGGCAAGTGGGCGTCTCCAATCACAATCTGGCACAGCTCAAGCGAGCCAACGAGATACTGGGCGCTGAAGGCTTTAGGGTAGCAGCGGTGCAGAATCATTTGAGCCTGATAAATCGTTTTTCCGAGCAGGCAGGAATTCTTGACTATTGCCGGGAAAATAAGATTGAATTCTTTGCCTACATGGTCTTGGAGCAGGGGGCTCTTTCCGGCAAGTACGATGTGGAGCATCCCTTCCCGGCAGATTCTGACCGGGGGAAGATGTATAATCCCCTCCTGCCTCAACTGGCAAAGCTGACCGCTGCCCTGCAGGAAGTGGGGGCTGCCCATCATCTGTCAGTGTCCCTTTGGCAATAGCCTGGGCCATTGCCAAAGGGACACTGCCCATCATCGGGGTGACGAAGATTCATCATGTGGCAGATGCGGCGGCTGCTGCCAAGGCAAGCCTTTCCGAGGCAGAAGTAAGGCACTTGGAAGCTGTGGCTGACAGTGCAGAGCTGTCAATGGCCCGGGACTGGGAAAAGATGATGTATTGAGATTGTAGCAGCAGCTTGTGTTTTGCTTGCATCAGGTCATGAAAGGCGAGAAGAAAATGATGGATTTCAAATTGAATCTGAAAAAGACTATGTTGTTGGCCTTGGGTGGAATTTTTATGGCAAGTTCCCTGTCATTTGCTCAGCCTATCCGCACGCCGGAAGGGAATATGCCCATGGTTCACTGGGCGGTGCTGGAAAGCACTCCCGGCAATATGCAGGCCATGGGGGAAATCGGCGCTCGTACCGTGGCGCCGCAAACTGCCAAGGAGGCTGGCACTTATGCGCTCTATGGTGCTATCGATGCAAAGAATCACGACCTGATGCGCTTGCTGGAAATCTATGAAAGCTACGAGGCTTACCGCATCCATAGCACCAGCGAGGCTTTCCAGGATTATCGTGCGGCACGGCTGCCGATGCTGAAGAGTCTCAAGATATTGGAGGCTAATGGCATCGCCCTGGAACAAAAAAACAGTGGCGTAGCAACGGTGGTCTTTATGCATCGCTATGAGGTCAAGCCGGAAAATCTGGCTCAGTACCAGGAACTGGCAAAGCAGGAGGCAGTCCGTGCTGTCAGAGATGAGGCAGGCGTGCTGGGCATGTTTGTGACTTCGGAGCACGACAATCCCCATGTGATCCATACCATGGAAATGTACGCAGATCAGGCAGCATATGAAAAATATGCAGGCTCTGCTGCCTACAAGGACTTACAAAAGCAGACCCAGGGATTTTTCGTGAATGTTCATGAGGTGGTCAATCTTCCTGCCAAGATTACGCTGAGCCAGAAGGGGTTCCGCCATTTCTGAAACTTGGCAGGGGAGGCAATCTGACTGATTCAAAAGATAGATGGAGTGAAAGTTGGAGGCGCGCAGCAATGAAGTATACAAAACTTGGCAAGAGTGATTTGGAAGTATCCCGCATCTGCCTGGGCTGCATGGGGTTTGGCAATGCGGCTACGGGACAGCATAGCTGGACGGTGGATGAAGATGCCACCAGGGAGATTGTCAGGCATGCTTTGGCGCAGGGCATAAATTTCTTTGATACCGCCATTGCCTACCAGAACGGCACCAGCGAGGAGTACCTGGGCGGGGCCTTGAAAGATTTTGCCTCCAGAGACAAGGTATACGTGGCGACCAAATTCCTGCCCCGCAGCCAGCAGGAAATCGAGGCGGGGGTCAGCGGTCAGGAGCATATCGCCAAACAGCTGGATCTGAGCTTGCAGCATCTGGGCATGGACTATGTGGATTTGTATATCTACCATATGTGGGACTACCAGACACCTCTTTACGATATTCTTGAGGGCCTGAACCGGCAGGTGAAGGCCGGCAAAGTCCGTTATATCGGCATTGCCAACTGCTATGCCTATCAGCTGGCCAAGGCCAATGCCCTGGCAGAGAAGGAGGGCTTTGCTCCCTTCGTGTCGGTGCAGAACCATTACAACCTGCTGTTCCGCGAGGAGGAGCGGGAAATGGCCAAACTCTGCCAGGAGGACGGAATTGCCATGACCCCCTACAGCGCCCTGGCCAGCGGGCGGCTTTCCAGAAGGCCCGGGGAAACTTCCAAACGCCTGGTGGAGGACAGCTATGCCAAGCTGAAATACGATGGCATGGCTGAGGCCGATGAAAAGATCATCCTGCGGGTGGCGGAACTTGCTGACAAATACGGAGTCTCCATGACGGAAATCTCCCTGGCCTGGCTGCTGACCAAGGTGACGGCGCCGGTGGCAGGAGCTACCAAGCTGCACCACATCGATGGCGCGGTCAAGGCGGCAGACCTTGAACTGACGGACGCAGATCTTGCTTATCTGGAAGAACTCTATATCCCGCACAAGCTGGTGGGGGTAATGGCACAGAATACCAGTGGCGGCAATAAGAAGGAGCAGGTCTGGATGAAAAATGCGCCCAAGGGGATGCAGTAAATGAAGCGCTTAGGGGTGACGACCTGCTTGCCACTGCTGTTTTTGGCGGTGATGTGCTTCCAGTATCTTCCCAAGCTGCTGCATGAAATCCTGGGCGTGGCCTGGTTGCTGCTTATCCTGCTGCATTTGTATCAGAATCGCAGCTGGCTGAGAAACTTGCATCAGGGCAGCTGGGGATTTAGTCGGCTTTTGGGCACAGTCATCAATGCCTTGCTTATAGCAGGTGTGCTGGCGGTGGTTATGTCCGGCCTGGGGATTTCCAACTACCTGCTCAAAGAGGTGATGCCACTGGCTATCCAGCGCAGCATTGCCCTGCATCAGTATCATGTTTCACTGCCCTACGCCCTGCTGATTCTGTGCGGCTTGCACTGGGGCCTGCACTGGCAGGGCTGGCAAAAGCAGTGGCAGAAGAAGATAAACCTGTCGCTGTCGCCACTGGCCGGGCGGCTCTTGTCTTGGGGGGCTGTGGCTGTGGTGCTAGTCATGGGCGTGTGGGGGTCCTTTATGAACCGGGTGGGGGATCGGTTGCTGATGAAACACATCTTTGCGACAGAGGCGACCAATCAGCCTGGGGAAATCTATGTGCTCTTATTGTTCGGAATGTTGGGTCTTTATGTGCTGGCAGGCATCGCCATAGGCAAGGCCGTCAAATACAGGCGGCCTTAAAAATTTTGCTTGACTTGAAGTGAACTTCAAGTGCTAAAGTGACATTTAGAAAGCGAAAGGAGCAATAAGATGAAAAAAATATGGCTGATTGGTTTAAGTATGCTGATGATGTTTGGTCTCTTGGGCTGCGGTTCCGATACGGGCAAGGCAGAGCAGAAGGCATCTGCCCCTGCACCGCAGAAAGTGGCAGAGACAGCGGCCCCTGCCGCCAAGGGCAAAATCCTGGTGGCTTATTTTTCGGCCACGGGCAATACGAAGCAGCTGGCAGAAGGTGCCGCCAAGGCTTTGGGAGCGGATCTCTATGAAGTCCGTCCTGCTAAACCCTACACCAGCGAGGATTTGAACTACAATGACGAGAGCACACGGGCAACCGTAGAGCAGAAGAACGATCAGGCCCGCCCGGAGCTGGCTGACAAAAATGCGCCGGTGGCCAATTATGACACCATCGTGCTGGCCTATCCCATCTGGTGGGGCCAGGCACCGCGCCTCATGGACACCTTTGTGGAAAGCTATGATTTCACGGGGAAGAATATGACGGCCATCTGCACCTCTGGCGGCAGTGATGTCGGCTCCAGCGCTGACTATCTGCAGAAGCTCACCAAGGGCCAGGCCAACTGGAAACCGGGCAAGCTGCTCAGCCCGCGTGCCGGTGAGCAGGAAATCAAGAGCTGGTTTGCCGACTTGGGGTTCTGAGCAAGCGGCAGGCCGGGAAGTCAGGGATGAAGAAGATTTTTGCGGCAGGATGAGTCTTATTGGCAGGGGGAACTTATGAAGCAGAATATGAACAGGCGGACTTTTATCATGGGCGGCCTGGGGGCTTTGACCATGCTGGCAGGCGGCATGTATTTCGCCGAGGGGTCCCTGTACCGCAAAGCGACCAACAGTGTGCGCCGCCTGGCCGGGGAGGTGGATGAGCAGTTTTTGCGGCAGCTGGTCACGACAGACCCTGCCCATAGCCGGACCATCATGTGGCAGGCCGAGAATGTCCTGGAAAACCCCGTCATCGAATACCGCCGCAAGGGGCAGGAGGATCTCAAAGGGGTTTCGGCCCAGGAGGATTTTTTCACCGATGACGGGGTAAAGAATAACCAGTACAGGGCAGAACTGAAGGAACTTGAGGCAGATACGGACTATGAATACCGCGTGGCAGGGAATGGGGCGGCAGGTGAGTGGCACCCCCTTCGCACGGCGGGAGAAGGGGCCTTTGAGTGCCTGATTTTCCCCGACTCCCAGTCCAGTGATTACAGCGATTGGGAAGAACTGGCGCAAGGTGCCGCCCGGCGCCATCCTGAAGCCGCCTTCTTCATCAACATGGGAGATATCGTGGACAATGGCGAGGACCATACCCAGTGGCAAGCCTGGTTCCACGGGGTGAAGGGCCTCATTGACTGCAGACCCTTTGTCCCCTTGATGGGCAATCACGAAACCTACGACCAGAATTGGCAGGTGCGCCTGCCGGAGGCTTACCTGAAATACTTTGTGGTGCCTGAGAATGGCAGCCGTGATTTTTCCCGCTACTATTATTCCTTTGACTACGGTGATGTGCATTTCATAGTGCTGAACAGCCAGTGGGATGAAACGGAAGCCTTCAAGCCGGGGTTGCTGGCAGAGCAGATGGAGTGGCTGCGGGAAGATGCCAGCCGCAGCAGCAAGAAGTGGAAGATTGTGCTGATTCATAAGGATGTGTTGCAATACCGTATCCACAATCGTCCCGAACGGCAGGAGGACATTTCCGAAGTTGGTGAGGCCTTCATGCCCCTCTTTGATGAACTGGGCATAGACCTGGTCTTTACCGCCCACTTGCACACCTACCGCAACCGGGGGCATATCAAGAGCTTCCAGCGGGATAGCCAGGGGCCTCTCTACATCCTTACGGGGGTGGCAGGCAATGTCCGCTATCCCGACCTGTGGATTGACCATGAGCTGGATGAGGTGGTGGCCCCCCAGCCGGAAACGGACAACTATCTCACCATGCAGGTGACAAATGAAGAACTAATAGTCAAATGCTTCTTGCCGGATGGGCAGGAAATCGATAAAGTGACCATGAACAAAGCTTGATCTTTTGGGAATCGTGGTGCAGGATTTCAAGGCAACTCTGCAGGAAATGCTTGCTTATGAGGGCGTACACTCCATGGAAGGGAAACCGGAAAAATGGGTGCAGCTACCGGACGGGCTGGTACTGGAGCTCTTCCAAGAAAAGCCGGGATCCATTGAAAAGGTACTGGCTATCGAAGTGAAATGAAGGTTGGAATTTTTCCGTTTTGCAGGGAACAGAACATGCTGTGGCAAAAATAGTTAGATGTGTATGGCATAGTGCATGGAAGGGGAGCTTACAATGCCTGTAATGCCAAGCATTTTTTCGATTATGACAAATACAAGTCCTTCGTTTTCAAAACACATATAACTGAAAGCCTGATGACCGTAAGAGTGGTAAGGGGGCGGCCTATATAATAAGGGAGGCGTTTGATGATGAGCATTATCAGTGGTTTGATTGGCAATGCTACCGAAACCAGCATTGTGGATGTAAAAAAAGATTATGGCAAACTGCTGGGACGCAATGAAGATATCATTCAGGCCTATCAGTGGGTCAGAGATTTGCTGATTTTTACAGACTTCAGGCTGATTGTGGTGGATATTCAGGGAGCAACGGGCAAGAAAGTGGATTACCATTCTATCCCTTACAGAAGCATTCGTCATTTTGCGGTGGAGTCCACAGGGCACTTCGATTTGGAAGCTGAGCTAAAAATCTGGGTATCCGGCCTTGGCGCAGAACCGTTGACCTACACTTTCAGCAGGGATGCTGATGTCTACAAGGTTCAAGCCTTGCTGGCCGAATGCATAGGAAAGTAACATGGTTTATTTATTCTGTGCGTTCATAAATAAAAGCCTATTGGTCATTTGAAGATGGCCAGTAGGCTTTTTCAGTTTAATCTCCTCAGGCTCTTAAGCAGTTGTGCTTTTGCTACGATACATAACACAAGTGTGTTTTTTCATGGAGAGAAGAAATGTACGGCTGGAAAGAATGTCGGAACGCAGGTAATCCTGAATGAAAAGCAACAGAATCTGGTCAATGTTCATAAATTCCTCCCTGGTGTATGGCCGCGCAAGATATGCATAAAACTTTGTTATCATAGCACTGGTACCGCAAATTCTACATGAAAAAGCATCATGTATCAATGCGTCGGTGATGGGATATGGCCAGCCATCATAGTAAGCGGAACAGCAATGGCAGCGTCCATGCCGTTGTTGTTATGTTTCTTTGCAGTTTATCTTAGTACTACTATGAGCAAATTTTGTAATAGGCAGGCAGGGGCAGGACAAAAGGAAGACGAATCTAATAATGTAGTGATTTTAGAAAGGAGCAGATTACTATGAAGGCATTATTGCAGGCAGGGGGAATTCTGATGCTTGCGGCAGGCTTTTTCTTGGTGGGATGCAACTCTGGAGCAACAGAGCAGCCAGTAACGAAAGCCGCTGCCCAGCAGGGTCAGAAGGACTTCCCTTCTTTCAAGGCTAGGGACTTGCAGGGAAATGAAGTGACAAATGAAATCTTTGCCCAAAAGAAAATCACGGTGTTGAATATCTGGGGGACCTTCTGCCCGCCCTGCATAGGCGAAATGCCGGATCTGGGGGCATGGGCCAGGAATATGCCAGAGGGAGCCCAGATAGTGGGCCTTATCTGCGATGTCAGGGACGCGCAGGATGCTGAAACTATAGGAACAGCGAAGAGTATTCTGAGCAAGGCTAACGCAGAGTTTGTGAACATAGTGCCAGATGAAGCTCTCATGAAGTACCTTGAGGATGTAGAAGCTGTGCCTACGACCATTTTCGTGAATGCAGAAGGAAAAGTGGTGGGCAGTCCCGTGGTGGGGGCAAATGTAGATGCCTACAAGGCCTTTGTGGAGAAGTATCTCCATGAGTGAGGGAAGGATGAGGCTGCTTTTACAAGGGGGAATCATGCTACTGGCTGCCATCAGCATGGCTTATGGTGTTAGCCGGGGAGAGGACACCATCGTCCTGCAGAAAGCTGTGCGAGTCTGCATGGAATGTATCGGACTAGGCTAGGGCGTGTTGATTAAATGAGTTTTCCCCAGATTTGCGGGGATTGGCTTTCCATTGCTAAACGACAAATCAGAGGCATAGTTGTGCCATGTCGAGGATTTGTCAAAGACGCAGAGACAGCCAAGAACCGTGAAGATAGGGGGAGTAAATTAATTAACATTCCCGAGGAGGGGGCATGTGACTTGCGGCAATCCATCAGGCGCAAGCTTATCCAGACGCTTGCCTTTTTCATGACCAACCCCCGGCTGGACAATTTTCTGTCTGGCAAGCTCTACAAGGGAGAGTGGAAAAGCCTGTGCGTGCCTGGGCTCAACTGCTACTCCTGTCCTGCGTCTGCCTTTGCCTGCCCCATAGGAGCCTTGCAGGCAGTCATCGCATCGGCGGGTTTCCAGTTCAGCTTTTACATTACGGGCTTCTTGCTGGCCGTGGGAGTTGTCTGGGGGCGTATCATATGCGGCTTTCTCTGTCCTTTCGGACTGTTTCAGGAGCTCTTGCATAAGGTACCCCTACCGAAGTGGAATCTGTGGACGCCTCTGCTTTATGTGAAATACTTTATACTGATAGTGTTTGTCCTGCTGCTCCCCCTGCTTTGGACAGACTTTTCCGGTGCGGGCCGTCCCGCCTTCTGCGAGTACATTTGCCCAGCGGGTACCCTGGAGGCGGGATTATCGCTTCTGGCGGTCCGTCCTGAATTCCGACAAGTACTGGGAGTCCTCTTTGCTTGGAAAGTCCTGATACTGGCGCTTGTTATCATAGGAAGCATGATGAACTATCGGTTTTTCTGCAAGCTCCTTTGTCCTTTAGGAGCCATCTATGGACTTTTGAACCGCATCAGCCTTTATCGTTTGCAGCTCAAACAGGAAGCCTGCGTGGCCTGCGGCAAGTGCAAGAGTGCTTGCGCAATGGGGGTGAATCCTGTCGGAAATCCTGGGGCAACAGAATGCATCCGTTGCGGAGAATGCGTGACCGCTTGCTCACGGCAAGCCTTGTTTCTCGGATTTTCAACAGATACAAGGAAAAATAATCAGGGAGGAGCTTGAACAGGCAAATTGCCTTCCGCTCCTTCGGTAATGAAATGTGACAAAACGAGCATAATATGAATGATTTTTTTCAAGGGCGTGCTCTGCCTGTGAGGTAGGGCACCCCTTTGCATAAGTTCACTGCATACGATAGACCAGCAACTTCTCCCTGGCATCGCTGCTGCTATCTAAGCGACAGTCCAGTGTGTCCAGCAATTGCAGACGGGGAAGCCTATTCAGATAATCCAGATAGGATTCTGATGGGTAATAGAAAAAAAGCAGGATTTCTCTGGGCTGTTCTTGCAGGGAAACAAAAAGGTTGGCCATCACAATGCGCAGTAGATCCACTGAAAAAGGATTAAAGAAAAAAGCCCGATCAGCTCCTGATGGTACGGCAAAGTCTGCTGCATCAGACTGCACAAATTTTACGAAGTGTCCTTTGGCAGCCTGCTTTTTATTGAGCTCTGCCCGTTCCAGCAGACGGGGATTATACTCGATGCCGATGGAAAGGCACTTGGTCTGAGATGAGAGGAAAAAACTCACCCGTCCTTTGCCACAGCCATAGTCCAGAACAGTGTTGCCTTTTCCTATATATCCAGTACCCGCAAGCATTTCCAACACCCTGTAGTCAGTGGGTTCATAGGGGAAATGGGTCAGATCAGAGATGCTATCATCGCGACCGGTGGTCTTGATGCCGAGAATCGTGTCCCATTCTTGGTCATAATCCTTCATTTGGGAATGGCTCCTTTGCAAAGTTATATGGTTCAAGTATAACATATCGACCTCCATCGCCCTAAAAGTTATGTTGCGCCCAAGAGATACAGCGTCATCAAGCGAGCCAAGGAAGGCAATGCTGCCCGAAATACATATTTATCTCTTACGGGGTTGCAGGCAGGAGACAAAACAAGTAAAATAGATTAAATAATCGTTGAACAAAAGGAGGAACTCTTCCTATGGAGATGAAATTCACGAAGTGGCAGGGGTGTGGCAATGACTTTGTGTTAGTTGACTGTTTAGATAATTCCCTAAATAGAGATTACGCCTCTTTTGGCAAAGAACTCTGTGATCGCCATTACGGCATTGGAGCAGACGGGATTCTAGTAGTTGAGCCTTCTAAAAAAGCGGATTTCCGCATGCGCATCATCAATGCAGATGGCAGCGAGGCAGAAATGTGTGGCAACGGCATCAGATGTTTTGCTCGTTATCTTTATGATTTTGGGCGTACTTCCAAGACAGAATTCACCATAGAAACCGGCGCAGGCATATTGGTACCAGCCCTGGAATTGGAAAACAACAAAGTGACTGGTGTACGGGTGGATATGGGCGAGCCTGTCCTCGAAGGCGATGACATACCCGTCAAGGGGTTCGGCAAAAATAAAGTCGTAGACGAGCTTTTGACTGTGAATGGCCAGCGTTATAATATGACCTGCGTCTCTATGGGTAATCCTCACTGTGTAATTTTCGTAGATGATACCGACAACTTTCCCATTGAAAAGCTCGGTTCTTTTTTTGAGCATCACGAGGCTTTTCCTCGCAAGACTAATACAGAGTTCGTTACAGTGCGTGACAAGAATCATATGCGCATGAGAGTATGGGAGCGTGGAGCTGCTGTTACGCTGGCCTGTGGGACAGGTTCCTGTGCTTCGCTTGTGGCAGGTGTTCTGACTGGGCGTACAGAAAGAAATGCAGAGATTGAACTGGATGGTGGCACTCTACAAGTAGAGTGGGCATACAATAACCATTTATTCATGACTGGACCAGCAGAACTCGTTTTTACTGGCAATCTGGACATCTAAAGCAAGTCCTGAAAAGGGAGGTCTGGGCATGGACATAAAACTTATAAATATAGGCTTTGGCAACATCGTAGCAGCTGGGCGCGTCATAGCAGTGGTCAGCCCTGACTCTGCTCCTATCAAGCGCATCATACAGGAGGCGCGAGACAGTGAACGGCTCATTGATGCCAGCTATGGCAGAAGAACGCGTTCAGTGATTATTATGGACAGCGATCATGTGGTGCTGTCTGCAGTACAGCCAGAAACAATTGCCCACCGCATGGCAGACGATAGCAATGATGATGTACAAGAGTGATATTTAATAGGGGTAGAAGAATATTATGAAACAGGGATTATTGATTGTAGTGTCAGGACCATCAGGCACGGGAAAAGGCACAGTTTGTGGCAAGTTGTTAGCAGAAACCCCTCAGCTGGCTTATTCCATTTCTGCCACTACCAGACAACCACGTGAAGGGGAGGTGGATGGGCAGAATTACTACTTCCTTACCCGGGAGCAGTTCGAAACAGAAATTGCAGCGGGAGGGTTTCTGGAGTATGCTGATGTCTATGGTAATTATTACGGCACACCTTTAAAAAAATTAGAGGAGCGTCTTCAAGCAGGTCAGGACATCCTGCTTGAAATCGACACCCAGGGGGCGTTGAATGTCATGAAGAAATGTCCGAATGGAATTTTTATCTTTCTTTTGCCTCCTTCTATGCCAGAATTAGAGAGACGCATCAAAGGGCGTGGTTCTGAGACTAAGGAGTCATTGGAGCGTCGCCTGGGAGCTGCCCGAGAAGAAATATCTATAGGCAAAAAATATACCTATGTGGTAGTGAATACTACGGTTAAGACAGCAGTTAAGCGCATACAGGCCATTCTTGACGCCGAACATAGCCGTGTTGAGCGTAATGATGACCTGTTTGAGATTTAAATTTTATTACGAGGTGCAAAACTTATGAAAGCAAACAAAGAAGTAGTAATGAGCATGGTAAACCCTTCAACGGATGCTCTGATGAAGAAGGTCAAAAGTCGTTATGGATTGGTAGTGCTGGGAGCCAAGCGTGCCCGCCAGCTCCTGGATGGTGAGGAATTGAAAGCCACTCAGGCAAAATCTACTAAAAATGTGACCAACGCCCTAGAGGAAATCGTTGAGGGTAAGATTGGCTATAGCATTGACAAGACAGTTCTCTAATGCCATGGAAAATCAACTTTTGCATGGAAAAAAGATTGTGGTGGGGGTCACCGGAGGTATTGCCGCTTACAAAGCAGTAGAAGTAGTAAGCCGCCTACGCAAAGCAGGTGCAGAAATCCATGTGATGATGACCCGTGAGGCCACAGAGTTCGTAACTGAACTCACTTTTCGAGAGATTAGCGGGCAATCTGTATCTTGCGACATGTGGGCCAAAGTACAGCAGTACAATGTAGAGCATATTGCTCTGGCTAATCTGGCTGACTTGATGTTAATCGTGCCAGCTACTGCCAATGTTCTGGCTAAAACAGCAGCAGGCATTGCGGATGACCTACTGACCACTACGATACTTGCCACTCAGGCACCAGTATTCTTCGCCCCTGCTATGAATACCGGTATGTACAATAATCCCGCCACACAGCATAATATCGCTATCCTGATGGAACGAGGAGCACATATTATCGAACCTGACACAGGACATTTGGCTTGCGGCACAGAGGGCAAGGGACGCTTGCCTGAACCTGCCACCATTGTGCAGGAAGTGTTTGATTACTTTTGTAAAGAAAAATCCTTGCAAGGCAGACGGATTCTCGTTACTGCTGGAGGTACAGAAGAGGCACTGGATCCTGTACGCTTTCTGGGGAACCGCTCTACAGGGCGTATGGGATATGCCATTGCAGAAGAAGCCTCCAAGCGTGGAGCAGAGGTAATTCTTGTGACAGGACCGACTAATCTATCAGTACCTGCGGGAGTGCGCGTCGTTAAAGTGCGCTCTGCTATAGAGATGGAGCAAGCCGTGCTGAGGGAATATGACAAAACTGATGTGGTCATCAAGTCCGCAGCTGTGGCTGACTATCGGCCCAAGGAAACCGCTGCTCAGAAAATCAAGAAAAGCGAGGGAGAATTAACTATAACGCTGGTGCGTAACCCAGATATTCTTTATGAGCTGGGTCAAAGGAAAAAACATCAGGTGTTGGTTGGTTTTGCTGCAGAAACTAATGACCTTGCAACCTATGCCAAAAGGAAATTAGCCAAGAAGAATCTTGACTTTATCGTGGCAAATGATGTATCTGCTAGCGATGCTGGTTTTGGCACAGACAACAATCGTGTGCAGATTTTTTATCGCGATGGCAGAGAGGAGTCTCAGCCGCTTATGTCCAAGGCAAAATTGGCAGGGATTATCTTAGACAGAATATATGAGCATCTAAATGAAATGTCACAAGGGATAGAGCTATTTCCTAAAAGATAGATGCATTTACTCCTTGACAACTGTCAGAAAATAGTTTATGATTCTATGTATGTGGTAATCGAACTGAATATTTCCTCATCAAGAGCGACGGAGGGACGGGCCCAATGAAGTCGCGGCAACCATTGGATATTTCCAAAACGGTGCCAATTCCTTTAGGCGAGACCTATAAGATGAGAGTGTGTATGTGGGGGCTCTCGTGAGTGGGAGCTCTTTTATTGTTGTCGTTTCTAAAGACAGGGGAATTATTCAGTGCTCTTATGCAAAGGAGGCAACTTTTATGAGCAAGAAGCGTATGCTGTTCACTTCTGAGTCCGTTACTGAAGGGCATCCAGACAAGATGGCCGATCAGATTTCTGACGCAATACTGGATGCTATTATCGCTCAGGATCCACAGGGCCGCGTGGCCTGTGAAACACTGGTGACTACGGGGCAGGTACATGTTGTTGGTGAGATATCCACCAATTGTTATGTGGACATTCCCAAAATTATCAGAAATACAGTACAGGATATAGGATATACCAGAGCCAAGTATGGTTTTGACTACGCCACTTGTGGCATTCTGGTTTCTCTGGATGAGCAGTCGCCGGACATTGCCCAGGGGGTGAATACGGCACTGGAAGCCCGCGAAGGTGATATGTCAGTAGAGGAAGCTACTGGTGCAGGTGATCAGGGCATGATGTTTGGATATGCCACCAATGAAACCCCCGAATTTATGCCCCTGCCCATAGCTTTAGCGCACCGCCTGGCCCGTCGCTTGACAGAAGTGCGCAAGAACGGCACTTTACCCTATCTGCGCCCAGACGGCAAGACACAGGTAACGGTGGCTTATGAAGATGGCAAACCTGTGGCTGTAGAGACTATCGTCATTTCCACCCAACACGATGAAGATATGACCTTGGAGCAGATTCGGAAAGACCTCATTGAGCAGGTCATCAAGCCTATTGTTCCTGCAGCTCTCTTGAGCGATGGCACCCGCATTTTCGTAAACCCAACAGGCAAGTTCGTCATTGGTGGACCGCAGGGTGACTCCGGTCTTACAGGCCGAAAGATTATTGTGGATACATATGGTGGATGGGCTCGCCATGGAGGTGGCGCCTTCTCTGGCAAGGATCCCACAAAGGTTGATCGCAGCGCTGCCTATGCCGCTCGCTATGTGGCCAAGAATATCGTAGCTGCAGGTCTGGCTGACAAGTGCGAAATCCAGCTGGCTTACGCCATTGGTGTGGCATATCCTGTGTCCGTCATGGTGGACACTTTCGGCACAAATAAAGTTGCCGAAGAAAAGATTGAAGAACTTGTAGGGAAGCATTTCGACCTGCGTCCTGCTGGTATCATCAAGATGCTGGATTTGCGTCGCCCCATCTATCGTCAAACTGCAGCTTATGGTCACTTCGGCCGCACTGATGTCGATCTCCCATGGGAGCACACGGACAAGGCTGATGCTTTGAAAAAAGATGCTGGAATTTAACCAGTAACAACAGTTTAATACAGAACTTGTGAAATATCGAGAAAGGGCCTTAAAATAGGGCCCTTTTTCCTTTGTCAAGAACGAAGGTTTTGTGATAAAATATTTAGTATCTGTATTTTGATTAAAAGGCTGGCTTTTACCAGTAAAAGGTGGCTTTTTACTGAGCTATTATGAAAGTAGAGGAACGAAGAGTTGGTTGAATTATTAGCGCCTGCAGGCAGCCGTGAAGCACTGGTGGCAGCCGTAGAAAGTGGTGCCAATGCCATATATCTGGCGGGAAACATGTTCGGAGCCAGGGCCTACGCCAGCAATTTTGATAAAGAAGGACTAAAGGAGGCTATTCATTTCGCCCACTTAAGGGGAGTACTCATAAATGTAACAGTCAACACTATTGTAGGAGATGAAGAACTGCCTGCCTTGCGGGATTATCTAAGGTTTCTCTATGAAGCCGGAGCCGATGCGGTGTTGGTACAAGATCTTGGAGTTGCAAAGATAGCCAGAGAGATAGTCCCAAAACTTCCCCTCCACGCTAGCACTCAGATGACAGTTCACAGCTTAGAAGGTGTTTTGGCCCTGCAAAGATTGGGCTTTACCAGGGTGGTGCTGTCAAGGGAACTTTCCCTGAGAGAAATTCGCCATATCTGCAGTCATTCACAAGTAGAAATAGAAGTCTTCATGCATGGTGCTCTTTGCGTATGCTACTCAGGTCAGTGCTTGATGAGTAGCATGATTGGTGGACGCAGCGGAAATCGTGGACGCTGTGCCCAGCCATGTCGCTTGCCATACGATTTGGTTGATGAAAAAGGAAGAGATCTTCTGGGGGATTCAGCAGGCAAGTATCTCTTATCCCCAAAAGACATGAATACTATTGATATCCTGCCAGAACTAATAGAAGCAGGAGTAGCTTCACTAAAGATTGAGGGACGCATGAAACGGCCTGAATATGTAGCCACGGTAGTCAGAACTTATAGAAAGGCAATTGATCGTCACTACGCCGGTGAAGGTTATATGGTGACAGATGAAGAACACAATAATCTGGCTCAGATTTTCAACCGAGATTTTACAACTGCATATCTCCTTGGTCATCCTGGCAGAGATATGATGAGCGACAGGCGGCCAAACAATCGTGGACTGATGATAGGCCGTGTGGAACATTATGACCGTAACACCGGCAAGGTTTCTGTTAAACTTGCCGGTTCTCTGGCCGTTGGTGATCAAGTTGACTTCTGGGTCAAGGTTGGTGGTCGTGTCACGGCTGATATCAAGGAGCTTTGGGATGACCAAGGTAGAAAAATAGCTAAAGGTTCAGCCGGGAATTTGGTAAGCTTTTCTCTGCCAAAAACCGTTCATGCCCATGACAGGATTTTCAAGGTTTATGACGCTGCTTTAATGGAAGCAGCCAGGGGAAGCTATAAAAGCGGTGCTCCCCAGCGCCGCATAACCATAGCCGCAGAAGTATCTGTGGCAGAAGGAACCCCCCTGCAGATTATTTTCCGCGACATGGACGGACATGAATCTTCTGTTGCTACTGACTTTGTGGCAGAGGCAGCACGCAAGAGGCCTTTGAGCGAAGATGTTATTCGCAAGCAAGTGGACAGGCTTGGAACTTCAATCTTTGCTTTAAAGGATTTTTCTTGTCACATAGAGGGGGCGGTCATGGTTCCTATGAGCGAAATCAATGAAGCTCGCCGTAAAGCAACAGAAGGCTTGGAGACCGCACGCCTTTTAGATCTGCCTCCGCATAACTATCCATCTATGCAACATTGTGTGGCCTGGCCTTCAGAAAAAGTGCCTAACCCTGATAAAACCGCCAAACTGATGGTCAGCGTTGATTCGATAGAGCAGATGGACGCAGCTATTGCAGGTGGTGCTGATGGCATTCTCTTTGGCGGTGAGAGTTATCATCACAAGCACCTCAGTGAAGATGACTACATAAGGGCTTGGGACCTGGCCAATAAGCTGAAAGTACGTTTTGATGTCAACACGCCCAGAATCCTAAGAATGAATGCCCAGAAGTCAGTGGAAAACCTGTTGAGATGTCTAGAGATGTATCCACCTGCTACCGTACATGTCCACAATATTGCTACCTTGGCCTTAGTTAAAAGGCTTACGGATTTTCCAATACATGCGGATTACTCACTAATCTCCTACAATAACATGACCCTTGATGCACTGAAGGGAATGGGTGTTACAGAAGCAACCCTGTCTCCAGAACTCAGTGCCACACAGATTAAGAAGTTAGCCAAGGAAAGTCCCATCCCCCTTACTGCTATTGTACATGGCAGATTAGAACTTATGGTTTCCGAGTACTGTGTAACGGGCTGTTTTCTCGGAAGTGCAGGGTCTTCTCCTTGCAGTCAGCCATGCAGCAAAGAGCATTATTATCTTAAAGATCGAAAAGAAGCTCTATTCCCACTGGTTATGGATCAGTACTGCCACATGCATGTGCTTAACAGCAAGGTCCTTTCCATGCTGCCTCATGCCATGAAATTCCTGCCTGCCGGACTAGCTACCCTGCGCATAGAGGGAAAGCACATGACCGCCGAAAAACTTAAGCAGATAACCAAGGCCTACAAGGTGGCCATGAATATGCCTTCAGAACTTGATGAATCTCAGCAGGACTGGATAACCAAACAAGAGGGCAATGATATTACTAGAGGGCATTATTTCCGTGGTGTCCTGTAAAAAAATTGAGGAAAATCATCTCTATGGAACAAGAAGCATTTAAGACATTAGCATATGATAAAATCAAGGCCATGCTTGTTGGCTGTGCTAGTTCTGGTTTGGGCAAGAAACTGGCACGCAAACTGGCACCAAGTGCCGATTTTGATGAAGTGGAACAACGCCTGGCAGAAACTGATGAAGCAGTCCTTATTATGGAAACTGCATCACCTCCTCTCGGCGGCATACTAGATGTAAGTTCCAGCTTGCAAAAAGTTAAGCTAGGAGCTATTTTGGATTTAGGTGAGCTTGTCGAGATACGAAGTACCATGTACGCCATGCGTAATGTGAAGTATTTTTTCCGTGACCTAACTTTGGAGGTTCCTCTTTTAAAGGAAACTGCCAGGAGCATGGAGATTCTAGGGGAGCTAGAGCGCCATTTGGAAAATACCATCGATGAGCATGGAAATATCCGTGAAGATGCCAGCGTAGAACTTCGGCGCATAAATAGGGAAATTAAGGCAACTCAAACCCATATCAAGGATAAAATATCAAACATCTTGCATTCGGCAGAATACCAGAAATTTTTTCAAGATGCTATTGTGACAGTGCGTAACGAACGTTATGTAATTCCTGTAAAACAAGAATATCGCTCACATTTCCCAGGAATCGTCCATGACCAGTCTGCTAGCGGTTCGACCCTCTTCATCGAACCTATAGCAGTGGTGGAAATGAATAATGATGCCAAGCAACTGGCTTTGGCCAGAGAGCAGGAAATCAACCGCCTGCTTAAGGCATTGACCCAGGAAATAGGCCACAACAAAGAGATACTGGAAGCCAACTGCGATATCCTGGCTACAATTGACTTTACCTTTGCTAAAGCAAAATTAGCGAAGTGTATGGGGGCTGCCCGTCCGCGCATGAACCAAGAAGGGCGCACCGTCCTTAAACAGGCCCGTCATCCACTAATAGATAAGGATAAAGTAGTCCCCATAGATATTGTGCTTGGCACAGAATATTCTATGCTTCTTGTGACCGGTCCAAACACCGGTGGTAAGACTGTCAGCATGAAGACCCTGGGGGTGCTAGTGCTTATGGCCCAGTCTGGACTTTACTTGCCTGTAGCACCTGAATCAGAACTTTCTGTTTATCAAAATGTCTACGCTGATATCGGTGACGAGCAAAGCATTGAACAGAGCTTGTCCACATTTTCTGCCCATATGACCCATATCGTGAAAATACTTGAGCAGGTGGAAAAGGAAGACTTGTTGCTTTTGGACGAGCTTGGTGCAGGTACTGATCCGGAAGAGGGCGCAGCGCTTGCTATGTCCATTTTGGAGCGATTGCTGGAAATAGGTACAGCTACTGTAGCCACCACTCATTATTCAGAACTTAAGACATTCGCCTATAGCCGCACCGGAATAGAGAATGCCTGTGTGGAATTTGATGTGAAAACATTGCGTCCCACTTACAGGCTGCTCTTGGGTACCCCAGGTGCAAGCAATGCTTTTGCCATCAGTCGTCGTTTAGGACTTTCTGAAGCTATTATCCTGCGCGCACATCAATTGGTGGCGGCTGATCACGCCCAGTTTGAAAATGTAATCAACGAACTGGAACAAGAAAAGATGATGTACGAACAGCGCAATGCAGATATCATGGAAAGGCAACAACGAGTAACGGCACTGCAACTCAAAGTTGAGCGTACCAAAGAAGAACTTTCCAAACAAAAAGGCGAAATTATCCGCAAGGCCCGGGAACAAAGCGCAGCTATGATACGCCGTACCCGCAGAGAGTCTGAAGAAATCATCAAAGAGCTGAAAGAACAGTTCCAGGACATGGGAATAAAGAAACGACAACAGGCTATACAGGAGGCAAGAGCAAAACTCACAGCGGCTTCAGCTAAAGCCAATCCAGGCATCATGGCTCAGAAGGGCTTGGGAAAGCCTGTGGATGTAAAAAAAATCCAGCCGGGAGATACAGTCTATGTGAAAAACCTTGACCAAAAGGGCATGGTGATTGATATTAATGGAAAGGAACTAGAGGTGCAACTAGGCAGTCTAAGAACTAAGGTAAAGGCGTCAAAATGCACATTCGTATCCCATGCCAGTCAGACAGAACCTGCCTATGCTCCTGGCAGCAGTAAGCGTCAAAGTACTAGTTTTCTTCAAAGGACTGCCAACATAAGCAGAGAAATAGACATTCGCGGCATGATGGTGGACGAAGCTGAGCTTATCCTTGGAAAATTTCTTGATGATGCTGTCATGGCAGGTCTCAGCCAGATCTTAGTAATACACGGCAAGGGCACTGGTGCCCTTAGGAAAGGCGTACAAACTTACCTCAAAAGACACAAAAATGTGCTTTCCTTTAATTTTGCGGATATCAATGAAGGCGGTACTGGTGCCACTGTTGTTAACTTAAAGTGAGTTATAACAGACAATGAGACAATATCTCCCGTCTCGTTGAAACACCATTTTCCCAGTTTTGTCTTCGACAAAATCGGAAAAATGGTGTTATAATAATAAGCATATTGTTTAAGGAGGCTGCTTATGGATAAAAGTTCAAACACAAAACAACAGAAGCGCCGGCCGGTTAAGAAAAATGGTAGCTCTGCTGGACGCATTTTCATGGGCTTCATAATTGTGATTCTAGTCATGATAACGGGCATAGGCTGTGGTTTCCTGACTGCCAGCATGAATACTAAACCTGATTTAGCAAGTGACATTCAGCCACCGGCATCTTCACAGATTTATGACATCAACGGCAATGAAATTGCAAATGTTCATGCTGCTGAAAATCGCAGACCTATAAAGATTTCCCAAGTACCAAAAGATTTGCAGAACGCCTTTGTGGCCGTAGAGGATAATCGCTTTTACGAACACATGGGAGTAGATCCTCGTGGCATCATGCGAGCACTCTGGTCAAATGTAAGGGGTCAAGCTATTTCCGAAGGTGGATCTACCATAACTCAGCAGTTGGCCAAGAATGCCTATCTCACTCAAGACCGCACCTTGAAACGAAAGGTCCAGGAAGTTTTCCTTGCTTTGCAGCTAGAGCGTCAGTATACCAAGCAGGAAATTCTTGAACTGTACTTAAATCAGATTTATTTCGGCCAGGGAGCCTATGGTGTTCAGGCTGCAGCCAAAACTTACTTTGGCAAGAATGTAGAAGATTTGGATCTCAATGAATGTGCCATGCTAGCTGGTATTCCTAAAAGCCCTAATTACTATTCTCCAACCAACAATCTCCAAGCGGCGGAGGAGCGCAAAGCCGTAGTACTGGATCAGATGGAGAAATATGGCTATATAAACGCTTCACAAGCCTCAAAAAGCAAAAAAGAAGAATTGAAGCTTGTAAAACCGACGAAGAACAACGAAACAACGGAAGCGTCCTATTTTATAGACTATGTTACTCAAAAACTTATAGACAAATATGGAGCGGATGCGGTTTATAAAGATGGCTTGAAAATTTATACCACCATTGATATGGATATGCAACGAGCAGCAGAAACAGCTATGAAAAACCTGCCTACCTATATCAAAGATGGCAATGGCATCGAACAGCCCCAAGGTGCGCTGGTGGCTATCGATCCCCATAACGGATATGTGAAGGCTATGGTAGGTGGACGCGGTACAGACCAGTTTAACCGTGCTACCATGGCAGAACGACAGCCGGGCTCTGCCTTTAAGCCTTTCGTTTTTGCTGCTGCTTTGGAAAATAATTTTACTCCTAATACTGTCATTAACGACAGCCCTGTGAAAATAGGCGATTGGGAGCCTCAAAATTATGACCGCAGTTTTAGCGGTAAGGTTTCATTGCGCGAAGTAGCCAGGAATTCTCTCAATGTACCTACGGTAAAAATTGCCCAAAAACTAGGTATAGACAAACCTATATACTACGCTCAGGAAATGGGAATCACAACATTTGTGTTAGAAGGCCCCCAAAATGACCGAAATCTTGCCACCAGCCTGGGAGGACTTACAAAAGGGGTGACCCCCATGGAACTAACTAGCGCTTATGGGACATTTGCCAATAAGGGGATTCATGTGGAGCCTGTAGTTATCGTGAAAGTTTTGGATAGAAATGGCAAAGTTATTGAACAGGCTGAGGAGAAACAACGCAGCGTCATCAGTGAAAACAGTGCTGCCGAATTAACTAGCATGCTGCAGACAGTTATTCAAAAAGGCACTGGTACTCACGCTAATATTGGCCGTCCGGCTGCAGGAAAAACTGGCACCACCAGTGACTATCATGATGCCTGGTTTGTAGGATACACTCCAGATTTGGTAGCTGGGGTTTGGGTAGGCAATGACAATAATGCCTCTTTGCATAGCATGACAGGAGGACAGACTCCTGCTGAAATCTGGAAAGCTTTCATGAGCAAGGCTCTTGCTACTGTTCCTGCCAAGAACTTTGATGGCAGTGTAGCCGGTAAAAACGATGCAGTAGGAGAGTTGGAAGATGATGAAAAAACAACGGTCAAGCAAAAGCCTTCAGAACTAAAAAAAGAAATTGTCAAAGAAAATGTAGAGGAAGCTCCTGTGAAAGGTGGACAGAATCCACCAGCCCAGAATCATTCGGAGCAGAAACCTCAACCGCCAAAAACAGAACCCGTATCTGATGCTCCTGAACGTGGTGGCGGAGTAGGAAAAGGACGCTGAATTTTTATTTTCCTTGCAGGAAATATGAGATACTGCTAGAATATTATAAACAAGGAATGTAAAATAAAGTTTGTATGATTTTATGGAGGAACAGAAATGGCAAGACAGAAAAATTACGACCAGAAAATTGCAACCTTGAAGGAAAAGATTGCCACCAAGACTGAGCAGCTCAAGAATCTTAGGAAAGAGCTTACCGAACTTGAACAGGCAGCCGCCCAGAGTAAGATTCAGGAAATTGCCGATCTCATCAATGAGAAAAATATTGATCCTGCAGAGGCTTTGAAAGCGCTTCATGAGCGCTTCTAATTAGTAAAAGAGAAAAATGCTTCCCGCTTGTATGTGGGAAGTATTTTTTTACTGTTCTTTTAAGGTTGCTTGCCTCCCAAAAGAATGGTATGATATACAGCATAACGATGCCATTATTTCACCGTAAAATATAAAGGAGAGATTTTTTTGGCTAATGTATTTGATACATTGACGGAACGCGGTTTCATAGCCCAGTGCACCAACGAAGAAGAATTACGCAAAATTTTTGACAAAGAACAGGTTTCCTTCTACATTGGTTTTGACCCCACCGCAGACAGCCTCCATGCAGGCCATTTCATCGCCCTAATGGCCATGGCCCATATGCAGAGGGCAGGCCATCGTCCCATCTGTCTGGTAGGCGGTGGTACAGGCACCGTGGGCGACCCATCAGGTCGCACGGATATGCGCCAGATGCTGACGGATGAAATCATCGAACACAACTGCGAATGCTTCAAGAAACAGATTGCCCGCTTCATTGATTTTTCCGATGACAAGGCCATAATGGTGAACAATGGCGACTGGCTCAGAAAGCTTAATTACATCGAACTTCTGCGCGAGATAGGGGCTGACTTCACTGTTAATCGCATGCTTTCAGCTGAATGCTACAAGCAGCGTTGGGAAAAAGGCCTAACTTTCTTGGAATTCAACTACATGATTATGCAGGCTTACGACTTCCTGGAATTGAACCGCCGCTATGGTTGCAAACTGGAAATGGGTGGCGATGATCAGTGGTCCAATATCATTGCTGGTGTAGAACTCTGCCGTCGCAAGCTCAGCACTCCTGTCTACGGCCTCACCAATAAGCTACTCACCAAGAGCGATGGCAAGAAGATGGGCAAGACTGCAGGCGGTGCCCTGTGGTTGGATGCAGATAAGACCTCTCCTTACGAGTTCTACCAGTACTGGCGCAATATAGACGACGCAGATGTAGAGAAATGCCTCTCACTGCTCACCTTCCTGCCAATGGACGAAGTGCGCCGCTTAGGTGCCATGAAGGATCAGCAAGCCAACGAAGCCAAGGCCGTGTTAGCTTATGAAGTCACCAAGATTGTCCACGGCGAGGAAGAGGCCAATAAGGCCAAGCAGTCTGCCGAAGCTCTTTTTGGCGGTGCCGGAAATATTGCTGATATGCCCACTGTGGCAGCAGCTACAGGCGACAAACTGCTAGATGCCTTGGTGGCAGGCGGGGTGTTTGCCTCCAAAGGCGAAGGCAAGCGCTTAATTCAACAGAATGGCTTAAGTCTCAACGATGCCAAGGTCACGAATATTGATTATGTGCTCAAGGAAGAAGACTTCACTGATGACGCTGCCATCGTGAAGAAGGGCAAGAAGAAATATTACAAGTTGACTAAATAAATTTAACGATAAAAATGAGCTGGCAGAAAACTGCCAGCTCATTTTTATTGATTCTTTTTCAGTTATCCAGAACGGCTTCCAGTTCTTCCAGCGTCTTCTGCTTGCTCTCATGTCCCAGGGCAAGCACAACCGCCGAGATGATGACGAAGACGGAGGCGAACATCAGGAAAATCGTGTTCATGCCGAAGCTGCCAGCAATCATCACGCCCACTAGCATGGGAGCCAGCATGCCTCCGATGCGGCCGAAGCCTGCGGCCCAGCCACTCCCCAAGGCACGCATGGCGGTGGGATATTGTTCCGGGGTATAGGTATAGATGACACCCCAGGCACCAAGGTTGAAGAAACTCATAGCCGCGCCCCATACAAGAAGCGTCTCGGAGGAAGAGGCGTTGCCGAAGAAGAAACTGCAGACACCGCTCATCAACAGGAACAGGGAGAGGGTATACTTGCGGCCGATGACATCCACCAAATAAGCGGCGGCAAAGTATCCAGGCAACTGAGCCAGAGTCATGATGAGCACATACTCGAAGGTCTTGACCACTGCAAAGCCCTGGGCAAAGACGATGGAGGGCAGCCACATGAAGATGCCATAGTAACTGAAGACAATGCCGAACCATGCCAGCCAGAGCATTAAAGTTCTCATGCGGAACTGGCGGTTCCATAGCTTGATGAAATGAGGAGTTTCTTCCTTGACTTGTCCCTTTTCTATGGGATTAAGTTCTCCATTGAAAGGTTGGCTCACTACCGCCAACTTCTTCTCAAGGTGGAGAATTATTTCTTTGGCTTCGTCTACCTTGTTATGGGAAAGGAGGTATCGCACGGATTCAGGCATGTGCAAACGAATCAGGAACACATAGAGGGCAGGCATGGTGCCGATAACGAAGGCAATCTTCCAGCCAAACATAGGGATGAGCAGGTAGGCGATGCAAGCCGCTACCAGCCAGCCCAAAGCCCAGAAGCTTTCCAATAGTACAATGAAGCGCCCCCGCAGGTGGGAGGGAGCATACTCGCTCATCAGGGTGGCTGCCACTGGCAGCTCTCCGCCCAGACCGAAACCAACTAAAAAGCGGAAAAACAGCAGGGATTCGTAACTCCAGGACAGGGCGCACATGCCCGTAGACAGGCTGTAGAGCAGCACCGTGATAGAAAAGACCTTCTTGCGTCCTATGCGGTCAGCCAGCGTCCCAGCCAGCACTGCGCCGAGCGCCATGCCAATCAGACCAATGGAGCCAATCCAGCCCATCTGGGCAGGAGTCAGGCTCCAGTCTTTCGCCAGCACCGGCAGCACAAAGGCTATGAGCCCCGTGTCCATGGAATCAAATAGCCAGCCCAGGCCGGTCACAACTAACAGTTTGTACTGGAAAGAACCCACCGGGAGCTTTTCCAAGCGTTCAAGAATCATGTACTAAGACCTCTTTCTGTGATATAGATGTATAATGACTGTTCTGCTGTCTTGACACCTAAACAAACAGCATGTATGCATTTTACTATACAGAAAAAAATTGTCAAGTCATTTTCCTGGGCGTATACTATGTCGTATAGGTGCAAGTGATGGAGATTTTCAATAAAGCGAGGGATCTATAATATGGAGATAAAAGAGATTAAGCCAGGCATGAAGCATGAAGTGACGGATAGGGTGACAGAAGATAAGACGGCCAAGGTCATGGGCAGTGGCAGCTTGCCGGTCTATGCTACGCCTGCTATGTGTTGCCTAATGGAGAGGGCAGCGGCAGAACTGGCCACCAGCCTGTTGCCCCAGGGGTATACCTCTGTAGGAGGTTCCCTCAATATACTGCATAAAGCTCCTACACCTTTGCGAGGGCGCATCAGGGCTGAGGCTGTAGTTGAGTCCGTGGATGGACCCAAGATTACCTACAGGGTGGCAGCCTATGACGAAGCGGGTATTATAGGCGAGGGCAAGCACGAGCGCTTTGCAGTGAATGAAGAAAAATTCATGGGCAAAGCCTCTGCTCGTATTCGGTCTTGAGAGAAAAGCCTGTCCATACATTGACGGCAAGGCGTGGAAATGATAAACTAGTGTAGGTTTAGTAATAAAAAAGGAGCGGTGTTCTTTTATGTCAGGACATTCTAAATGGGCCAACATCAAGCGGAAGAAGGGCGCTAATGACGCTATCCGCGGCAAGATTACGACAAAGATTGGCCGTGAAATCACTATAGCTGTGCGCATGGGCGGCGGAGATCCTACTGGCAACATGCGTCTGAAGTTGGCTCTTTCCAAGGCAAAAGCCAACAATATTCCCAAGGACAACATCAATCGTGCTATCCAGAAGGGGTTGGGCGCTACCGAAGGCAGCAATTATGAGGAACTGATGTATGAGGGCTATGGCCCTGGCGGTACGGCTGTCATGCTGGATATCCTCACGGATAACCGCAACCGTACGGCTGCAGATGTGCGTCATCTGTTTTCCAAGTATGGCGGCAATCTGGGCCAGGATGGTTGCGTGGCCTGGATGTTCAAGAAGAAGGCCGTCTTCCTCGTGGAGAAAGAAACCTTCGATGATGAGGATGCCCTGATGGAGATTGTCCTCGAGGCCGGCGCTGATGACATGAAGGTGGAGGACGAGATCTTCGAGATCACGGCTGAGCCTGAGGCCTTTGATGCCATCGAGGCAGCTCTGGGAGAGAAGGGCATTGAAACGGCTTCTGCAGAAGTCACCATGGTGCCTGACAACACGGTTCATCTGGAGGGCAAGGATGCAGAGAAGATGCAGACCTTGATTGATGCACTGGAAGACAATGATGATATCCAGAATGTCTACAGCAATCACGAGATTGACGAAGATTGATTGTCTGGTTAATATTTGAGAGGGGCGGCCGGTTTGGCCGCCTATCTTGCGTATATACGGAGATTTTATGCTTGCATTAGGAATAGACCCAGGTACTGCCATCTGTGGCTACGGCTTTGTGGAGCAGGTAGGTAGCCGCCTGGTGCCCCGTCAATACGGGGCCATCACCACCAGCCCTAAGATGCCCGTGGAGGAAAGGCTCATGAAGCTCTATGATGAACTGGATGCGCTCATCAAGGAGAATCGGCCTGATGTGATGGGGGTGGAGCAGCTTTTCTTCAACCGCAATATCACCACGGCTATTCCCGTGGGCCAGGCCAGGGGCATCGTGCTGCTGGCTGCAGCCAAGAACGGCTTGCAGCTGGTGGAGCGCACCCCCCTGCAGGTGAAGCAGTCCGTCACGGGCTATGGCAAGGCCACCAAGGAACAGGTCATCTACATGGTCACCAAAATCTTGAGCCTGAAGGAACCGCCTCATCCTGATGACACGGCAGATGCTCTGGCTATCGCCATCTGCACTACCCACTGCATGAACAGCATTGCCTGGCGCAACAAGCTGGGCTGATTTTAAGAACTGGCAATAAATAAATTTTAGGATAGGACGCAGGATAAATCTCCATAGACTATGCCGACTGACGAAGTTTGCCCTTTAGGGTACAACGACGCATATGGATATTTAGACAAGTCAAATCTAAAATTTATTTATGAACAGCTCCTTAGCAAAGGAATTGGACTATGATTGGCTATTTACGAGGCAAGGTTACATATCTGATGGCGGACTATGCCTTCCTAGAGGTGCAGGGGGTGGGGTACCGCCTGTTTATTTCCGAAACCACCCGCAGAGAGCTCAGGCTGAATGAGGAAGCGCAGCTTTTCACCTATCTGAGCGTCCGCGAAGATGCCCTGCAGCTTTACGGCTTTGCAACCCAGAGGGAGTACGACACCTTCCTGCTGCTTATTTCCGTCTCCGGCATTGGCCCCAAGGTGGCTCTGGGAATTCTTTCCCATATCACCCTGGACGGCCTCTGTAGGGCTATCCATAACAAGCAGACCACCATCCTCACCAAACTGCCGGGCATCGGCAAGAAATCAGCTGAGCGTTTGGTGCTGGAACTGAAGGATAAGGTTTCCTTCATGGGGGAGGCTGAGGAAGAACTGGTGCTTGTCAGCGAAGACGAGGTGGCAGATGACAAGATTGCCGAGGCACAGGCGGCGCTGATTTCCCTGGGCTACACCCAGGCTGAGATAGCACCGGCCTTGAAAAAAGCCGCAAAAGGCAAGGATACGGCAGAAATCATCAAGCTGGCTCTGAAGCTTTTGAGCAAAGCCTAGGACTTGTTGAATTAATCAACACGCCCTGAGGAGGGAGGTCACTTTGGAAAGTTTCAATGACATGAGTTTGGAGGACAGCCGCATCGTGTCCATGGGGGAGCAGCAGATGGACGACTGGCAGTACAGTCTGCGCCCCCGCAAGCTCAGCGAATACATAGGACAGGACAAGGCCAAGAACAATCTGGATATTTTCATCAGAGCGGCCCTGAACCGCGGGGATGCTCTGGATCATGTGCTGCTTTACGGCCCGCCGGGGCTGGGAAAGACCACTCTGGCTGGTATCATCGCCAATGAGCTGGGGGTGAATTTTCGCCAGACCTCCGGCCCTGCCATCGAAAAGCAGGGGGATTTGGCAGCACTTCTGACCAACCTGCAGGAGAGGGACGTGCTTTTCATAGATGAGATACACCGCCTTTCCCGCAGCGTAGAAGAAGTTCTGTACTCCGCCATGGAGGACTACGCCCTGGATATCATCATCGGCAAGGGACCCAGTGCCCGCTCCATACGCCTGGACATTGCTCCCTTTACCCTGATAGGCGCCACCACCAAGGCAGGCGCCCTGGCGCCGCCTCTCCGTGACCGGTTCGGGGTTATTTCAAGGCTTGAGTACTACACGCCGGAAGCCCTGGTGCATATCGTGAAGCGGGCGGCAGAAATTCTGGAAATCCCCATTGAGGACCAGGGGGCGCTGGAAATCGCCCGCCGCTCCAGGGGGACTCCCCGTATTGCCAACCGCCTGTTGAAGCGGGTGCGGGATGTAGCCCAGATTGAAGGGGAGGGCATCATCACTGACGAACTGGCCGATAAGGCCCTGCGCATGCTGGAAGTAGACAAAGCAGGGCTTGATCACACGGACAGGCGCATGCTAAGCACCATGATCTGCAAATTCGGCGGCGGCCCTGTGGGCCTGGATACCCTGGCTGCAGCCATCAGCGAAGCTACAGATACCATCGAGGATGTTTACGAACCCTTTCTCATACAGCTGGGCTTTATCAATCGCACTCCCCGAGGCCGGGTGGTGACCAGGGCCGGCTATGAGCATCTGGGGATACCCTATCCGGCTGACTGAGGTGAGACTATGAAATTGCTGTTGCATATGTGCTGCGGTCCCTGTTCCTGCTATCCTGTCAAAAAGCTGAGGGAGGATGGCATAGAGCCGGTGGGCTATTTCTTCAATCCCAATATCCATCCTTACAAGGAATGGGAAAGGCGGCTGCAAACTGCCAAGGAATTTGCAGCAAAGGTGAAAATGGAAATCCACACTGACGAGGAATACCGCCTGCGGGACTTTTTGAAGAGGGCCCTCATAGCGGAGACAGAACCCAATGGACGCTGCACGATGTGCTACACCTGGCGGCTGGAGCAGGCAGCGAAATTTGCTGCCGCCCATGGCTTTGAGGCCTTTACCTCTACCCTTTTTTACAGCATTTACCAGCAACATGACCTCATGCGCCGTACGGCAGAGCATTTCGCGGAAATCTACGGGGTGAAGTTTTACTATGAGAATTTCCGTCCCGGCTGGCAGGAGGGCATAGATATCAGCAGGGAGCTGGAGCTCTACCGCCAGCCATACTGCGGTTGCATTTTTTCCGAAGAAGATAGATATTCAAAAGCTATCCGCAAGGCACGGAGAAAAGAAAACAAGGCTAAAAAGCGTGCCAGGTTGGAAGCTGTTGCTTTAGGGAAAGGAGTCACCCTATGAAAAAGTCTTTCCTTGCACTGTATTGCCTGTTTTCTAGCCTGACCATACCATCTATTGCTGAAGCAGCCTGGCAGCCACAACTAGCTATAGGGCTCTGGTCAGGACAGGAGACAATAACCCTCAAACTTCCCTGCAAGAGTAAAATTTTTTTTGAGGGAGAGGAAAAATCTATTATGGAGTTGGCAGCTGGCAGCCAGCTTTCCATAACCCACAATGGCAGCCATTTCTTGGCCAACGGCAAAAATTTGAAGGCAGAAGGAAAGGGATTGGTTATCAAGGCAGAATCCGCCAAGGTTCGTGACTATTACTTCACAGCCAGACAAAATGATTATCGTGGATCTGCCAAAATCATAATCAAGCATGGCAAACTTTCCTTGATAAACCTAGTAGATACAGAAGACTATCTGAAAGGGGTATTGCCTGAGGAAATGCCCACTGACTGGCCGGTAGAAGCACTGAAAGCACAGGCAGTAGCAGCTCGTACTTATGCCCTGCAGCATCGAAAAAGGCATGAAGGTGACGGCTTTGACCTGTGTACTAATACCCACTGCCAACAATATCTAGGAAAAAGGTCAGAAAAACCGGCCGCAAGCAAAGCCTTGGAAACTACAGCCGGAGAAGTGCTTACTTATCAAGGCAAGCTTATAGATGCCTTTTTCCACACAGATTCCGGTGGCATGACAGAAAACAGCGAAGATGTCTGGGGAGCAAAAATGCCTTATCTCAGAGCAGTCAAAGAAAAAGAACTCTATACGAAACCTTGGAAAACTGTCCTTACCGCCGAGCGGGCAGCCTCTCTGGTGGGGAAAAAAAGCCACAAGGATATTGGTGATTTAAAAAAAGTAGAACTATCTTCTCTGAAGATTGGTAGTTCTGGCAAAGACCGCAGTCACTCCGGCAGAGTAAAGCAGGCAGTTTTTGTGGGAAGCCGTGGCAAAGTAACAATAAGTGGCAATGACCTGCGTAGTCTCTTTAGCTTGCGCAGTACCTTGTTTGATATGCACCTTAGCCATAAGCAACTCACTGTAGAAGGCTACGGCTGGGGACACGGTCTGGGGCTTTCTCAATGGGGAGCAAAAAAGTGGGCAGAGAACGGAAAAAAATACAACGAGATACTAGGTCATTACTATCAACATACTGAACTGAAAAAACTTTATTGAACTGATTAACGGAAAAGAAGGATTTTAAGCATGTTATTATCGGATTTTGACTACAACCTGCCAGAAGAGCGCATTGCCCAGACACCTATAGAGCCACGCAATGCTTCACGACTGATGGTGCTGAACCCGCAGGACAAGTCGATACAACACAAACACTTTTATGACCTAAAGGAATTCCTGGTACCTGGAGATACCCTAATCTTCAATGATACCAGGGTGCTTCCTGCCCGCCTGATAGGTCATCGCGCCCAAACTGGTGGCAAGGTGGAGGTTTTCCTGTTGCGCCGTCTGGATACCACGCATTGGGAAACATTAGTAAAACCAGGAAAAAAAGCCAGACCTGGCAATGAGATAGTGTTCAGTGATGAACTTTTCTGTTTGGTCACTGAACATACGGACTTTGGCGGCCGTATTGTGGAATTCAAATTTGATGGTATTTTTGAAGAGATTCTGGACAGATTAGGTGAAACGCCTCTGCCTCCGTACATACATGAGAAACTGGAGGATAAGGAGCGTTACCAGACTGTTTACAATCGGGAAGAAGGTTCCGCTGCTGCGCCTACTGCAGGCTTGCATTTCACCAAAGAACAGATGCAGGAACTCAAGGATATGGGGATAAATCTTGGATTTGTAACCCTTCATGTCGGATTAGGCACCTTCCGTCCCGTCAGCACAGAAAAGATTGAAGAGCACGAAATGCACAAAGAGTACTATTCAATTTCCGAAGAAACTGCAGAGCTAATTAAGCATACCAAGGAATCAGGTCATCGTGTTATCGCCGTAGGCACAACTTCTATACGCACTTTAGAATCTGCTGCTATAGCTCAAAATGAAATTAGCGGAAAAAGTGGTTGGACTCAGATTTTTATTTATCCTGGCTATGATTTCAAGATTGTAGATGCCATCATAACAAATTTCCATCTGCCAAAGTCCACTCTTATCATGTTAATCAGTGCTTTTGCCGGAAGAAAGTTTATTCTTGATGCGTACAAAACTGCAGTTAAAGAACAGTATAGATTCTTTTCATTTGGCGATGCAATGTTTATACAGTGCAAGCAAAGCAAAACAGAACTTGAACAAGATTTAATGGAATTAGGAATTCCTAAAAAATAAAATTCATCTTCCATGTAAATGAGGTGAAAAAGCTTGCAGGAAGAAACAAAAGCCAAAGTAGAATCCGAGATAAAGGATTGGAAATATTTACAGGAACTACCTGATACATGTCATAGTTTTCACCTCATTCGTGAAACTAAAATCATAGAGAGCACGTATGATATTTACAGCTATGTTCATCCAGACATTCATAAAAAGGCGGTTGTATACTATCACGAAGAAACTCATGAATATAAAGTGCGTGTATACATTGGTCTGATTGAATTTTGTTGCATAGAATTTATCACAGCTAAGTTGTCCGATTTTGAACAATTGCTCAAAAAAAATTTTGATGATTTGCTGAGCAATATGGAAAAATACAATCCTGCAAGTCTAAGCAGTATAGTTATTAACAGTGGAATAATAGAATGGGGAAGGAGCTATAATCTACCCCAAAACTGTGAAGGATTCGAGCTTTTCATCAGTCCCGGCACCCCAGAGAAAATCAATAATGGCTCCTATGTAATAATCAATTATGCCGATTTCGGCATAGAGAGTGATTTTTCCATTTATTACAATATTTACCGTGACGAATTTTTTGGAGAAGCACGCATTTGGTCTATCCCCGATGTTAATTATGATTTCGACTCTACTTCATTAGGTGAATTGGAAGAAAAACTACGCATATACATGGTTCCGCGCTTGCAGGAAATCAGACAAATAGCTATGAAAGAAACTGCATCAAAGGAGAAGTAAAAACATGATTATCATAGATAAAGCTGTACTGCATATCATGGATTTAAGCTCTGGCATGACAGTGTATTCTGATGAAGAATTATCCATCAAAGACAGCATTGAAACATTCCTGCTGAAGCATATAGAAAAATCCTGGGGGAGCCAGGAAGCAAAGCCTGGGACTTTCTATGAAGACAGCTCATTTAGGGAAAAGCTCAACGCGTATGTTTCTGGGAAATCGGACTTCATTTCCTTCAGTAAAGAAGTGGGACATACCTTCGAAGAAGCTTTCTGCCACGCGGAAGAGATGGCTTCAGCTGATCTGATTATGGCGGATGTGCGCATCGATGATCGACGCCAGATAGTTATCTTCAAGTGCAACAGCCATATCGGCTATATCCATCAAGTCAATCAAACAGAAAATGGCGTAAAAAATGAGATAATAAACCACTATGCCATTATGCCTAACCTCACTCAAAAAATGGATGAATTTGCCTTTATTGATGTAGAAAATCAAGAGATTTCTGTTAGTGCCAAACGCTATACCATTGATGGAAATCGCATCTTTGTTTTCCCAGAGATATTGCTGGAATGTTCGTTGACGCCTTCGCCAAAAGAAGCTATCAAGAGCCTGGATAAAACAGTCAAAAAAGTGGCCGAAGCATATGGACAGAATGCAGCTGCTTTATCAGCTGCAGCCAAGAATTGTGTGGCTGAAACTATGCAAAGTGTCGATGAGCTTGACATGACAGCCATAGGCAAGGAAGTTTTCAAGGACAATCCTTCCATGCAAGCTGATTTTGAAGCAACCATTCAGGAAGAAGGCTTTGAAAAACCTGTTAAAATGAATCAAGAAAGCACTTTGAAAAAAATGTGCAAACATAAATTGAAAACTGATACAGGTATAGAGTTGACTATCCCTACTGACTACATGGATAATATCGAATATGTGGAGTTTAACAACAATGATGATGGAACTTTATCCATCACCTTGAAGCATATTTCCAATATAGTAAGTCGCAATTAAAACAAGAAAGGAAGTTTTTCGTTTGGTATTTTCCGAGAAGTTGCTGTCCTTAAAGAATGAGGTTTTACAGGAATCTAAGCCACTGTTCAAAAAAGTGGAGGCGATAGCAGAGGCCAATACCTTGAAAGTTTTGGATGCTATGCGAGAGTGCAAAGTATCTGACAGCCATTTCAATACCACATCCGGCTATGCCTATGATGATATAGGCAGGGGCAAGCTGGAGGAACTGTATGCCAGAATTTTTGGTGCTGAGCGCGCTCTGGTGCGTACTCAGTTTGTCTCCGGTACTCATGCTCTGGCCACGGTACTCTTTGGCATCCTGCGACCCGGTGATGAGCTGATATCCTTGACGGGCAAGCCCTATGATACCATGCAGACGGTTATTGGCTACGACAACCCCTCTCCAGGCTCCTTGAAGGAATTTGGCATCAAGTACAAGGAACTGCCCATGGAAGAGGGTAAAGTTGTGGTTGATAACATCAACCACATTGTAAGCAAAGATACCAAGTTGGCTCTTATTCAGCGTTCCCGTGGCTACAGCATGAGGAATCCGCTTTCTATTGAAGATATCAAGGAGATTACGGCAGAGGTGCACCGTATAAATCCCGACTGTATCTGCTTTGTGGATAACTGTTACGGTGAGTTCGTGGATGTACTGGAGCCAACACAGGTAGGGGCCGATATCATGGCAGGTTCCCTGATCAAGAATCCTGGCGGCGGCATAGCGCCTACGGGTGGCTATATTGCAGGCAAGGACAAGCTGGTGGAGTTGGCTTCCTACCGCTTGACGGCACCTGGCATGGGCGATGAACTGGGGGCGAGCCTCTCAAACAACCGCTTGCTGTTCCAAGGATTGTTCCTGGCACCGCATGTGGTGTCCCAGGCCATCAAGGGAGCTATCTTTGCTGCCGGTATGTTTGCGAAGCTGGGCTACAAGACTTTGCCTTTGCCAGAGGATGTACGGGGTGATATCATTCAAGCCATCGAGCTGGGCTCAGCCGAGAAGCTGATAGCTTTCTGCGGAGGCATTCAGAAGTATTCGCCGGTAGATTCCTTTGCCACGCCAGAGCCCTGGGATATGCCAGGATATGCCGATCAAGTTATCATGGCAGCAGGAACCTTCGTGCAGGGCGCTTCCATAGAATTCAGCGCCGATGGTCCTTTAAGAGCACCATATAATGTTTACCTTCAAGGTGGCCTGACCTTTGAACATGCCGTCATCGGCATCATGGGGGCAGCTCAAGCTATCGAAGATTTGCAGGGCTGATAAAAATCTTGCAATGGCGAACAAAAGATATTAAAATAAATTAAGCAGATAATTGAAAAGACAGCAGGTCAGTCCCATGACCTGCTTTTTCCTCCAAATCTTACTGTGTTGTATTCCTGTACAACACAGTAGAGCGCCGAGACAAGACATTAATAATATTTTCAGCGAGGATTTTTCATGAAAAAAATGGATGATAATATCAACCACATTTCCGAGGAAGATTTTTCTGTTGTTCCTGCAGCAAATCATGGTTCGCTGGCCCATATTGCAACCAGTCAAACTATCGACCCAGATTACTTTGCCGCTCATTACTATGAATTCTTACCACGATATATTGCTAACGGCAATCCCAGCAGCAACACACTTACAACATATTGTTCCTGGATAGACCACTTCATTGCCTGGTGCTTGGATTGCAATATGCATCCATTATCAGTATCGGATTATCAGATGCGCCTGTTTCGTGAATACCTGCTAAGTGAAAATTATCAGCCAGGTACCAATCATACGGCCTTTATGGCCATTCGTTCTTTCTTTTCTGCCGCTCAGCAGCTTGGACTTATCAATGCCAATCCCTGTCAAGATGTAAGCGTTGCCAGCACAACTTCTCATAATCTATTAAATTTCTACAGTCAGGATCAGATGCGAGAAATCTGTGAATTCTTTGACCAGGAGCCCGATCCCTTTATACGCAATCGAAACATACTTATTTTGTACCTTATGGGCGTTGAAGGCTTGCGTAACATCGAAGTTCACAGGCTTTGCCGGGAAGACATCCGTTGGGACATCAAAATCATCATGATTCGGGGCAAGGGTGCTGCAGGGCGTCTTGATCCCATCTATCCCTGCTCTGAAACTTTTGATATATTGAAAGCCTACCTAGATGCAATTCCCTCTGACAAACCTATAAAAAAAGAGGGTTCTCTCACGCCTCTTATCCTGTCAGACTCAAACAACAACGATCTAGGACGTATTTCCCGCAATGGACTGCGCTACATCATGAACAAAGCCTTAAAAATAACAGGTCTTAAGCAACCTGGTCAAACATGCCATATCTTCCGTCATAGCTGTGGCACAAATCTTTACCAACAAACCAAAGACCTGCGCGTAGTTCAGGATACACTCCGCCACCGCGATCCGAAAATAACGGCTCGTTATGCCCATGTAAATCAGCAACTCAATAACCGCGTTACTTCTGGGCTTGCATTGCGAAGCGATGGTGAACAGTAAGACACGGATTTTAAACAACAAAAAGCCGTCAGCCCCCTTTCTAGTGGATGGCTGACGGCTTTTTGCTTAAGTTGTCACATATCCGGCCTTACACCGGTCTTGCCAGTGAATTTATGGTAGCTTCCGCCCTTGCGGCGCTTCATTAATTCGTTGAAAAGTTCTTCCGGAGTAATATTATGATAGGCCAAAAGCACCAGACAGTGGTACCAAAGATCTCCCATTTCATAAACAATTTCTTTCTTTTCTTGGTTCTTAGAGGCAATTACCGTTTCTACGGCCTCTTCGCCGACCTTTTTGAGTATCTTGTCCTGTCCTTTTTCAAACAGGTAATTAGTATATGAGCCTTCCACAGGATTCAGGCGACGATCCTGAATCACTTCGTAAAGGTCGTTAAGCACCTTGGCTAAAGCAACTTGTGGTTCCTGAGGTAATACTGCAATGCCTTTTTCTTCAGTCCCCATTAATTTTCTGCCGCTGAAACAGGAATAGCTTCCGGTATGGCAGGCCACACCCGTTTGGTGTATCCGGAGAAGCAAGGTGTCGCCGTCACAGTCGTAGGATATTTCCTTCACCTTCTGTACATTGCCGGAGGTTTCTCCCTTTTTCCATAGCGCCTGACGGCTACGGCTGAAATAATGGGCATAGCCTGTCTCAAGTGTCTTTTTCAGCGACTCCTCATTCATGTAGGCCAACATGAGCACCTGACCATTTTCTTCCTGCACAACTGCAGGCACTAAGCCTTTTTCATCAAACTTGACCATTGAAATATCAATGTTTGCTGCGTCAATCATAATCTTACCTCCACTCCTCTTGAACGCAGGTATTCCTTCACCTGCTTGATGGTAAATTGTCCATAATGGAAAACTGAAGCGGCCAGTACGGCATCTGCCTTGCCTTCCGTGAGCACCTCATAGAAATGAACCAGTTCCCCTGCCCCGCCTGAGGCTATCACCGGCACGGACACTGCCTCAGAAACGGCTCGGGTCAAGGGTATATCGTAACCTTCCTTGGTGCCGTCGGCATCCATGCTGGTGAGCAGTATTTCTCCCGCCCCCAAAGCCACGGCTTTTTTAATCCATTCGAGGCAGTCAAGTCCCGTAGGGGTTCTGCCACCGTTGATGTAGACTTCCCAACTGTTTTCGCTGCTCCGCCTGGCATCAACTGCCAAAACTATGCACTGCCTTCCAAACTTTTCCGCCCCTTCCCGGATAAGCTCCGGCCTTTTTATGGCCGCTGTGTTGACGGATATCTTGTCTGCACCGGCCTTCAATAATGCCCGCATATCATCTGTGGTGCGTATGCCGCCGCCGACGGTAAAAGGAATAAAGACCTTAGAAGCGCAATCCCTTGCCACATTTACAATGGTATCTCGCTTGTCGCTGGAAGCAGTGATATCAAGGAAGGTCAGCTCGTCAGCACCTTCCTCGTCGTATTTGGCCGCCAATTCCACCGGGTCGCCAGCATCCCGCAGACCAACGAAATTAGTGCCTTTGACCACCCTGCCATCCTTTACATCCAGACAGGGGATAATGCGTTTAGTATAAGTAGATTTCTGCATTAGATTCTTCCTCTCAGTTGGCGGCTATCTGTTTAACGGATATAAGCAACTTATCATATTATAACGCAAATTTGCTTTATTTTCCACCAAGGCAGGAACTGCAAAAAGCTTCAAGCCATAAAAAGGGCTTGAAGCTTGGAGAAATTCCTTATTTCTTTCCCGTACTGCCTCTCTTGGTCATTTCAATTCCCTGCTTGCAAAGAGGACATTCCTCAGGCTGATAGGTTTCCACATCCATATGCAGAAGTGCAGTGCAGGGAACTTCACCGAAATCGGCCTTGCCACCGCTGCGGTCAACCAGCATGCTAACAGCTACGGGCACGCCACCGTGAGCCTTGACTACCTCGATGACTTCCTTGATGGAGCCGCCAGTGGTGACAATATCCTCCACAATCAGCACCCTCTCACCCTCATGCAGGGAGAAGCCTCTGCGGAAGGTCATTTTGCCATCCACCCGCTCGGTGAAGATGGCGCGTGTGCCCAGGGCCTTGCCTGTCTCATGGGCCAGCAGGATACCGCCGGTCACAGGGCCAACCACGGTCTCTATATTGGCACTTTTGAATTTTTCTGCCATAGCTTCGCAAAGCTGCTGAGTGTACTTAGGCTGCTGCAACACATTGAACTTTTCCACATAGTGAGGGCTGTGCAGACCTGAGGTCAGCAGGAAATGGCCATCCATGATGGCACCGGTCTTTATCAAGAGTTCTTTTACTTCTACTTCAGTCATTTATTTTACCTGCTCCATTTCTTTAATAATATCCTGAGCTGCTTTGACGGGATTTTCTGCTGCCCTGATAGGACGCCCTATTACCAAATGTGTAGCACCTGCTCTCAGGGCTGAGGCAGGTGTAGCAATACGGCTCTGATCGTCAAGGCTGCTGCCTGCCGGACGCACCCCAGGTGTAACAATGAGAAAATCATTGCCACAGGCTTCTCTTATCATAGCCGCTTCCTGCGGAGAGGCCACCACACCGTCAAGGCCTGCCTTTTGTGCTAATCTGGCCAGATGCACAACTATGTCCTTTATCTGCACCTTTTCAGAAAAGCCCAGTTCTGCCCATTCGTCTTCGCTGATGCTAGTGAGCACCGTCACGGCAACGAGTTTCGGGCATGGTACATTGGCATCTTCCGCTGCCTTATGAAGCCTATCGGCGGCAGTTTTCATCATGGTGTAGCCGCCCTCGGCATGGACATTTAGCATATCAGCGCCCAAATCCATCAATGAGCACAGGCCGCTGCCGACGGTGTTGGGAATGTCGTGCAGCTTCAGGTCAAGAAAGACTTTCTTCCCTTTTTCCTTCAGCCAGGTCACAGACTCCCTGCCCACGCTGTAGTAAAGCTCCATGCCTACTTTATAGGAGCTTACGCTATCCCCAAGCTTATTTACCAAAACCCTGACTTTGTCCATGTCGTGAAAGTCAAGGGCTGCTATCAAGCGCTCATCTGCCATCTTCAAAGCTCCTTTGTCGTCATTCTTCAAGCCCATCTACCAGTTCTGCAATATTCTTCAGTCCGTGGCTTTCCAGATATTTATCCAGTCCCTCGCAGATTTTCATGGTCACTGCCGGGTCGGCAAAGTTTGCCGTGCCCACAGCTATGGCATCTGCCCCTGCCAGGAAGAACTGCACAGCGTCCTGCCAGGAGGAAATGCCTCCCATGCCGATAATAGGCACATTTACTGCTCTTGATACCTGATAAACCATGCGCAGAGCCACCGGCTTCACGCATGGGCCGGATAGGCCTCCTGTGATATTGCCCAGCACAGGCCTGCGGCGTTCAATGTCTATTTCCATGCCCATGAGGGTATTGATGAGGGAAATGGCATCTGCTCCTGCTACCTCCACAGCTTTAGCTATCTGCACAATATCCGTAACATTAGGGGAAAGTTTGATAATGACAGGCTTTGAGATATGTCCCTTAGCCTCCTTCACCACGGCTGCTGCCGCAGCAGGGTCGGTGCCAAAGACAATGCCCCCATCTTTTACATTGGGACAGGAAACATTCAGTTCAAGGGCCGCCACGCCTGGCACATCCAGCTTTTGGGCTAATACGCCATATTCCTCCACGGTGCTGCCGGAGATATTCACAATGACATTCATGCCATATTTTTCGATGCGGGGCAGGGTTTCGCTCAGGAAGATATCCACACCGGGATTCTCCAGGCCGATGCAGTTCAGCATGCCTGCACCTCCCGCCGTTTCCGTGATGCGCACGCCTTCATTGCCACGGCGTGGCTTCAAGGTAGTGCCCTTCACCATAACTCCGCCCAAAAGAGACAGGTCCACGAAATCAGCAAATTCCTCACCAAAACCAAAGGTGCCGGAAGCAGTGAGCACCGGTGCATTCATTTCTATGCCCAGAAGATTTGTGTGAAGGCGTTCCAACTTCTTCAAAAAAACACCTCCTCAGCAGGAAAAACCGGGCCATCCTTGCATACCTTCCGCCTGCCGGACAAGGTATCTATGGAGCAGGAAAGGCAGGCCCCCAGGCCGCATCCCATGCGGCGCTCCAAAGATACTTCACAGGACACGATTTTTTCCCTGCACACCTTGTAGACATTTTTCATCATAATCTCAGGCCCGCAGACCATCACCTTGTCATAATCGCTTTTGGTAAGGATCTGCGGCAACAGATCTGTTACAAACCCTTTAAGGCCCAAGCTGCCATCATCTGTGGTCAGATATATGTTATCGGTGCAAGTTGCAAAAAGCCTCTGCCAGAAAAGCTCCTCTGCAGTGCGCCCCCCCATCAGCACATCAACCTTGATGTTATGTGCTGACATCCACTGGGCACAGTACAGCAAAGGAGACAAGCCCATACCACCTCCTACCAGCAGAGGTTTTTTTGTCTCTTTGCTGAAGCCATGACCCAACGGGCCCAATACCTTCACCACAGCTCCATCCCGCAAAATCGACAAGGCATCAGTCCCCTTGCCTACTATCCGATAAATGAGGCTGATATTCCCCTGTATAGTGTCAACCTCTGCCAACCCCAACGGACGGCGAAGCAATGTCCCCCCCTGCTGCAATCCTACTTGCACAAATTGACCGGGATGGGAGCGCAGGGCTATGCTGGGAGCTTGCAATACCAGTTTGCATACATATTCACTTAACCGTGTTTGAGACAATACCTGTGCCACCACATCTACTTTGGCAGGCAACCCTGTATTGCCCGCTACTATTTCTGTCAGGTTTTGTGGTCTATCATGCAAGGTCATCGCCACCCCCTACATAATCCTGCACAGCCAGGGAGTACACCAGGCGGCGCTCACGCATGAAGGAGAGCACCCGCAATACTTCCCAGGCAGTATCCAGAGAAGTCAGGCAGGCAATGCCATGCTCCACGGTAGCTCTGCGGATGCGGAAGCCGTCCTTGGCCGAGTGCTTGCCCTGGGTCAGAGTGTTGATGACCATGTTAATCTGGCCCTGTTTGATCATCTGGATAATATCCGTGCTGCGCTCGTGAACCTTGCCTACCACATCAACATCAATGCCCATGCTCTTGATGGCCTTGGCAGTGCCTTCCGTAGCTACCAGGCGGAAATCCAGATCTGCGAAAGCCTTGGCCAGCTGTTTCATTTCGTCTTTGTCCTTGTCCGCCACCGTAAAGAGCACACAGCCCTTGACAGGCACATTGAGACCGGAGCCTACCATGGCCTTATACAGGGCACGGGCATAATGGTAGTCGATGCCCATGACCTCACCGGTGGACTTCATCTCAGGTCCCAGAGAGATATCAACATCCGTCATCTTGGCAAAGGAGAAGACAGGAGCTTTCACCGCCACATAGGGCTTGGGATCTGCCAGACCGGACTTATAGCCCATGCCCTTGAGGGTCTCCCCCATGGCAATGCGGGTAGCCAGGTTTACCATCTTGATATCCGTGACCTTGGAAAGGAAGGGTACCGTTCTGGAGGAACGGGGATTCACTTCGATGATATAGACCTCACTGTCCACCACCACAAACTGGATGTTCAGCAGGCCCTTCACATGCAGGGCGGTGCCCAGCCGCTTGGTATAGTCGATGATGGTATAGATAACCTTGGAAGACAAGGTGCGGGGCGGATAGACTGCGATGCTGTCGCCGGAATGTACCCCTGCCCTTTCAATGTGCTCCATGATGCCGGGTATCATTACATCTACTCCATCGGAGATGCCGTCAACCTCCACTTCGGTGCCCTGCATATAGCGGTCTACCAGCACCGGGTGATCCGGGGTTACCTTTACAGCGCGGCTCATATAGTCCCTAAGCTCTGCCTCATTGTAGACAATCTCCATGGCCCTGCCCCCCAGCACATAGGAAGGACGCACCATAACAGGATAACCGATATTTGCTGCGCCATTCACCGCATCTTCCAAATTGGTGACGCTGATGCCCTGGGGGCGGGGAATGCCCACCTGGGTGAGGACTTCGTCAAAACGTTCCCTGTCCTCAGCCCTGTCGATATCATCTACGGCGGTACCAAAGACCTTCACGCCGGCTTTCTGCAGGGAAGCTGCCAGATTGATGGCGGTCTGACCGCCGAACTGGACGATAACTCCCTCAGGCTGTTCCTTGTCGATGATATTCAACACATCTTCCGTGGTCAGCGGCTCAAAATACAGGCGGTCGGAAATATCGAAGTCCGTACTGACCGTCTCCGGGTTGTTGTTGATGATGATGGCCTCGATGCCCATTTCACGCAACGCCCAGACGGAATGTACCGAACAGTAGTCAAACTCCACGCCCTGGCCGATGCGGATAGGGCCGGAGCCAAGCACAATTACCTTGCGGGCATTGCTAGTCTGCACCTCGTCCTGCTCCGCATTGAAGGTGGAGTAGTAGTACGGGGTAGCTGCCTCGAACTCGGCAGCGCAGGTATCCACCATCTTGTAGCAGGGCAGCAGTCCCTGTGTCTTGCGCAGGGTGCGGATTTCATCCGCAGTTTTGCCACTGACTTCTGCAATGGAGCGATCAGCCAGTCCCACCTGCTTGGCAGCAGCCAGCAGGCTGGGAGTAAGAGGCTCCCCTGCCAGTTTCACTTCAATGTCGGTGATATTCTTGATCTTGTTCAGGAACCAGTTATCCACCTTGGTAATGGCATGGATTTCTTCAACCGTGGCAATGCCGCGGCGCAAAGCTTCGGCAATGACGAAGATGCGCTCATCATTGACCCGGGCCAGATTCTTCCTCACCCTTCCATCATCCCAGGTGGCGATTTTTTCCATACTGAGCCTGTGAACGCCGATTTCCAGAGAACGAACAGCCTTCAGCAATGCACCCTCGAAGCTGCGGTCAATGCTCATGACTTCGCCGGTAGCCTTCATCTGGGTACCAAGGGTCTTATCCGCATAGACAAACTTGTCAAAAGGCCAGCGGGGGAATTTCACCACGCAGTAGTCCAGAGCAGGTTCGAAGCAGGCTTTGGTCTTCTGAGTTACAGCATTGGTTATTTCATCCAGGGTATAGCCGATGGCAATCTTGGCGGAAACCTTGGCGATGGGATAGCCCGTAGCCTTGGAAGCCAAGGCCGAAGAACGGCTTACCCGAGGGTTGACCTCGATGACATAGTAGCGGTTGCTGTTGGGATCCAGCGCATACTGAGCATTGCAGCCACCTTCGATGCCCAGTTCGCGGATAATCCGCAGGCTGGCAGAGCGCAGCATCTGATACTCGTGGTCAGAAAGGGTCTGTGAGGGTGCCACCACGATGCTGTCGCCTGTGTGCACGCCTACAGGGTCAAAGTTTTCCATATTGCAGACGGTGATGCAGTTGTCATTGCCGTCACGCATGACTTCGTATTCGATTTCCTTCCAGCCAGCCACACTGCGCTCAATGAGCACCTGGCCAATCATGGAATAGTTGAGGCCCTTGATGACAATATCAATGAGCTCCTCTTCGTTCTCTGCAATGCCGCCGCCTGTGCCGCCCATGGTGTAGGCAGGGCGTACGATAACGGGATAGCCGATGCCATTGGCAAAATCCACGGCAGAGGGCACATCCTCCACAATGGTGCTTTCCGGGATAGGCTCGCCCAGCTTCTGCATGGTTTCCTTGAAAAGCTCCCTATCCTCAGCCTGTTCGATTGCCTTAAGAGGAGTTCCCAGAAGCTCCACGCCGTATTTATCCAGCACACCCTTTTCTGCCAGTTGCACAGCCAGATTTAGACCAGCTTGGCCGCCCAGGGTGGCCAGTAGGCCGTCCGGCTTTTCCTTGGAGATGATTTCCTCCAGGAAATCCACGGTCAAGGGCTCGATATAAACCCTGTCGGCAATATGGGCATCTGTCATGATGGTAGCCGGATTGGAGTTCACCAGCACCACTTCCAACCCTTCTTCTTTCAGGGCGCGGCAAGCCTGAGAGCCTGCGTAGTCAAACTCCGCTGCCTGGCCGATGATAATAGGGCCTGAGCCAATGACCATGACTTTTTTGAGATTTTCCTTCTTTGGCACAGCTTATTCCCCTCTCATCATATCCATAAATTCGTCGAACAGGTACATATTGTCATCAGGGCCAGGCGAAGCCTCCGGGTGATACTGCACGGAGAAAATTGGCAGTTCCTTGTGGCGCATGCCCTCCACTGTACCGTCATTCACATTCACATGAGTGACCTCCAGAGGCAAATTCCGCAGGGATTCTTCCCTCACCGCGTAGCCGTGGTTCTGGGAGGAAATAGTGACCTTGCCCGTACGCAGATCCTTCACCGGCTGATTGGAGCCGCGATGACCGAATTTCAGTTTGTAAGTCTCAGCCCCCATGGCCCGGGCCAAGAGCTGATGCCCCAGGCAGATGCCGAAGATGGGCTTCTTGCCCAGCAGTTTCTTTACCTCAGCCACAATATCATCCACATCAGCAGGGTCGCCGGGGCCGTTGGAGAGGAAGATGCCATCCGGGTTCAGCGCCAGCACTTCTTCTGCGGTGGTGCCGGCGGGCATGACCGTCAAGCGGCAGCCTTTGGCGGTCATGGAGCGCAGGATATTCTGCTTCACACCAAAGTCCAACGCAACTACATGGGGAGGATTTTCTCCCTCAGCCGCTATTTCGTAGGTTTCCTTGGTAGTAACTTCCTTTACTACCTGGGTCTCTATGGGCACAGCCAAGAGCCGGTCAATTTCTTCCTTGGAAGCGTCCTCAGGCACAATGATGCCCTTCATGGTACCTGCAGCGCGGATATGGCGGGTGACAGCCCTGGTATCTACACCATAAAGGCAGGGAATTTCCTGCTCCTGCAAGAGATCTGCCAGGGAGTGCTCATAGTGCCAGTTGCTGCCATCTCTGCAAAGTTCACCAATGATAAAGCCTCCCACGAAGGCTCTGCGGGACTGCATGAAAAGCTCTGCCGTACCGTAGTTGCCCACCAAAGGATAGGTCAGGGTCAGAAGCTGGCGGCAGTAAGAAGGGTCAGTAAGGCTCTCCTGATAGCCCGTCATGCTGGTGTTGAACACCACCTCTCCGGTAGCTCTGGCAGTCCCCAGCAATTTGCCGGAAAAAACCATACCGTCCTCTAAGATAAGTTTTCCTTTTTGCTCCAAAGAAGTCACCTCATTTACTCTGAAAGCCCGGTAAATCAAACTTGCCGGGCTTGTTTAGGGGCTGTTATCCAACGACCTGGCCATCACGCATGACGATGCGGCCAGCCACAATGGTCAGCACAGCCTTGCCCTTCAGCCTGCGGCCGACAAAGGGGCTGTGGCTGCCCTTGGTATAGAATTTCTCTGCCTCGACTGTCCATTCCTGTTCCGGGTCAATGACTGTCACATCTGCAGCCTTGCCCACCGTCAGGGTGCCTGCCTCCAGGCCAAAGACTTTGGCCGGCTCATAGCTCATTTTAGAAATCATCAGGGGCAAATCAATTTTTCCTTCATGGTATAAATCTGTCAGCATAATGCCCACGGAAGTCTCCAGTCCGGGGAAACCGCTGGGTGCATTAGCATATTCCTTGTCCTTCTCCTCCTGGGCATGGGGCGAGTGATCAGTGACAATGGCATCTATGGTGCCATCTTTCAGGCCTGCCAGCAATGCTTCACAGTCTGTTTCGGCCCGCAAAGGCGGGTTGATTTTCGTGGAACTGTCGAAAAGCTCTACGCACTCATCCGTCATGGTCAGGTGCTGGGGCGTAACCTCTGCCGTGACCTTCACGCCCCGCTTCTTGGCTTCCCGCACCAGTTCTACAGAACGCGCGGAGCTGATATGAGCCACATGAAGTCTGGCATCGGCATACTCTGCCAGCAGGATATCACGGGCCACTGCAATATCCTCTGCTACCGTAGGACGCCCCTTGAGCCCCAGCATGGCGCTGCGATGTCCCTCGTTCATGACGCCCTCAGCGCAGAGCGTGGTTTCCTCCTCATGGTTGATTATGATTTTGTCAAAGCCATGGAGATAGTCAAAGGCGTTCAGCATGACTTTTGCGGAGGAATCAAAATGACCATCATCGGAGAAAGCCACGGCACCTGCTTGGAGCATATCTCCCATCTCTGCCAGTTCTTCGCCCTTCTGGCCTTTGGTAACTGCACCGATAAGCTCGATATGGATAAGCCCCGCTTCCCTGGCTCTTTCCTTCAGACTGCGGATAAGGGCCGCAGAATCCACCACCGGTTTGGTATTTGGCATAGTAGCTACGCGGGTGAAGCCACCTGCAGCAGCAGCCTTGGAGCCGGAGATAAAGTCCTCTTTTGCCTCCTGCCCTGGCTCACGGAAGTGGACATGCATATCAATGAGGCCGGGAGCTACCACTTTGCCGGAAGCATCGTAGACCTCTGCGCCCTCTGCCTCCAGGTCCTTGCCTATGGCGGCAATCTTGCCGTCCTCAATCAGCACATCTGCCACCTGGTCGAATTTATTCTCCGGATTGATGACCCGGCCGCCCTTCAGTAAAATCTTCATGCCTGCTTACCTCCCGTGAGTACCAAGGTGAAAAGTGCCATACGCACTGCCACACCGTTCTGAACTTCCTCCTGAATAGCGGAATTATCGCCATAGGCCACGAAGGGAGAAATCTCCCATCCCTTGTTCATGGGGCCGGGGTGCAGGATCAGTACATCATCCTTGGCCAGCTTCAATCTGTCATTATTCAGGCCGAAGATGCGGGCATACTCGCGGGTCGTGGGGAAAAGCCCCCCCTGCATGCGCTCCAGCTGGATGCGCAGTACCTCGATAACATCAGCTGCCTCGATGGCATCTTCCACCCGCTCATGCACCACCACGCCAGGCTCCTCATACAGGAAACGGGGCAGCAGGGTTTTGGGCCCTGCAATGTGAACTTCCATGCCCATCTTGCGCATGCCGTGGATATCAGAGCGAGCCACGCGGCTATGGAGCACATCACCGATGATGGCCACCTTCAGTCCTTCCAGCCTGCCTTTGTGCTGCTCGATGGTGAAAAGGTTCAAGAGCGCCTGGGAAGGATGGGCATGGGCACCATCACCGGCGTTCAGGATAACAGGTGCAGCAATCCTGGAGGCATATTCTGCAGCTCCCTCTGCCTTGTGGCGCATGACAATGGCATCCACGCCCATGGCCTCAATGGTGTAGAGAGTATCCCGCAGGCTCTCCCCTTTCACGATGCTGCTGGTGCCGGCGGTGATATTCACCACATCAGCCCCCAGGTACTTGCCTGCCAGTTCAAAAGAGGTACGGGTACGGGTGCTAGGCTCGTAGAACAGGGTGACGATGGATTTCCCCCGCAGAGCCGGTACCTTCTTGATATCGCGGTGAATGATATTCTTCATTTCCTTCGCCGTATCAAGTACCAGCCGTATTTCCTCCGTTGAAAAATCCTCCAGCCCCAGGATATTGCGTCCCCGCAGGGAAACCTTGTTCTTATCCAAGCCGTTCACTCCTTTTTTGATATGTAATAATTATACACATAAAATGCATAAACTTACAAGAAAAATATTCCCTGTGCCCTGTCGAAAAGAAGCTGCAAAAAAGGAGCTCCCTCATGCGTGTATGCATAAGAAAGCTCCTGGCTTTGTATATTCCATAGCGTAGATAAACTCCTCTTACGCGCATCACGGTACGCATTTAAAGGGCGATATTCTCTTGTGTACAAAACTCGCCTGTACTCATGCTATTGTATACCGTATCAAAATGAAATGCAAGGAAAAAGTGGTCATGTGTCCATTTTGCTTTTACAATGCATATTTCATTATGTTTCTTCGTACTCGGCACTGTTTAACCAATAGAATTCAGGAAATTCTGCCATAATGGTACTATATGATTTTGAATTTGTTTTTCCCTTTATTTTTGTGCAAACTAAGTCTATAATGTTAAGACAGAACAAGACTCAACAAGATGAGGATGTGGTTGCCGTGACAAGAGAAGATTATGTGAAAACCCTTATCAAGGCGCGTGGTTACACCTTCAAAGCCTTTGCCCGGGAAATCAACATGCCCTACACCACCCTGCTGTCCATCCTGAACGGCTCCATCGGCGGAGCTGCCATGGACAATGTGCTCCGAATCAGCCATGCCCTTGGCTTTACCATCGAGGAACTCAACCAAATCGAATCCCAGCCCGAGCTACCCTCTGACGCCCATGAAAACGATGAAGCGCTGCTCCTGCTCATAAAGGACCTGCCAAAAGAAAAGAAGCAGGCCCTAAAAATACTGCTGGCCAGCCACTAAAGGTCAGCAGTATTTTTATGCCCGCTTTCGCCTTATTGAGTTACGCTCCTGCTACGGCCAGGGCTTCCTTCAGGTCAAGGGTATGCATATAGAGGGACTTGCCTAAAATAGCACCTGCCACCCCTGACTTCTCATGCTCCTTCAGGGCCTTGATGTCTTCCAGGTCTTTGATGCCGCCGGAGGCTACCACCTCAAGGCCGCTCTTTTCTGCCATCTCCACGGTGGCTGCCACATTCACACCACCTAAAGTGCCGTCACGGCTGATATCCGTGTAAATGATGGTTTTGACGCCTGCTTCCGCCATCATTTTGCCCAGCACGGGAGCCTCAAGGTTGCTGGTCTGTCCCCAACCCTCTACGGCCACCATGCCCTCCTTGGCATCGATGCCCACCACCACCCGGTCACCGTACTGCTCGCAGGCGGCCTTGACCAGAGCAGGGTCATGGACAGCTACAGAGCCAAGTATGACCCTGCGCACACCCAGACCTAGAACTTCTTTGATATCCTCAAGGGTGCGTATACCGCCCCCCAGCTCTACGGGAATCTTCACCTTGGCCAAAATAGCCTTCACTGTCTCCAGGTTCTGAGGTTTCCCCGCCCTGGCACCGTCCAGATCCACCAGGTGCAGGAATTCTGCCCCCTGACTCTCCCACTGGGCCGCCATATCTGCAGGACTGTCAGAGAACACCGTCTCCTGGTCAAAATCTCCCTTCAGAAGCCGCACACATTTGCCGCCCCTAATATCTATCGCCGGAAAAAGTTTCATGCCCTGTCCCCTTTCATACCTTGCAACTTACGAAATTCCGCAATATCTGCAGACCAGTCCTGCCGGATTTCTCCGGGTGGAACTGGGTGGCTTCCACCTTGCCCTGCTTTACCGAAGCCGTAAGCTTGCTGCCGTAATTGGTAATTGCTGTCACAACCTCAGTGTTTTCCGGCACAGCATGATAGCTGTGGACGAAGTAAACATAGCTGCCGGCGGGCAATTCATCATACAAATCTGTGTCCTTTTCCTCGGCCAGGGCATTCCAGCCCATATGAGGCACCTTCAGTCCGGGAGCTTCGATTTTTCTCACATGGCCGCGGATTACCCCAAGGCCCGGCACTCCTGGACTTTCCTCGCTATCCTCAAAGAGTATCTGCAGTCCCACGCAGATGCCCAGCAGGGGTACACCGGCGCTGATTCTTTCCTTGATAACTGGTATGAGGCCGGACCGGTTAAGTTCCTCCATGCAGTCCCCAAAGGCCCCCACCCCGGGCAGCACAATTTTCTCCGCCTGGCGGATCACCGCTTCATCACTGGTGATTTCCGCCTCTGCGCCTGCAGCCAGCAGGGCTTTGTGGACGCTGAAGAGGTTGCCCACACCATAGTCTACTATTGCTATCATTATAAGCTCCCTTTCGTCGAAGGCACCCCCTGCACACGAGGATCTATGAACACCGCCTCACGCAGGGCATGGCCCAGAGCCTTGAAGACGGCCTCTGCCTTATGATGGGAATTGGTGCCGTAGAGCACCTTCACATGCAGGGTCAACCCCGCATTCACCGCCAAAGCCCGCAGGAATTCCTCCGTAAGCTCCGTATCATAGCCCCCAATCATGGGTGCCATCTCTCCCCCGTCGTAGACCAGGAAAGGTCTGCCGCTGATATCCAGGGAAACAAAGGCCAGAGCTTCGTCCATGGGCAGGTAGAAGGTGCCATAGCGCCTTATCCCCCGCTTGTCCCCCAGTGCTTCCTTCAGGGCAAGGCCCATGGTGATGCCAATATCCTCCACACTGTGATGGCCGTCCACTTCCAAATCCCCATCGCAGCGCACCTCCAAATCGAAAAGCCCATGGCACTTAAAAAGATTCAGCATATGGTCAAAGAAGCCGATGCCAGTATCTATGCAGCCTTCGCCGCTGCCATCAAGATTCAGCGCCACCTTGACGGAAGTTTCCGCCGTATCGCGGCTTGCTTCAGCCCTGCGCAATTTGTTATTCTCGCTCATTGCTTCCCCTCCCGGCGCAGCCTGATGGCATTGGCATGAGCATCAAGCCCCTCTGTCTCCGCCAGTCTGATGATATCCTCGCTGACCGCCTCAAGGGCAGGCTGGGTATAGGAAATAAGGCTCATGCGCTTCATAAAGGTTTCCACATTCAGCACAGAATAATAGCGGGCTGTGCCCCCCGTGGGCAGCACATGATTCGGCCCGGCAAAGTAGTCCCCCAAGGGCTCCGGTGAATAGGCCCCCAGGAACACCGCCCCCGCGTGGCGCACATAGGGCAGCAGCTGGAAGGGCTGCTCCGTCAAAAGCTCCATGTGCTCAGGAGCGGAGACATTGGCAAAGCGAACAGCCTGCAGCATATCTTCGGCAATGACGATAAGGCCATTGCGCTCTATAGAGGCCCGGGCAATCTCCTGCCGGGGAAGCTGCTGCAGCTGCTTCTCTGCCTCAGCTGCCACCTTCTCCGCCAGGGCTTCATCATCGGTAATGACAATGCTGGAGGCCAGGGGGTCATGCTCCGCCTGGCTCAGCATATCTGCCGCCGTATACACGGGATCAGCGCTCTTGTCTGCCACAATGAGGATTTCACTGGGGCCGGCCAGCATATCTATATCCACATGACCATAGACTTCCTTCTTGGCCAGGGTCACAAAGATATTGCCAGGGCCGGTGATCTTGTCAACTCTTGGTATAGTTGCCGTGCCGAAAGCCATGGCCGCAATGGCCTGGGCGCCGCCAATCTTGTAAATCTTGCTGACCCCTGCCAGTTTCGCCGCTATCAGCACATAGGGATTTATCTGCCCGTTCTTGGGCGGCACCATCATGATGATTTCCCCTACACCTGCCACCGAAGCAGGTACGGCGTTCATCAGCACCGAGGAGGGGTAGGCGGCAGTACCGCCGGGCACATAGATGCCCACCCTGTCCAAAGGTATCAGGGACTGCCCCAGGATAGACCCCTGCTCTCTGTAGGTCATCCAGGAGTTGGGCTTCTGCTCCTCATGGTAGCGGCGCACATTGGCAGCAGCCTTCTTCAGCGACTCCACCACCTGCGAATCTGCTGCCTTTTCTGCCGCCTCAAACTCCGCTTCCGTCACCAGGAACTCTTCCGGAGTGAGCTCCACCCTGTCAATCAGCTTGGTATAGCGGATGACCCCTTCATCCCCCTCCCGGCGCACATCGCTCACAATGCGGCGCACCAGCTCAGCGGCAGAGAGATCTTCCCCAAAGAGCTGCTTGTTGCCCTCCCGGATTTTGGGACTCAGCTCCACCTCATCGAAGGCTTTCTTCTTCAGCAGGGCCTCTACAGCAGCCTCGCCTATTTCCTTTGCCTTGACTATCTTCATTTGCCCGCCTCCCCTGCTGCCATGACCTTTTTAAGCTCCTCCACCAGCGTGTTGATGCGCTCGAATTTCAGCTTGAAGCTCACTCGGTTGGCTATCAGCCTGGCAGTAGCATCCATGATATAGGCGATTTCCTCCAGGTCGTTTTCCTTCAGGGTTGTCCCGGTTTCCACGATATCCACAATGCTTTCGGACAGCCCCACAATAGGCCCCAGCTCAATAGAGCCGTTGAGCTTGATATACTCCATCTGCATGCCGTGGCGGGTGAAGAATTGCTCAGCAATATGGGGAAACTTGGTAGCCACCCTGGTCTGGGCGTAGTCCGTAAGACGCTCCCTCTTTTCCTTGCGCGGCACCGCCATCATCACATGGCACTTGCCGAAACCCAGGTCAAGCAGCTCATAGACATCCTTGCCGGACTCCACCAGCACATCCTTGCCTATGACTCCCAGATCTGCCGCTCCGTACTCCACATAAGTAGGCACATCAGCTGTCTTGGTGATGATGAAGCGGATTTTCTTTTCTTCATTGCTGATGACCAGTTTCCTCGATTTATCCGAAAGACCTTCCGCAGTATAGCCAATTTTCTTCAAAAGTTCTGCCGACAGGGAAAAGAGCTTCCCCTTAGGCAGGGCAATGGTCAAATATTCCTTATTGCTCGCCAGCATGTAATTCCTCCTCGTTCCCATCTATCAGTTCAAAGCGTCTGCACGCCTGAGAAGCTTCAGTTCCTCTGCTTCTATAGCCTTTGGTAGGCTATGATGAAAGCGGATAATCTCCGCTTCCCGGTTTAAGCCCACCTCTCTAAGCCTTGCCGCGCCGATTTCCGGGTGGCAGCGATAAACATAAAGAGCCAGCCCCGGCTTCTGCCAGAAGTGAGCCGCTTCCGTACATTCCAGCATCTGCCAAAGCTCCGCTGACATGATTTTTTCCGCCAGTACCGCCCAGACCTTGCCCCAGACATCCATGGTGCCCCTGACACGGCCCACATCATGCAGGAGACAGCAACGCAACAGCAGTTCCCTGTCCACTTCCGCACCTTCCCTCTCTGCCAGTTCCCCAGCCGTATATGCCACATTCAACACATGGCGCTGGTCGGCAGGGTGCATGGCCAGAAATAATGGCCTAGCCTCCTCGGACAAGTGGGCTTCCATAAAGGCCAGATCCTCCGAGGAAATACTTGCCCTAATAGCCCGCAGGAATTGCCCAACTCGGCCAAGGCGTTTCTCTTTCCCCATATCCATCAGACCTTTTGCTTATATTCATCAAGGCAGAAACAGCAATTCCTTGTAGCCTCCGGCCTCCTGCGCGCCCTCTGCCTCCGACTCAGTGCCGGGAGCAGCAGCCAGTTCCACCACTTTGCCAGCCTGACGCAGTTCCAAGGCCTTGGCTACAGCTTGTTCAAGGTTGCCCTGACCATAGCCCACATAGACATCCTTGGGCGTCTCCGGCAGGCCGCCTCCACGGCGTTTCAGCGCCAGAAGCACCCGCTCAATGCCCAAGGCGAAGCCCGTAGCGGGACAGGGATTGCCGAAATCTGCTAGCAGATTGTCGTAGCGTCCCCCGCCACAGACGGGGAAGCCCAGTTCCGGAGCATAAGCCTCAAAGACCATGCCCGTGTAATAGCTGAAATCCCGGATAATCCCCAGGTCAAACTGCACATAGTCAGCTACCTGATAGGTTTCCAGCAAATGATAGATTTCCGTAAGGTTATCAAGAGCACGGCGGCTTCTGGCATTCAAGGCCATTTCCCGGGCTCTGGCCAGCATTTCCGGGCCTCCGTTCAAGAGTGGCAGGTACTTCAAGGCTTTCTTGGCAGCATCATTGACATTCAGGCCATCCACCAATTGTTCAAACAAGACCAGATTGTGCTTTTCCATGGCCTCCTTCAGCGCCTCGCATTCGCTTTCTGCCAGCTGGTACTGCTCCATGACTCCGCTGAGGAATTCCACCTGCCCCAGGCAGAGCTTGAATTCCGTGAGCCCGGCAGACAGCAGGCTGCGCACCGCCAGGGTAATGACCTCTGCATCAGCCGCAGCACTGCCGCTGCCCATCAGCTCCACTCCCGCCTGATAGAACTCGCACTGCCTGCCAGTCTGAGACTGCTCATAGCGGAAGACGCTGGAGATATAAGAGCAACGCAGAGGAAGCGCTCTCCCCTGCAAGCGGCTGCCCATCAGCCTGGCTATAGGCGTGGTCATCTCATGGCGCAAGGCCATCATGCGGTTATCCTTGCTGACGAGCTTGTAGAGATGCGGCTCCAGATTGTGGCTGCTGCCCCTGTCCAGGGTTTCCAGATACTCTATGGTAGGCGTCACCACCTCATCATAGCCCCAGCCTGAAAAGAGCCTGGCCAGCTTGGTCTCGATAACCCTCTTCTCCGCTGCCTCGGTAGGCAGGAAATCTCTGGTGCCGTATGGTATTTCCAGTATTTTCTTCTGTTCCAAATTTAATCCCCCTCTATCCGAGATAATCTGTCACTTCGCAGTCTTCAGTCTTTCCAGCACGATATTGTAGCCGTCCGCTCCATAGTTCAAGCAACGCTTCACCCGGCTGATAGTGGCAGTGCTGGCTCCCGTGCGCTCCACAATATCCTCATAGGTATGTCCTTCCCGCAGCATGCGGGCCACCTCCAGCCTCTGGGACATGGCCTTCAGCTCGCTTATGGTGCAGATATCCTCGAAGAACTGGTAGCACTCCTCCTGATTGGAAAGGGCCAGCACCGCTTCACAAAGCTGATCCGTCAAAGCGTCCTTCAGCTTGCTGTTAATCATAGGTCTCACCTTTTCTTTTCGCCTTTATTACTTTAGTAAGTGAAATTTTCTTCATTATAGCACAGTTGTAGTCCAAATAAAAGCCTTCTGTTAAATTTTCAGCTATCGTATATGTCATTTTGTAAAGTTTTTGTAAAATGAATGGCTTTCCAGCTAAAACATTCCTGCCTTCCTTTCCACTCACCCATCAATATGCTATACTTTCCGTAAGAAAGCGAGGATACGCATATGGAACATGAACATAACACTGCCCTAATTGCCATGAGCGGCGGGGTGGACAGCTCGGTCACAGCCTACCTGATGAAAGAAGCAGGCTACGACTGCATGGGGGCCAATATGCGGCTCTACCACAACGAAGATATCGGCCTCTCCATCTTCAAGACCTGCTGCACCCAAAGCGACATTGACGATGCTGCCAGCGTGGCAGAGAAAGTAGGCATGCCCTTTGAGGTGAAGGATTTCACCTCGGACTTCAAGCGTGAAGTCATAGAAAAATTCATCCGAACTTATGAAGAAGGCGGCACTCCCAATCCCTGCATCGACTGCAATAGATGCCTAAAATTCCGCCGGCTGATGGACTTTGCCAAAGAAAAGGGCCGGTACTATGTCGCTACGGGGCATTACGCCCGCATCGAAGAAAGAGAGGGACGCTTCCTGCTGCGCAAGGCCAAGGACCTCAGCAAGGATCAAACCTATGTGCTCTACACCCTAACCCAGGAAGAACTGGCTCATGTAAAATTCCCCCTGGGCGAAATGGAAAGCAAGGAGGAAACCCGCCAGATCGCAGAAAAACTGGGGCTGATAAATGCCCATAAGCGTGAAAGCCAGGATATCTGCTTCGTGCCAGATGGTGACTATGTGGGCTTCATGGAAAAATATCAGGGGAAAAAATATGCCCCCGGCAGTTTCCTTGATCTGGAGGGCAAAACCATCGGACAGCACCGCGGTGCCGTCCACTATACCCTGGGACAGCGTAAAGGCCTGGGGTTGGCTCTGGGAGAGCCTGTCTATGTCTGCAGCAAGGATATGGAAAGAAACACCGTCACTGTAGGGCCGGAAGCCGCCTTATTTTCCACCACCCTCATAGCCGGAGATATGAACTGGATATCCATACCGGAACTGAAAGCCCCTCTGGCAGTGCTAGCCAAAACCCGCTATAACCAGAAAGAACAGCCCGCCACTGCCTACCCACATGAAAAAGGCAAAATAAAACTGGTTTTCCAGACCCCGCAGCGTGCCATCACCCCCGGCCAGGCCACAGTGCTCTACACCGCAGATGAAAAAGGTTATGTGGTGGGCGGCGGCACCATAGAGAAATCTATCTGACTAAACTTCCAAGCACAGTGCCTTGGCGCACAGTAGTGAATATTTTTGCAGGCAAGTCAGGCCACAGGCAGGAATTATCTCTTTGCATGGCGAAGTTTCCTCCAGAGGTGATAACCGTGAGCAGAGATTCCTTAGAACGCGCCCGTGGGTGCATGGTAGCAGCCGGGATGTTTTTCCAGCCCGGGGCAGAAGATATTTCCCAGGCCATAGAGCTCGGCCTGCGCACCGAAGAAGATCCAGATGACATCTATAAAATCTGTATAGAACGAGTGACCGCCGACAAGAGCGTGCTGGCCATGGCTTCACTCATCATCTTCTTTTTGGTGAGAGACAGTCTGCCTATGAAAAAAGCCTGCATGGCCGCCTGGAAGACTGCCGACAAATTCAAAGACCCCATTATCAAATCCCTGGCCGATGCCCTTATTGCCGCCGATACCCCAAAGCGCCGCGGCCAACTGGTGGCAGGTTTCTTGAAATCCCAGGATTTGCGTGACAAATTGGGGCTTTCCATCTATCTCAATCTCATGGAAATGGAAGACACCTTCCACGCCCATATAGGCGAGATCAAAAAACAGCCGGAAATCGAAACCCGTATCATGGCCTCTGCCTTCGCAGGTGCCACTTACGGGCTGAAGGAAGTTTCTGCTGAAAGCAAGGATTAAAAAAATCACCCTTAGCGATCGTATACGCTGAGGGCGATTTTTTTTATCCACCTTTTATTATTTTTTCCAATTCCTGCCGCACTTCATCTATATCAACATGAGTGTTATAACAGGGCCCGTTAGGACGAATATTTAGCACGCCCACCGCTGGCAAGGGATAGACATCCTGTATGCCGCTCATCAAATCACGCTCACAGGCAATAGCCAGTACTGCTTGTGGGCGCTTCTCCTTGACTACCTGACGGGCCAGAGTCCCTCCTGTAGCTACAAAGAAATGAAATCCCATTTCATCTGAAAGGGTCACTAAAGCACCAATATCACATCGTCCGCAACGCTTGCAGTTATGCGGATCTCTGGTAATCTTGTGAGGGCAAGTGGCAAGTTGAAGACAGTGTGGGGTTATTACCAGCAAGCGTTCTGCCGGAACCCTAACCTGCATGCGATCAAACATCAAATTGCTGACCGTTATGAAGGACCCCTCCAACTGTCTCCTGCTAATGCCAAAAAGGCTGCCAATCCGCACAGCCAAAGGGAAGAGCAGATTTATCAGCGCATATGTCTGCCGCTTGAAAAATGGCAGGTAAGGCAGTCCCAGCACAGCGAACACTATGGTGGCAATCCCCCACAGGCTAAGGAGTGTTACTAAAACGAACACAGCCCCTACTACTGCAGGCAACGGCTGCCAAATGCCTGCCAGACCAGGTTCTGCAATATACCAAAGCAAAGCCAGCATAGCCATGCAGAAAAGAATGGCCAGGCTCAGATAGCCCACAAACAAGCGCTTTTTTGCTTTGTTAGGCAAAAGCGCCTTTGCTTTCTTTTTTTCTTCAAGATTTTGATCCGTCATATTTCCTCCAACGAATCGCTAAAGCAGCTATCAGACAAAACAGCTGCCCTCAGGCAGCCCATGACCGTGCAGATAGGCATCAGTCTCCATCTTTTTCTTGCCCGGAGCCTGCAGTTCCAGGATCTCAATGAGTTTTCCATCTCCTGTTGCGACTTTCATGCCCTTGCTGCCCCCCGTCAAAATTATAGTGCCAACAGGCATATCTGCCGGTGCTGTCTCTCCCGTATTGCGAGTACGCCAAATCTTGAATTTTTGCCCTTCAAGGCTAGTGTAGGCACCAGGCCAGGAATTCAATCCTCGCACCAGATTGTGAATCTCCTGGGCAGGCTTTTTCCAGTCAATATGGCCTGTTTCCTTGGTCAGCATGGGAGCATAATTTGACTCTCCCTCCTGGGGAATTCTTTCAAGGGTGCCTGCCAGAAGCTTTGCTATGGTCTTCATTAAGACAGAGGCCCCCATCTCCATAAGACTATCATGGACTTCTTCCAAAGTCATATCCGGGCCGATAATCAGCTCTTCTTTTAGCAACATATCTCCGGTATCCAGACCTGCATCCATCATCATAGTGGTTATGCCGGTCTTCTTCTCACCATTGATAACACACCATTGCATAGGAGCCGCGCCGCGATATCGCGGCAAAAGGGATCCATGAACATTGATGCACCCCTTAGGTGGTATATCCAGAATTTCCTGTGAAAGTATCTGTCCAAAAGCTACCACCACCACCAAATCCGGTTTCAAGGATTTTAACTCTGCCACAGCCTCAGGGGTCTTAATCCTTACTGGCTGATACACAGGCAGGCCATGTCCTTCTGCCCAAGCCTTCACTGGTGATGGCAACAGTTTCTGACCCCTGCCCCTCGGTTTGTCCGGTTGAGTATATACGCCAATGACCTCGCAACCTTCATCTGCTTGCAAAGCAGCCAAACAAGGTACAGCAAATTCAGGAGTGCCCATAAATACTACCCGGAGTTTTTCCATATTTATTCTCCTTTGCGCAGGCTGGTCGCAATATCTATAAAGAGCTGCCCTTCCAAATGATCCAACTCATGCTGTATGCAGCGGGCTAAAAGCCCTGTAGCAGTGATGTGCTGCTTCTTGCCACGGCGGTTCAAAAACTCTACTTTCACCTTGGCAAAGCGTTCTACTTCACCGTAGATTCCCGGCACAGACAGACAACCCTCAGAGCCAGTTATGGAACCTTCCTTGTAGGTTATAACAGGATTGATAAGCTCGATAAGTCCATGATCATCCTGACAGTCAATAACCACCATTCTGATGGGCAAGCCTACCTGTGGTGCGGCCAGGCCCACTCCGTCATTCTGGTACATGGCTTCTGCCATAGCATCAAGCGTTAGCTTCAGTTGCTTATCAATCTTCTCCACAGGCTCACAATGCTGTTTTAGCACCGGATCCCCGGCCTTCCTTATTTCTAATGGTGCCATACATTACTCCTTTAAATCCTTTTTCATCTTGCCTGCCTCCGTCATGATGGCCAACACCGTTTCCGCTGCTTTCTGCAAAGACAGTAAAGGCAAGAATTCATATCTGCCGTGGAAGTTTGTGCCACCAGTAAAGAGATTGGGGCAAGGAAGCCCCATGAAAGAAAGCCGCGCTCCGTCAGTGCCGCCTCGGATAGGCTTCACCATAGGCTTTACACCTACGCTTTCCATGGCCTTTTTTGCCAAATCTACCACATACATGGCTTCTTCCATCTTTTCACGCATATTGAGGTACATATCCTTGCAATCAACAACAACAGTGCCCTCTCCATATTTTTTGTTTAGAAGGGCTGCCATTTCCTGGAGGTATTCCTTCCTTAGGGCAAATTTTTTCTTGTCATGATCGCGAATCAGCATCGTCATGGTGACCTTTTCCACATCACCGCTGACCTTGTGAACATGGTAGAACCCCTCGTAGCCTTCAGTGTGCTCTGGGCGTTCTCCGGCAGGAAGCATCTGCTGCCACTCCATGGCCACGACATTGGCATTGATCATCTTGTCCTTAGCATCACCAGTGTGGACACTGCGACCTTTGAAAGTGATGGAAGCATTGGCAGCATTGAAATTCTCATACTCCAGGCTACCCAGCTCATCGCCATCTACAGTGTAGGCAAAGTCTGCCCCAAAGGCATCAACATCAAAGCGATCTGCACTGCGTCCAGTTTCCTCATCAGGAGTGAATCCCAGACGAATCTTGCCATGCTTGATTTCAGGATGCTGCAAAAGATACTCAGCAGCACTAACAATAGCAGTAAGCCCAGCCTTGTCGTCAGCTCCCAGCAACGTATTGCCGTCGGTAGTCATAATAGGCTGTCCCGTGTACTTCAGCAAACTAGGAAATTCTTTGGAAGAAAGAACAATATCTTGTTCTTTATTGAGAACAATATCTGCCCCATCATATCTTTCTACAACTTGTGGCTTGATGTTTGCCCCAGAAGCATCTGGGCTGGTATCCATATGGGAAATAAAGCCTACCACAGGAGCATTCTCACAACCATTCGCAGGCAAAGTAGCCATGATATAGCCATGATTGTCAAGTTTCACATCCACAAGTCCCAAGGACTTAAGTTCCTCCGTCAAATGCTTGGCCAATACCATCTGCCCTGGAGTGCTAGGACAAACCTGATCATTATCCTCATTAGACTGGGTGTCAAAACCGACATAATCCTTGAACCGTTTGACTAATACATCCATACTTATTTCCATGGTGAACACCTCTATATATTTATCAAATGACAATATATAATTGTAACACTATCATCGAACTTTTACTAGGGGCATAAAAATCACAAACAAAAACCCCGACCAAGGCCGAGGCTGTAAAGTAAAAAATCCAATCAGCGGAAAAGCTGGCTCACACTGCGGTGACTCTGTATGCGCATAATGACGTCACCGATAGAAGCTGCCATGGAAAGGGTGACGATCTTGTCAGACTGCTTCTCAGGGGGCAAAGGAATTGTATCGGTAATGACGAGCTTTTCAATAGGAGACTCGTTAATGCGCTGCACAGCAGGATCACTGAGGATAGCATGGGAGCAGGACGCAAAGATGCGCTTGGCACCACGCTTATCCAACGCCTTGGCACCCTCGCAAAGGCTGCCTGCAGTATCTACGATATCGTCAATAATGACAGCAGTCTTGCCATTCACATCACCAATGAGGTTCATAACTTCAGCACACCCCGGCTTCGGACGGCGTTTCTCAATGATGGCAATAGGAGCCTGGAGGTGGTCAGCCAGAATGCGTGCTCTGGTTACACCACCTAAATCAGGGGAAACCACCACCACATCATCTAGCTTCTGAGAGCGGAAATAATTGGCAATAACAGGAGCTGCAGCCAGATGATCCACAGGAATATCAAAGAACCCTTGAATCTGGCCAGCATGGAGGTCAACAGTCACAACACGGGTAACCCCAGCGGTAGTCATGAGATTGGCCACCAATTTGGCGGAGATAGGCTCACGACCACGGGTCTTACGGTCCTGGCGAGCATATGCATAATAAGGAACCACTGCCGTCACGCTATGAGCAGAAGCACGCTTGCATGCATCTGCCATGATGAGAAGCTCCATAAGGTTGTCATTGACGGGATAGGATGTGGGTTGAATAATAAAGATATCCTTGCCCCGTATGCTCTCACTAATCATCACCTGGGTCTCACCATTGTTGAAATGACCGACATATGCATCGCAAAGATTAACGCCGATACGGTCAGCAATCTTCTTGGCCAGGTCCGGATTGGCGTTGCCGGTCAGGATGCATAAGTTTCCAGTGTCTAAAGCCATTTTGTAAAAATCCTCCAAATCATTGTATAAAGTTATTGTACTCATGCTGTTTTTGACAGCTACCATATACAAGTATATGCCTTATTATGTAGCCTGTAAAGCACAAAACAGGACATATGTCATATTTTTTGCTTTTTTATCACCAATGAACCAATCCCATTTCACAGAACACGCCTACACATGCTGTGCAGGCGTGTTCTGTCTGAATTTTCAAGTTTAGCTAGATAATATGTAGTGACCCCCATTTGCAAGCAACGTGGATTTACCTGTACAATGGATTATACTAATCAACCATCA
>SVBX01000050.1 GCA_015058655.1 Pseudoselenomonas ruminantium
TCGACTGACGACAACGCAGTATAGACGAACTAAGACAAGCAGAATGCTTAATTTATTTCTGAACAGTTCCTAAGATATTCAACCAATGAACCCTGAGGAATCTGTCTATTCTATTTATGAGGTGATGAGCATGAAAAAAGGCGCCATCTTCGATATGGACGGCACCCTGCTGGATACTGAGAAACACTATTCGAGAGGCTGGCTGGTGGTAGCAGATGATTTCGGCCTGGCAAGGAACCCGGATCTGCCCTCTGCCATGAGCGGCACCGGCTGGGATGCCATGTCCGAAAAGCTCCACAAATTCTATCCCGAGGTAAATGCAGATGCATATACGGAAAAGGTCATTGCCTATGCCAAGGCCCATATCGGCAACCGGCCTGAACTCATGCCCGGCACCATGGAACTTCTCCGATATTTCCAAACGCAAAAAATCCCCATGGCAGTTGCCAGCAGCTCCGACCGCGCCGTCATCGAAGAAAAGCTCCAGCAGTCCGGCATCATCTCTTACTTCGATGTCCTGATTGGCGGCGATGAAGTGACCCATGGCAAGCCTGATCCCGAAATCTTCCTCAAAGCCGCCGCAGCCCTGCATCTCCCCATAGAAGACTGCTATGTCTTCGAGGACAGCTTCAACGGCGTGCGGGCGGGCGCAGCTTCCGGCGCCCTGACGGTCATGATTCCCGACCAGGTGCCTCCCACCGAAGAGATAAGCTCTCTCTGCGTCCTGCAAGACAGCCTGCTGGAAGCGAAAGAGGCTATCCAGTCAGGAATATTGAACTAAATATCTTTCCCAACATGAATGAGCCCCCACCAAATGGCAGGGGCTCATTTCTTATGCCTCCTTTTTCTCTGACTTTTTCTTGCTTTCAAGTTCCTCGCTGTAAACGCGATAACAGGAGCGACCGCTGGCTTTGGCTGCGTACAGCGCTTCGTCGCTGCGATTCATCAGCACATCAATGGGCACAGGATGCTCGTCAGCATAGGCAATGCCGGCACTGACGGTCAGGCATTCGAGTCCCGAATCCTGCTGATAGACAGATACCAGCTGCTGCATGAATGCCTGCAGCCTTTCCTCCACCTTCTCCCTTTGCACCTTTCCCGTGAGCACTACCAAGAATTCATCGCCGCCCATGCGCACATTCAGGGCATCGGAAAACTGAAGCTTCAAAACCTCAGCAAAAATCAAGAGGGCTGCATCCCCCGTCTGATGGCCGAAATTGTCATTGACTTCCTTGAAGTGATCCAAATCCAGCGTAATCAGGGTAAACATGGTATCAGGCGAGCACTGCTTGATGAAATCCCCGAAGTGGCGACGATTGGCCAGCCCCGTCAGCACATCCTGCTGTGCCATGCTCATGATGAGCATCTGATTCTTGTAGAGCTTTTTGTTCATTTCTTCCATGGCCCGTCCCATGTCTCCCAATTCATCATCCCGCCTGGAAAGTTCCTGCATATGGGCCTCGGTCTGCTCATCCATCTTCAGCCTGCCATCCCCCAGTTCCTTCATTCGTTTCGTCGCTACCTGGATGGGATAAGCCAGCCGTCCCCCTGTGTAAACAGCCAGCAGCACAAACAACGCTTCCAGCAGCACAAGCCCCGTAAGCATACGGATGACATGCTCCTTCATGCTCTCCATAAAGGCCTTTTCCCTCAAGGCCACCCGGCGTTCTATCTGGTCAATCCAGATGCCCGTGCCAATCACCCAATGATAAGGTGCAAACTCCATCGTATAATAGCGCTTAGGTAGGGGCTTTTCCGCACCAGGCCTTGGGAACATGAAATCCGAAAAGCCGCCCCCGTCCTTGGCCTGCTTGATCATCTCACGAATGAAATAACGCCCCTCGGGGTCCTGGGCATCGATGCGTGACTTTCCCTCAGCCTCCGTTCCCAGCAACACCACATTGATTCCCTCATCCGTATCGATGGTAAAATACCCCTGGCCATTGTCATAGCGCATATCGCGCACAAGCTTAGCTGCCAACTGCATAGCTTGCTCCTGGGTAATCTCGCCGCGCATCTGAGATTGGTAGCAACTCTCCACTACGCTCCAGGCAGAATTGGTCTGCCATTCCATCTGCATCTCGGCATTTTTCTCCATATCCTTGCGAAACTCTGACATCCTATGCTGATTCTCCTGCAGAGCACCGTAAATGCTGACAGCTCCCAAAATCAACATAGTCAGCAGGGATATGCCAATAAATATCGTAGTCAAACGAGATCGCATTGATTTGAACTTCATCATCAACATCCCTCACCTGCAATATACCTTGACACCTTCTTTCGACAAAAAACACCGATTCCCTGCCTTGCACATATACATTGACAAAACGAAAATGCCCATGAGCGAGTCAGAACCCGCCCATGGGCATAAACAATCCAAGGAAAAATAACGGCATCGTGCCGGAGTTTCTTCTCGGCCAAACCGAAGATGCGCACCCTGTCCGTTCAGCAGTTGCCTTTGCTCACCTCACCCCCGGCAGGAAGAAAGGCAAAATCCTCCCCAGACTGTCCCCGTGCTTTCAGCAACAGGGCTATGATGAGATTTACGGCAAAGCAGGCTGCAAAGAAATACAAGGCAGTGCTGTAGCCGCTGCCGCTTTCCCTGAAGGCGGCGATAAGGGTTGGGCCGGCCAGCCCTGCCATGCCCCAAGCGGTAAGGATGCGTCCATGGATGGCGCTGAGCTGGCGAGTGCCGAAAAGGTCAGAAAGATAGGCCGGCATGCAGGAAAAGCCGCCCCCATAGCAGGTGATGATCAAGAAAACCAGGGCCTGGAACATCACGGGCTCCCCTGCACCTGCCAAAAGGCCGAAGGCCACCAGCTCGATGACGAAAAACAAGGCATAGGTCACAGCACGCCCCAGGAAATCAGAGATACTGGACCAGAAAATACGCCCGGCCCCGTTCAGCAGGCCGATGATGCCCACCATGGAAGCCGCCTGGGCAGCATCCATGCCTGCTGCCTCCTGAGCCATGGGAGAAGCTACTGCCAAAAGGCCAATGCCGCAGGTGATATTCACAAAGAAAATCCACCAGAGAGCCCCAAACTGCCAAGTCTTCATGGCCTCTCCTGCCGTCACTCCCTGCTGCCGTCTATTTATGCTGTGCTTGGCATCCGCCAGCACAGGCGGCTTCAGATAAAGAGAAGAAGCTGCCATCAAGAGGGTGTAGGCCAGCCCCATGATAAGGAAATTGCTGACCAGCCCATAGGCGGCTGACAAATGCTGCATCAACGGCCCTGCCAGCAGTGCGGCAAAGCCAAAGCCCATGATAGCCAGACCCGTGGCAAAGCCTCGATGCCTGGGGAAATACTTCACCAGCGTGGACACAGGCGCAATGTAGCCCAGGCCCAGGCCAACTCCCCCTATGCAGCCGTAGAAAAGATACAAGAGCGGCAGGCTGTGCAGATAAATGGCCAGAGCCGTCCCCAGCATGCCAGTGCCGAAAAAGCCTGCCGCCATGAGGCCGCTTTTCTTGGGCCCGATTTTCTCCGCAAAGCTGCCCAAAAAGCCAGCCGACATGCCCAGGAACAAGATGGCAATGGAAAATACCCAGGTAATCTCTTTCAGTCCCGCCCCCATCTCTGCCATCATGGGCTTGGTAAGCACGCTCCACGCATAGACGCTGCCAATGGAAATATGGATGCCAATGGCAGATAGGGCAATGAGCCAACGATTTCTCATCAGGAACAATCCTTTCCCAATAATAGAGAAGCTCCTGCACGAAAAAAGACCGCCCGGACAAGAACTTCTCGCCCAGACGGTCGGCTTGTGAAACTTCCGCGCGGCATGCAGTGAACTCTGCTGAACCGTCAGCCACGGAAAGCCTTTATACTGTTTGCAATCAGTATATCACTTGCAGTCATAAATAGCAACCTGATAAATTATTCAATCTCTCTTGCACTCTTGACAAAAATTACGCAAAGGATTAAAGTATTGTCCGTAAAATTACATAGGCGGGAGCTCGCAAACGGGCTGAGAGGAGACTGTGCGTCTCGACCGTAAACCTGATTTGGATAATGCCAACGTAGGGAAATGGGTGAAGACCGAGGACTATCCGAAGGGATGGTCCTTCTTTATTTTGCCCTTTCTCCTGGCAAAGGAGGAAGTTATGACAAATACTGCAAACAAGACTTCATTATGGGAAAACGGGCTGATATGGTTCGGAGCAGCGCTCTCCATTGCCGAGATACAGACAGGCACTTTCTTTGCCCCGCTGGGACTTGAAAAGGGCCTTATGGCCATACTGCTGGGGCATCTCATCGGCTGCGGCCTGCTCTTTGGCGCCGGCATCATAGGCGGCAGGACAGGGAAAAGCGCCATGGAAACGGTAAAGATGAGCTTTGGCCGTCAGGGAGGCCGCCTCTTTGCCCTGCTGAATATATTGCAGCTTTTGGGCTGGACAGGCATCATGATTTACGAAGGAGCGCTGGCAGCCGGCAGTCTCTTTGGCACAGGGGAAAAGCTCTGGTGCCTGCTGCTGGGAGGACTGATCATGCTCTGGCTGGTCATAGGACTGAAAAAACTGGGCAAGCTGAACGCCCTAGCCATGGGAGCGCTCCTGCTGCTCACCCTGCTCCTCAGCTCTGCCCTGGGCAGCGAAGGCATAGCAGCATCACTTCCCAATGAGGAACTCAGCTTCGCCCTGGCCTTGGAGTTATCCATCGCCATGCCCCTTTCCTGGCTGCCCCTCATAAGCGACTATACCAGAGAAGCCAAAGAGCCTGTCAGGGCTGCTGCTGCCAGCACCATAGTCTACGGCCTGGCAAGCTGCTGGATGTATGCCATAGGCCTGTGGTCAGCCCTGACCTTCGGTGGCAATGATATTGCCCAGATCATGCTCAAAGCAGGACTGGGGGCAGCAGGTCTGCTGATCATCCTGCTCTCCACCGTCACCACCACTTTCCTGGATGCCTATTCGGCAGGAGTTTCCAGCCAGTCCCTTTCTAAGAGGTTCAGTGAAAAAGCCGTTGCCCTTTTCGTCACCCTGCTGGGGACAGCAGGAGCAATCTTCCTTCCCCTGCTGGACTTCACGGAATTCCTCTACTTCATCGGCTCTGTCTTTGCGCCCATGATTGCCATACAGCTGGCTGATTTCTTCGTCACCGGCAGGCGCTATGAGCATCAGTCTTTCTCCCGCCGCAACCTTTTGCTCTGGCTGACAGGCTTCATCCTGTACCGCCTGCTGATGCTCACTGACCTGCCTGTGGGCAGCACCCTCCCCGCCATGCTTGTTACCATGGCACTATGCATAGGAGCAAATCTCCTGCAGGACAAACAAAAGCCAGTAGAAGCATAGCCCAAAACCAGTCCCTTTGGTCGTGTATCAATACATCAACAATTATTGTGTCCGATTCGGACACGACACACCTACCTCTTTTTCTTCTC
>SVBX01000017.1 GCA_015058655.1 Pseudoselenomonas ruminantium
TGACACTAAGAGCCTGGCCACTAAATACAGCCAGGCTCATTTTATTTATGGTAACACCGAATGGTTTACCGCTTACGGTCTTATGTGAAGTCGAGACTTGAGTCATATAGAGGGTTCTTCGTCTCGTTATTGTGTTGCCACAATAATGTCCATACGTTCTCTTTTCCTTTTTAACCATATATGAGCATCAGAATACATATAGGTATATAGAATTTTAGAAAAGCGTTTTCCACCTAAAAAATAATACATTTTACTTTCTATGCTTGCTTGGGCATGATATAATTTTTGATTTGAACCTAATCTTTTTTGTATTTGCTCCAAAACTGGAATTGGAGCAACGAATCCTGACCTTTTATTTTTCTTTATGCAAGTCACTCCATCTCCATCAAAATATCCTCGAATAAAATGATGTTCAAGGTGCCGCGGGAGAACAGGGAAAACTTCATTTCCTGATTTATGTTCTGTAAGTCCATGTGATACTAAGTCATCAAACATTTTTTTACAGTTAATGCTTACCGCGTATCTTGAGTAAAGCTTGTCACCTGCCATCTTTCCGCCATGTGTAAGTGTCATTTTAGGAATATAAGTAGCCTTGATAGCATTTAGAAAATTGTCTATTAATTCTTTGTCTTCGCTAGATGTAGCAAGTTTGATCGAGTACTCATTTTTATAACCGCTGATTCCAGCATCAGCCATTAACCACCCTAAATAGTACGCCTTTTCTTCTGTATCAATTACTTCAAAGAAATTCTCAATGCCAACTCTAGATTTGGGTCCTCTATGTCTTGTTATTCCTAATTTTCTAAAACGATAAGTAAGAGTGGCTTGATTAATATTGAACATTTTCGATAGTTGTGTTGTATCATAACCGGATTTATATAAATCAACTAGTTTTTGCTTAAATTTCTTATCCGTTTCATTGTCTATCAAGTGAGTTATAGATTTTGCTCTGCTTACTGTTATGTTGAATTTACTAGCTACTTCTTCAACTGTATGATTTTCCATGTAGTATGCAATTACTTTTTTTGAAAAATTAGGATGTATACGTTCGCGACTCAATTCTATCATTCCTTTAATTGATATTTACAGTATATTATTATTAACGTAATGATTATATCATTTTTGTAAACATAGCATTGGTATACAGCGTAGAAATATATGTATAGGTGAGTAAGCAAACAAAATAAAAGCCCATTATAGTTTATCATTAATCGGTTTTTTACAAAGGTCGTCTTTCTTCTTAAAATGGTTTCTACTAGCAGTTTTCAAGTCTACGGTTATTATATTTGACAAGTATCAAATGTCATTATAATGTGTTTACTCACAAAAGAGCGAAATCCAAACCAAGAGTTATTTGCTTTCGTTGCAAAGGTATTCATACATCTTCATCAGCTCTGCTACGCACTCGCTCTCGCTGTTCAGCCGTCCCCAAAAGCCGTATGCTTGCATGACAGCCTTATCATTGGCACGATGAGCCTTTAGGAGTTCTGGGGGCATGGTCACGGGATCATAGAGGTCGGCTAGGCTACTGTTTGGGTAGAGGCTGCGGGCATTAAGAATAGCTTGGGCTGTCTTTTCTATGGCGGCACGTTGCTTGTCTGTGGGGGTGGGCCAGGGGAAATTGTTGTAGACAATCTTTATTGAATAATCGTAGTCACTCTTCAACCGTCCGCATACCACGCGCATCCAGCTCATATGCACATTAGAGTTCAATATGCCAAAATGATATAAACTTGCATTAGGCATCAATCGTACTTTGTTGCTGCAAATAACAGAATCATCCATATATCCCATAGGAACATAACGGCGGCGCTCAGAAGAAACTTCTGGAATCACAATGTAACTTCCCTTAGGCATATTTTCAACATGGAATCTAGTGGGCTTATCCGCTATTTTTTGCGTTCCTGGACTTTTGCTTGATAGACGTAAATCCCTGACAGCCTGGACTCTTTTCAAAGCATGGGGCATTTTTCGCAGTTCAGCAGGTGGACAATCCCCAAGCCATAAGCAATACCGTGGTTTTCGATTGATAAATTCAACTGACCCGTACCAAGGCTTGAAATACTTCTCTGCTTTAGGCTCCAGCTTAATGAAAGCCTCCATTTCTTCCTTCGTGAAGAGATAATTGCCTCCATCAATAGGCTTATTGCCAATCCCTATTTGTGGAATATCACATAACGGTTTATTACGGCTCTCAACAAATACATTGTCTGCTTCAATAAGATAGCCATTTATATTATTGACCAAGTTGACCTGCCCGCTGGTATATAGCTGTCGCGGGTTATTATTTTCTGCCTTGCTGAATCCGACAATCACACAATGGACATGAGCCTTGCTGTTGCTCTCGCTGTCCCACCGAAAAGTCCTATGAGCAAAGTCAATATGCACACCGGCTTCGAATAGTGGCTTCCACAGAATTGCCACCGAATCGCCTTGGCAGATAGAGTTGGTAGATACCAAGGCCGAGCAGATTGTAGTGCCGGTCATATAATCGGCAGCTTTCTTATACCAGCAGGACACATAATCGAGGTTGCCGTTGTTCTTCCAGCCCTTGAAAATATACTCCACATCTGACTTTTGTTCTTTGCTCATTAGTCGTGCACCGACAAAAGGAGGGTTTCCTAGAATCTTAACGTTGTCCAAAGGCTTTAGCACTTCAATCCAATCCATACGTAAGGCGTTGCCCTCATGGATATTGGCATTGGTGGATAGAGGCAGGAAATCCATTTCCCTGTTGACAATATCTTCTGTCTCATGGAGCATTTGGGATTCAGCAATCCATAGGGCAGTCTTGGCTACCGACACAGCAAAATCGTTAATCTCGATGCCATAGAATTGCCCTATGTTGACTTTGATGGGGTTAAATTCTTCTTCTACAAATCCCAGCACCCCGGTGCCGGCCTTATCTGTGACAGTTTCCCGCAAAATATCATTTTCTAAACGTCGTAGGGAAAGGTAACTCTCTGTGAGGAAATTCCCGCTACCTGCAGCAGGATCAAAATATAAGCCAAGGGCAAGCTCTTCTTGCAAGGCTTTAAGGCGTGCCATACGCTTCTTTAGGGTCTTTTCTTCCATGGCCGCTTGGAACTTCTGCCGGTACTCATTCAGGAAAAGAGGGTCAATGACCTTGTGTATATTTTCTATGGAGGTGTAGTGCATACCACCTTTGCGCCTGGTATCTGGGTTTAGAGTGCTCTCGAAAATGGCCCCGAAGATGGTGGGGCTTATCTTTGCCCAGTCAAAATCACAGGCTTCATTTATGAGCAACTTGAAGGTGGTCTCATCAATGGGAGGCGCGGGTACTGCTTCTGCGAAAAGGGAACCATTTACATAGGGGAAGTCGGCGTATTTCTTTTCAAGGAAGCGATCTCGTGCCTCTGGTTTCTGGTCGAGCACCTTGAAAAGTTCTGTCAGCCCAAGACGCACATCACTGGCGTGAAAGGTGGCCAGGAAGTCATGAAACATATTTCTGCGCCCGAAAATCCCTGCATCCTCTGCATATAGGCAGAAAACCAAGCGGACGATGAGTTTGTTCAGGTCTTGCAGGTCTTTTTCTGTTGGAGTATTGCCATAGGCAGGGAGCAGGGCATTATAGAGCTTACCAACCAATGCACCTGCATCACGGGAAATATCCATTTCACGGGTGATGTGCGAACTTGTCACATCTACCATAAATTGGAGGCGGTAACATTCCTCTCCCAGGTTCTTCAGTTCTATGTATTCCGGGTCATCGTTGGGGCGTTCCATGTCGAAAACTTGAAACTCTGCAAAGTTGCATGAGATGATCCAGCGAGGCCGTTCAGAGTATGGCAAGGCAGCTGCATACCGCTTTGCTTGCTCTATGGGCTTTAGGTAAGTGCCGTCACTCTGCTTTATAGGGGCGTTCAAATCTTTGCCCAGTGTCTTTTGCTCAATCATGGTATGGGTGGCAGGAATCATAACATCTATGAAGGAAGTGTGGCTCAGTTTCACTTTTTGTTCAAAGCGGAGGAAGCTGGCGGGGTCTTCTATGTCATAGACATTTTGAAGGAGGTCAAACCAAAAACGTTGGCAGTCCTGCTTCTCATCGCCAATACCAGCCCACCGTTTGGCAAACTCCTTGGCAGCCTTCTTCTGCTGATTGAAGTTCATGCTATCTCCTCTTCTCATACTATAAGGAAGTATTTTAATTTCTAAGGTAACTATTCTACGGGGATATGGGTTTCCCTGCCACATGTGAGGAGGTAGACACCTTTTCCGCATCCTAGATGCGGGGGCGTTCCTTTGGTCGATGAACCTGCCCTGCGGGCAGGATCATCTCCCGCCGTCACGCCCGTTGAATATGGTGGGGGCAGCTGGTGGTATAGGGCAAATACTCCCCCTAAAATTCCCCCTTTTCTATTTTTCGTATATGAAAAAGATGAAACAAATATAGCAATTTTATCCATAAAGGGGCAAAAAGTCGCTTAAATGCGCAGAATTAAGGCATTTTTTGCAATGAAATGGCTAAGATACTATTCGTAATGAGCAGGTCACAGGTTCAAGTCCTGCAACCAGCTCCATAGGAAATCGAGGCCTCCGAGGTTGTCGGGGGTTTTTTTTTACCTGAAAATGGATTTGGTGACTCAGTGGTGGCTGGCAGGCCTGAAGCGCAGGCAAGGGAGGCGATTTCGCTGAAGCATGCATTTTTAAACAAATTTTAATGATATTATCTGAGAAATAACTTAAAATAGAGAGTAAAAATGACGATATATGATACAGAAGATTGGATATGGTTGGTGAAGACAGAGGGTTGGTACCATGGCTAGAAAGCTATTATTCCTTTCAATGTTGGTAGGTCTGCTGTTTTCCTTCGGGGGAGCGGAGGCTGCGCCTCAGGTGATACATGCTACAGGTGTCTACATCATGGGGGATAATGATTCTCCCAAGATTGCCAAGGATGCAGCCAGGCAGGAGGCTATGCGGTCGGCGGTGGAGCAGGCAGGGGTATATGTGGAAAGTTACTCCCGCACGCAAAACATGGAGCTGACTGAAGACGATGTGCGCATGATTTCCGGGGCAGTGCTGAAGGTTACCCATGAAAGCTCTGTACCTGAGCTCACAGGGAATGTGTTGAAGTATACGGTTAATCTCACAGCGGAGGTGGACACTTCCACCATCGACCTGCAGAGCATGATGCATAAACGGCAGGAACTGGAAAAGCTTCAGAAGGAGCGGGATGAGCTGAAGAAGCAAAATGAGGAACTGCTGCAGAAGTATGAGCATGCCAGCGGCAGCGAGAAGCGGGAAATCGGTCGCCGGCTGGAAAATCAGTATACTCTGGGGCAGGTTTTTGACGAGTGCGTGGCTCTTATCCAAAGGGGCGAGCACAATGCCGCCATCACCCGTCTGACCAGGATCATCCGGGATACCAGCGTCACGGACAGCCCTCTGGCCTATGCTTACTATCTTAGGGGGCGGGCTTATTACGGCCTGCGTTCTGATGACAATGCCATGCTGGATTTTGACAGCGCCCAGAATACCCCTCATGATGATGCCATCTATCCCATCTGGAAATGCCATCGCTATAGGGGGCTTATCTACTACGACAGGCAGCGCTATCAGGAGGCGTACAATGAGCTGAAGTGGGCTTGGGAGGCCTCTCCCAAGGATGACAGGGAGCTTTGGAATGAGCTGCAACGGGCAGATGAGATGGCCAACAAGCGGCAGGAGCCGCCCCCTCCGCCGCCTGCGCAGCAGACTGGCGGCAGCCCGGAGGATATGTGGAAGCAGGTCATTGGCAGCATCCTCATCGATGCCATCAAAGGAGAACTGGGCCGTCCCCAGTCCAGGGGGCACCAGGTATACCGCGGCAACCCCAGGAAGAGAATCCCGGTGTGACAAGAATATATGTGTATTTGCCCCATGTGCCATTTGAGGTGCATGGGGCTGTTCATCTTTTCTATTTGTGATATGATAGTACAGTAGGCTTGTTTGATTTTAAGGAGTGGTTAGTGGGCTATGAAAGCCACTGAACTTGATATGACTCACGGGTCGCTGTGGGACAAGATCGTGAAATTTGCCCTGCCCCTGGCCTTGACGGTATTTTTGCAGCAGCTTTACAACGCCGCTGATGTGGCGGTGGTAGGGCGCTTCGTGGGCACGGAGGCCATGGCGGCGGTGGGCACCAATGTGTCCATCATCGGCCTTTTGGTGAATCTTTTCATGGGGATTTCCCTGGGGGCCAATGTCATGATAGCGCGCTTCATTGGCGCCAGGGATGTGGAGAAGGCCAGCAGCGCCGTCCATACCGCCTTTTTGCTGGCTCTGGCAGTGGGGCTGGGGCTGATGGTATTGGGGGAGCTGCTGACCAAGCCGGTGCTCTCAGCCCTGGCTGTGCCTGACAGAGTCATGCCCCTGGCGGAGATGTATCTGCGTGTGTTCCTGCTGGGGATGCCTTTTATGGGGCTTTATAACTTTCAGGCAGCTGTTTTCCGCAGCCGGGGAGATACCAAGACACCTTTGCAGGTACTGGCTGTTACCAGTGCTGCCAACGCCTTGCTGGATGTGCTGTTTGCCGGGCCTTTGGGCTGGGGCATTGCAGGTGTGGCAGGGGCTACGGTGCTGGCCCAGCTGATGGCGGCAGGCATGCTCCTGCATGTGCTGCGCCATACGGAAGGGGTTATCCGGCTGAATCTGCGGCAGCTCCACTGGCAGGGGCAGCGCATCAGGGAAATCGTGAAGATCGGCCTGCCTGCGGGCATCCAGGCTATGGTGTTTTCCCTATCGAACATCGTTATCCAGGCGGCTATCAACAGCCTGGGGGCGGATACCATGGCTGCTTCCAGCGCTGCCTTCACCATCGAGATCAATGTCTATTGCATTGTCTATTCCTTCTCCCAGGCGGCCACCACTTTCGTGAGCCAGAACTACGGGGCGGGCAAGCTCTTCCGCTGCCGCCGTGCCACCTGGCTGTGCTTTGGCTTGGGCCTTTCCTTCATGACGGCGGTTTCCCTGCTGGTGCTTTTCTTCGGGGAAACCCTGCTGGGCTTTTTTGACAGCCATCCGGAGGTTATCGCCCTGGGCATGGTACGCATCTGGTATGTGGTGGTGCCTGCCAGCATCAACGGCATTGTGGACATTTTCTCGGGAGCTCTCAGGGGGTATGGCTACTCCTTGCAGCCCGCTCTGCTGGCCCTGGTGGGCATCTGCGGGGTACGGCTGGCCTGGGTCTATACGGCCTTTCCTGCCAGCCCGGATTTTGCTACCCTGATGTTCTGCTATCCCCTCAGCTGGACTGTCACGGCGGTATTTATCGGCGTGGCATACTGGTTCTATACCAAGCATGTGAAGGTCCTGCGCTTGCGCGTGGTGAGGAACTGAGGAACTGGTAATAAATAAATTTTAAGATAGGACGCAGGATAAATCTTCATAGGCTAGGCGGAGGAAGGAGGCATAGCGACGCGAAGCTAGTCCCCTTGGGGATGGTGCTATGCCGACTGACGAATCTTGCCCTTTAGGGTACAACGACGCATATGGAGATTTAGACAAGTCATATCTAAAATTTATTTATGGACAGTTCCTTATACTCCCGGAAAGGAGTTTTTCTATGAATGAGGTAAAAAAGCCCGAAAGGCCCATTATCTTTTATTATATTGTCACTCTGGCCCTTTTGGTGGCCTTCAATCATCTCTTCATGCCTTACTTCGAGTCCCAGAAGATAAAGGAAGTGGACTATGGCACCTTTATCCAGCAGACTGAAGCCAAGAATGTGGAAAAGGTGAATATCAAGGAAAACCAAATCATCTTCACGGAAAAGGGGGAGGGCACCGTCTGCAAGACGGGGCGGATAAATGACCCTGACCTTACCAAGCGGCTTTATGAATCCGGGGCAGACTTTTCCGGGGAAATCGTGGAGGAAATGTCGCCCTTCATGAGCATTCTCCTGTCCTGGGTGCTGCCCCTCCTGATTTTCTTCGCCATCGGACAGTACATGTCCCGCAAGATGATGGAGCGCATGGGAGGCGGCAGGGATTCCATGATGTTCGGTCTGGGCGGCTCCAAAGCCAAGGTTTACATCAAGAGTGCCCAGGGAGTGAAGTTCAGCGATGTGGCCGGGGAAGAGGAGGCCAAGGAAAATCTTTCCGAGATTGTCTCTTATCTCCATGATCCTGAGAAATTCAAGGCCATCGGTGCGTCGATGCCCAAAGGACTCTTGCTGGTGGGGCCTCCCGGCACGGGCAAGACCCTGCTGGCCAAAGCTGTGGCAGGCGAGGCAGATGTACCCTTCTTCTCAATGTCCGGCTCGGAATTCGTAGAGATGTTCGTGGGCATGGGGGCCTCCAAGGTGCGTGACCTCTTCAAGCAGGCCAAGGAAAAGGCTCCCTGCATCGTCTTCATTGACGAGATCGATGCCATAGGCAAGAAGCGTGACGGTCAGCTCGGTGGCAATGACGAAAGGGAGCAGACCCTCAATCAGCTGCTGACGGAAATGGACGGCTTCGAGGGCAACTCCGGGGTCATCATCCTGGCGGCTACCAACCGCCCCGATTCCCTGGACCCTGCCCTCACCCGTCCCGGCCGCTTTGACCGCCGGGTGCCGGTGGAGCTCCCTGACCTCAAGGGCCGTGAGGAAATCCTCAAGGTGCATGCCAAGAAAATCAAGGTCGAGGCGGATGTGGACTACAACAAGGTAGCCCGCATGGCCTCGGGAGCCTCCGGGGCAGAGCTGGCCAATATAGTCAACGAAGCCGCCTTGCGGGCGGTGCGGGACGGCAGGACGGAGGCCAGCCAGTCTGACCTGGAGGAGAGCATCGAAGTGGTCATTGCTGGCTATCAGAAAAAGAATGCCATTCTTTCCGATAAGGAAAAATGGACGGTGGCCTATCACGAGGTGGGCCACGCCTTGGTGGCGGCCCTCCAGACCCACTCGGCGCCGGTGCAGAAAATCACCATCATTCCCCGCACCTCCGGGGCTTTGGGCTACACCATGCAGGTGGAGGAGGAAGGGAACCACTACCTCATGAGCAAGGAGGAATTGGAGAACAAGATTGCTACTTTCACGGGCGGCAGGGCGGCAGAGGCGCTGATCTTTGACACCATCACCACTGGGGCGTCCAACGACATCGAGCAGGCTACCAAGATGGCCCGAGCCATGATAACCCGCTACGGCATGAGCGAGGAATTCGGCATGGTGGCCTTGGAGACTGTCACCAACCGCTATCTGGGCGGGGACACCAGCCTCAGCTGCTCCATCGAGACCCAGACCGTCATAGACCATCAGGTGGTGGCACTGGTGAAGAAGCAGTACGGCAAGGCATACAAGCTGCTGGAAGACAACAAGGACGCCCTGGAAAAGATTGCCAGGAAGCTCTACGAGCAGGAAACCATCACCGGGGAGGAATTCATGGAACTGCTGGAGCAGGAAAAAGGGCAAGAGGAAGAAACTTCCGGGCCGGAAGAGGAAGAACAGGAAAATGCGCTTGTGGAAGCTGAAATCCCTCCGGCAGAAACTTTTGCAGAAAAATTAGCCCGTCAGCAGGAAAATGCAGACGCTCAGGAGAATACCAAGATACAAGAGTAGGTCGCCTGTGATACGGATGTCCGGGCTTGTCTAGGAGGTTGGCTTATCATGTTAGGACTTAGCATACCGAAACTTTTATTGATACTGGCGGTAGCTCTCGTGCTCTTCGGGGGCAAGCGCTTGCCCCAGCTGGGTCGCAGCATCGGAGAGAGCATCAGGGGCATCAAGGAGGGATTGGCCGCGGAGCCGGTTCCCATCGAAGACAAGAAGGATGAACAGCGCGTTTGAAATGAGATCTCCCCAAGCCGTGCCGCAAGGCACGGCTTTTTTGCGATGAACACTTAACGAGCGCAAGCCACCAGGCATCCGGCAAGTTTATTCCTTTACAGGTGAAGGATTTCATAGTATAATATTTTGCGTTAATACTTTATCGTGCTAAAGAAAGTTGGTAATAAACATATGAATCTGCTGGATATGATCCTCCAGATGGCAGAGGGCAGCAAGGTCACCTTGGAAATCTTCTTCGTGACCCTGTTGCTTTCCCTGCCCCTGGGGATGATGGCCTCCCTGGCCCGCCTTTCTTCCTGCCGCCCCCTGTCTCTCTTGATGGAGTCCTACATCTGGCTCATGCGCGGCACGCCGCTGATGCTGCAGCTCCTGTTCGTTTATTTCGCCCTGCCCATGGTGGGCATCATGCTGCCGGACCTGGCGGCGGCGCTCTTGGCCTTCACCTTGAACTACGCTGCCTACTTTGCCGAAATCTTCCGCTCCGGCATCCAGGCGGTGCCCAAGGGACAGTATGAGGCGGCTAAGACCCTGGGCATGAGCTATGTGCAGACCATGCGGCGCATCATCCTGCCCCAGGTCATCCGCATCGTATTGCCGCCCATCAGCAATGAGACCATCAATCTGGTGAAGGATACTTCCCTTATCTACATCCTGGCCATGAATGACCTGCTGCGGGTGGCCCGCACCATCGTGCAGCGTGATTTCGATATGGTGCCCTTCCTGGTGGCGGCGGTGTTCTACTTGCTCATGACCTTTGTGCTGACTTGGGGATTCAAGCGTCTGGAGGTGCGTTATGGCAGATATGCAAAATAAGGGCGAGACCATGCTGGAGGTCACGGGCGTGAAGAAGTCCTTCGCGGGACTGGAAGTGCTCAAGGGCATCGACCTCACGGTGAAGAGGGGCGAGGTGCTGGCTATCATCGGCCCCTCCGGCTCCGGCAAATCAACGCTGCTTCGCTGCCTGAACAAGCTGGAGACCGTCGACTCCGGCACCATACTGGTGGAAGGCAAGCCCCTGGTGAAGACCGGGGCAGATGGCAAGGCTGAATATGTGGATAGCGCGGCAGAGAAAGAAGTCCTCTCCCACATGGGCATGGTTTTCCAGCAGTTCAACCTGTTTCCGCATATGACAGTCATTGAGAATCTGATTGAGGCGCCTGTGCAGGTGCAGGGGCAGAAAAAGTCGGAAATCCTGCCCTATGCCAGGGAATTGCTGAAAAAAGTAGGCCTCAGCGATCGTGAGGACTACTATCCCAGCCAGCTATCCGGCGGTCAGCAGCAGCGTGTGGCCATCGCCAGGGCCCTCTGCATGAAGCCGGATATCATGCTCTTTGACGAGCCTACCTCTGCCCTCGACCCGGAGCTGACGGGAGAGGTTCTGAAGACCATGCGGGAGCTGGCCGCCGAGCACATGACCATGGTGGTGGTGACCCACGAAATGGCCTTTGCCCGGGAGGCTGCCAGCCATGTGATCTTCATGGCTGATGGGAATATTGTGGAAGAGAACGCTCCCGAGGAGTTCTTTGGGAGTCCTAAAGAAGAAAGGACGAAGTCGTTCCTGAAGAATATGCTGTGAGGCCATGCCTTCCCTGCAAGGGGGGGCATGAGCTGAAATGATATCATTAGCCTCTGAATGGGGCTTTTTTTTCTTGGCAAAAGTCGCATTACAGCGTTATAATAAAAGTCGTAGTGTGTGTGGAAGCGCTGGTGTACATAGAAATAATGTTCACATTTTAAGCGGGAGGTTTCTATGAGACACTTAAAGCTCTTGATATTTATGTTGCTGGTCTTGACTCTTTTGCCCTGGCAGGCTTCGGCCTCGGATTTCGGAGACAGGGTCAGCGACATGGCAGAAGTCACGGGAGTGCGCATCAGCAACCATAGTGACAAGCTGCGCATCGTAGTAGATGCTGATAAGGATATTTCTTTCAAGAAGATGGTCCTCTCCAACCCGGACAGGGTGGTGGTGGATTTGCCCCATGCCTGGCTGAGTCCCAAGGCAAAGAAGGACATGGATATCTCCAGTCCCTTTGCAGGGCATCTGAAGGTGGCCCAGTTTGACAAGCAGACCGTGCGCATCGTGGTGGAAACTAAGGTGGGGCGGAATAATTACAGCGTGTTCAAGCTGGCGGGCAGTTCCCCGTCCTGCCGTATCGTGCTGGACTTTGGGGATATTGCCCCGAGCTCGGATAACCGCAGGATTGACCTGCCAGGCGACAGGCCCGAAGAAGCAAAGCCTGCGAATGCGCCGCCTCCTGCGGTAGAGGATGAGGTGGAGCAGGAAATGGCCTCTGCCGGCAAATCCGAAAAACAGGAGAAAGAAGGGGCAAAGGACGCAGGCAAGGAAAAGCTGGTCAAGGTGGAGGAAACTCCCAGCGGCGGTGTCTTTGAGGGCAAGAAGAAGGACAGCGGCGATGAGCTGGAGGGGATTACAGGCCTCAAAGGCAAGAAAATCACCATTGATGCCGGCCATGGCGGCAGCGACTCCGGCGCTATCGGCCCCACGGGAGCCATGGAAAAGAATATCACGCTGAAGGTGGCCACGGAGCTCAAGAATCTGTTGCTGGCAGAAGGGGCCACGGTTTACATGACCCGCACCAAGGACACGGAGGTGTCTCCCAAGAAGGGCAGGGCCACGGATATAGAAGAACTCCAGGCCCGCTGCGATATTGCCAATGCGAAGGAGTCGGATATCTTCATCTCCATCCACATGGACTCCTTCACCAACGATGCGGCCAAAGGCACTACGGGATATTATTACGCAAGGGGCTCCGCCAAGTCCAGAGATCTGGCAGACAAGGTGCGGCAGGGGGTCATCGACCAGCTGGGCACCTCGAGCCGCGGCACCCAGAGCTGCAATTTCTATGTGGTGAAGCATACGGATATGCCGGCTACCTTGGTGGAACTGGCATTTATATCCAATAAAGCCGAAGAGAAGCTGCTTGTCAGTGAAGCTGGCGTGAAGAAGGCAGCTCAGGGAATTCTGGATGGCATAGAAGATTATTTCAACTAATGCTAAATCAAGCCTTCCCCTCAAGGGGAAGGCTTTTGGGTTTTATGATAGACAGGTAAGGAGTAAAGTACATTGCAGGACAAGAATTTCGAGAATCCCGCGGAAATGCTGGAAGCGGAAATGAAAGCAGAGGCAGAGGCCAGGAGGGCGCAGCTTTACAGGAGGAAACTGCCCCAGGAGCTCAGCCTGGGGGCGGCGCTGGGAGAGATGACCAAGGCAGAGTTGGACGACATTCGCTACAACCTGAATGTCACAGGCACCAGTTCCTTGAAGAAGGCAGAGCTGATAGAGCGCCTGGTGCCTGAGATCACCTCCTTTGCCCGCCGTTGGCTGCCCTCCGCTCTGGTGGAGCAGCGCCAGTGCTTCGAGCACCTGCTGGAGAAGGGCGGCCTTTCCACGGAACTGCGGGATGATGACCTGCGTCTTGATTACCTGCGCGGTATCGGCATCCTGGCCTGCGGTGTGGAGAAGGAATCCGAAAAGCTGGCCTGGTATCTGCCGACAGAGCTGCAGGAGGAGATAAAGAAAATCAGCGGCGGCGCTTACAACTCCATGACGGAGCTGAATACGGAAATGGCCCGCCTGGCTGCCGGCCTACTGTTCTACTATGGCTATCTGAATTTCGAGCAGCTTTACGAAATGGTGCTGGGGTACCTTGACAAGGCTGCCGCTGCCGAGGTCACCTTCCAGGATTTCGTGGGCGTCATGCTGAACGCCTCTTGCTGGCTGCCCCAGATCGACGCCCTGCCCCAGGGCATGCGCTACTACGCCCTGCTTGATGTGGAGAAACTGGAAGACGAGCATCATGCCCGCGAGGCGCTGGGCTTTGCACCGCTGGCCTACGACAAAGTATATGAAGCCGGCGAGGAAAACTACATCGAGTCCACTGAGGCATATCGGGCCTTTGCCCAGTACCTGATGAAAGAATGCGGCTATGAGGTGCTGCAGGCTGCAGATGTGGTAGGGGAGATTTACATTCTCCTGCAGAACAGCGGGGATATCAACGAGGCGGCAGATTATCTCTCCGGTCTGGGGCTCATGGAGGACACGGAAAAGGCCAAGGTGCTGCTGATGCTCACAGCTGCCTTCAATAACAGCACTCGTATGTGGCGGCTGAAGGGATACACGCCGGACGAACTCAGCGCCAATGAGGATGGCGTGAAGGAAATGGGCAAGGTGATTCCCTTTGGGCGCCATGAGCAGAAAGCGGGCCGCAACGATCCCTGTCCCTGTGGCAGCGGCAAGAAGTACAAGAAATGTTGCCTGAAAAAGGATGAAGCTCAGCTGAAATAAATCGCTTGCATTTCTTCGGCCTTCATGCTAAAATAGCAAGGTACTGAAATTTCGAGGGGGGTGAATCGTTTGCCGAATATCAAAGCATCTATCCTTAGTGTTAAGACTGACGCGAAGCGCCATGCTAAGAACGCTGCTGAGAAGTCCCGTGTCCGCACGGCTTCCCGTAAAGTGCTCGACGCTGTTGAGGCTGGTAACGCTGAAGAAGCGAAATCCCTCCTTACGGTTGCTTGCAAGACTATCGACCAGGCTGCTGCTAACCATGTGTATCACAAGAACGCTGCCAGCCGCAAGAAGTCCCGCCTTGCCCGCAAGGTCAACGCTATGGCAAAGTAAGAGGAGCCATTCAGAAATAATTCACACATCTTGCTCGACTAAATCCGCCTATACTGCGTTGTCGTCGGTATGCGTGGTACCACTACGCATGCCTCCTCCGCCTTGTCTAGGCGAATTTATCCTTCGCAATCTGTGCAAATTATTTCTTGCTGGCTCCTCATCTCGCGATTACGATACAATGAGGCCGCCTGTGCTTTACGCATGGGTGGCTTTTTGTAATAGAAAGGAAATTTTGAATGGAAAGCAAGCATATCCGCAACTTTTCTATCATTGCCCATATCGACCACGGCAAATCTACCATTGCCGACCGCCTCATAGAGTATACGGGCACCCTATCCCAGCGTGAAATGGAGGCCCAGGTGCTGGACAACATGGATTTGGAGCGTGAGCGCGGTATCACCATCAAGGCCCAGACGGTGCGCCTGGACTACCGTGGCAAGGATGGGGAGATGTACCAGCTGAACCTCATCGACACCCCGGGCCATGTGGACTTCACCTACGAAGTTTCCCGCTCTCTGGCTGCTTGCGAAGGGGCGCTTTTGGTAGTGGACGCCGCCCAGGGGGTAGAGGCCCAGACTCTGGCCAATGTCTACATGGCTTTGGAGCATGATTTGGAAATCATCCCCGTTATCAACAAGATAGACCTGCCCAGCGCCGAACCTGACCGGGTGAAGCAGGAAATCGAGGATACCATCGGCCTGGATACGGAAAATGCCATCCTGGCTTCTGCCAAGGCCGGCATCGGCATCGAGGAAATCCTGGATGCGGTAGTGGAGCATATCCCTGCTCCCGAGGGGGATGAGGCTGCGCCCCTGCAGGCCCTGATCTTTGACTCCTATTTTGACTCTTACAAGGGCGCCATCGCCCATATCAGGGTGAAGCAGGGCTATATCAAGCGGGGCATGAAGCTGAAGATGATGGCCACCGGCAAGGTCTTCGAGGTGACAGATGTGGGCTGCTTCAAGCCCCAGCCCGTGGAGCTGGGCGAGCTTCACGCCGGGGAAGTGGGCTTCGTGGCAGGTTCTCTGAAAGATGTGCGTGATGTGCGGGTAGGCGATACCATCACCACCGCCGAAAGGGGTGCCAAGGAGCCACTGCCGGGCTACCGCGGCGTCACCCCCATGGTGTACTGCGGCCTTTATCCCGTGGAAAGCTCCGACTACGACAACCTCAAGGACGCGCTGGAAAAACTGCAGCTGAACGATGCCGCCCTGGTCTTTGAGCCGGAGACTTCTGTGGCCTTGGGCTTCGGCTTCCGCTGCGGTTTCCTGGGGCTTCTCCACATGGATGTCATTCAGGAGCGTCTGGAGCGGGAGTACAAGCTGAAGCTCATCATCACCGCGCCTTCCGTTATTTACCATGTTTACAAGACCAACGGGGAAATGGTGAAGGTCAGCAACCCGGCAGAGCTGCCGCCCCAGACGGAGATCGAGCACATGGAGGAACCCTATGTGAAGGCCACGGTCATCGTGCCCAATGACTTCGTAGGGGCGGTCATGGAGATTTCCCAGGACAAGCGGGGCGAGTTCAAGACCATGGACTATCTGGATACAAACCGGGTGCTCATCACCTATCATATTCCCTTGAACGAAATCATCTACGACTATTTCGACCGGCTGAAGTCCGCTACTCGTGGCTATGCTTCTCTGGACTATGAGCTGGCAGATTATCAGACTTCCAAGCTGGTGAAGGTGGATATTCTCTTGAATGGCGATGCCGTGGATGCCCTGTCCACCATCGTGCACAAGGACAGAGCCGCCAGCCGTGGCCGCCAGCTGGCTTCCAAGCTGAAGGAAATCATTCCCCAGCAGATGTTCGAGATTCCCATCCAGGCCGCCATCGGCAGCAAGGTCATCGCCCGTGAGAATGTCCGTGCCCGCCGCAAGGATGTGCTGGCCAAGTGCTACGGCGGCGATATCTCCCGCAAGAGGAAGTTGCTGGAGAAGCAGAAGGAAGGCAAGAAGCGCATGAAGGCCGTAGGCTCCGTGGAGGTGCCGCAGGAGGCATTTATGGCCATATTGAAGATAGATTGACATAACAAAAGCCTTCCCCTTGAGGGGAAGGTGCCCCGTAGGGGCGGATGAGGTGGAACGCTGACTCGGCTATCTGCCGTGGCTAGTTAATTGGCACCTCATCCGTCAGCCTTCGGCTGCCACCTTCCAGGGTGTCCACCGGACACCCGCGGCTTCGCCGCCCCCTTAAGGGGAAGGCATATAGGGAGGTTTGTCCTAATGCAATGGGGCGTTTATGTGCACATTCCCTTCTGCAAGCGGAAGTGCAACTACTGTGATTTTGCCTCCTATGGGGGCAGGGAGGAAGCCAGGGAGGCCTATATTGATGCCCTGGGGGTGGAAACCCTGGTGCGGGGGCAGGAAATGGTGCTGAAGCATGGCAGGCCCACCACCCTTTATCTAGGGGGCGGCACGCCTTCGGCTCTGAACCTTGACCAGATGGGCACCCTTATGGCTATGCTGAAAAGCGTCTTCGGGGAGCCGGAGGAATTCACCATTGAGGTAAATCCCGGCACTGTGGACGAGGCGTATTTGCAAAAGCTAAGGGAGTGGGGGGCCAACCGTCTGAGCATAGGTGTCCAGAGCTTTGAGGATGATATTCTCAAAACCCTGGGCCGTATCCACACGGCAGCACAGGCAGAGGAAACCGTGAAGCTGGCAAGGGACGCGGGGGTTGAGAATCTCAGCCTGGATCTCATGTACGGACTGCCGGGGCAGACCATGGCTATCCTGCAGGAAAGCGTGGCAAAGGCCCTTTCCCTGCAGCCGGAGCATATCTCCATCTACGGCCTGCAGGTGGAGGAGGGTACTCCTTTCTTCAAGCTGCAGCAGGAGGGAAAACTGAACCTGCCCCAGGACGAGCTGACAGATGAGATGTACGACTACATCACGGAATATCTGCCAGAGCAGGGCTATCGCCGCTATGAGATTTCCAACTTTGCAAAGCCCGGCAAAGAGAGCCGCCACAACCTCAGCTACTGGCAGGATGTGCCCTATCTGGGCCTGGGGGCGGCGGCTCACTCCTACCTTGACGGCATGCGCCTGGAGAATGTGGCAGACCTGGATGAGTACATCAATACCATCAAGTCCGGCAGCCTGCCCCTGCGCTCAGAAGAAGACCCCAGCGAGCAACACCATATGGAGGAGTTCGCCTTCCTGGCCCTGCGCACAGCAAAGGGCATCGACAAGAAGAAGTTCAAGGACACCTTCGGCAAAGACCTGCGCTCTGTCTATGGCAAAAAAATCAACCGCTTGGTGCGGCAGGGCCTGCTGCAGGAGAACAAGAAAAGCATTTCCCTCACCAAAGCAGGGGCCAAGGTAGGCAACCAGGTTTTCGCAGAGTTCCTGCTTTCATGATTTTGCCTGCCCCGCTTGCGGGGAAGGGGGACCACCGAAGGTGGGGGAAGGGGGAACTTCGAAGCCGAGATTTGACCATAAATTTTTACTTAAGTTTTTCCGAACAACACCGATAATAAGGGTAACACGGATGTGTTTTTCAGGAGGTGGAGCCTATGGGGGACAATTACATGAGCATTGCGGCCATGTCTGTGGGCATGCATCAACAGCAGGCCACGCAGGATCTTGGCACCGCAGTGCTGAAGAAGGCCATGGAGACGGTCGAGGGCGGCACGGAGCAGCTCTTGAACGAACTCAGCTCAGACCCGAATCTGGGCGCAAATGTAGACATATTGGCGTGAGTCCAAAAAAGGCGGGAGCAGCAATGCTCCCGCCTTAACCATTTTATGGGGCGGAGAAATCTTGAATTTTCTGCAATCTGCCTATTCTTATGATATACTAAGGTATAGATGTGCATTTTGGACAGGGAGGCGGCGTCATGGGCAGATTCATCAATCCGGGGGATGAATTATTCAGGCAAGCAATCAACTCCGAAATTTATGTGGACAAAACAGGCTTGTTGAACTATACCAACCGGGTAATACTGACCAGCAGGAAATACCTTTGTGTCAGCCGTCCTCGACGCTTCGGCAAATCCATGGCCGCCAGCATGGTGGCTGCCTATTATGACCGTACGGTGGATGCCGGCAAAACCTTTGCGGGCTTGGAAATCACCCGGGCGGAGAATTTTGATGAGCATCGCAATAAATATGATGTCATCCAGCTCAACATGCAGAACTTCCTCAGCCGTACCCGCGATATGGATGCCTTCTTGCAGCTGTTGAAAAGATCGGTGCTCTGGGAACTTTTCAATCTTTATCCGGACTATATGTATTTTGACAAGACCGACCTCATCGGCAGCCTGGCGGATGTTTACACCAATACCAAACGCCCCTTTGTCATCGTCATAGACGAGTGGGACTGCATCTTCCGTGAGTTCAAGGATAATAAGGAATGGCAAAGGCTCTATCTTGACTTCCTGCGGGACTGGCTGAAGGACAATCCTGGCATTGCCCTGGTCTATATGACGGGAATCCTGCCCATCAAGAAATACGGAACGCACTCAGCGCTGAATATGTTCCGGGAATTTTCTATGGAAGATCCGCTTGACTTAGCTCCTTATGTTGGTTTTACAACCAGCGAGGTAAAATCCTTATGTGAAAAATACTCTCGTAGTTTTGAGGAATGCCAGCGTTGGTATGATGGGTATTCTTTCAAAACTGTAGCCGAGGTGTATAATCCTCATTCTGTGGTAGAGGCAATAAGTAGTGGCAAGTTTGATACATACTGGAATCAGACTGAATCCTATGAAGCACTGAAAATTTACATAACCATGAATTTTGATGGTTTGCGTGATTCGATATTAAAACTTCTGTCAGGAGAGCATCTGCCTATCAACACCAAGACTTTCAGTAACGATATGACAACCTTCCAGTCAGTTGACGATGTGTTGACACTCCTGATGCACCTTGGCTATCTAGGCTATGACAGCACCAAAGAGGAAGTCTTCATTCCAAACCAGGAGATTGCCCGTGAGTACTACAATGCCATAACCACCACGGGCTGGGATATTGTAGTCCGTGCCCTCAAAAGGTCAGAAGAACTGTTGCAGGCTGTCCTGGCTAAAGATGCGGAGACAGTGGCCAAGGGCATCGAGGAAGCGCACATGGAAACCAGTCATATCCAGTACAACGATGAGAATGCACTTTCCTACACCCTTTCCCTGGCCTTCTACAGTGCCCGCCAGAAATACAAGGTATTTCGTGAGCTGCCCACAGGCAAAGGCTTCGCCGACCTGGTCTTCCTGCCCCGCCCTACCTGTCAGGAGTTGCCTGCGCTTATCCTGGAGCTGAAATGGGACAAGAATGCAAAGACGGCAATCCAGCAAATAAAGGAGCGCTGCTACGTCAAAGCGCTGGAGGACTATACCGGTAGCATTCTGGCAGTTGGCATAAACTATGACAAAGAAACGCGCAAGCATGAGTGTATTATAGAGGAATACATTAAATGAGTATGGAATGAAAAGCGAGAATAAGACAGGCGGGAGCGCATAGGCTCCCGCCTGAAGCATTTTATTGAAGGGGGAGGGGAATTGTGGTAAAATTTAGGCAAGAGAAGCGGATCGGAGGGCTGAGGGATGGAGGAGCAGGAAAGCAGTAAGGCGAGGTATCTGGAATTGATACCGAAACTTCGGCTGATGGACGATGATTTTTTGAAAGCGTGCATGCAGGACAATAAGCCCGGAGTTCAGCTGATACTGAGGATTGTACTGAGGAACAAGGGCCTGGTAGTGACGCGGGTTGTCACTCAGAAGGAGATGAAGAATCTGGTAGGCCACAGCCTGGAATTGGATGTCTATGCTGAGGATGAGGAAGGCAAGCATATCAATGCAGAGATACAGCGCAAAGATGCCGGGGCGGTGCCGGAACGGGCTGTGTATCACAGTAGCATGCTGGATGCCAACAGTCTGCCTGCTGGGGAGAAAAACTTCCAGAAGAAGGCTGAAACCTATATGATCATGATCACAGAGAATGATGTGCTGGGAGGCGGATTGCCCATCTATCATATAGAGCGGACGGTGTTGGAGCTGTACAATAAGGCCTTCGGTGGCAAGTCGCATATCGTCTATGTGAATGGGGCTTATGAGGGTGATGAGGATACGGAATTGAGATGGCTGATACATGATTTCCTCTGTACCGACCCTAATGACATGCACTTCCCGGAACTGGCAGAGCGTGCGCGGTATTTCAAAGAGGACAGCGAGGGGGTTAAGGCTATGTGCAAGATAATGGAGGACATAAAGAACGAGGGACGTGCAGAGGGGCGTGCTGAGGGGCGTGCTGAGGGGCGTGCAGAGGGGCGTGCTGAGGGACGGAATGAAATTATGGCGAAGATGTTCAGAAAAGGCTACTCGAATGAGCAGATAGCTGATTTAGCAGATAAGACTTTGGCTGAGGTAGAGCAGCTTCGCGCACAACTTTGCCACTGATTTGGTAGTTGAACGAGGCATTGTAGCATGAGCTTTATGAGAAATACGGCATTGCATGAGGGCAGAGGGAATGTGGTGTCCTGTCAGGGGGGTATAATGTTTTCGGCATAACTACATAAATCGTTAGAGGGGGGCTGGGGAAGTTTTTATGAAATTTTTCTGGATGCCCCCATTTTGTGCTTAAGAAAACGTGGACTTCATACGATATACTACATAGAGAATGTCGGCTTCCTGTGGGGAGGCTGTGGCATAGGGGGCCGGGGATGGCTCCTGGCTGAATGGATTTATACAGTGGACACCGCAGGGGAGGCGGCCCTCATGGTGAGGGTGAAGGTTTGAATCGCATAATGCAGTGAAGCAGGCGGGGGCGCATAGGCTCCCGCCTGAAGTATTTTATTGAAGGGTGAGGGAAATTGTGGTAAAATTTAGGCAAGAATGATAGGTTGGAAGGTGATGTTTTGGGAGAGCAGGAAAGCGCTGAACTAAAAAAGCAGGAAGGCAGTAGTCAAGAAGACCAGCAGGTGCTGCAGGGGACGCGGAATCACAAGGATTTGCTGTTTTGCGATATCTTTTCTATCAGGGAAAACGCCTTATCCCTGTATAATGCTACAAACGATACTGACTATACAGATGCAGAGGCTTTGGAGATATACACCATAGCAAAAACGCTGTTCATCACCATACACAACGATGTGGCTGTCTGTTTCCATGGGCATCTGGAATTATTCGAGCAGCAGAGCACGAAAAATGCGAATATGCCTCTGCGGGAGTTCCTGTACAGTGCCGAGGAGTATGCCAAATGGATAAACCGCAACAAGAAGGACTTGTTCGGTGAGAAGCTGGTGCAGATACCTGCGCCGAAGTGCTTCGAGTTGTATAATGGTAAGACAAATGAGCCAGACAGATTCGAGAAGCGTCTGTCGGAGGCCTTCATGCATCCTGCGCCAGGGTATGAGTGGACGGTGTATGTTATAAACATCAACGCTGGTCATAGTAAGGCCATTATGGATAAGTGCAGGCCGCTGAAGGCTTACTCGGTGTTTGTGCAGAAAGTGAGAGAAAATCTGGCGGCGGAAATGGGGCTGACGGAGGCCATTGAAAGGGCTGTGGATTACTGCATAGGTCTGGATCTGCTGGCCGGGTATTTTGCGGAGAACAGGGGGAGAGTGGTCGATATGGTGTGGACGGAATATAATGCCAAGCTGCATGAGGAAAATATAAAGGAAGAGAGCCGCAAGGAAGGACGAGATACTGAGAGGGTAATTTCTATACGGAATGTCATGTCAACACTTGACGTAGGTGCGGAGAGGGCTATGGAGATATTGCGGATACCGGGAGAAGAGCGGGGGAAGTATGTCCAGTTGGTATGAGAGACCTGGTATTGTGTGGAGAATAAGGGGATAGCGGTCGATATGGTGTGGAATGAGTACAATGCTAAGATACATGAGGAAAATCTGAAGGAGGAAGGGCGCGAAGAAGGAGAGGGCCGGATGTCTCGTCTTATGGCATATTTGCTTGAGGATGGTAAAAGTGAGGAAGCCCTGGAGGCTACGAAAAGCAAGGTGCTACGTGAAGAGTTGTATAGGAGGTACGGCATTGCCTGATTGCGGAGAAGATGAGGAGTGTGTCCTGTCAGGACGTACAATGTTTTTGTGACATCACGGCATAACTTGTTCGAGGGGGCGCTGGAGAAATTTTTATGAAATTTTTCTGGAGGCCCCCCATTTTGTGCTTAAGAAAATGTGGACTTCATAGGATATACTACATAGAGAATGTCGGCTTCCTGTGGGGAGGTCGTGACATAGGGGGCCGGGGATGGCTCCTGGATGAATGGATTTATACAGTAGACACCGTAGAGGAGGCGGCCCTCATGGTGAGGGTGAAGGTTTGAATCGCATAATGCAGGGAAGCAGGCGGGAGCGCATAGGCTCCCGCCTGAAGTATTTTATTGAAGGAGAAGGGGAATTGTGGTAAGATTTAGGCAAGGAAGTCAGGCTGGGGGATGATGAATTGGCAAAGAGGAAGCGCAAGGGCAGGAGCAAGCAGAAAGCTCATGGGGCGCGGAATCATAAGGACAAGCTGTTCTGTGATATTTTTTCCATCAAGGAAAATGCCTTGTCGCTGTTCAATGCTGCGAATGGCACTGATTATGCGGATGTGGAGGCACTTGAGGTATATACTATCAAGGAAGTGCTCTATATCGCCATGCACAACGATCTGGCAGTATGCTTCCATGATTATGTTGAATTATTTGAGCAGCAGAGTACGAAATCTGCCAATATACCCTTGCGGGAGTTCTTGTATAGTGCCGAGGTGTATGACAAGTGGCTGGTTCGGAACAGGAAGAATGTGCTGGGGACGAAACTGGTGAAGATACCGGCTCCAAAGTGTTTTGAGCTGTATAACGGTTTGTCGGAAGAGCCAGAGATGAGTGAGAAGCGCCTTTCGGATGCTTTTGAGCACCCTTCGCCTGGGTATGAGTGGACGGTATATGTCATCAATGTCAATGCTGGGCGTAACAAGAAAATCATGGACAAGTGTATGCCACTGAATGCCTACGCTGTCTTTGTGCAGAGGGTGCGTGGCAATATTGCTGCAGGGATGACGTTGGATCGTGCTATAAATGAGGCTGTGGATTATTGCATAGAGCACAACTTGCTGGCAACTTATTTTGCGGAGAATAGGGGGAGAGTGGTCAAGATGGTGCATACGAAGTACGCTGTCAAGATATATGAGGACGCGTTGAGGGAAGAAGAGCGTAAGAATGGGCGGCTGGAAATGCTTACAGATATGATAGTGTCGATGTTGAGACGTAAGAGAAAGCCGTCATATATAGCGGAGGAGCTGGAAGTTACACCAGAAATGGTGCTTAGTACGGCCAAGAAATACAATATAACTGTGGTACAGTAAAATAAGGCATGGGCTGATGATGCGGAGGGTATGTCTTGTGGAGGCGCACAATGTGCCTTGATATAGCAATGGAAGTTATCTGGTAGGGGCACTGGAGAAATTTTTATGAAATTTTTCTGGAGGCCCCCTATTTTGTGCTTAAGAAAACATGGACTTTATACGATATACTACATAGAGAATGTTGGCTTCCTGCGGGGAGGCCGTGACATAGAGGGGCCGGGGATGGCTCCTGGCTGAATGGATTTATACAGTGGACACCGTAGAGGAGGCGGCCCTCATGGCACTCATAGTCAAGAACAACATGGATAGTGTAAATGCCCTGAAGAACCTTAGCAAGAATACGGAAGCTATGCACAAGGATTTGCAGAAGCTGGCAACAGGTGAGAAAATCACTGGGGCAGGAGATGGGGCGTCGGAGTATGCGATTTCGGAGCGCATGAGGGTGCAGGTGAAGTCTCTTGATCAAGACGATCAAAATGCTCAGAATGGCATCAGCATCCTGAACACGGCAGCCGGGGCGCTGGACAGCACCATTGATATACTTCGCACTATGAAGGAGAAGGCCATTGATGCGGCCAACGATCATAATTCTGATATAGACCGCGCTAGTATTCAGAAGGTCATAGACGAGTATATAAATCAGATTGATGACAATGCGCTGGTGAGCTACAACGGTATCACCATGCTGGATGGTAGCCGCAACTACAGCGTGGTGGAGGGCGGCACATATACGCATCTGACCAATACTAGGTTTGCTGATGATACTACCAAAGATACCAGTGTGCTAGATTTGACAAATAAAGATGGGAATAATCTTGGGATACAGACGACCGATACGGTGGCGATTTCTTGGGTGCAGAATGGTGAAACCCATACTGTGGAAGTTAGTCCACTTGAAAGAGAAAAGGAAATTCCTAATCCCGATTGGGATCCCGCTGATCCATCTCAGCCAGAAAATTTTTATAAGATGGTTCCATACACACTGTCGGAGTTGGTTGATAAGTTGGGAGGCGTAGTTACCTTAAATAGTACTGATAACTATATTGGTACAGATAGAACTGGTGAGGGCGTCTATACTGCTGATGGTAGTAATGCGATTACTTTGAAAGCTAGCCAGTCGGGGATTGCAGGGCAGATTGCGGGAATTACTTTTAAGATTACAGATGCTGGTGGAGAGATCCGTGATAATGCTAATAAGGTTTTTGATTTTTTCGAGGAAAGCATTAGGGCTGAGAATCCGTCAGAAGATAACGCTATGGTGTTCCAGCTTGGTACTAAAGCGAACCAGTCACTGCGAGCAGGATTTTCTGATACTCGTGCGGTGGCATTAGGGCTTCGTTCTTATAATGGGGCGAATGCAACTTTGAGCGTGTCCACGCAGAATGATGCTAATGTCGCCATAAATGTGTTGGATAATGCTTTGCAGAAGGTATTGAATCAGCAGACTACTGTAGGCGCGGAACTTAGCCGTTTGGAGTATACATCTGCAAACATTGTTATGAACAGCGAGAATACGCAGGCGGCAGAGTCAGTTATCCGTGATGCTGATATGGCAAAAGTGCAGACGGCATATGCAAGAGATAGTATTTTGACTCAGGCGGCACAGGCGATGCTTTCACAGGCTAATCAGAACAGCAGTTCGGTTCTTAGCTTGTTGCAGTAAAATTTATCGGAAAAATTTTTGATATCAAGATTTATAAGTTAAAGTTATTTTTGACTTATGTATAGGGCGTGAAAGTATGGCTAGGAAAAGGGTTACTGTTACTAAGGAGTCTCCGACAGGAAGAAATGAAGAATTTCATGATAATTATACTGGGCAGAATATGTCACGCGAAGAGTTTGTTAGTAAGATAAATGCGGGCGTATATTCTAATTATACAGTAAAAAATATAAACGGTGTTGACACACCAGTGTCTAAGCCAGATGGTAAGAAGGGAAATAATTTAGGCTGATTTATGTGGAAATATTTTGGGCGTGTTTCAATGAGGTACGATTTAGGGTAATAAATTTTTACTCGGATTTTTGCCATTTTTCCATACGGAGTGTACATTTTCTACGTAATTACTAGCTTTGTAGTGAGTGTTTATTCAGTTATGTATGCGTAGGGAGTACAAAATCTGTTACCCCTAAAAGACCTGTTTTGAAACACGCTATATTTTGATGTTTAAGTGGGGCGCCTTTGGCGCCTCTTTCGCCATTTCTTAGTAAATTTGTTTATAAGGGTAGTTCGAGGAATGGAGTGCATTGGTATGGTTCGCCAGTTTGGTGCAGTCAGTATAGGCAGGTGGAACTCTTGCCCTGGTAAACCTTAGTGATGAGTCAGTATCCAGACTTGGGTGGGTTGTCGTGAGGTAACACGTTAAGCGTAGACAGAAATGATTTATAGTTCTAACGCGTAAGTTTGAATAAGTTTAGCAGTGGTATATATAATTGACTGTTATTAAAAAATAGGAGTAAATTTATTTATGGAGTATGATGTAAATAATGAAATAACAAGATTGATAGAAGAAAATTCTTCAAAATATCATATAGATAAAGAGCTTTATGATGTTTGCACGGCAGAGAATATTGAGTATTTTGATAAACATCCGAAGGATAGAGGTGCTTGTGCAACTAATAAGGAAACAGGACGATGCATAATACTAATGAATCGTAAGCTTTTGTTAACATTATCAGAATTGGAGTATACTTTTCTTCATGAATTTCGACATGTGTGGCAACGCAATAATAAAGAAAAGTATAATATCGAGTACTGGATAGGCTGGAATAAACGAAATAAAGAAAGATATTTAGAGGGTGCATACTTTTTCTCTCCTACTGAGTTGGATGCGAATAGATTCGCTGGAAGCGATGGCACATTGAATGATTATACTGTGTTTCAGTCTTGTTTGCCGTGCGAAAAGATAGGTGAAGAATTAAGGAGAAATCAGGAGTTTGTTTTAAAATTGATGAATTCTGAAGAGATTTATATAATACCACCAAATGTAGCATTAAACCTATTAGAAAAGAAGATGATTGATTCTCAGTTATATGCAAAGTGGCGACATGTATATAAAGAAAAAAATAAGCTATGCAAAGATGATGTGTAAAAGAAATTTATTAGAGTTTTTATTAGAGATTTTTTGAATGCGAGGTGTCTTTATGAACACGTTGACGCAAAAAGATAAGCTGGCACTGCAGGTCAGCCTTGCTTTGGTTGCCGGCATGTTCAGTTTAGTTCCTGTGGCGCATGGAGCACCTGTACTTGACACGATTGTCACTGATGGTGCAAAAGGTACAAAAGTATTTAATCATGATAATAATACACAGACCCCGGCAGGGGTGACGGCTATTATGCCTGCTGCTCCTCCGGATGTAGGTAAGGCGTCTAATAATATTATCAATTGGCAGGATTTTTCGGTTGGAAGTACTGAAAAAGTTGTTTTTGATGCCACGGATGCTACTGGAGCTAGTTATACAAAGACTAATAACTATCTCAATGTTGTCACAGGAGCCGGAACTTCCTATGTGGACGGCAAAATGCTGGGGGGGCAGAATGTATATTTGGTGAACCCTAATGGCATCATTATGGGAGAACATGCCAAGGTCGATGTGGGGAATCTTTATCTTTCAACCAAGGACTCGATTGATGTTGATGCTTTGGCTGCTAGCGGAACTGAACTGTCAGGTACGAGTGTATTGGCAAGCGCTGGTGATGTTGCTGCAGAAGTCGTGAATATGGGGAAGATACAGGCTAACTATGTCTATGCAGAGGGCACTGAGGTTCGCTTTCTTAATACGAAAAATGTACAATATAAGGCATTGAACGATTGTATTGATAAGACGAGTCAGGATTTGGATCGACTTAGTAGTGATAGTAATACTGATACAAGTGTTGTTAGTGGTGTTGAGTTGGTTGGAGCAAATTATGTTCATGTAGGGTATGAGGTATCAGATACTGCTCCTAGTTCCACCAATGAGAATGAGTACAAAGCTGCTACACTGAATACTGCTAATTCAGCTACAAGTTTGGGGTATACTATAAATGGTTCAAAGCTTACTTCTTTTTCGGATGCGTCTGAAAAGAATGCATTTATTAAAGCTCATGATTATGCATTAGTGCGCAACAAATTTGAATTGCAAAACATGAGAAATAATAAGTCATTGAACTATATGCTAGCAAATGACATATCTTTTACTTATACAGGTAAGAATGGCCAAAATTATTATCCTGTTGGTAGTTCTGGTACAGATGCTTTTACTGGGAATTTTGATGGTAATTTTTTTACTATAGAAAATATATGTGTTCCTGCCAATAAAGAGTATTATGCAGGTTTGTTTGGGTATACTGATGGTGCAAGAATTGAGAACGTAAAAGTACATAATGCAAGAATATATGCAGGAAAAGGGGAGAGTGATACGACTGAATCGGCGGCTGGAGGGATAGTAGGATACGCTAAGGGTACTACTCTGGTAAATGTGGCGAATACTTTTATTGCTCCTGCTTCTGATCGAGGAATGGTTCTCGCTTTTGCACCTGATGCGAGTTCTGCAGCAGGTGGCTTGGTCGGATATTCTGAGGGTGCAACAAAAATATCAAGCTCATACAATGAAGCCGAGGTTTATAATGGAAGTGGACTGGTAGGCAAGATTAAGACTGCAGGGTTGGAAGTAAGTGATTCATACAATAAAGGAACAATATATAAAAATAGAAGTGGAACTGCTGGAGATAATATTTATTACTATGGATTGGTTGGAGATGCGGTAGGAGAAGCTGCTACGGGAGCTGCTAGTGGAACTACTGCAGGAACTATAAAAAAATCATACAATGCCGGGAAATATAAGGAGATTGAAAATAGTGTTTTTGTATTTAAAACTTCAAATGGTGTAGGTCCGGAAACATCAACTTTTTCTTATTGTTATGATGTATCACCTGAACCGAACGAGGATTCTTATAGTGCAGTTAGTTATACTGCAAATCATTATAGTGGCATATTTAATGATGGAGAGAATGTAAATAAAACTTGGCGCATATATGAAGGGGATAGTTTGCCATTACTCCGTAGTTTTTTGAAAGCAAATGGTAATGGCACAATTACTGTCAACTATAATAAGATAGGGTTGTATGCAGATGATGCTGATGGTACAGCTGCCTCCGTTTCGATTCCAAGCGATAAAATAGTTCATGACAAATCTACTGGTAAGGAAATAGTTTATAATGGCTACTATAACGGGGCCACGGACTATGATGTTGATACTGAACGTTTGGCTGGTTCTGATTCTGATGCCGTTAAATTAGGCAGGATTAAACCTGCCAAAATCAAGAATGTGGTGAATAATGCTCCACTATTCTACTCTGTAGATCAGAATGGCTATGACATTGCAGATGCCAATATCTCCATCGTCCAGCGCAATATCCTGCCGGAAAGTGGCTTTACCCTGGACAAGGTATATGATGGAACTGCCGATGCTACGACTGAGATGAAGGCTGCCTTCAATGGCACAGTTGAGGCTATAGATGTAGCGACTATTTACGAGTCTGGCGGCACGGTCAATGGCAAGTATTATGCGCCTCACACTTTGGTAGAGACTGGCGTAGTGAAGACTCATGTGGGCGACACAGTGAAAGCTGAGCAAGTCAGCCTTGACAACGTCATCACTTCGGCTACCTACTACAAGAATGTGAACGGGAATACCAGTGACTGGACAACTAACAATGTGGCTATCAATGTAAAGGATGCCACTTCCACCAACCCTGCCTCGGTGAAGGTTGTCTTCAATGATGGGGCTATCTCTGGGACGACAGATACGGATAGCGATGGAACTGTTGATAGTGCCAATTATTTCATTGACCACACCAACTACGATAATGGCACTATTGCTATCAAAGGCGTTATCGAAAAACGCCCGGTCTATGTGGAACTGCAGAAAAAGACTGGCATAGACAAGGTTTATGACAAAAGTAATACTGTGGTATATAGGGCCAGCGACTGGAATGATGCCAATGATAATGTCAAAGATGCAAGCGATGATGCTATAGAAAAATGGAGCTTGACGGATGTAGGATTGCTTAATTCCATAGACGGAGCAGAATTTGACTATGGTACGCCCTTCTATACCGAAGGTGACGACAGCAGTGGGACTCTGCCCAATGTAGGGACGAATTATACGGCCAACTATGCTATTACCTTCAAAACCAAGGATGGCTATGACCCGGATAATTATGAAGTCTACGCTTATGACAGTACCGCAACAACTGCTCCAACTACGCCTCTCACGACCGAGACTAAGAACAACGTCACATACTATCTCCTGCAGGGCACGGGTGACATCAACAAGCGCACCGTGAAAACCACTGATGCAGTCTTCAAGTATAAAGATAGTCAAGGAAATTTGCATGATGTGGAAAAGACCAAGGTCTATGATGGCGATGCCAGCTTCTCTGGGGCAAACTATGTAATCTTCGGCACAGACGGAGAATATTTGGACTCGGATACGGCTGTGGCACAGACCAAAGAAGGGACATATGATACGACTAAATACAAGGGAGTCATTTCGGGGGATGAGGGCGACTTCAATTTCAGCGTAAATACTACACAGACAAAATTCTGGAATACGACTACCAACAATGAGGCCGACGAAGCTACCCTTTCTGATGCCCCTGCTAGCGGCACAGACTACAGAGCTGATTCCATACGCTATGCAGTCAATATGAATCCCCAGGGAAATGCAGCAAAAAATTATACGCTGGTAGATAAAAATGGCAATGAGCTCACAAGTACATCTTATACGGGTGATAACTATTTCTCCTTTTATGATGATGGTGCCACGATAACCAAGCGTCCAATCTATATTGACTTGCATCAGGATTCTGGCATAAACAAGACATACGATACACAGACTACTTTGGGAACGACTTCGGCTGAGAAGGCTTATTATGCAGGTTTTGACACCGATACAACCGGCAATAATCCGAACGGAAATGTGTATGCCAATGTGGATTATGATAATGGCAAATATGATAAGCTCAGCAGTGATAATACCAAATGGAATATCGAGGCGGCTTATCAAAAGACTGGTGCGGAAAATGCTGCCAAGGATGTGCTGGTGGATGCCAATGACAATGTGTTGGGCAAGAATATCATCTATAATGTCAGCATTGTCACGACCGATGGTACAGCTGGACAGAACTATGCAGACAACTATGAAATTTATGTAGGCAATGATACTACAGGCTATACAAAGTATGACCAGAAGGAAACCAATACCGAAAAAGCCGTGCTAAATGCCAAGGGCAAAATAAATCCCGTGGAAATCAGCGGGGTGACTTTTGGTTATGTGTCCAAGTCTTATGACACTACGGCTGATGTGGGCCTGGTCAATGGCCAGTACCAGATTGGAGATGCCACACCTGGTGACGACATTGCAAGCGGAAACTTTGGCAACTACATCACAATTACGGACATAAAGAAAGATGATGGCTCTTCTGCATTGGCTGGCAGTGAGACCGTTAAAGATGTCTTTGGTGGAGAGAATTACGAGTACTTTGACAGTGCTGGTAACTACATCCGTACCAAACCTGTGATAGTGGATGGAGTAGAAAAAGAAAAAACTTTCATTGATGGCGTATATGGCAGCGATACTACATCCGAAGGGACGGCTTTTTCGCCGGACAAACACGCACATAAAATTGCCAACACCGATAAAGGCATGGTACGCAAGGTGAAGTATTCTGGCATTGGTGCTGCTCTCACCACGAAGAACTACAAGCTGGCAGATACTAGCGTAGACACTCAGTATGGCATGGGCAGGATCGATCCGCTGGACATTACCTCACTTTCTTACGATGACCTTGGGGCAGTCAGTAAAGTTTATGATGGCAATAAAAATGTCGTGGGTGGCTATCAGGTAGAGGCTAATGATACTACGGGTGAGGTGATTTCCGCCAAGGAGATAACCAATAATTCCGATGAAAAAAACAATCCAGATAAGCTCTACATCAACGGTGTAATAGGCAAATTGACGGGGAGCAATTCGGAGCACAATGTGTCAGGGATTGTCCTTGACTATACAGTGAACGAGGGCAGCTACTTCGCCAAGTCCGATGGCTCGGAAGCTGTCAACGCGGGTGAGGCTACCAAAGTAGTCTACAGTATTACGGTGGCTGATGGCGGTGAATTTGGTGACTATAGGCTAAAGAACGCAGATGCTACTGACGGTACCTATAAGACTGGCGGTCAGGATATTGCCTTGATTGGCAAGGATAACACTGGCAGCATCGCGGCCAGGCATGTGGTGGTGGATGGTGTCCAGCAGGTCAAGACCTATGACGGCGGCACTGGCGCAGGTAATGGTATTGGCGCTGTGACCATGAGCACCCAGACGGGCTTTGAGAATGTGACGGGCCTGGTGGGCGATGATGCGGATGCAACCAATAACACCTCCACGGCAACCTATACCGAGACTGCAGGCGCAGGCTATGCCGCCAAGGACGCCAACGCCTATGTGGAATATGACCCTGATGATTTGAAGAACACCACCTTCCGCGACATTAACAAGAAGACCGTGACATTCACGCCGACTCTTGCCTCTGGCGGGGGGAACTATAAGTTCTACAATAATAATGAGCAAGTAACCGATACTTTCAAATCCACGGGCCATGTCATCAAGCAGAAAGATTATGAGCTTGATTTTGGGCATATTGAAAAGGTTTATGACGATAAGGCAGATGTCCTCGGAGTGACATTGAATCCGGCTATCAGCGTAGGAGCTGATGAGGGTACTGTGTCCGGAAATAATGTTACCTTGAAAAGTGAGGGGGGGCTGGCAGACGGCGACAGCGTCGTATTGACCATTCAGAACACCAGCGCTTTCCAGCCAACTGAAACTTTGGCGGCTTCGGATGTGGGCACCCATCAGGTGAAATATGATCTGGTTTCTGCAAGCAAAGATCTGAACAATTATCGCTTGGTGAAAAAAGATGGCAATAATGTCATACCGTTGGACATTGTCAGAAATAGCGATACCGACTTCACTATTACTGCTTATGGCACGGGCAAGATAACTCCTTTGACTATAGAGGAGATTACTGCGGCTATCACGGCAGTGACCAAGGTTTATGATGGCAATACATCTCTTACTTACAAACATACCTTCAATGACAGCAGCAATGGTGCTATTGCAGGCTATGACAGCACCCAGGTAGGCGAAGGCAATTCGGCGGCCTCTGTGGGCACCATTTCTTTGGGCAGCATTGAGCTACTGAAAGACTCAGGCAAGTACACTGTCAATGACGGCAGCGTTGTCAGGGACAACACTTCGATTGCCGGTACCCGGTTTGACAGTGCCAATGTTGGCTCTGGCAACAAGTCTGTCACCTACAGCATTACCATCAACAGTGATGTGGCAAAGAATTTGACCATAGACAAGACGGCGGTTCATGATGCCAATGATTCTATCAATGTCTATGGTGATGCTGAAAACGGCTATGTCATTACCGTGAAAATGGATGGCAATACCATTCTGGCCAAGAATGCCTATGCGGCCCTGAATGACATGGGGAAGGCTGCCGACCCTACCAAGACCTATGACCACACTACCGATGTGCTGAATGGCAATGGTGGCAAGCTGGATGCAAACGGCTATGTCGATGTGACGGGGCAGGTGAATAATGACACTTACAATGTGGCAGCGGCCTATGAAAATGCCAATGTGGCAGTAACCAAAGATGACAAGGGCATGGCAACGCCCCAGGTATCTGCCAATACCGTTGACTACACGGTATCTGCAAACAATTACAACATATACACCATTGATGATAGCGGCAAGATTTTTACCTACAACAATAATGCTAGGCAGGATACAGCTTACACCTATGATGCAACTACCGGCAAGGTTATTGAGAATGATACCACAGAATTGGGCAATGGCAGCAAGCTGAATGAACTGGTGACTGGCACCCATAATGTGCTGGCAGGAAAGGGGACTATCAATCAGAAGGAAATAACCGTTGACTTCACCAAGGCAGAGAAAGTTTATGATGCAAAAACGACGATTGCTGTTGATGGTGATGGGCAGGCGACCACTACTGCGCCGATTATCACTGTAAACGGCTTGGTCAGCTATAAGGATGCCAATGATCAGGATGTTACTGAAACAATGGTGCTCAAAGATGCCAATGGCAAGTATCTTACCAATGGTGGCACGGCACTGCTTACTGGCGAGTATGGTACCTATAGCAATAATGCTTTCACAGCCAATGGCGATGTTAATTACGGTGAAACTTATGAAGGCAAGGCAGGCGCTAAGGCTGTCCAGTACAGTGGCTTGCAGAAACTGCTGAACAAGAACACGGGTACAGCCAATGCCGACAACTACAAACTTGTCAGCACTGCTGCAGCTGATAATTTGTCCAATTCGACAGGATATGTCTATGATGCTGCAAACGATACCCTGACTTATTCTGAGGCAGGCAACATGGGGCGCATCACGCGCCGTTCTTTGAACCAGGAGGATATCAAGACCAAGTGGACAGCGGCTACGCGTGAGTATGACACCACGGCTTATATCGGAGACAATCCTGATACAAAGAATGTTGTGGAAGGACTGGATGGGAAACTCAAGCCCACCGATTATTTCTCCATTTACACGGATGTTTTGGGTGAGGATAAGCCTATAGACCTTGATTATAAGCTGGCGTCGGCTATCTTTACCGAAGATGATAAGACGACTCCGGGCATAAATGTCGGTACCTATAACATGCTGTATGTCTTGAATGGCCTTGAGGAAAAAGAGTTCCATAACTTTGAGATGGGGACTTTGACGAACAATTATACTGGCACCTATAATTCCATCGAGGCAAAAGATAAAGATGGCAATGATGCGCCTGTATATGGGGAGATTACTAAGAGGGTTATCTCTGGTCAGGCTACTGGAGAGAAGCAGGAAAAAGTCTATAATGGCGATGCTGAGGCGAAGGCTGACAGTACTTATTTCAAGTTTGATGATAATGACTTGAAAGTCTTGAGAGCAGACCTTAATCTGGGAGAGAATCAAGATGTGAGTCCGTATCTGACTGCCAGTGGCGTTTATGCAATACCGACAACTGACGGAAAATATCAGGCTGATGCCAATGCCAATATTGCGCCCGAGGATGTGAAGCCTGTTGCACAGGGAGAAAAGGCAGTTGCCTTTACTATGAAATGGGCAGATGAACAGGAGGCGGCCTATAAGAAAAATTATACCTTTGATGGCAATAATGGAGGCTGGACAGACGGAACCAAGACAGCCTATGTCGGCAAAGGAGATATTCGTCAGCGTATTGTCTACTTGGAAGATGCTGGCGGCGATACCATTGACAAGACATATGATGGAAAGGCTGCGGCAGATAAGACTGTAAGAACCAACGCGAATGCTTTCAGCTTGATAACTGAGAATACGGCGACTTCCGGCATTATCTCCGGGGAGAATGTAACTCCTGATTTTAGTAATGTATCTGCTGACTATGTAAAGGGGAATGCCAGCGTTGGCTATACCGCAGATGCAAATGTGAACCGCGATACTGACGGTACTGTGACGAACAAGGGTGTGAAGTTTACGGGCTTCGCATTGGGCGGTGCAGACAAGGATAACTACTATCTGATGGCAAAGGAAAATGCTGCCGGTGGAGATGTTGCCTATAATGATGGCACTAAGGCCAATGACGGTATGTATATCGTAGAGAGTGGCGGAGGAAAAATCACGCCGAAGGAAATAACTTTCAGCATCGAAAGTGTTTCCAAGGAATATGATGCAGATGATGCAGTGAAAGATGGTTCGAATCTCACTGTCAAGGCAGACGCAGCCTCACTGACCATGCCTTACCACAGTGCTAATGGAGCCTCTTTCCAGATCAATCCCGGCAGTGGCTTGGAGGAATTTGAGGTTACTATTGACAGCGGCAAGTATGACAACAAGAATGTTAGCGTGAACGAGGCTGGTGAGGTACAGAAGGATAAAGAAACTACCTATAATGTTACCTGGCACAATGGCAACTATGACCTGGTAGGCGAAATGACTCCTACGGAGACCAGTCCTGCCGTGAAGGGCCAGCCAGAGGATACCTTTGTCACCACGGACTATGAGAAAACTGGCGATACAGTCACCCGTAAGGGAACCCTGAAGGATTATCGGGGTGAGATTACTCCTCGTGTGCTGACTATCGAGTCAATGAGTGGCATTAAGACTTATGATGGCAATACTGGCTATAGCTATGGCACCGCTGAATCGCCTTCTTCCAATCAGGTGGAGGTATCCTTCGGAACTGTGGCGAATGATGTAATTGCAAAAGATGTCCAAATGGAGGATGCTAAGACCGTCAACAATCTCTTAAAGCTTACTGTGGGCAAAGGCACCTATGGCGGAGCTACGAATCAGGCCAAGGATGATGCGTTAGCGGCAGGGGTTTCACAGGAAGATATTGATGCTGGTAAGCATTCTGATGCAGCTTTTGATGAGAAATCAGGTTCCTTTGAGCACAGTGTCGTCTTTGACGGTATTGATATAGGCAATTCAAATTACAAGCTGGCTGATGGCAACGACAAATACGAAAAAGGCACTGGCATCATCAATCGTGCCCCCATAACCGCCACGGGCAACAATGCTTCCATAGCTTACGGTGGCGATATGCCTGCCTTTTCGGGGAACCTGACGGGCTTCGTTGAGGGAGATAATTCGCCGGATATTGTTGAAGTAGATGAATTGGATGCTGATGGCAATCCTACAGGCAACAAAATCTCTCAGCCAGTTTCTTGGGAGGATTATTACAAAAATGAGTTCCATTGGGGCCCCACGGATAATGTTACCAATACCAGCACAGGCACCCATGATGTTTATGGCTGGTACCGCAAGGCATATCAGAAGTATGATGAAAATACCGGCACTCCTCTTTACAATGAAACTACCAATGAACCCCTCTACAGCTATAATAAGCTGAACAAGACGGACAATCTTGGCAAGAACTATGTGCTGCGGAACTATGTGGATGATGCGAAGACTGTTCTGGGAGACGGGCAGGCACCGGGAGTATTCACGGTGAGCGCTCCCAGTGGAGGTGGCGGTGGAGCTCCTGCTCCCACCCCGGCACCGACACCTGCTCCGACGCCCGCTCCGACTCCTGCGCCTACTCCAACCCCGGCACCGACTCCCACCCCTGCGCCCACCCCGGCTCCCGCTCCTGCAGTTGAAACTGCTTCGGAGCCTGTGGTAGTGGCAGATATAGGCTATGTGGAGCAGCCTATTACCCCGGACAGCGCTGTTTACCAGCGGGTTTCCAAGGATGAGAGCAATGCCAATAATCATGAGGCAGCGGCTGCCATCCAGTATGGGAACAACACTACGGCTGTTTCCTCTGAAAATGGCGAAACCAGCAGCTCTGGTACCATTGCCATCGAAGTGGCAGAGGTGGTGAATCTCTTGGGCGGCGATGTGGCCAGCGATGGCAGCCGCATGGAGCTGAGCAATGCTGATGCGGGCAACACTCTTGCCGTGGAGAGCACGGAAGAGGGTTACCTCAAGGTGGGCGATGGAGCATCTGAAGGCTCCATCGGCATTGAGACCGAAGATGGAACCCTCATGGCATCCACGGGGAGAAGCTATGGCAGCGCAGGCTATGGCTCCGGCGCTTCTTCCAGCGGCAGGAACAGCCAGAATACTGGCAACTCCAGGCGCGAAGGTGGCAGCGCGGAAGGCGATGGGACGCTGAGCTTTGACAATGTTGATTGGCTTACCAACGCCGTGTTGCAGCAGGACGAGAAGAAGAACAAGGAGGACGAGGAAAACAAGGACAAGAGCGAAGAAAGGGATGGCCGCAAAGCTGAAGCAGCTATCACCTACAATGATGTAGCATGAAAATCAACGCCCTGCCCAAGGCTTTTATAGCCAGGGCAGGGCGTTTTGATAGACTAAAAAGATGCGCTGTGATAAAATAGGAGAGAAAGTGACGAATATTCATGCTTGGATGATATATAAGGGGATATGGGGATGGATAATTTAGCGAAGAAGAAATTGGCGCAGGGCATAGGCGCTTGCTTGATGCTGGGAGCTTTGCAGGGTACAGGGCTGGCGGCGCCGTCCCTTTCTCAGCCAGGACAGGATATCAAGGCACAGGCACCGCTGCCGGAGGCTGAGGTGCGTGATGATACCCCCACGGGGGAGGGGCTGCAGGAAGAAGTGCATTTCAAGGTGGAGAACTTCCGCCTGGAGGCGCCTGACCTGCACATCAAAAAGGAGCCTTTGGTGAAAATCCTCCAGGAAGGCATGAAGGAGGATCAGACCCTTGCGGGGCTGAATGAAACCATCAGGAAGATCACAGGCTATTGCCGCCAGCATGGCTATCCGGCGGCTGCTGCCTATCTCCCGCCCCAGACCAGCACCGACGGGGTGGTGGTGCTGAAGGTCATTCCCGGCCGCTACGGGGAAGTGAAGATCGACAACCAGAGTGGGCTGAAGGAAAGAGTCATCAAGGGCTTCTTGAATGGCTTGACCAGGGAAAAGGGCAAGATCATCCGTACAGAGGATTTGGAGACCACTCTTTTCTCCCTGTCCGATGCCAGCGGCAACAAGGCAGTGGGCGTGCTGTCCCCGGGGCAGGAGTTTGGCACCAGCGACCTGACGGTGCGGATCGAGAAGGGCAAGGGCTCAAATACTATCCTCTATGTGGAGAACTATGGCAGCCGCAATACGGGGCGCTATCGCTATGGCCTCCAGCACAGCATGTATGATGTGGGGGGCACCGGTGCCCGCATCAATGTGGGTGCCCTGATATCCAATCATCATTTGCATAACTACTATGCCAACTACGAGGCCATCGTAGGTCACGGCGGCACTACCCTGGGGCTGGGCTACAGCCGCATGGATTATCAAGTGGGGGGAGCCTTGGGAGCTATCGGGGCCAAGGGTACGGCTGATACCATCAGTCTCTTTGGTCATCGTCCCATCTATCACTTGCATGACAGGCAGCTCAATGTGAACTATGGCTTTGACTACCGCAAGCTGCATGATGAGATAGAGACCTTCCATTTCGATACCAAGAAGCACTCCAGCAACATCCATGTGGGCGTGGACGGTTTCCTGAGGGTGGAGGGGCTGTACTTCGGCTATGGGCTCACTGCACGCACGGGCTGGCTGGGGGCGGATTCCCTCTACGGCGAGCAGCAGATAGAGCTGGCTGGCACCAAGGGCAACTACAGCAAGCTGGAAGCCAATGTCACGGCGGTGAAGCGCCTGGGCAATATGGCAGACCTCATGGTGAAGGCCTCCGGCCAGGTGGGGAGCAAGAATCTGGACGGCTCAGAGGAAATCTATCTGGGCGGCGCCAATGCCATCCGTGCTTATCCCCAGGGCACAGCCTCCGGTGACGAGGGCGTCCTGGCTACGGCAGAGCTGAGGTTCTATACTCCTGTCAAAGGCTTGGTCTTCAGCACCTATTACGATACGGGCTTCGTGAAGTACTTCCATGATGGAGGCCTGTACCAGAACAGGGATGGGGCTACAGACAGCTCCATCCGCCTGCAGGGCTGGGGCTTGGGGCTCAGCTATACGGCTCCCGGTGACTGGTTCGCCCGTCTGGACTATGCCCGCCGCATCGGCGGCAGCAAGATGCTTACGCAGGAAGAGAAGGCCAAGGGAAGGCTCTGGTTCATGCTGGGCAAGATCTGGTAAAACTGAAGGACATGAAAAAAGCTGCCGGGCGGCAGCTTTTTTCATGTCCTTATTTCACTATATGCTTTCCTCCCAAGAATCTCGGCGCCCAATAGCCATCTGACAGCTTGTCTATGCGTACGCCCTTGCTGGAGCTGGTGTGGATGAATTCTCCGCTGCCCAGGTAAAGGCCGCAGTGGGAGGCGCCTTTGTCGTAGGTCTCGAAGAACACCAGGTCGCCGGGGACAAGCTCTTTGGAGCTTTTGGTGCGCAGCCCCAGCTTGTACTGCTCGTCAGCGGTGCGGGGGATGCGGATGCCGTGCTTGTTGAAGATGTACTGCAGGTAGCCTGAGCAGTCAAAGGCCTTGGGGGTGGTGCCGCCGAACTGGTAGGGGACACCGATGTAGGATTTGGCTGTGGTTATCAGGGGGGCTACTTTGTTTTTGGGCAGGATGGTCTGGCCGTTGGGAGCCATGGGGCCTTTGGCGCTGATGCCGCTGCCGGTTTCCTGCTTCTTTATATTTGCGCCCCAGGGGCGGGATCTGGGCTTGGCTTTTTTCAAGGCTCGCCAGGTGGCGTTGTTCACGATGCCTGTGACACGGATTTTCTGGTCCTTCTGGAATTCGGCCACGGCCTGCTCGGTCTCGGCGCCGTATACGCCGTCAAGGCTGCTGAGCTTGTAGCCGATGCTGTCCAGCTTCTGCTGCAGCAGCATCACTTCGTGCCCGTGGCTGCCCTGCTGCAGGGTGGGAGAAGCTGCTGCCGTCATGGTGGAGGCGGTGAGCATCAGCCCTACGGCCAAGGGAGCAAGCAGGGCTCTCAAGTGGCGGTGATGCCGCCTTGGCTTCCTGCGCTTTTGGCGGACTAGGTGCAGGGTATAGAGAATCCGAAGGGTACGAAGGTGCATAGGTATCGTCCTTTCATTCTGGTGGCGCTGTTTCAGATATCATTTTTCCTGTACATGCTCCAGTCCCTGGCCCATGAGGGTCAGCACATGGTGATCGTCCAGGGAGTAGAGGGCTTCTTTGCCATCTTTGCGGAACTTCACCAGCCGGGCCGTACGCAGTACCCTGAGCTGGTGGGAGATGGCAGATTGTCCCATTTCCAAGGCTTCGGCGATGTCGCAGACGCAGAGCTCTTCCTCGGCGGCCAGCAGCGACAGTATCTTGATGCGGGTCTGATCCCCCAGCACCTTGAAGACTTCTGCCAGTTCCTGGCTGGTGGCGTTGTCTATCTTGTGCAGGCAGGCCATCTTCACCTTGTCAGGATGGGTGCGGTGGACTTCGCAGAATTCACATTTGTCATTATCTATAGCGGGCATTGCTTCCTCCTGGGGGCAAATTTGGCCTTCCCTTTGAGGGGAAGGCTTTTCTTAATAGTATACCATCTTTAGCTATGGAAACGGAATGAAAATTTTCTGCCCGGGGTGATGTATTGCAAGAGCCCCAATTCGTCTTCGTCCACCATGGCCACTACATTGGTGCGGGGGTCGGGGCCTTGGGCTTCTTTGATTATCTGCAGCTCGCCCATGTATCTGCCGTAGCCTTCATTGTCCAGGGTGATGGCTCCTACGGGGCGGGAGGCGGTGTTTGCCGGAGCGATGGCAAGGTTTATTTCCTTCATGAGGGCGCGGCTTTCCTGAGCTCTGATGGCATCGCGGGCTTCGTCCAGGCGGGCGCTGAAGGGCTGGGAAAGGAAGCGGGTCATATCTTCGTCCTGGGAAAGGAGCTTGGCTGAGATGGTCACGCCATCGCCGGAAAGCTGTCCCAGGGCGGACATTTCCTCGTCGGTGGGCAGGGAATCTGCCAGCACCACATAGTCGGTGCCCAGGGCTACCAGGTGGCGAGCGGCAAGGTCGGAGGGCTCCTCCCGGTGGTCTTCCAGGGTGGGCAGGCCCTCCTGCAGGGGGCTGCGCTTCCTGCCTTGCCGACTGGGGACGAAGGCCCCGACTTTGATGCCCAGCTTGTGCAGCATGACATTTTTTCGCACCAGGGCTTCTTCGGAGAGCCCGGTGCCGACTCTGGGATAGAAATTGTGCAGGGCTTCAATGACGGAGAAATCTGTCTTGAGCTCCACCAAGGCGGAGAGGATGTGCCCCGTGATGGTGGAGGCATTGAGCTGCAGCCGCACGCCGTGGGGGTGGCGGGACATATGGGCGATTTCCTCCAGGCCGAAGCCGTAGTCCAGCCGCAGGGTGGTGATGCCCAGCATCCTGAAGGCGGATATCTTGAACTCCTTGATGCCCAGGAGCTGCATGGTCTCAGGGCTGATGTCCGAGATGATTTCCATGCCGCAGTCGTGGGCAGCGTGGAGGATGGTGCCCAAATCTTTTTTCAGCGCATCCATGTCAGTTTCCGGGATGTGCAGGGAGGTGAAGAGTCGAGTCAAGCCGCAGTCGTGGGCTTTTTGAATCAAGGCGAGATTTTCTTCCAGGGTGTTGTCCAGTCCGGGATAGATTGAAATTCCGTTTTCCATTTCGTTGCCCCTTTCCTGGGTTTTCCTAGTTATCCTCCGGTTTATCCGGCAGGTCATCGAAGCCTATGAACCAGGCAGCCGCGAAGCCGGCTGCATAAGAGATGAGAAGTCCTATGAGATAAAGGTGAATCTTGTTGGAGGCCAGAGCCAGGGGCAGGCCGGAAATGCCGCTGGCGGCAGCTCCCACTGCATAGTAGGACTGCCAGGCTCCCCCGCAGGCGCCGCCGAGACAGGCGGCCAGGAAGGGACGCCCCAGGGGCAGGGTCACGCCATAGATCAGGGGTTCGCCTATGCCCAGGATGCCTACGGGGAGAGCCGAGAGAACGGCTTTCTTCAGCCGCTTGTTCTTAGTTTTGACCAGGACGGCGATGCTTGCTCCCACCTGCCCTGCCCCCGCCATGGCCAAGATGGGCAGGAGCAGGGTGACGCCGTAGCGTGAGATCAGCTCCGAGTGGATGGGGGCCAGGGTTTGGTGAATGCCCATCATGACCATGGGCAGGAAGGTGCCGGAGAGCAGAAAGCCGGTAATGAGGCTTCCTTCGTGGATGACCTTCACTGCCATATCTGCTACGGTGAAGGCAATCAGCCCTGCAAAGGGCTGGAGGAAAAATATGGCAAAGAAAGCGGCGGTCAGGTAGGTGAGCAGGGGAGTCAGCAGCAGGTTCAAGGAACTGGGGATGACTTTTTTCAGCTGCCTTTCCACCATGGCTCCGAGAACTGCCACCAGGAACACGGATATGACGCCGCCCCTGCCGGGGGTGAGGGGGTAGCCGTTCAGGGTGATGGAGGCCAGGTTCGGATGGCTGATCAGCGCGCCCAGGATACCTCCCAGGACGGGAGTGCCGCCGAATTCCCTGGCAGAGTTGAAGCCCACGAAGATATTGATGCCCCAGAAAGCAGTGTTGCCCACTACGGCCAGCAGCTGGAAAAGATTGTTGCCCTCCAGTACGGGATAGTTGTAGCGGGCTATGTTCAAACCGCTGGTGATGAGGCCGCAGGCAATGAGGGCGGGCACCAGGGGAAGGAAGATGGCGCTCAGCCTCAGCAGGAATTTGCTGAAGGGACGGTCAGGAGCAACAGGAAGGATTTCCTGGGGGGACTCGCCGGGGGCGAGAGGCCGGCGGGCGAGGTCGCGTAGTTTCATTAGTCGGTGCTCCTTTCTTTGGCTTTGGTTATTCTCCCAGAGGGGAGGGCTTCAGGGCTGCTGCCAGCCTGCCCTGGGAGAGCCCCAGGCGCAGCCTTCCTTCGGCAGGGGTGCAGCCGGTGAGGGCAATGAGGATGGCAAGCTTGGTCTGCCCTCCGGCTTTCATGAGAGCCGCTTCAGCTTCCTTGCGGGAGGTTTCAGTGGCTGCCATGACGATGCGCAGGGCGCGCTCGGCAAGCTTTTCGTTAGTGGCTTTCACATCCACCATGAGGTTGCCGTAGACCTTGCCCAGTTTCACCATGGTGCCGGTGGAAATCATGTTCAGCACCATTTTTTGGGCAGTGCCGGCCTTCATGCGGGTGGAGCCGGTAATGACCTCCGGGCCGGTGATGGGCAGCAGGGCGATATCTGCAAGTTCTGCGATTTCCGCTTTTTCCGTGCAGGCCAGGGCAATGGTGGCGGCGCCCAGCTCCCTGGCGTAGGCGAGGGCTCCTTTGACATAGGGGGTGCGGCCGGAGGCGGCGATGCCCACCAGTACATCCCGGGCAGCGAAGCCGGCTTCTTCAAGGTCGGCGCGTCCCAGCTCCGGGTCATCTTCTGCGCCTTCTTTGGCCCGGAAGATGGCGGTGGCGCCGCCTGCTATGAGTCCCTGCACCAGCTCGTAATCGGTGCCGTAGGTGGGAGGGCATTCCACTGCGTCCAGGATGCCCAGTCGGCCGGAGGTACCTGCTCCTATGTAGAAAAGGCGGCCGTCTTTCTGCAGGCGGGCGGTGATTGCATCTACTGCTTTGGCGATTTCCGGCAGGATCTTGCCTACAGCTTCGGCTACTTTCTTGTCTTCGGCGTTTATGACAGACAGCATTTCCTCCGTCTCCAGCTCGTCGATGCGCATGGTGGCGGGGTTCCTCTGTTCGGTAGTGAGTTTTTCCAGTTCGATCACATGCATTAGCTCCCTTATGATTTTAGTTATTCGCCTTCAATCAGGCTAAATCCTATCATAGTATAACATAAATATGCTGATACCTTCTCAGAATGCGTAATTGTCTTATTTTTTTTAAGATAGAACCTTATTCGTTTTGCATTGACAGTCTTAGTACCTACTTATATAATCAATGTATTATTCATCAATTTTTCATATCAGCAGAAAGGATGTATTGCTTTGTTCCTCATAGCACTCTCACCGATTCTCTGGCTGGTTATCGCCCTGTCTGTACTGCATATGCCGGCGCATAAGGCTTGCTCGGCAGCTCTCATCATCGCGATTGCGGCAGCCATGACCATGTTTGGCCTGGATGGCAAATTGGCGGCGGAGGCCGCCCTGGATGGCGTGGCTCTCGCCTGCTGGCCTATCCTCTTGGTCATCATTGCAGCTATCTTCACTTACAACCTGGTGGTGCACACCAAAGGCATGGAGGTCATCAAGTCCATGCTGTCCTCGGTGAGCTCTGATCGTCGTGCCCTGATTCTCCTCATCGGCTGGGGCTTCGGCGGCTTCCTGGAGGGCATGGCAGGCTTCGGTACTGCTATCGCTATCCCTGCGGGCATGCTGGCAGGCATCGGCATTCCTCCCGTCATGGCTGTGGGCGTCTGCCTCATCGCCAACTCTGTGCCTACGGCTTACGGCTCCATCGGTATCCCTCTGGTGACCCTGGGCAGCGTCACGGGTATTGATGCCACTACTCTGGCAGGCTTCACTTCCCTGCAGCTGGCACCTCTCACTCTCCTTTGCCCCTTCCTCATGACTATTGTTTCCGGCGAGGGCATGAAGGGCCTCAAGGGCATGGGCATCATGTGCCTGGCTGCAGGCCTGGCTTTCCTCATTCCTGAGTACCTCATCGCCAGCACCATGGGCCCCGAGCTGGCAGTAGTGGCCGGTTCCATCGGTGCCATGGCCGCCATCGTGGCCTGTGCCAAGATGTTCCCTGTGAATAATCCCGAGTATGAGATGCATCCTGACCACACGGGCACCGAGGAGGAAGTTACCGCCGGCAAGGGACTGGTGGCCTGGCTGCCCTTCATCCTGATTTTCGTGTTCCTGCTGCTCACTTCCAAGCTGGTGCCGGGCATCCATGATCCCCTGTCTGCCATCAAGAGCTCCGTGCTCATCTATAGCGGCGAGGGCGGCACTCCCTATACCTTTACCTGGGTGAATACTCCGGGCATCTTGATTTTCCTGGCAGCCTTCATTGGCGGCACTGTGCAGGGAGCCGGCATGGGCGAGATGCTGGGCGTGCTCAAGAAGACCGTGGTGAACCTGCGCTTCACCATTGTCACCATCATAACTGTCATTGCCACTGCCAAGGTCATGGACCACAGCGGCATGACCCTGGAACTGGCCCATACGGCGGTAGCTGTCACCGGCACCATGTATCCCATGGTGGCAGCCTTCATCGGCTCCATCGGCACTTTCATCACAGGTTCTGCCACTTCCTCCTGCGTGCTCTTCGGCAAGCTTCAGACGGGTTCTGCCCAGGCCATCGGCGCAAGCGAACAGGTGCAGGCCTGGATTGCGGCTTCCAATGCTACGGGAGCCTGCGCCGGCAAGATGATTTCTCCCCAGAGCATCGCCATCGGTGTGGCTGCTATCGGGGCCAAGGGCATCGATGGGCAGCTGCTGCAGTTTGCTGTGAAGGTTTATCTTCCCTTCATCATTGTGATGGGCTGCATCGTTTATTTTGGGCAGAGTCTGGTAGGATAAAGTTTCGGTTGTTCATTTTCTTTGGTGCAAAGAAAACGAACCAAAAGAAACAGCGGCTGCGATTTCATCCCTGAAATCGGACGGCCGCAGGACGCCCATCCATGGGCTGAAGTTTGAGTGGTTTTTGGTGGATCATGTGTCAACTGTGTCGATACACGGGGGCAATTTGTTCTGAAAAAAATCTAAAAGGCACCCTCTGCCCGCCTGTTGTGCGGGGGGAGGGTGTTTTGCATTTTATACCATATATAGTATGGTTATTGACAGCTAAATCCTAGATATTGTATAATTTCTCTACAGAAAGAGATAGGAAAGATAAGATAAACTGGAAGGAAAAGGTGACAAAGCTATGGTAGTCAACGGCATTGATGTGACGGTGGAAGGTCTGGAGGATGTTTCTGAGCAGGAAATCCTGGGTTACATTGACTATGTGAAGGAGCATACCGATAACCGTCTGGGCAAGCTCTGCATTTCCGCTGCAGGGGATGGCAATGTGACACTCAACTACGCTTTGATGCCTCAGAAGTTTGAGCGCATCCGCCGCATCACGGGCTATCTGGTGGGAACCATCGACCGTTGGAACGATGCCAAGCAGGCTGAGGAGCATGATCGGGTGAAGCATGGGGTAAGACACTGAACGAGTCGGCATGCTAAGGCGTCCGGGACACAGGCATGGCAACGCTTCACTTGAGATTTTGCCTGCGGCAAAATTTCACATGTTGCGCTTATGCTATACCTGTGTCCCAAACTTGCTGGTTCATTATTAGGGCGTGTAATCAACACGCCCTAGGGAAAGGAGGGGAGACCATGGCGGGAAATGAGTTGCGTATTGCGGGCACGGTAGATGATTCCATCGTGGATGGGGAAGGCCTTCGCTATACGATTTTCGTCCAGGGCTGTCCCCGTCGCTGCCCCGGCTGCCATAACCCTGAAACCCAGTGTTTCGAGGGGGGCAGGGTAGTGAGCACTGACGAGTTGCTGGCAGAGATTGAAGCTAATCCCTTGCTGACTGGGGTTACCTTCAGTGGCGGCGAACCCTTCATGCAGCCTGCTCCCTTGGTGGAAATCGCCAGAGCCTGCCACAAGCGTGGCCTGAGCATCTGGAGCTACACTGGCTTCACCCTGCAGGAGCTCCACGCCCGCCACGATACGGCGGTGGAGGCGCTGCTCTCTGAGGTGGATGTGCTGGTGGACGGGGATTACAGGGAAGCGGAAAGGGATCTCACCTTGAGGTTCCGCGGTTCCAGAAATCAAAGGGTAATAGATATGAAGGCCAGCAGGAAGCAGAAGCGGCTGGTGCTCCTTTATCAGGAAGAGACAAGCGAACAGAGCGCATAAGCAAATGGGTTTCTGCCATGATGGCAGGAGCCCATTTTTCAAATCTTGACAAAAATTATAAATTAAACTAATATTTACATAGCAACTGAATATGATTGGGAACAGGTGTACTGCGGTACTTAATAGGGAATCCGGTGCAAGCCGGAGCGGTCCCGCCACTGTAGGGTGGAGTCTTGCGCATTAAGGAACTGTAGCGAAATAAACCAGACCAGCAAGATGTCTAGTTTATGAGTCTACAGTTCCTTGGTCACTGGGGTGGATATGCTCACCTTGGGAAGGCGCGCAGGATGATGAAGCCGAGCCAGGAGAACTGCCTGTTCTGTCATCACCGTGGCGTGAGTCAGCTCACGCCGTACCTGCGAGCGATGGGTAGGGGATTGGGCTTAGGCTTGAGGCTTAGGGCTTTTGTTTGCTGTGGCTATTATTAGGCAATCCGTCTGCGCATTTGCAGGTGGGTTGCCTTTTCTGTTTCTACCAATACAAAGGAGGCTGCAGTATGAGCAATGAGCTGGAAAAAAGCAGCGAGCTTGACCTTCAGGCTATCCTGAAGAAGGCCGAGCAACAGACGGATTTTCCCGATGTGCCCCTGGACGAGTTCACCCCTCCCACCTATGAGGAATGGAAGGAAGCCTGCATCACGCTCCTGAAGGGAGCGCCCTTCGACAAGAAGATGTATACCAAGACCTATGAGGGTATCACCTTCGACCCCATGTATTTCCGCAAGGATACGGAGGATATCCTGCCCAAGGGGGAATTCCCCGGCATGGGGGATTACCTCAGGGGGGCGCAGCCCAGCGGCTATGTGGGCAAGCCCTGGGGCATTGCCCAGAGCTGCGATGAAACCCTGCCCAAGGAGAACAACGAGCTGCTGCGCCATGAGCAGGAGAAGGGCTCCACGGTCTACAACATCCGCCTGGACAGGGCGACTCTCTCCGCCCGGGATGTGCGCAAGGCCGAAACTCCCGGTGACGAGGGCGTATCCCTCACTACTCTGGATGATGTGCATACCCTCCTTGAGGGGTTGAAACTGGATAAATATCCCCTGTATATCTACGCAGGGGCAACGGCTCTGCCCCTGCTCTCCCTGGTGGCCGGGGCCTTGAAGTCCTCTGGTACGGACATTGCTCAGCTCAAGGGCTTCGTAGGCGCAAATCCCCTGGGGGAACTGGCAGAGCAGGGCAAGCTGCCTGCCAAGCTGGAGCGGCTTTATGACGAAATGGCAGAGGCTGCCAGATGGGCCGGCAAGCATGCGCCGGGATTGAAGACGGTCTTTGTCCGCAGCGATGTGTTCAGCCGGGGCGGCGGCAATGATGTGCAGGAGGCAGCCTATACCCTTTCCATGGCGGTGGCTTACCTGCGGGCTTTGCTGGACAGGGGGCTGACTATTGAGGAGGCAGCCGGGCAGATTGTCTTCGGCTTCTCCATGGGGGCCAATTTCTTCCTGCAGATTGCCAAGCTCCGGGCCCTGCGCCCGCTGTGGGCACAGATTGTGGAGGCCTTCGGGGGCAGCCAGGAGGCACGGCGCATGCACATCCATGCCCGCCCGGCCCTGTTCTTCAAGACGGTGTATGACCCCTATGTGAACATGCTTCGCAATACCACGGAAATCTTCTCCGGGGTGGTGGGAGGCATTGACTCCTTTGAAAGCTCTCCCTTTGATGAGCCTATCCGCAAGGGGGACGAGTTCTCCCGCCGCATTGCCCGCAATGTGCAGATCATCCTGCAGGAGGAATTCGGCCTTTTGCAGCCCATAGATCCTGCCGGCGGTTCCTGGGCGGTGGAGACCCTTACCAAGCAGATGAAGGAAAAGGTCTGGGCAGAGTTCCAGGCTATCGAGGCCAAGGGGGGTATCCTGAAGGCTCTGGAGGAGGGCTATCCCCAGGAGGAAATCGGCAAGGTGCTGGCAGCCCGCTTCAAGGCAGCGGAGACCCGCAAAGACCGCATTGTAGGCAACAATATGTATCCCAATATGACGGAAACTCTGCTGGATCCCCGTCCCGAGGATGTGGAGGAGATCAAGAAGCAGCGCCGGGAGGCTGTGGAGGCCTATCTTTCCGACATTGACGAGCAGTTCAAGGAGGAAAAGCTGGCAGAGCTGTCTTCCGCCAAGGCAGATGTAGTGGAGGTTGCTGTGGCAGCTGCCTGTGCCGGCGCTACCCTTGAGGAACTGGCAGAAGCCCTTCACGGGGAGGACAAGAGCGAGGAGCAGGTAAAAGCCATTGAGCCCCATCGCTGGAGCGAGCGCTTTGAGGCCCTGCGTAAGACCACGGAGGATTACAAGGCAGAGCATGGGGAAAATGTGAAGATTTTCCTGGCCAATATGGGCCCCATACCCCAGCACAAGGCCAGGGCAGACTTTTCCACGGGCTTCCTGCAGGTGGGTGCTTTCGAAGTGCTAGGCAACAACGGCTTCAAGACCGTAGAGGAAGCCGCCGAGGCTGCCAAGGCCTCCGGGGCTGATGCCGTGGTCATCTGCTCCACGGATGCCACCTATCCCGAGATCGTGCCGACCCTGGCGCCCAAACTCCATGAGGTGCTGCCTAAGGCCACGGTGTTCCTGGCAGGAGCGGCTCCCCAGGATATGCTGGAAACCTACAATCAGGCGGGCATCGATGAGTATATCCATGTCCGTGCCAACTGCTACCAGATCCTGCAGCTCCTGCAGAAGAAGAAAGGGATGATTGCATAATGGCTTACAACAATCCTGATTTCACCCAGATAAGCCTTAAAGATGCTCCCCAGGGGGCGGCAGGGGACTGGAAGAAGCTCTTTGAAGCCCAGGCCGGGGCAGAGTTTGAGGCCCTCACTCGCCGCACCATGGAGCATGTGCCTGTAAAGCCCCTCTATGGCCATGACGAGTATGACCATATGAACCATCTGGACTTTGCCAGTGGCATTCCTCCCTGCCTGCGGGGGCCGTACTCCACCATGTATGTCTTCCGTCCCTGGACGGTGCGTCAGTACGCAGGCTTCTCCACGGCAGAGGAGTCCAACGCTTTCTATCGCAGGAATCTGGCAGCAGGCCAGAAGGGCCTTTCCATCGCCTTTGACCTGCCCACCCATCGCGGCTACGATGCGGACAATCCCCGGGTGGTGGGCGATGTGGGCAAGGCGGGTGTGTCCGTGTGCTCCATGCTGGATATGAATATCCTGTTCTCCGGCATACCCCTGGACCAGATGTCCGTGTCCATGACCATGAATGGGGCAGTGCTGCCCATTCTGGCTTTCTTCATCCAGTCCGGCGTAGAGCAGGGGGTGGACAAGAAAATCATGGCCGGCACCATCCAGAATGATATCCTGAAGGAATTCATGGTGCGCAACACCTACATCTACCCGCCTGAAATGTCCATGCGCATCATCGGCGATATCTTCGAGTACACCACCAAGTACATGCCGAAATTCAACAGCATTTCCATTTCCGGTTACCATATGCAGGAGGCAGGGGCACCGGCGGATATCGAGCTGGGCTACACTCTGGCGGATGGCTTGGAGTACATCCGCACAGGCATCAAGGCCGGTCTGCCCGTGGATGCCTTTGCCAAGCGCCTGTCCTTCTTCTGGGCCATCGGCAAGAACTACTTCATGGAAGTGGCCAAGATGCGGGCTGCCCGTGTGCTTTGGGCCAAGATCGTCAAGTCCTTCGGGGCAGAGGATCCCAAGTCCATGGCGCTGCGCACCCACAGCCAGACTTCCGGCTGGTCCCTCACGGCCCAGGATCCCTTCAACAATATTTCCCGCACGGCTATGGAGGCCATGGGGGCGGCTTTGGGTCATACCCAGTCCCTGCACACCAATGCGCTGGATGAGGCCATCGCCCTGCCTACGGACTTCTCCGCTCGCATTGCCCGCAATACCCAGCTCTACATTCAGGACGAGACCAGCGTCTGCAAGATCATCGATCCCTGGGGCGGCTCCTACTATGTGGAGGCCCTTACCAACGAAATCATCCGCCGTGCCTGGGCGCATATCCAGGAAGTGGAGGCGCTGGGCGGCATGGCCAAGGCCATTTCCACGGGCCTGCCCAAGATGCGCATCGAGGAAGCGGCAGCCCGCCGTCAGGCCCAGATCGACTCCGGCAACGAGACTATCGTGGGCCTCAACAAGTACCGTCTGGAAAAGGAAGACCCCCTGGAAATCCTGGCCATCGACAACACCGCTGTGCGCAATGCCCAGGTGGAGCGCTTAGAGAAATTGCGTCGTGAGCGCAATGAGGACGATGTGCGCCGGGCGCTGGAGGCCATCACCAAGGCGGCAGACAGCCGTGACAATGGCAACCTCCTGGAATGCGCCGTAGAGGCAGCCCGGGTCAGGGCATCTCTGGGCGAGATTTCCGATGCGGTGGAGAAGGTTTCCGGACGCTACCAGGCTGTGATACACACCATTTCCGGGGTCTATTCCTCTGAGTTCACGGATAAGACAGAGCTGGACAAGGCCCGCAGCATGGCAGATGAGTTTGAAAAGCTCACAGGCCGCCGTCCCCGCATTTTCGTGGCCAAGATGGGCCAGGACGGCCATGACCGTGGCCAGAAGGTCATCGCTTCTTCCTTCGCGGACATGGGCTGGGATGTAGATGTGGGGCCGCTGTTCCAGACCCCTGCCGAGACCGCCCAGGATGCGGTGGACAACGATGTGCACATGGTGGGCTTCAGCTCCCTGGCTGCAGGGCACAATACCCTGCTGCCCCAATTGGTGGAGGAGCTGAAGAAGCTGGGTCGCGAGGATATCATGGTGGCCATCGGCGGCGTCATTCCCGTGCAGGATTATGACAATCTCTATGAGCATGGGGCTGTGGCGATTTTTGCTCCGGGGACTAATATTCCCGAGGCAGGTATTAAATTGCTGACTCTGCTGATGGACAGGGTTAAGGAAGAAATGGCAGAAGAATAGTAAAGTATAGCCTTCCCCTTGAGGGGAAGGTGCCCCGATAGGGGCGGATGAGGTGGAAAACTTTACAAGTTAAGCAAGCATGACGAGTCAGTAAAACACCTCATCCGTCAGCCCTTTGGACTGCCACCTTCCCCATAGGGAAGGCATTTTATCTTCTTTTTGGGAGGGGGTACAGATGGAACAGAAATATACTACCAGCAAGCCCAGCTGGGTGCCTGAGGAGAAGAATGACAAGTTTGCCTGCTCTGTCATGAGCGGCATTGAGGGCATCAAGGACACTACCGTGGGCAATATCAACCCTGCCCTGGCAAGTGGGAAGCTGAAGCCCAGGCGGAAGATGATCCTGTCTGAGGATGACTATGTGGAAGGGGTGTCAAAGGGGGACCGCATGACCCTATCCCGGGCCATCACCCTCATAGAGAGCAACAGCCCCCGCCACTTTGCCAAGGCCCAGCGGGTGCTGCAGCGGCTCCTGCCCAGGACTGGCAAGGCCCTGCGCATCGGCATCACTGGCGTGCCGGGGGCGGGCAAGAGCACCATGATAGAAGCTTTTGGCAATATGCTCTGCGATGAGGGGCACAAAGTGGCAGTGCTCACCGTAGACCCCACCAGCTCCGTCACCAAGGGCTCCATTCTGGGGGACAAGACCCGCATGGGCACTCTGTCCCGGCGGCCTGAGGCCTTCATCCGTCCCTCCCCGGCGGGGGGGACCTTGGGGGGCGTAGCCCGCAAGAGCCGTGAGACCATGCTCATGTGCGAGGCGGCAGGCTACGATGTGATCATCATCGAGACTGTGGGCGTGGGCCAGTCGGAAACCACCGTGCGCTCCATGGTGGATTTCTTCCTGCTGGTGGTGCTCACAGGGGCCGGGGACGAGCTGCAGGGCATCAAGAAGGGCATCATGGAGCTGGCAGATGCCATCGTCATCAACAAGGCCGACGGGGACAATCTGGTGAAGGCCAAGGTGTCCAGGGGACAGTACGAGCGCATGATCGAGTACATTCGCCCTGCCACCCCCGGCTGGCCCACCCATGCCTACCTGTGCTCTGCCTTGGAAAAGACGGGGCTGAAGGAACTGTGGGAGGTCATAGGCGCCTTCCAGAAGATGACCAAGGAAAGCGGCGTCTGGCAGAAGCGTCGTGACGGGCAACTGCTGGACTGGATGCACAGCATGATTGACGAGCACCTGCACAATCTTTTCTTTGAGGATGCAGTGGTGACAGGCCGCATGCCGGAAATTCGGGAGGCGGTGCTGCAGGGGGTGGTCTCCCCCACCCAGGCGGTGGCAGAGCTCATCAATCTCTTTGATGTGAAGCGGGCCGCCATGCGGCAGGTGGATCTTTTCCACCCGGAAAAGGAGAAGTAGCATGTATACCAAGAAAATCTATTTTTCCGGGGGAGACTTCCACGAATTGCAGAAAGTGTTTAGCCTGCTGCCGGGAGTGACCGGAACTTGTACCGGCTATATCAATGCTGAGGGAGAGCCGGACTATGAATCCGTCGCTTCCGGGCGGGAGAAGGGCTATTTTGGCGTGGAGGTGTCTTTCAATCCTAAAAAAACGGATATTTCCCAGCTGATGGATGTGCTTTTCGCCGTGGTGAATCCCTATGCACCTGATGGGCAGGGGGAGGCGCGGGGCGAGATGCACAGGGCGGGAGTTTTTTACCCTGCAGGAGAGGACGAGCCGCAAGTGCAGCTGCACCTGAACTTCATCGCCAATCGCGGCAAACCGCCGGCAGTCCTGCAGAACAGCCTTACGGTAAATGACCCTAACAGCAATCCCAAACTTGCCCGCCGGTGCTACGCCCTTGCTTTGCCTTTGGTGTCTTTCCACAAGGCGGAGGAGAAGCATCAGCATTATCTGGAGAAGCATCCCGGGGAAAGGACCTTTATAGACTTTCTGAAATTCAAGGAATATCTTGGGCTATGACATATCTGGGGCGTGTTGGCGGAGTTTTCAATGCGCCTATGAAAAAAGGAAGCCCGGCCGTGAAAAGCCGGGCTTCCTTTTTTCATGTAAGATTGCCAATGAGGCAAGACTATTCTTATTTGACTACCAGCACGGGGCATTTTGACTGCTCTACGATGTATTGGCTGACGCTGCCCAGGAGCACGCCTTTCACTATGCCCAGGCCGCGGCTGCCCATGACGATGAGATCAGTGTTGTTGCTGGTGGCGAAGTCCAGGATGACCACAGCGGGAGAGCCTGTTTCAGAAAAGGCATCCTTTTCAATGCCGGTAGGCACCATTTCCATGGCACGGTCGAGAATCACATTGCCGGCCTTGGTGACGGCTTCCAAAATGGCATCGGACAGGCAGGCGTTGATGGCCAATTGGTTGATGTTGGCCACATAGAGGAAGTTCAGCTTGGCATTGCAGGCCTCTGCCAGGGAGATGGCGTGGGTGATGGCACGGTCGGAGCCTTCAGAGCCGTCCACGGGCACCAGAATGTTTTTGATTTCCATATGAAAGACCTCCTGACTTGTATTGACATGCTTGGGGGTTCGGGGCACAGGCGCAGGTGCGTTTCACATATTCCGCCTATGCTGTGCTCCTCGCTTGCTTGCAGTTAAAGTGAAAACAGCGCAGCTATTTCCGGCTCAAGGGGGGGATTGACTTCTTCACCAAATCCGTCAATTGGGAAAAGCTGGATAGCAGTCCTTCTTCCCGTGGGGGCGCATCCTCCGAATTCCTGGCGATCAACACCGACACGGGGGATTCTTCCAGCAGCTGTTGGCTGATGCTGCCCATGAGGAAACCTTCCACGGCTCCAAGACCCCGTCCGCCTACTACGATGAGCCAATCCTGCTGCTGGTGGGCGAAGCGCAGGATTTCCTCTACGGGATTACCTGTGCGCAGGTGAAAGTCTGCCGCTATTCCCTCAGGCAGGTACGCTCTGGCCTTGTCCAGCACTTCCTGCTGCTGGCAGCCCACGGCTCCTGCCACTTCTTCGGGCAGCCAGCTGTCAGACTGGCTGTCAGTGCTGCTGTCGAAGTAGGAAACATGAAGGATGTCCAGAGTGCAGCCGGTCGCAAGGGCCAGCTCCCCTGCCAGCGCTACCGCCTGGCCGGAACCTTCCGAGCCGTCCACAGGCACCAGGATTCTTTTTCTTTTCATGGACATTCCCCCTAAGTAGTTTGTTTAATCTATTCGTGCTCAGAGAGGAAAATCCCTTCCCAAGGATGGTAAAAACTTCGGGCATAGGAAGGCGTTTTTCAATTGACAAATCTTCCCTTCAAATGTTACACTTTAGTGAACGAAAAGGTGTAACAGTGTAAAATAGGGGGCCTTCATATGTCGAAAGAGGAACAGCAAGTCAAGGAAGCCAATAAAAACGAGGCTGAAGTGGTGGAGAGCACCACTATCGCCGATGTGTATAAAGCCGCCCAGCAGCTGGAGGGAGTAGCCCGTCATACGGAGCTTATCTACAGCGATTTCTTTTCTGAGCATTCCGGTTGCGAGGTTTATCTGAAGCCGGAGAACTTGCAGCATACCGGGGCGTTCAAGCTGAGGGGAGCCTATAACAAAATCAGCCAGCTCAGCGAGGAGGAGCGAAAGAAGGGGGTCATCACAGCCTCTGCCGGCAACCATGCCCAGGGGGTGGCCTATGCAGCCCAGAAGCTGGGGGCCAAGGCTGTCATCTGCATGCCTGCCACCACGCCTATCCTCAAGGTTGAAGGCACCAAGGCTCTGGGGGCAGAGGTGGTGCTCTTTGGTGATGGCTTTGACGATGCCTATGCCCACAGCCTGGAGCTGCAGAAGAAGCACGGCTATGTGTATGTGCACCCCTTCAATGATTTGCAGGTGCTCTTGGGACAGGGCACCACGGCGCTGGAAATCGTGCAGGATCTAAAGGATGTGGACGCTATCCTGGTGCCCATCGGCGGCGGCGGCTTTGCCTCCGGCGTAGCCCTGGCCACCAAGCTGGCAGCTCCCCATGTGAAGGTCTACGGCGTGGAGCCGGAAAACGCCGCCTGCATGCAGGCAGCCCGACAGCAGGGCAAAATCGTGACCCTGCCCTCTGCCGATACCGTGGCAGACGGCTGCGCCGTGAAGACGGCAGGAACCCTTACCTATGAGTTCTGCAAGAAGTACCTTGACGGTATCATCACCGTGTCGGAAATGGAAATCATGGGAGCCCTGCTCTCTCTCATCGAGAAGCACAAGCTCATCGCCGAGGGCGCAGGCGTGCTGGCCCTGGCTGCTCTGGACAAGCTGCCCAAAGAGCTGAAGGGGAAGAAGGTAGTCCCCATTGTCAGCGGCGGCAATATTGACATTTCCACCATTTCCGCCCTCATCGACAAGGCTCTCATCGCCCGTGGCCGTGTCTTCGCCTTCGCCGTGCAGCTGCCGGACAAGCCGGGCCAGCTCCTGAAGGTGGCGCAGATTCTCACAGATGAGAATGCTAATGTCATCAAGCTGGACCACAACCAGGCTATGGTGACGGATTCTTTCAAGAAGGTACAGCTGACCGTCACCTGCGAGACGCACAATGAGGAACACATCCAGCGGATTGTGAAGGCCCTGGAGAAGAACGGGTTTGAGATCAGCAGGGTTTATTGAGAGATTAACAAATGAGGACAGGTAGGGTGCTTATGGAAGACAATGCATGCAGCAGGCTTCCAGTGGGGCTGGATGACTTCAAGAAGCTGCGGGAAGGATACCTGTTTGTGGATAAGACCCGCTTCATTAAGGAGTTTTTAGATAACCACAGCGAAGTGACTCTCATCACTCGTCCCCGTCGTTTTGGCAAGAGCATGACTTTGAGCATGGTGAAGTATTTTTTCACCTTGGAAAGGGCGGCGGAGAATCGCAGTCTTTTTGACGGTACTGATATTGAGAAGGCTGGGGAGAAGTATATGAAAGAGCAGGGGCAGTGGCCGGTAGTGCTGCTGTCCCTAAAGGATATCAAGCCTGTAAAGTATTCCCTTATGCTGGTGCAGATAGCTGATCGGGTAAAAAAGCTTTACAAAGAACATCGCTATCTTGTGGATGAAGGATTCCTGCAGGGGGAGGACCACAAAGATTTCCAGGATATTTTGTATGAAAGGGCATCGGAGGGCAAGCTGCAATTGGCGCTGGGGAATCTCTTGGAATATCTCCAGAGGTACCATCAAAAAAGAGTCATACTCCTGATAGATGAGTATGATGTCCCTGTTCAGGCTGCCTGGTCGGCAGAGGAGAGCTATTATAGTGAAGCAATTGCTTTTATGAGGACATTCCTGACAGCGGCGCTGAAGGGCAATACGGCTCTGCATTTCGGCATCATGACGGGAGTGCTCCGCGTTGCCAAGGAAAGCATCTTCAGCGCCTTGAACAATCTCTATGTTTCTTCAGTGGTGAATGGCAAGTATGCAGATATCTTCGGCTTCACTCAGGAGGAGACAGCCCAGCTGGCCAGAGCGGTGGGCAGGGAGGACAAGCTGGAGGAATTGAAGAGATGGTATGACGGTTATAATTTCTCCGGCTTTGAACTTTACAACCCCTGGTCTGTGGTGAATTACTTTGCCAGCGGATGTCAGCCGGATATTTTCTGGCTTAATTCATCCGGCAATGCTATTATAGCTGAGCTGATGGAGCATGCTGAGGAGTCTGATGATGAAAAGCTCCTGAGCCTGCTGGAGGGTGAGCCTGTAGAGGCTGTGGTGGATGAGGCGGTAATCTACACTGATATTTACACGAATAAAGATGCCCTATACACCATGCTCCTGACGGCAGGATACCTCAAGGCAGTGGATAGCCGACTGGAGGATGGCGAGCGTATCTGCACCCTGGCTATCCCAAACAATGAGATAGCCACAGTCTATCGCAAAGAAATCCTGAACCGCTACCGTGGCAGAATGGCCCGCTCTGACCTTCTCAATTTCCTTACTTGCCTGGCTAAAGGGCAGGCAGAGAAGTTTTCCTCAGGCTTGCAGAAGTATCTGGAGCAGATTGCAAGTTTCCATGATACTGCCAACAAGGAGAGCTTTTATCACGGTTTCCTGCTAGGTCTGACGGCATGGTTCCTGCCAAAGTATCGTGTAAAGTCCAACCGCGAAAGCGGCTATGGGCGTTTTGACCTGGGTATTTTCCCAAGGGTGCCGGGGCAGGCTGGCATAATCATGGAGTTCAAGGTGGCAGATAGGGAAGAGGATATGCCCAAGGAGGCAGAGGCAGCTTTGGCCCAGATTGAGCGAAATGATTATCTGTCTGACTTCCGGGAGCAGGGGGTTGAGAGGGTCTGGAAGTATGGCATTGCCTTTTGCGGGAAGAAGTTAAGTCTGGTTCGTGGTTAAGAAGTCATCAAGCTTGACCACAATCAGGCCATGGTGACGGATTCCTTCAAGAAGGTACAGCTGACGGTGACATGCGAGACTCACAATGAAGAGCATATCCAGCGGATTGTGAAGGCGCTGGAGAAGAACGGGTTTGAGATCAGCAGGTTATATTAAATTTTATATCAAAAAGTGGGGAGGTAAAAGCCTCCTCTTTGTCGTATATATGCAGGGAAAACAAAAAAGCCTGCGTTAGCAGGCTTTTAGCACACACTGTGCTGTCGGTTTAACCGACGATTTCGTTAAAACGTTATTTGAACTCGCTGTGTAAATCTAGGGTAACAGATTTACACTCTCATTGTAGCTTATGTAGGAGTTGTTGTCAAGATGATGGGCGAATATTACCTTGGGCTGGATGTTGGAACCAATTCTGTAGGATATGCAGTTACAGATAAAAAATACAAGTTGTTGAAGTTTAAAGGTGAACCTATGTGGGGCTCTCATGTTTTTGAAGAAGGAAAAAACCGTGACCAGAGGAGAGGATTTAGGACTGCGCGTAGGAGATTGGCACGTCGACGTCAACGTATCAATTGGGTGCAGGAAATTTTTGCTCCGGAAATTGGAAAGATATATGAACGTTTCTTTATTAGAATAAAGGAGAGCATGCTTTGGCGTGATGATGTACCAGTAACTGATAGATATATATTATTTTGCGATACAAAGTATACAGATAAAGAATATTTTCGGAAATATCCCACAATCCATCATTTATTATGCGAGCTGATGGAGAGCGATGCAAAACATGATGTGCGTTTGGTATATCTGGCTGTGGCATGGTTGGTTGGTCATAGGGGACATTTTCTGAATGAACTGGATAAGGATAACATTACTGCTGTTACTGACTTTAAGAGTATCTATACTGACTTGTGCCAGTATATGAAACAAAATGAACTAGTAGCATGGGGGATGGATAAAGCAGATTTACTGCAGGAAGTTTTGCCTAAAAAGCTAAATGTGACTGCCAAGGAAAGAGATTTGCTAAAAATACTATATGAAGGAAATAAACCTAAAGATAGTGAAGATGATGCTGTTTCTATGGCTATGTCAGTAAAGCTATTGGCAGGTGGAACCGTGAAAGTCAGCAAACTTTTCCCACAGGGTGGATACGATGAGGGGATTAGCTTGTGTTTTGGTGATGCAGAAGAAAAATTTGCAGAGGCTGCAGGACAAATAGGTGAGGAAGTACAGTGGGTCATGGCTCTAAGGCGGCTGTATGACTGGGCACTTTTAAAGGATGTGCTTAAAGGCGAGGAGAGTGTATCAGCTGGCAAAGTTAAAATCTATGAACAACACCGGCGTGATTTGCGTAAATTAAAGTGCTTTATTCGTAAATATGTTCCGCATAAATATGCAAATATTTTCCGTCGTTCTGGGAAAAAGGAAAAAAACTATGTGGCATACTCATATAATGTCAATTCTATTAAGGGGGAGCTGCCAGAAGAAAAGTCCACACAAGATGAGTTTTGCAAGTTTTTGAAAAATGAATTAAAAGGTATAGCATGTCGTCCTGAAGATGCAGATTTCTATCAGGATATGATGGAACGGCTGGAACTATGTACCTTTATGCCTAAACAGGTCAATGGTGAAAATCGTGTTATTCCTTATCAGCTTTATTATCATGAACTGAAGCTTATATTGGAAAAAGTAAGTTCATATTTATCATTCCTAAAGGTCAAAGATGAAAATGGATGGACTAATGCTGATAAAATATTGTCAATAATGTCATTTAGGATTCCTTATTTCGTTGGGCCAATTAATGGGAATTCGCCATATGCTTGGCTGAAACGCAATGGTAAGGAAAAGATACGTCCATGGAATTTTGAGAAGCAGATTGATCTAAATAGGAGTGAGGAAGAATTTATACGCCGGATGACAAATAAGTGTACCTATATGCCAGGGGAGGATGTTTTGCCATTTAATTCATTGCTCTACCAAAGATTTATGGTACTTAATGAAATAAACTCTATCAAGGTTAATGGTGAGCTTATAAGTGCAGATGCCAAGAAACAGATTTTTAAACTTTTTGAAAAACGCCGCAGGGTGACGAAAAAGGCTATAAAAGAGTGCTTGTTGAGCAACAACTACATCTCTAGTGGGAAAAGTGAAGAAATAATTATTTCTGGTGTGGATGATAATCTGCATTCTTCATTGAAGTCGTATCATGATTTTAGGTCGTTAATGGAACGTCGCCTTCTAAGTCAGGAACAGGTAGAAAAGATAATTGAGCGGTTGACCTATACTGAAAATAGGCGGCGTGTTCACATGTGGCTGTCAAGAGAGTTTACAAATTTGGAGGAGCAGGATAGAAAGTATATTGCCAAATTGAAGTATGAAGAATTTGGGAGACTTTCTCATAACTTTTTAAAGGTTTTAAAGGGGATAAACAAAGAGGATGGTAGATGTGCGAGCATCATAGAATTTATGTGGGATTACAACGAAAATTTGATGCAGCTTTTGTCGGAGTCTAAGTATACCTTTGCAGAGGAATTAGCAAAAGCGGAACAAGAGTATTTGGGAGAAGGTGAAAAGAGCTTAGAGTCGCTTATGGATGACTTGCGCATCGCTAACGCTGTACGCCGCCCTATTTATCGTACACTAGATATTGTGAAGGATGTCTGCAAGGCAACTGGTAGGGCACCTGCTAAGATTTTTTTAGAAATGGCTCGTGGAGGTGGAGAAAGGGGGAAAAGAACGGTTTCGAGACGTGACCGCATAAAAGAATTGTATTCACGATTAGATAAAGAGTATAACGAAGATGTCAAGCACCTGTCAGAATTATTGGATAGTACTAGCGATAATCGCCTGCAAAGCGAAGTTCTGTATCTGTATTTTTTGCAGCTGGGGCGCAGTATGTATTCTGGAGAATATATCGAGATTGATAATTTAAAGAACGATACATTATATAATGTGGATCATATTTATCCACAGTCGTATGTCAAGGATGATAGTTTAGATAATAAGGTACTTGTAACATCTAAAGAAAATGGAGATAAGGGGGACTTGTATCCTATACGTGCTGAAATACGCAACAGAATGGCAGGTATGTGGGGATATTATAAAAGGGTGGGGTTGATTTCTGAGAAAAAATATAACAGGCTCATGCGTAGTACTGCGTTTTCTGATGATGAGAAAATGGGATTCATTCAAAGACAATTGGTGGAAACACGTCAGTCTACAAAGGCATTGGCCACTGTTTTTAAGATGAGGTATCCTAAGTCTGAAATAATATATGTCAAAGCTGGATTGGTATCAGATTTTCGTCATGAATTTAATATGATAAAATGCCGTGTGATAAATGATTTACATCATGCAAAGGATGCATATTTGAACATAGTAGTAGGCAATGTTTATGATGCTAGGTTTAATCGTCATTGGTTTAGGATACAAGATAAATATTCACTGAAAATTAAAACCTTGTTTAAATATCCTGTATGGGCTGGCGAAGAACTAGTGTGGCATGGTGGAGATGATATTGGATATATAAAGGGAGTATTGCTAAAGAACAATATACATTATACACGCTATGCCTTTGAGCGTAAGGGAGGATTTTTTGACCAAACTATTTACAAAAAGGGCGCAGGTTTGATTCCACGCAAGGCTGATTTGGAAACGGAAAAATATGGAGGCTTTAACAAAGCAACAGCATCGTTCTATATTTTGGCCCGTTATTTATTGCAGGGTAAAAAAGTTAAACCAGAATTAATTCTTGTGCCAGTCACACTGTTGGCAGCTAAAAATGTTCAAGAAAATGTAGAGAAGGCAAAAGTTTATACACGTGAAACAATTGCAAAAATAATAGATAAAGATAGCAATATGATAGGTGAAGTTAGTTTTCCCATGGGATTAAGGCATATTAAGATAAACACAATGTTCTCTTTTGATGGTTACAAATCATGCTTAGGTGGGAAGGACAGTGGTGGTAAAAATTTACTGCTGAAGTCCATGATGCCAATGCTGGTTTCCAGTGAAGATGAAGCATATATAAAAAAGCTGGAGGCGTTTTGCAGAAAACGATTAGAAAATAGGAATTTGAATATTGATGAGCGATATGATGGTATAAATGCTTCCAAGAATATTGATATATACAATATGCTGCAAAATAAAATGAAGAGTGAAGATAACTGTAGGGGGAATAAGTCTCCCTATGGAAGAGTCAAGATTATTTCAGATTTATACACTGTGTTGGAGAATGGTAGAGATTCTTTCCTTGAGCTTGAGTTGTCCGAGCAGGCAAATGCCCTGTTGGATATTTTGATGGTATTCCAAACAGGTAGGGGGACGAGTTGCGATTTAAGTGCTGTAGGTGGTGCTAAGAGCGCAGCTCTTTATAGAATTTCAGCGAAAATTTCCAATTGGAAGAAGCAAAAAATGAAGGATGTGCGCATTATAGAACAGTCAGCATCTGGCTTGTTTTGTTCGAAATCACAAAATTTATTGGAGTATGTATGAGCTTTCGTACAGTGGTTATAACTACTCATTGTAAATTGGATTTTCGTATGAATTACATGGAGATTCGTCAAGCAGATTCTAAAAAACGTATTTATCTTGACGATATAGAGGTTTTAATCATTGAAAATCCGGCAATCTCATTGACAGGATGCTTGCTTTCAGAGTTGATGAACCGTAAGGTGAAGATTATTTTTTGTGACCATAAACATAATCCACAGGCAGAACTGGTTTCTTACTATGGCTCTTATGACAGCTCGCGCAAGATAAGGAGACAATTGGAGTGGGGGGAGAAAATCAAGGTAGCTGTGTGGACAGCTATTGTTACTGAGAAAATTAGGCAACAAAGATTATTCCTGGAAGAGTTAGGACACGAACAGGAAGCTGGCTTATTATCGTCTTATACCGACAAAATGACTGCAGGTGATATTCATAATCGAGAAGGTCATGCTGCTAAGGTGTATTTTAATGCTGTGTTTGGTATGGATTTTAGTAGGGATGATGATTGTTTCATAAATGCTGCCCTTGATTATGGATACACTGTTATTACAGCGCTTTTTAATCGTGAGATAACAGCTATGGGGTATCTTACACAATTAGGGATTTTTCACGATAATATTTTTAATCCATTTAACTTAAGTTGCGACTTGATGGAACCATTTCGTATTTTGCTAGATAGATATATTTACGAACATAAGGAGAGATGGAAAGATTTTGGTGTTGATGAAAAACGAGATTTGTTAAGAATTTTGCAATCGGAGATCAAAATTGCTGGATGTAAGCAAATTTTTACAAATGCTGTACACATGTATGTGCAGAGTGTGTTTAATGCTTTGGAAGAATCAGATGAAAGAAGGATTCGTTTTTATCAGTTATGAGTTATAGATTTATGAGAGTGTTGGTGTTTTTTGATTTACCCACGGAAACTGAAACTGATAGAAGAAACTATCGTCAATTTCGCAGAGGGTTATTAAAGAGTGGTTTTTTTATGATGCAGGAATCTGTATATTGTCGTATGGTACTAAACAAAACGTGCGAGCAAACGGTGGTGGATGGCATATATCGAATGCGTCCTCCTGCAGGAGTGGTTCAAGTATTGACTGTAACAGAGAAACAGTTTGCTAATATGCGTTATATTACTGGAGAAAAGCATTGTGATGTGATTGATACTGATGAACGGCTGGTGATTCTGTGAAGCTATGTTATCCAGATATTTATACACCTATAACTATAAGTGATGAGTATGTTGCCAGTCTTGTCATTGAAAATCAATATTTGTTGTATCGGTTTCTTATGGATATTTGTTCACAGCTTAAGGGAGAGACAGGGAATGTAGTATTGTCGATAAATGAAAGATTGGTTAGTATAGATAAGGGAGTTGATTTACTTACGGATTTCGTGACCTTTGATGGTAACAAGAAAAATCTTTTGACTAAAATTCAGCATGCAATGGAGAAAATTGCCAATGATGAGGTCTACTTCATGAGGACACAGCGTTTGATGGCAGAGTTAGAGTGTTATCTAAGCGATTTGGCTCTGGAAGAGGAGGTGGATGTAGCTTATGAAAAGCTTTCACTAGGTAATTTGCTAAAATCAGTTGGCATGAGGGTGATAATTGACTATAATAAGCTTGTGGAGAAGTTGTTTGCCTACATGGATTTAGTCAAAAAATTTGAAGGTGATAAGCTATTTATCCTTGTAAATTTGCGCTCCTTTGTGAATGATGAGGATATGGAGATGTTTTTGAGGACTTCATTGGAGCATGGCATGAAGATGCTGTTGGTGGAAGGGCACGCATGTCCATTATTATCTTTAGAGAAACGCCGAGTTATTGATGTAGATTTATGTGAAATATAGGTTTTCTAGTAATTTACCGACACAACTCGCTGTTTGTGGCTCAAATTTGAGGTTTGAGAGCTGTGTAAATTCTAGGGTAACTAAAACAAGCACGGATACCACCATATTGTGGTCAATGTTTGAGAGCTGTGTAAATTCTAGGGTAACTAAAACTTCCCACGAAAAAAGCACCATGCCTCGACTGTTTGAGAGCTGTGTAAATTCTAGGGTAACTAAAACTTACTGATGTAGCTTGTAAACCTCCTTATAGTTTGAGAGCTGTGTAAATTCTAGGGTAACTAAAACCCCGCCGCAAGTCTCGCCAGCCGCTCCCTTGTTTGAGAGCTGTGTAAATTCTAGGGTAACTAAAACGGTGATATAAGTGCAAGTGGTCCATAATGGGTTTGAGAGCTGTGTAAATTCTAGGGTAACTAAAACTCTCTTACCAATAACCAAGGTGTAAATTCTGTTGTGGGGTTGGGCCCTCTGGGCGTTTGAAAGCTGTGTAAATTCTAGGATAACCTAAACTAATGCAAAAAGCCTGCTTGGAATCGAAGTTTGTGCATTTCGTTATATAACTCGGAATAAGATGTTCATTAGCTCTGCAACTGAGAATGGTTCCTATCATAACAGGTGGTAAACTAATATCTCCCGGCTCTTGGCCTTATAAAATATTGTTTATGATAACAAATGAGTTATCATAAATACAAGAGAGGTGGGCTTTTATGCACAAGATAATATTTCTATGCAGATATAAAAGGAAAATAACTTTGTGAAAAGACACAGAATGAAAACCAAAGAAAGAGATAGAACGTGCAAAGCGGGAGCTGGCAGCTATGGGGAAAACGCTTGCAATTGTCCCCTTGCCTGCTAAAGCATAATTACCCAAAAGCGTAATAAAAGCCCTGCGGGAATAGAGAAGTCAAAACGTAAGCGGTAAACCATTCGGTGTTACCATAAATAAAATGAGCCTGGCTGTATTTAGTGGCCAGGCTCTTAGTGT
>SVBX01000018.1 GCA_015058655.1 Pseudoselenomonas ruminantium
CGTAAGCCCGTTCGACTTGCATGTGTTAAGCACGCCGCCAGCGTTCGTCCTGAGCCAGGATCAAACTCTCCAATAAAGTATTGGAAAAGCTTAATTCAGCTCTTTCATTTAAGTTAAAGAAATTAACAGTTGCTATTCAGTATGGTTTCTTTAACAACCATAGCTTCATCTTTTTAGATGTGCAACCGATGTTTTGATTCAAACTAAAAGTTTGACTAACATCTGGCTTGAAAACAAATTGTTTTCGTTTGCATTGTTTAGTTTTCAAGGAACAACTTGATTTCTCAAGCACCGCCTCACCGAAGCGACTTATTTATTATATCTTGTCTCTTTCGGAGTGTCAAGCACTTTTTGAATTTCTTTTTTCAATTTCCAGTGACCAATCAAGGTGCTTATATTATTGAAGGAAATTCTGACCTGCGCTTGCCGTTCTCGTTAGCGACTTGTATTATGATACACGCACTTGAATGGTTTGTCAACAACTTTTTTAAAAAAGGTTTGAGTTTTTCATCCAGTTTTATCCATGCACTTCTGCATCATCAAACAGAAACAAAAAAGCACCGCTTACGCGGTGCTGATGCTTCAAATGGTGGCGGCACAGAGACTTGAACTCCGGACACTGCGGGTATGAACCGCATGCTCTAGCCAGCTGAGCTATGCCGCCGAAAATGGTGGGCAGGGATGGATTCGAACCATCGTAGCCGTGAGGCGGCAGATTTACAGTCTGCTCCCTTTAACCACTCGGGCACCTACCCATTCGTCATCACATTGCAAGACAAGCGACAACAGAGATTATTATACATCTCCGATTGTCGCTTGTCAACAGTTTGACTATTTTATTTTATCAAAACTTCAATTACTTCTTGCGCATCCAGACAGGAATGTCAATGAAAGGCTCTACAGGTTCCTGCACAGCCGGAGTCGGAGCAGGAGCAGAAGCCTGAGACGGCTGTGCAGGAGAAGCTGCAGCCTGCCCAAAGAGATTGGGAGCCACAGGAGCAGCAGGCTGCTGTGCCTGCTGCTTGGGTGCAGGCGCACCTACTTCATCCGGATTATCAAAGCCAGTGGCCACTACGGTAACCTTGACGGTGTCACCCATAGTATTGTCCACTGCCGCACCCCAGATAATGTTAGCCTGCCCGTTGACAGCCTCATGGATGGTATTGGAAGCCTCAGTCACCTCATACATGCTGAGGTTCTCCTCGGCGCCGGTGACATTGATAAGCACGCCCCGTGCACCATCTATGGTGGTTTCCAGGAGCGGAGAAGCAATAGCATTCTTGGCTGCCTCTACAGCCGCATTCTCACCGGTAGCCTCGCCGATGCCCATAAGAGCGGTACCGGCATTGCTCATGATGGAACGCACATCTGCAAAATCCAGGTTAATGAGGCCCGGCTGGGCAATAAGGTCAGAAATGCCCTTGACGCCCTGACGCAGAATGTCATCGGCCTCCAGGAACGCCTGAGTGATGGAAGTCTTCTTATCCACCACCTGAAGCAGACGGTCATTAGGAATTGTAATGATCGTGTCCACATGCTGCTTGAGCGTGGCAATGCCGGACTCAGCATTGCGCTTTCTCCGCATGCCCTCGAAGCTGAAAGGACGGGTAACTACGCCGACAGTAAGAGCGCCAATCTCGCGGGCGCACTCAGCCACTACCGGAGCAGCGCCTGTGCCTGTACCGCCGCCCATACCGGCAGTGACAAAAACCATATCCGCGCCCCTGAGAGCCTCAAGGATATCATCACGGCTCTCCTCGGCCGCTTTCTGACCGATCTCCGGTTGCGCGCCCGCACCAAGGCCGCGGGTCAGTTTCTCCCCGATCTGCATGCGCTTGGGTGCCAAGGATTTCAAGAGAGCCTGAGCATCCGTGTTTACAGCGATGAACTCTACGCCCTGAAGTCCAAGATTGATCATGCGATTCACAGCGTTGCTGCCGCCACCGCCTACACCTATTACCTTTATATTGGCAAGCTGGTCCATGCCATTGTCATCCAACTCAAACATCACTCAAACCCCCATACGAACAAATATGTATATGCGCTCCCTGGGGCGCGCCTAAAAACTACACTACCTACGCCTTACCATTTTACCATCATTAAACGCGTTTTTCTAGTGGTCACTACGAAAAACTTGACAAAAGCCTTGCATTTGGGAGGAAGTCTATCCTGCGCAGGCAGAAACCATCCCTTCCCCCCATTATTCATCAGGCAGATGAGGCCTTTCAAGGCCGTGCTTTTTCAACAAATGACGGCGCAGAATAGCCAGGTTTTTGAAGATGCGGAAACCGAATGTCAAAAGAGCCACATAATACAAGTCAATGCCCAGGCGATCTCCCACAAATACCAGGAAAGCAGCCAGCAAGGCATTAGTGAAAAAACCACTGATAAAGACTGTATTGTCAAAATGGCCGCCAAAAGCCGCCCGAAGGCCGCCAAAAACGGAGTCCAGGGAAGCCAGGAGAGCCACTGAGAAGAGTTTGGCATAAGCCAGAGGTATCACCACAGGGAAAACATAGCCTATGACGAACCCCAGAAGAAGTCCCATGATAGGCAATATCACTTGTTCTCCCCCTCCTTTTCCTTTGTCTCATGAGCATAATTATGAGACGCAGATCCCTTATAGGCAGGGATATAAACCGACTGGCTGGCAGATACTTCCAGCTGGATGCCCCAGACCTTCAAGGTCTCCGCCACGCCGCCGCGCATCTTGATGGCATTCTCCAAGCTTTTGCTTTCTCCGATAGCCCTGATCTCGAAGGGAGGTGCAGAGCGTACATTGTTTACCGAAAGCGTAGGCCCGGCGCAGCGGATTTCCGAAGTGCCGATAAGGCGCTGTCCATTGATGGAGATAGCTTCTGCTCCCGCCGCCCTCAGCTCGTTGATGACCTTCAAGAGGTCATCATCATGGATGAGGTAAAGGTTGGGATTTTCCCCTGCCTTGGCCGCCGCGCTGCTGTCCTCCAGCTTCACGATGATTCCTTCTCCTTCCACGGGAGTAAGGCCAGCCCTGAGGCGTATGTCCTCGCTGATGGAACCACCAGCTTCTGAGGCTTTCTGCTTGCGCAGGGCGGAAAGCTCCTCCTTCAGGCTGTCACGCTCCTGCTCGGTAGTAAGCAGCCGTTCGGAGATTTCCTCGATGCGCTGATATGAAACGCTGCTCTTGATATCGGCTGTAGTACGCAGCTGCACAGCCACCATAAAGCCCAACACCAGACAGACGCAAGCAATGGACCAGCGTCCCTGACGAAATTTTATCATATACCCTTCCCTTCTGTCAGCTTATCCTCAAGAGGCATATCCTTCAGCCGTATCACCGGCACCTCATAGCTGAAATCCACATATTCCACCGTATAGGGGCTGGTCCGCTGGTCCTGGAGGAAGTCATCTATCAGACGAGCTTTTCTCTCCAAATCCTCAAGGTTCCCCAAACGAATCTGCACGGCCTTGGCAGTGTAGATCACGATGGATTCAGGATTTGCTGCATTTATTTCCGAAAGCTGGTTCAGCGCCTCGAGAGGAATCTGCTGCACAAGCGTCAGCACTTTCTTGACGGCGTCATCGTTTATGTCATCGCCAATGTAGATATCACGAACGGTAATCCCCGTAATAAGAGGAATCGGCACATGCCTCAAGCTGCGGTAAGCGGCAATGACCTTCCCCTGACGGTCAATATCGACATAGCCGTATTCCGAAGCCACGGTAGCCACGGGCACGCGCTCAGTGATATTTATATCGAGGCTGTAGGGAAGGTTTCTCTTCACCATCGCAGATTCAATGCGAAGATCCTTCAAAAGGTTCTCCGTCACCTCAGCAGTTTCCAAGTCAAAGAGCGGCTGTCCTCTGTGAATCCGAGCAATGTAGGCAATGTCCTCTTCTGTGAGGTAAACCGCCCCCTTCACATTCAGCTTCTGTAGGGTGAAAATGGGAGAATAGACCAGAAGCGCTACCACCCCGCAGGTAATAACCAGAAACAGCAGTCCCTTGACAATTCGCCTGGGACTTCTCCTGACTCTTGGTTGGCTGTCCATTCCTCCACCTCCTTATCTTTCCCGCTCTTTTCTCACTGAAGCTTGAAACCAGCCATTTCCAGCATATGCTCGCACAGCTCGGGGAACTCGATGCCCTTTGCCCTTGCTGCATCCGGCACCAAGGAAACCTCTGTCATGCCGGGAACAGAATTGACCTCGATTACATAAGGCACTTCGTCCTCAGACAGCATCATATCCACTCGGGCTACGCCCTTGCAGCCGCAAGCAGTGAAAGTCTTGATAGCCAGTTCCTGGATTTCTTTGGTCTTTTCTTCGCTCATGGGCGCAGGGATTATATGGGCAGATGCGCCCTTGGTATACTTGCTGTCGTAGTCATAGCGGCCCGTGAGGGTAGTAATCTCAATGATGGGGAAGGCTTCCTTCTCCTCTTCATTGCCCCACACAGCCACCGTCAGCTCGCGACCCTTGATGAATTCCTCTACCAGCACTTCATCATTGTACTTGAAAGCTTCCACCAGGGCGTTTTTCAGCTCCGTATGGCTCTCTACGATATAGACCCCGATGCTGGAGCCCTGGGAAGCGGCCTTCACCACCATGGGCAGGGAGAATTCTGCCTCGATTTCCTCGGCCAGGCCACGCTTCATCTCGTAGCTGTAATAAGTGCGGGAGCGGGGAGTGGAAATGCCCTCCGCCAGGAAAACCCGCTTGGAAGCGGCCTTGTCCATGGTGACAGCCGCAGCCAGCACCCCGGAGCCGGTGTAGGGAATGCCCAGCATATCGAGAGTGCCCTGCAGGAGCCCATCCTCGCCGAACTTGCCGTGAAGGGCATTGAAGACGATGGCGCAGCCGGACTTCTGTATATCGTTGGCAAAAGTCTTCGGTACCAATTCCATGCCTTCTGCATTATAGCCCTTGGACTTCAAGGCGTTCAAAATGGCAGTGCCAGTACGGCGGGAAATCTCCGCCTCTGTGGAAGTGCCGCCCATTACTACTACGATCTTATCCTGATTCATTTCTATGGCTCCCTTACTTCTTCAGCATTTCAACCAGTTCTTCGCCGGTCTTGTAAATATTCCCTGCGCCCATGGTGATGACCAGGTCGCCTTCCTGCACCTCGCCAGCCAGGAAGCCTGCCAGCTTTTCCCGCTCCGGCACATAGGTCACATCCTGGCCGGACTGGCGCTGCACTTCCTCCAGCACTGTGCGCCCGTCGATGCCGGGGATGGGGGCTTCCCCTGCCCCGTAGATATCCGTCAGCACCAATTTATCAGCAGATACGAAGGCGCTGCCGAACTCCTCCTGCAGCAGCTGGGTGCGGCTGTAGCGGTGAGGCTGGAAAACGCAGACCAAACGCTTGGGGCTGGTCTCCTTGGCAGCCTTCAGAGTGGCCGCAATCTCCGTGGGATGGTGTGCATAGTCATCAACTACCCAGACTCCCTGCTCACGGCCCTTGGTCTGGAAGCGGCGCTTGGCCCCGTGGAAACGGGCAAGGCCCTCGGCCATTTTCTCGAAAGGCACCCCTACGGAAAGGCCCGTGACGATGCAGGCCATGGCATCCAGCACATTGTGGCGCCCGGGGATATTCAGCTCCACATGGCCCAGCTTTTCCTCTTTCCTATAGACATCAAAGGCAATGCCCCTGCCGCCGGTGGCGATATTCCTGGCGTTGTAGTCTGCCTCCTGCTCAATGGCGTAGGAGATGTACTTGCGGTCGATTTTCTTGGCGATGTTCCGCAGGTTCTCATTCTCGAAGCAAAGCACCGCGTAGCCCGTTTCCTTGTCCACATTCTCGATGAACTGGGTGAAAGCCTTGATGATGTTCTCCATGGTGCCATAGTGGTCCATGTGGTCATCTTCCACATTGGTGACCACGGCGATGTGAGGATGCAGCTTCAAAAAGGAGCCGTCGCTCTCGTCTGCCTCGGACACCAGGTACTCCCCCTGGCCCAACTTGGCATTGGTGCCCAGGTCAGGCACTTCGCCGCCCACGATGACGGTAGGAGAAATCCCGGCATAGTCCAGGGTCACGCCCAGCATGGCGGAAGTGGTGGTCTTGCCGTGGGCACCTGCCACGGCAATGCCCTTGTATTCGTTCACCAGCGCCGCATTGATGTCCGAGCGGTGCAGGCGGGTGATGCCCAAGTCACGGGCTGCCAGCACCTCAGGATTGTCATGGGGGATGGCAGAGGACACCACGATGGCATCTGCCCCGCGGACATTCTCGGCCTTCTGGCCGCCGAGAGTTACCTTGGCGCCCAATTTGACCAGATTCTCGATCACGCCGCTACTTTCCCTGTCAGAGCCAGTGACCTCATAGCCCAGCTCGCACACGATCTTGGCCAGGGGGCTCATGCCTGCCCCGCCGATGCCTACGAAATGAATCTTTTCGATATCTTTAAGCTCCTTGAGCTGTTTCATGACAAATTATCCCTCTCTTAGCGTTTTTCGGCCAAAGCCAATACCATCTCAGCAATTTCCTCTGCTGCCTGAGGCTTGCCCAAACTGCGGCTGGCCTCTGCCATAGCCTTCAGCTTGTCATCATCAGCCAGCAGTTCCCCCAGAGCCGCCCCCAAAGTTTCATCGGTCAGGTCCTTGTTCAGGATGACCTTGGCCGCCCCTGCTTTCTCCAGCGCCCTGGCATTGAACTCCTGATGGTTCTCCGCCGCAAAGGGGTAAGGCACCAGAATGGAAGGAATGCCTCTGGCTGTCAGCTCAGACAGTCCCGTGGCACCGGCCCGGAACACCGCCAGATCTGCCAACGCCTCTGCCTGGGGCATATTGTAAAGATAAGGCACCACCTTGATATGAGCCGGCAGCTCGGACAGCCCCGCCTCTTTCAGGCGGTTCATCACATCCTCATACTCCTTCGCCCCGGTGGCATGGAGCATCTGCACCTCAGGATTCTCAGCTGCCTTTGCCAGCACCCCGACCATGGCCCGATTGATAGCCCGCGCCCCCCGGCTGCCGCCGGAAATCAGCACAGTTTTCTTCGTCGGGTCAAAACCAAAGGCTTCAGCGCCCTCATCCCGCCTGGCTTCCATCACCGCCCGCCTGATGGGATTTCCCGTATACACAGCCTTATCGGGGGGGAAAGCAGGCAGCGCCGCCTCAGAGCCCACCGCAATGCGGTTCACCAAATGGGAGAGCATCTTGTTGGTGATGCCGGGCAGCACATTCTGCTCCTGTATCATGGTAGGCACCTGCAGGAAACTTGCCGCCATCAGCACTGGGCCGCACACATACCCCCCGGTGCCTATGACCGCATCGGGACGAAAATCCCTGACAATCTTGGCCGCCTTGGTCACCGCCACCATGGCCTTGCCCACCCGCAGGATATTGCGCGGAGTGATGCTCCGCTCGAAGCCCTGCAAATCCACAGTGGCAAAGGGCAGCCCCTCCTTGGGCACAATATCTGCCTCCAGCCCTCGCTGAGTCCCCACATATAGGAACTCCGCCTCAGGGCATTTTTCCCTGATAGTATTGATGATGGTGATAGCCGGGTAGATATGCCCCCCGGTGCCGCCACCTGAAACAATGATCCGCAAAATAACGCTCCCTTTGCTTTATGTTGGAATAACTTTCCCTTGCCTTCCCCAGAGGGGAAGGCTAATTGCCGCTCTCTATGGCGTTCACTATAAGAAACTGTTCCTAAAGAAAATCATTGCATATAACGAGTACAAGATGTCCCCCACTTCTATAAGTGGGGGCGGTAACTTACTAACAGGCGACGAGTTAATATCTCCCGCCTCGTTGAAAGGCCAAGAGGAAGTTTTGCCTTCGGCAAAACTGGAACAATGGCCTTATAACGCCTTAGCACAAGCCATTTACCAGTCGCTTGAAATCCCTGCCCCGCGCCTCGAACCCATCATACATATCGAAGCTGGCGCAAGCAGGAGACAGCAGCACCACCTGGGGCGCCTTGCCCAGCTTGTGAGCCATAGCCACAGCTTCTTCCATGCTGTATCCCACCATATGTATATGCTCCTTAGGATACCCGTTCTTTATGGCTTCTTGCTGAAAACGCTCTGCCGCTGCTCCCAAAAGAATCAGCTCATCGCAGCGCTCCTTCACCAGCTGCATGAAATCCGTCAGATCCGTCAGCTTGTCATCGCCACCAGCCAGCAGGATGATATGGCCGGGGAAAGTCTCCAGCGCCTTGATGGCAGAATCCGTATTGGTGGCCTTGGAGTCATTATAGTAGGGAACGCCATTCACTTCCCGTACCGGCTCGATGCGGTGCTCCACGCCCTTGAAGGACTTCAGCACCGGCACCATTTCCTCTGCCGTGGCTCCCATGAGGAAAGCCGAAGCGGCAGCCGCCAGGGCATTCTCCACATTGTGGCCCCCCTTGATGCCCAGCTCCTCCACGGCGCAAAGCTCATGCAGTTCACCGTTCCATGCCATTACCAAGCGGTGGTCAGACTGGCGCACATAGGCGCCCTCAGAAAGTTCCTCCCTGCGGCTGAAATAGCAGACCTGCCCCTTAGCCCTTTCCTTCATGCCGCGGGTATGTTCATCATCGTAGTTCAGCACCAGGAAGTCCTCAGCCGTCTGCTGGGCGAACATGCGCTCCTTCATCTGCTGATAGACCTCCATGGAGCCGTGGCGCACGATGTGGTCAGGGGTGACATTCAGCACCGCCGCCACATGGGGATGGAAATCTGCGGTGGCCTCCATCTGATAGCTGGAAATCTCGGCAGCAATGGCGCCGCCCTCCCCTACCCGCAGGGCTTCTTCCACCAGGGGGATGCCGATATTGCCCCCCACGCCGACTTTTCCTGCGGGGAAATGGGATGCCAGCAGCTCTCCCAGCAAGGTCACAGTAGTAGTCTTGCCGTTGGTGCCGGTGACAGAGGCAAAGGGAGATTTAGAGAGCTCATAGGCCATCTCAACCTCGGAAAGCACCCGGATGCCCTTGTCATAGGCAGCCTTCACAATAGGCACCCGCACAGGCACCGCCGGGGAGACAATGAGCATGTCCACCCCCGCCAGCATTTCCTCCTGCTGGGGGCCAAATACGCACTCGATGCCCAGTTCCCTGAGTTCTGCAAAATCGTACTTCAAGTCGCTTTCCTGCTTGGCATCGCTCAAGGTAACCTCAGCCCCGAACCTCTTCGCCACCTTGGCGGCAGCAAAGCCACTGATGCCTGCGCCGATGACCATTACCTTTTTCCCTGCTAACTCCATCTCCATGATATGCACCTCGTTATTTTACTAACATCAGTCCTGCAATGCCTGCAAGCAAGCCCACGCTCCAGAATACCATGACCACCTTGGTCTCGGACCAACCCCCCAGCTCGAAATGATGGTGGATGGGGCTCATGCGGAAGATGCGCTTGCCGCCGGTGGCCTTGAAATAAGTGACCTGCATGATGACGGACAGGGCCTCGCAAACGAACACCAGGCCAATGACCACCAGCAGGATTTCCGTATGGGTGAGGATGCCCACTGCCGCCAGAGCGCCCCCCAGGGCCAAAGAGCCAGTGTCCCCCATAAAGACCTTGGCAGGATGGGCATTGAACCGCAGGAAGGCCAGGCAGGCTGCCACGATAGCCACGCAGAAAATCGCCAAATCCGTATGCCCGGTAAGGGCGCACACCACCCCGTAGCAGCTGGACGCCACTGCCATGGTGCCGGAAGCCAGGCCGTCCAGGCCGTCCGTCAGGTTCACCGCATTGGAAGTGCCCACCAGCACGAACAGCACCAACAGGTAGTAGCCCAGACCGATATCCAGATTGGCATTCAGCACCGGCAACCAGATGGAAGTATCTATGCCAAGTTCCTTCGTACCAATATAGATAGTAACCAGCGCGATGAGAATCTGCCCCAAAAGCTTCTGCTTGGCCTTCAGCCCCAGATTCCGCTTTTTCACCACCTTGATATAGTCATCAAGGAAGCCAAGGGCAAAATGCCCCAAAGTAATGAACAGGGCCAAAAGTATCTCCGCATTCCAGGGAGCCGCCACCAAAGTGCCAAAGACTATCCCCAGGATAATCATGATTCCTCCCATGGTAGGAGTACCGCTCTTGGCCTGATGGCTCTGAGGCCCCTCCTCACGAATGCTCTGCCCGAACTTCAATTTATGAAGCCAGGGAATAAAAAACGGCCCAGTTATCAAAACAAATCCAGCAGCCACCGCCGCAGCCACTATCAGGCTATTATTCACTGTTGATGCCTCTTTCTTAGTTATTTTTGACTGCACCTTCTCAATTGCCTTCCCCTTGAGGGGAAGGTGGCAGTCCAAAGGACTGACGGATGAGGTGCGAATTATATAGGTGAGGCAGCCACACTTCGCATTGCCACCTCATCCGCCCCTGTCGGGGCACCTTCCCCTCAAGGGGAAGGCTTTTTATTTCAACAAATCAATGATCTTCTCCATTTGCATACCTCTGGACCCCTTAAAGAGCACCGTATCTCCCGGCTGCAGAATCTCCTTCAGCTTCGCCGCCGCTTCCTCGTGGGACTCACAAGTATAAGCCTCAGCAATTCCCTTCTCCTTCGCCCCCTCGGCGATAAGAGCACCTAATCTCCCACGAGTAACAACTGCGTTGAAACCGTGAGCTGCCAGTTCAAATCCCACCTGACGGTGAGCCTCTTCCTCAACATCCCCCAGTTCCAGCATATCTCCCATGACAGCAATCTTCCTGCCCTCTTTCACCAGCTCAGACAGAGTCTCGATAGCCGCCTTCATGGACATGGGGCTGGCATTGTAGGCATCATTCACCACATGCCACGAGCCTACCTCCTGGCACTCGAAGCGCATCTTGGTGGCCTCAAGGTTCAGCAGTCCCTCGCGGATTTCCTCCGCCTTCATACCCAGGGCAAAGCCTGCGGAAATGGCTGCCAAGGCATTCTCCACATTATGGCGGCCCACCATGGGCAGGATGTACTCATGGCGCTCGTTGCCATATTCCACCATGAAGATAGTCTGGCCATTTTCCGTGCGGATGGCTTCGGCCTTCACATCTGCCGGCTGCTCAATGCCGAAGGTAATGACCTTTACCCCTTCTTGGGCCTTGTCTTTCATACCGGCCACATAGGGGTTGTCATTGTTCAGGATCACCGTACCGCCTGCAGGGATGGCCTCCACCAGCTCTGCCTTGGCTCTGGCGATATTCTCCAAAGAACCCAAAAGCTCCATATGGGTCTCGCCCACATTGGTGACAATGCCCACCGTGGGTGCCGCCAGAGGTGCCAGCGCCTCAATCTGATGCAGGCCCCTCATGCCGATTTCCACCACCGCTGCAGTGTGTTTTTCCTCAATGCCCAGCAGGGTCAGGGGCAGGCCGATCTCGTTGTTGAAATTGGCCTGAGTCTTCTGCACCGGGCCGCGGGCAGACAGCACTGCCGCTGTCAGGTCTTTGGTGGTGGTCTTGCCGTTGGAGCCGGTGATGGCTACCACGGGCAGGTCGAATTTCAAGCGGTGCAGCTGCGCTATCTGCTGATAGGCAGCAAGGGTATCCTCCACCTGCAAAACAGCGCCCTGCTCCTTCTCAGCCGCCTCAAGATTTGCCTGGGAGCAATCCTTGCCCACCAGCACACCTGCCGCCCCCTTCTTCAGGGCCTCGGCGGCAAAGTCCTCGCCATTGAAGCGCTCGCCCTTCAGAGCCACGAAAAGCACTTTCTCGGCAATCTTGCGGGTGTCCGTCACCACATCTGAAAAGGCCTTGGCAGCCCCGTTTACAACTTTGGCTCCTGTGGCCTTCAATACTTCCTCAAGGTCAAAAGCAGGCATAATGCTCCCCCTTACGCAAACTTGGCGGCCACGGCAGCCCGGGCCACTTCCTTATCATCAAAGTGAATGGTCTTGTCCTTTAGTATCTGATAATCCTCATGGCCCTTGCCCAGAATGACCACGATATCATCCTTCTGAGCCAGCTCCACCGCCCGGAAGATGGCCGTCTTGCGGTCAACTATCTTCTCATGGTGCTTCCCGCCAATCTTCTCCAATACGCCTTCCTCCACCTGGGACAGGATGAACTCAGGGTCCTCAGTGCGAGGGTTGTCTGAGGTGGCAATCACCACATCGGACAGCTCCGCTGCCAGCCGTCCCATGATGGGACGCTTGGTGCGGTCACGGTCACCACCGCAGCCAAAGACGGAGATAATCCTGGCCTTGGCAATCTGGCGGGCGGTCTTCAGCACATTCTCCACCCCATCAGGAGTGTGAGCATAGTCTACGATGATGGAGAAATCCTGATGCTCATTCCCCGTCCTCACCAGCTCGAAGCGTCCCGATACCGCCGTGAAAGACTCCAGCACCTTCTGGATGATGGCAGGCTCGATATTCTCCGCCAGGGCAGCGCCCACGGCACTCATGACATTATACACATTGAAGCGCCCGGCCAGATGGAGACGCAGGGGCATCATGCAGAACTTCTCATTGCAGAATTTCTCATTTTCCAGCATCACATGGGTGCCGGAAGCCTCCACCTCCACATCCAGTGCCCTGAGGTCTGCCTCACGGTCAATGGCGTAAGTGATATGGGGGCACTTGGCATGCTCCAGCATGGTGGCTCCCGCCTCGTCGTCGATGTTCACCACAGCGCACTTCCGCTGCTTCACCCCGGGAGCGCTCACCAGGTCGAAGAGCTTGGCCTTGGCCAGCTTGTAGTTCTCCAGTGTCTTGTGATAGTCCAGATGGTCCTGGGTGAGGTTGGTGAACACCACCGTATCGAACTCAATGCCCGCCACCCGGTTCTGGTCCAAGGCGTGGGAAGAAACCTCCATCACCACATGGTCCATTCCCTTGTCCCGCATGATGGCCAAAGTGTGCTGCAGCTCCACCACATCGGGAGTGGTATTGTGGATGGGGAAAACCTCATCCTCCATCATAATCTGGATAGTACCAATAAGGCCCACCTTGTAGCCAGCTGCTCTGAGTATAGCCCTGGTCACATAGCTGGTCGTGGTCTTGCCGTTAGTGCCCGTGATGCCGATGACCCGCATGCTGCGGGCCGGATAGTCATGGAAGAAGGGCACGATGGCATCCAGCGCCTCCTGCAGGTCAGGCACTACCAGCACCGCTCCGCCGAAGGGAGGCTCGATGTCCTCGCGAGTGGTGAGGATGGTCTTGGCCCCAGCTTTCTCTGCCTGGGGAATGAAGTCATGTCCGTCCACATGGGCACCTGGAATGCACACGAACATAGTGCCCTGGGTTACCTTGCGGGAGTCATGCTCCATGCCGGTGACCTTCGTTTCTTTATCCCCCTTGATGACGGCGCCCTTCACCAGAGCCGCCAAATCCTTTACAAGTTTCATAATCATATCCTCCTCCGGCCCCGCGCCGGAGCCGTAAAATATTTTAACGCTATAGCAAAGATTTGACAATGAATTGACAGCTGTTTTTTCGCAAAAGAAAAGAAGCTGACCTGGCCAGCTTCTTTTCTGAACTGACGGCCGAGAATCCACTCCGCGACCTCATCAGTTCTCATGTGCAAAGTAGATCTTCTTGGGAACAGTCATTCCCAGCTCGCCCTCAGCAATATCCTTGATGCGCTGCGGTGATTTCAGCTTGGCGTTCTCGATGCGCAGCCGCTCATTCTCCTGCTCCAGCTGCTCTGCCTGATTCTGGGTAGCCACCAGGGCGTAGCCCCGACTGGCTGAAACGCCACTGCCCACCGTCACCAAAAGCGCCATCACAGCAGCCACCAGAAACAGTATCTGGCAATGCGAACGGGTAGCAGTGTCAACCACGGTCTTGAAAAGCGGCTCCTTGGAGCGCACCTTCAAGCTCTTGATTTCTTCCTCGTGGGAAAGAGGCACTTCTTCGTAATCCTCCTCCTCATACTCATAGTATTTTCTCTGAGCCGACATCCCGGTTCCCCCCTCTTTGCAAGAATTCCCTTATCCCAACTTCTCAGCAATGCGCAATTTAGCGCTCTTTGAACGGGAATTACCCCTTAGTTCCTCTTCGGCAGCCTGCCGGGGCTTGCCCAGCAGCTTTATTTCCGGCTTGTGATGGCAGGTGCAGACAGGAAGCTCCGGCGGGCAGATGCACCCCCGGGAAAGTTCCTTCAAGGTCTGCTTGGCAATCCTGTCCTCCAACGAATGAAAGGTTATGATAGCCAGGCGCCCGCCAGGCTTCAAAAACTTCACCGCTGTCCTGAAGGCATGCTCAAGGATGCCCAGCTCGTCATTGACCTCGATGCGGATAGCCTGGAAGATGCGCTTGCCCGGATGGCCGCTTGCCGCCCGCCGCACCGCCTTGGGCACCGCCTTGCAGATGACCTCCACCAATTCGCCGGTGGTCTTGATGGGAGCGGTTTCCCTCTCCCTTACGATAAACTCAGCAATGCGCTTGCCCCAACGCTCTTCCCCGTAATCGTGGAAGATGCGGGCAAGGTCTTTCTCGCTATAAGCATTCACCACTTCATAGGCGGAAAGCTCAGCTTCGGGATTCATGCGCATATCCAAAGGGGCATCCTGCATGTAGGAAAAGCCCCGCTCGGCAGTGTCAATCTGATGGGAAGAGACTCCCAGGTCGAACACCACTCCGTCCACCTGCTCCACGCCCAGGTCATTGAGGACTTTCTCCAAGTGCCGGAAATTGCTATGGACTATATCCACCCGACACCCGGCATCAGACAGCCTCTCAGAAGCAGCCTCGATGGCTGCCGCGTCCTGATCCAAGCCGATGAGCCTTCCTTCAGGAGCAAGCAGCTCCGTGATGCGATGGGAATGGCCCCCACCGCCCAGAGTGCAATCCACATAAGTGCCTGCCGGGTCGGTAACAAGTCCCTGCACCGTCTCCTCCAACATGACGCTTATGTGATGAAACTCCATGACAACTGCTCCTCGAAAACTCGTCCATCAGATTCCCAAATCAGCCAAGCAGGCAGCAATAGAAGTAACATCAGGCTCAACCTCGCCTGCATATTCATTCCACTGTGCTTTGCTCCACACCTCGATGCGATTATCCGCCCCTGTGAGAACCACATCCTCTTTCAGGGCAATCCCCGCATAGTTGCGAAGATTGGCCGGCACCAGGAAACGCCCCTGCTTATCGCACTCGAGCGTCCTGGCTCCTGCAAAGAAAAACCGCACCAAGGCCCGGGCCTCCGGCTTGGCCAGCGGCAGGGCGCGAAGCTTGGCAGCCATTTCCTCCCAGGCCTGCTGGCCATAGAGGAAAAGGCATTTATCCAGTCCCTTGGTGATGATGAAGGAAACGCCCAGCTCCTGCCGGAAATCCGCAGGCAGGATAATGCGCCCCTTGGCATCAATGGCATGGCGGTATTCCCCCATGAACATCCTGCCTCACCACCTTAGCACCACATACCTCCACTTTGCCCCACTTTACATATTCAATTTATATCATAAATCTCCTGCTTTGGCAATTCAAAAGGCCCTTTCAGATAAATTTCAGCACAAAAAGACAGGTTCTCACAGCAAAAGCCCAAGAACCCGTCCAAAACTATGCAATTCCTGTCATCAGCTCTTTGACCAGCCGAATTTCTCAAAAATAGGCGTATACCTTATGCGTTCGAGGAAGTCCCTGTTGGTATTGGCGGTATGGAACACCGGCACCCTTTCCAGGGCATATATATTGCTGGCTTGATCCACATTCCCATATTTGATGGTGAATGCCGCCTTGTACCCGGCCTCCTTCACCATTTCCGCGATGTGGAGATTGTATGTCCCTGTAGGATAGGCTATGTACTCCACCGGATGCCCCAGTTCCTTCTCAGCCTGCTTCCTCGATTCCACCAGCTCAGAGCGCAGCTCCTCATCGGAAAGGTCCGTCATAGATCGATGGCTAACCGTATGGGACTCGATGGAAATGCCATGCTGTTCCATCTCCCTGGCCTGTTCCCAGGTGAGATACTGAGACTGCTTGCCCAGAAAGCCAGTCACTACAAAGATAGTGGCCTTGAAGCCATACTTCTTGAGCAGCGGGAAGGCATTGGTGTAATTGTCCTTGTAGCCATCATCGAAGGTAATCAGCACAGGATTCTCCGGCAATTCCAGCCTCCCGGCCAAGCCTTCATATAGCTCATCCGGAGAAATGCTGTGGTAGCCATGATCTGAGAGATATTTCAGATGCCTTTCAAAATTTGCCGGAGACACTGCCAGCGAATGATGGATATTATCTATTTTATGGTAATTGAGCACCAGCACCTTGAGGCCCTGAGCCGCATCCTCCGGCGAGGCCATTTCCTGCACCGGCTCTGCTTTCTCTTCCTGCACCAGCTCGGATTCCTGCACCTGGCTGGCTCTGCCGCTCCCCAGCATGGACCAGGCTCCCAACCCCAAAATCAGCATAAGCAGCAACAAAAACCACTTGCCATTCGACTTTCTCTTTTTCTGCTGATCCTGCATTTCTTTCCTCCCCCGCATTTTTACGAATATGCCTATTTTATCCCTATTTCATGGAAAAAACCAGACCTGCGGAAAAATTATCTTGTAGCTGCTCCCTACATGTTGTATAATTCGTTTGTTGAATGAATTCAACTGTATATAAGTGACTATTATGGCTATATTTCAGGAGGTAAGGAAATGGCTATCACTAAAGATATGAGCATTCTGGAAGTCGTGCAGCAGTACCCCGATACCGTCGATGTTTTCGTGGAATCCGGCATGGGCTGCCTGGGCTGCGCTGCTGCCCGCTTCGAGAACATCGAGCAGGGCTGCATGGCTCACGGCATCGACGCTGACGCTCTGGTGGAGAACCTGAACAAGGCCATCGGCGCATAAGGGCAACTTTGTGAAGCAGGGAAACACTTCGGTGGCTCCTTGCTTTTTTGTTTGAGGGTGAAATATCATGGCAGAAGACGAGAAAAAAGAGCTAGATCCCCTTGTCACCATGCCTCATGGCAAGGAGCAGCTCATCAAGATGGAAATCGTGGGCATGATACACGGAGGGGAATCTCCCTACGATGTCATCTCCCATATGGCCAGATGGCTGGAGAAACAGTCCGGCGAAGCTGGCTATGCAGATTATGTGGATGAGCAGATAAGGGCCGTCTACGGCTTCGCCCTGCAGCATGTGAAGCCCATGGAGGACGAGTTGCGGGATGTGAAGGCGCGGCTCCTGCGCATCCAGGAGGCTTACAACAACCCTGACTTCTCCGAGGAGGAGCACATCCGTATCGGCTTCGCCGTGGACAGGCACAAGAAGAATATCAAGCGCCTGGAGGAAATGATCATCAGGGCCAAGGCCGACCATAAGGAACTCATCATGGAGAAATAACTCCTTCGCACGACGAGCCAAAAACGGGCTGGGACAAATGCTTTCGCATCTGTCCCAGCCCGTTTTTTCTCTTAGTCCAGTACATAAACCGTCACATCCCGGCGACCGAAGTCCATGGCTTCGCCATAGCTCTCCATGCAGAGATCTATGCGCTCGCCGTAGATGGCACCGCCGGTGTCGGCTGCGATGGCCTCACCGTAGCCCGGGATATAAAGGCGCGTCCCCAAGGGAATCACATCCGTATCCACAGCTACCACACCACGGCGGGCAACCATGCCCGAGGCCGTGATGCCGTCGCCGCCCCCATCCGTAGGCAGGTAGGCGGTGGCTTCCATGTTGTATACAGCCGTATAGCGCTGCATACCTCGTGAGGTCTGAACTTGTTCTTCACGTTCCCTGCGAAGTGCCTCGAGTTTAGCGGCACTGTCGCTTACTGCTATGTCGAGATTGGCTCGAATTTTCGTATCCAGCCCCGGAGCGGCATCCACCAGCTCCAGATTGTAGCCCGACTCGATAAGGGCGTCCCCAACTGTCTGCTTGCTAGTCAGAACTTCCTTTTTTTGTCCCTCATAAGTGATAGTCACCGGGACAGCACGATAAACATTGATTTCGGTTCTTGCTTCGTCGATCTTGTGCATTTCGTATTCGTCTTTGGCGCTAAGTTTCACGCCGGCCTTGGCTAATAAAAGCTGCGGGCTTGTGCGGTTGGTGTCGAAGGTGATGGTCTTGCCATCGGCATTCACCGTCACCTTATGCAGGTTTTCAGGCAGGCTGACACGAGTGAACCCCGTGTTCAGCATCATCATGGCCACCAGCAAAGAGCACAGGATGATTTTCTTGATTTCGGTAAGTCTTAAACTTCGCTTACAACTCATTCAATTCCCCCTTTGAGAAAAGAGGAACTGTGAAGAACAGATAAGAGTGTACCATGCCAGATTCGGACCTGTCAAATCTGACAGGTTCTATTCTCCCACTTGAAACTGAAAAATGACTGGAAAATGGGAAAAGAGAAGTGGTGAGTGCCTTTTTCTTGAAGGTACTCACCACTTTTAGTATTTTATGCTTTTAACCTATACAATTCGCAGGCGTTCTCTGTAGTCTTCTGCGCCACTTCTTCCAAGGAAATCCCCTTCAGCTCTGCCACCTTTTCCGCCACATAACGGACATAGGCAGGCTCGTTCTGCTTGCCCCGCATGGGGACGGGAGCCAGATAAGGCGCATCTGTTTCCACCAGCAGGCGTTCCAAAGGCAGGGCCGCCACTATTTCCGGCAGCTTGGCAGCATTCTTGTAGGTCAAGGGACCATCCACCCCCAGGAACCAGTCCAGCTTCAGAACCTCTTTGGCCATTTCCAGGCTGCCGGAGAAGCAGTGGAGCACGCCTCGCAGCCCCCTGCCCTCCTTCTTCAGGATGGCCATGGTATCGCCGTGGGCGTCACGGTCATGGATGCACACGGGCAGGTGCAGCTGGCGGGCCAGGTCCAGCTGACGGATGAAGATTTCCTGCTGCAGCAGGCGCTTGTCCTGGTCTTTTTCCCAGTAGTAGTCAAGGCCGATTTCGCCGATGGCCACTACGCCTTTTTCCTCTGTCCAGGCCGCCAGCCTGTCATCATCAGCAGAGGTCATGGGAAAGGCTTCCTCCGGATGGATGCCCACCCCGGCAAAAACTCCCTCGAACTCGCTGGACAGCGCCACAGCCCGCTCCGAAGACTCCATAGTGTCACCGAAGTTGATGAGACGGGTGACGCCTGCCGCCTGGGCACGGGCAATGACCTCTTTTTCCTGTCCAAGGAACTTTTTATCATTTAAGTGAGTGTGCGTATCTATCAGGTTCATGCTAACCTCCATTCACCAGCCACCGGAACGTAAGCGAAGGGCAGGGATATAGCCATAAGCGAAGCGTCGTTGATTTGCGTTAAGAAAATATTTTTTCCTTTCCAGGCACTTGTGTGCGGAGAATACGTGCAACCGAAGGGCGTTGTTCGGAGCACACATGCTTAGTTCATAGGAAAAAATATTTTTAGCAAAGCAACAATAGCGTAGCGTTGGCTATATCCCTGCCCGGAGCGCTATATTCAATTAGCCATTCTTGGCGTTGAGTTTCCTCTGTTCTTCCCTTTTCTTCTGCTTGGCCAGCTTGTTGGCCTTGGCCTGGGCGGCTTTGGCGGCCTTGTCATCGGCCCCCTCTTTCTCCACCTCGATGCGGGGGAAAAGCTGCTCTGCTTCGCCCAGCTGATGGCCGGCGGGGATGCCGCCCCACTCTGCGATATCCTCCAGCTGCACCTCAGCGAAGGGCTTCAACCCCTCGAGGTTCAACTGCTGCCAGATCTTCGGGGAAGTGGCAGGCATGTAGGGGGAGATAAGCACGGCGATGAAGCGCAGGGACTCGGCCAGATTATAGAGCACATTGGCAAGCTCCTGCTTCTTGCTCTCGTCCTTGGCCAGAGCCCAGGGAGCTGTCTCGTCAATGTACTTGTTGGAGCGGCTGACAAAAGCCCAGGCTTTTTTGAGGGCTGCAGACAGCTCCATCTTGTCCATGTTCTCCCGATAGAACTTCACAGTCTCTGCCGCATCAGCCTTCAAGGACTTGTCAATCTCGGACTCGCCCACGGGCGCAATCAGCACGCCGCCCTGGAACTTCTTGGCCATGGACAGGGTGCGGTGCAGGAGGTTGCCCAGGTCGTTGGCCAGGTCGGAGTTGATGCGCTCAATCAGGGCATCGCGGGAGAAGTTGCCGTCCTGCCCCAGGTTGATTTCCCTCAGCAGGAAATAGCGGATGGTGTCAGCGCCGAACTCGTCAATGAGCGCGATGGGGTCAACCACATTGCCCTTGGACTTGCTCATCTTATCGCCGTCCACAATGAGCCAGCCGTGGCCGTAAACCTTCTTCGGCAAAGGCAGGTCAAGGGCCATCAGGATGCAAGGCCAGATGATGGTGTGGAAGCGCACGATTTCCTTGCCCACCAGATGCAGGTCGGCAGGCCAGAACTTCTTGAACATCTCCTCGTTGTCCAGGAAGCCGATAGGCGTGAGATAGTTGGACAGGGCATCGAACCATACATAGATGACATGCTTCTTGTCCCCGTCATCCATGGGCACAGGCACGCCCCAGTCGAAGGAGGTGCGTGAGATGCACAGATCTTCCAGGCCCTGCTTGATGAAGTTGATCATCTCGTTGCGGCGGGACTCCGGCTGCAAAAAGTCAGGATTATTCTCGATATGGGCCAGGATCCTGTCAGCGTAGTTGCTCATCTTGAAGAAGTAGGCTTCCTCAGTGACCTCCTGCACCGGGCGATGGCAGTCAGGGCAGCAGCCGTTCTCGTCCAGCTGGTGCTCCGTCCAGTAGCTTTCGCAGGGAGTGCAGTAAAGGCCCTTGTACTCTCCTTTGTAGATATCCCCCTTGGCATAGATGCGGCGGAAGATTTCCTGCACCACCTTCTCATGGCGCTGCTCAGTGGTGCGGATGAAGTCATCATTGGAAATGCCCAGCTTCTCCCAAAGGAACTGGAAGCCAGCCACGATCTTGTCCACATAAGCCTGAGGCGTAACCCCAGCCTCCTCGGCCTTCTGCTGTATCTTCTGCCCATGCTCGTCAGAGCCAGTCAGGAAAAACACATCATAGCCAGCCAGGCGCTTGTAGCGGGCAATGGTATCTGCCAGAGTGGTGCAGTAAGCGTGCCCGATATGCAGCTTGGCGCTGGGGTAGTAAATGGGGGTGGTGATATAGAACGGTTTCTTTTCAGTCATTAAGCTAAATCCTCCTACCAATGCGAATGAAACATTTTCAGATAAAGGATATTATAACACCGTTGTTCCAGATTTGTCGAAGACAAATCTTCCTCTTGGTGTTTCGTCGGCCCAGCTGACATACAGCTTCTATGCACCTTTATTCGAGCATGGCCTGATAAACATCCCGGCGGGAAAGGCCCAGTCTCTTGGCGGTTTCCCGCATGGCTTCTTTCTTAGGCAGGCCTTCTGCCATCAAGCGGTTGCAGAGTTCTGCAGGGGAGAGGACTTCTTCCTGTGCCTCTGCAGCAGTTTCTTCCCCTGCCCCTTCCACGATGATGACATACTCCCCCCTTGGCTCGTTCTCTTCGTAGTGCGCCAGCAGCTCTGCCAGAGTCCCCCGGCGGAATTCCTCGAATTTCTTGGTCAGTTCCCGACCTAAGGCAGCCTGGCGGTTTTCTCCCAGCACTTTCCCCATCACCTTGAGCGTTCCCTTCAAGTGGTGCGGGGCTTCGTAGAAAATCAGGGTTTCCCTGTGACCCCTGACCCCTTCCAATACCTCCTGCTGCTTCTTGCCTGTCTTGGGCAGGAAGCCAATGAAGGTGAAGGCGGTGGTATCAAGGCCGGAGCAGATGAGAGCAGACAGGCCTGCATTGGCTCCCGGCAGGGGAGAAACCCTGATGCCTGCTTCTATGGCTAATTGCGCCAGATGGCTGCCGGGGTCGCAGATACCCGGCAGGCCTGCGTCGCTGACGCAGATGAGGTCATGTCCCTCCAGAATATAAGCTATCAGCTCCGGGCCTTTCTCAAACTTGTTGTGCTCGTGATAGCTGGTGAGTTTCGTGTGTATGTCAAAGTGGGTCAGGAGCTGCCGGGTATGCCTTGTATCCTCGGCAGCAATCAGCTCCGCTTCCCCCAGCATCCTGACAGCTCTGTAAGTCATATCCTCCAGATTGCCAATGGGGGTGGCGCAGAGATAAAGGGTGCCTTTCTGTGTTTCTTCCATAGTCTTTCTCCTGATAACAAACTTCATGCGAAACAATATTTCGCATCACTAAACGCTACGCCCTTACACGAAATCTAAGCTCCCTCTGCACCCACGGCTTGCGCTCGCTAAGATTCCACAGCAAAATCAGCCTTCCCCTTGAGGGGAAGGTGGCAGCCGCAGGATGACGGATGAGGTGGAACTTGACGCGATAGGATTCCTATGCTTGTCAATCTGCACCTCATCCGCCCCTATCGGGGCACCTTCTCCTCAAGGAGAAGGCTATTATCATAATCCGTAAATCTTCTTGATTTCTTCCGTATAGCCCCCGTCCGCCTCATGGACTATGAGGGGCGGCAGGACTTTCAAGCCGCCCGGGGCTGCCCCCACCACTGCTTCCAGCAGCATCATGTTGGGAGCCTTGCCCTCCTTGGGCTGCACCATCTGCAGGAGCTTCACTTCCATCTGGGCCTCATGGAGGGCCACGATAATCTCTCCCAGCCGCTCCGGCAGGTGCACCATGGCGAAGTGGCCGCCGAAGCGCAGGGCCCAGCGAGCGGCCCGCACCACATCTTTCAAGGTGGCCGTCACCTCATGGCGCGCCCTTGCCACCCCCGACAGCTTGGACAGCTGCCCCTCCCCCACGGGACGATAGGGAGGATTGGCCAGCACCAGGTCAAAGGACTCAGGGCGGTACAGTTCCTCGATGGAACGGTAGTCCCCCTGCCGCACAGCGACTTTCTCCGCCAGCTGGTTCAGCACCATATTCCTTTGCGCCAAGTCAGCCATCACGGGACTTATCTCCACCGCCTCGACCTTGGCAGCCAGGTCAGCGATCAGCAGGGGGATGACCCCCGTACCGGTGCCCAGTTCCAGCACCCTGTCCTTTTTGTGAACCTTGGGGAAATGCGCCAGCAGCACTGCGTCCAGCGAGAAGCAGAATTCCTCCGTGTTCTGGATTATCTTCCTCCCCCGGAACATCAGATCATCCAGCCGCTCATTCTCGCGCAGCTCTATCTGGCTCATTCCTCCTGCTCCCGGCCGTTTCCGTCACGACCACGGCGCTCGTTCCTGTCCCGCCTGGGGCGGCGGTTGCCACGGTTGCGGCTGCTCCTTTCGCCATGCTCACGGCGGCTGTTCCTCTCGCCGCCCTCGCCATCGCGGCTGCGGCGCTCCCAACGGGGGTTGCGGTTCTCCCTGCTCCCCTCGGGGCGCTTGCGCCGCTCCTTGGGCCTGCCGTCATAATGGGGCTTCCTCTCCCTGTCAGTATTCCTGCGGTCACGGCTCCTGCCATGGCCGCTGCGGCTGCCCTCGTCTTCCTCGCCCAGGGACTCATTCCTGGCCGAGCGCTCCGTGATGGCAGCAATCAAGCTGGCATCAGCCTCATCATCATCATTATCGTCATAGTTCCTTCTGAAGGCGCGGGACGGCGCAGTGTTCTCCGCCTCATCCTCGTCCTTGCTGACAATATCCTCCCAAGAGGCCACGATGGTGCGGCTGTTATCCAGCAGCACAGTCGCCGTGCGCTTCTGCTGATTCACGGAGATGACCTTGCCCTCGCCATCGGCAGAAATGACCCGGCTGCCCTGCTCAGGCTCCTGCACCTTGGCAACCTTGCGGCAGCCGCCGCAGACACCGGCTTCATAACAGTCATTCTCATATTTCAGGCAGCACATGAGGCGTCCACAGATGCCGGAAATCTTGGTGGGATTGAGGGAAAGATTCTGCTCCTTGGCCATGCGGATGGACACAGGCTCGAAATCCCCCAAAAAAGAAGCGCAGCAGAGGGGCCTGCCGCAGCAGCCAATCCCCCCCATGAGCTTCGCTTCGTCCCTGACACCAATCTGCCTGAGCTCGATGCGGGTGCGGAAGACAGAAGCCAGATCCTTCACCAAATCGCGGAAATCGATGCGGCCATCAGCTGTGAAATAGAAGATGATTTTCGACAGGTCAAAGGTGTACTCCACCTCCACCAATTTCATGGGCAGGCCGTGCTCTGCAATCTTGGCCTCGCAGATGCCGAAGGCTTCCTGCTCGCTCTTCTTGTTGTCCTCGATGCGCTGGTGGTCATTTTCCGTAGCGATGCGGAGCACCACTTTCAGAGGTGCTTTGATCTCGCTGTCCTCCACCTCCCGGGGGCCTACCACGGCCTTGCCGCACTCCACCCCACGGGAAGTTTCCACCACCACATCATCCCCTTGGGCAATAGTGAGATTGCCAGGAGAAAAATAAAATATCTTGCCCGCCTTCTTGAAGCGGACGCCTATAATCGTCTGCAAAATGATCCTCCTAAATCTATCTGAACCCACCTGGGACATATTGATTAATCCATCACATCTTTCAGGCGGATAAAAAATCCTTCCAGCTGCAAGCGCAAATTCACATTGGTGCCCAGCCGCTTCTGCATTTCCCTGACGCAGGACAGCAACGCAAATATCTTCCCTTCCGGGAATCGGGGCAGCAGGCTTGCCAGCCTTTCCCGGCAGTCTTCCTGATAAATCAGCTGGCTGCCTCCATCTTCATAGAGCACCAGCATATCCCTGAGACTCATATTGAAGCAGGAAAGCCATTCGGCCAGCTCTTCCCGTTTCCATGCCCCCATCTTCTCGGCTTCGCGCCAAACAGTGTCCATGGAAAGCTCCGGCAGTCCCTCCAGGAATCTCAGGGCGTTGTCCCGCTGAGCAAGCCCTTCCCTTGCCACGAGCTGCAAGGCCTTCCCCAGGCTGCCATCGGCCAGGGCGGCCAAATCCTGAGCCTGCCCGGCAGCCACTCCCTTTCGCTCGAGGAAAGAAGCGATCTCCTCCCGTCCCAAAAGTCCGAAAGACACAGGCATGCAACGGGAAATGATAGTATCCAAAAGAGCGCTTCTGGCAGAAGTGACCAAAACGAAAGTCACTTCCCCCGGAGGTTCCTCCAGTGTCTTCAAAAGGCTGTTGGCCGCCGGCTCATTCATGAGGTCAACCTCGTCCAGCAATATCACCCGCCTGTCGGACATGACAGGATAGCGGGCAGCCAGCTCCGTGATCTCACGGATGGACTCGATACGGATGAGTTTTGTCCCCTTGCCCCGCACCTCCGGCTCAAGCTCATAATAATCAGGATGGGCAGCAGACGCCATGGCCTGGCAGGAAAGGCAGCAGCCGCAGGGAGCACCTTCCGTCTGGTGCGGGCAGAGCACTGCAGCTGCCAGCACCCTGCCCAGCAGCCTCTTCCCTATGCCTTCAGGCCCGGCAAGCAGCAAGGCATGGGGAAGCTTCCCCCGGGAAAGGAGGCGGCGCATTTCCTCTTTCTGCCGGCCATGCCCCAGAACCTCTTCCCAGTGGATGCAAAAATGCCGCTCCTGGCCTTCTGTCATTCCCTCTGCTGTCAAAATCCCACTCATCCTCACATATACAGGTCTACCAAAAGCCCCCGGATAGCGTCATGGCTCTCGATGATGGAAAGCTGCGTTGCCTGTCCCAGGCGTATTTGCTCGGCCATATCCTCCAGCTTCTTGTCGATTTTGCGGACCACGGTATATACCTTGCGGCGTCCCATGCGGTCCCAGCCGGACTGGTTCTTCAGCTCATACATATTGTTCACAGCTTCGCCCACGAAGCGCTGGATCAGGCTCCTGTAAGAGCGCAGTTCCTCATAAGTGGGAGTGCGGGAAAGCCGCGCTCCCTGATCATCTATCTGCCGCATCAGCTTGTCCAGCTGCTCGGCAGACAAAGCCTCCTCCTGATCGAGGAGCTCCGAGCTGAAATCCCAATCCGCCTCCCGGGTACGCTCATCATTCATGCGCAAAACGGTAACCGAAGGGCCGGAGGTGCTCATACCGTCTATTTTAATGGGCATAGTCTCTCACCTGCTTCCTGGAATCTAACCGCTAAACACAATACCTCTATTATAAATTATAACGCCTTTGTTCAGATTTTGTCGATAGAAAAAAACCGCCGGACATTCCGGCGGCTCCATCAGTCAATGATGTCCGTGACGCGCATGGCTGTCATAGTCATGGCGTATCGTTTCCATGGCCCGGTCATGCCGTTCCTGCTCCTCTTTCATCCTGCGCCGATATTTTTGCTCGTCACTATCGCGGCGATATTCATGGCGTATGGCGCGAACGGCGCTGTCATGGCGTTGCTGCTCCTCTTTGATGCGCTTGCTGTAAAAATTCGAGCCACTCTCTGCATACTGTTCATGAGCGCAAGCCGTATTGGCCGCAACCGGCACGAAGGCGCAGGCTCCGCTCACGGCAAATGTGGCTGCCGTAGCCAGCCCCATGATTTTCTTCAGCTTAGATTTCATTCTGCCAATCTCCCCCATTGCAAAGTATTTTCTTTAATATCATACAGGGAGACGATTAGAAATCCCTGTGAACGATTCAATTTTCGCTGCCGATTTCCTTCTTCAGCTCTGCGCTCCACTCCACGGCGCAATTCTTGCCCTGCCTCTTGGCGGCATAAAGCGCCTGATCCGCCCGCTGGTACAAGTCATCAATGGGCACCACGCCAGTGGAGTCATAGGCAATGCCTATGCTGGCATCCACCCTGCCCGTCTGCAGGGCAAGGGATTTTTCCTTCAGCAAATGCTGGAACTTGCCCACGGCCTGACGGACCTGTTCCCTGGTAACATCACCGCAGAAAATCGCCAGGAATTCATCCCCGCCAAAGCGAGCCACGAACCCATGCTTGAAGGCCTCCTCCATGGCCCTCGAAAAGGCCAGCAGCACCTCATCACCCACCTGATGGCCAAAACGGTCATTGAAAATCTTGAAATTGTCAATGTCCAGCTCCACCAGATGCTTGGGCTCGTCGAAATGATCCTCCACATAATCGTAGAAATAGCGGCGGTTGGGCAGGTCAGTCAGGGGGTCGTGACGGGTGAGGGCAATGATCTTTTTCTGATACTCCCGCTCCCTGGTCACATCCATAGCCACCCCGACAGTCCCCAGGATGCTGCCGTCCTCGTCAAAGACAGGACATTTGAAGGTACGCAGGCGCCGCATCCCCTTGCGCTTGCTGAGGACATGCTCATTGAAGCACATGGACCGGCCTGCCCGCATTACCGCTTCCTCGGTTTCATTGCAGACAAACTCGCCCTTTTCATACTGATCCTTGGTGAGGCCCCAGATATAATAGTGGCCCCGCCCTCGTATATCGTTCTTCTCCTTGCCCACAGCCTCGCAAAAGGCATCGTTGACCTCCAGATGAGCGCCCACCTTGTCCTTGTACCAGATAAGGTCCGGCGAGGTATTGATGGTGGTCTGCCAGTAATTCCTGACCATCCAGGCATCCTTGATATCCTTGAGCTTCTGGACAAAGCGCTCAAAATAATGCTCTGCCAGCAACTCCGTCAGGGGAGCAGGCCAAATCTCATCCAGCAGCCCTATTTCATCTTTGGCAATATCCTGAGGATGGGATGTCACCAAAATGCAACGCGCCTTTTCTCCTGCCGCCTGGCAGAGCAAAGGCAGGCTGAGATTTTCCATGGCCTCTTCCGTGAAGATCACCACATCGAAAGCCCCGCTCTGCAACGGGCATTCAGAAAACCGGCCGGCCAGGGCAAAGCCGTGAGTGAATCTCTCCCGGGCAGGTACCTGCTGAATAGCATTCGCCGCCTCCGGGGGCACTCCCGCCAGCAAGATGCGCAGATTTACTTCATACACTGGTCGCTCACCTCTCCACTGTCCTATATATCAGCTGCTTGCCATTTTCTAAACTTAAAAATCCACTCACCCCTTACTAATTCTATCGACAGCAATAAAAATCCTTCCTGTCGCTTAATTTTAACATACAGGAAGGATACTTTCACAATTCAGCACCGGCAAGCAGTCCGGCTTACTGCAAGTTCATAGGTTCGATGCCTTCGCGGCTCATGAAGCCGGCCAGTTTCCTGACCCCCGCCATCACCTCATAGTAATTCTCCGGGGTCAGGGACTGGGGGCCATCAGACAAGGCCTTGGCAGGATTGGGATGCACTTCCATCATCAATCCGTCTGCCCCTGCAGCGATGGCAGCGAAGGCCATGGGCTTCACCATGCGCCACTTGCCCGTACCATGGCTGGGGTCCACGACGATGGGCAGATGGGACAGATGCTTCACCGCCGCCACGGCGCTGAGGTCAAGGGTATTCCTGGTATAAGTCTCATAAGTGCGAATGCCCCTCTCGCAGAGCACCACATGTGGATTGCCCTCATTCATGATGTACTCGGCAGCATTGAGCCATTCATCAAGGGTAGCCGCCAAGCCGCGCTTCAGGAGCACCGGCTTGCCGCTCTTGCCCACAGCCTTCAGAAGGCCGAAATTCTGCATATTGCGAGCCCCCACCTGCAGCATATCGGCATAGTGGGTCACCTTGTCCACGGCTTCCACCACCGTGACTTCCGTCACTACCTTCAGGCCGAATTTCTCCCCGGCCTCTGCCATGAATTCCAGTCCCTTCTCCTCCAGACCCTGGAAAGAATAAGGAGAGGTGCGGGGCTTGTAGGCACCGCCGCGCAGGAACTGGGCGCCGCCCTTCTTCACGATCTCTGCCGCCTCGAAAAGCTGCTCCCGGGACTCCACGGCACAGGGTCCGGCCATCACTACGGGCGCGCCGCCGCCAATCTCAATGCCGCCCACGGACACAGCGCTGGACTGGGGGTGAAACTCGCGGCTGGCCAGCTTGTAGCTCTTGGAAATGGACACGCTGGTTTCCACACCTGGCAGTGCATCCACAGGCACCGAAGCCAGACGGCTCTTGTCGCCGATGACACCCACGATCCTCTGCTTTGCCCCCTCCATCACCTTGGCCTCCAGTCCCACGGACTCGATGGCCTCGATGACGCCCTTGATATTCTCAGTGGTTGCCTCCGGATTCATGATAATGACCATATTTTCCCCCTCATTCTACTTAGCTTCCAACACTTGGAACGGCCCCAGCTTTTTCAGCCATAAGCTCTTCTTCTCCACAGCCTGCACCGATTCCTGCCAAGCCTTCTCGCTGCAGGTTGACACCTCCAAATCGAAGAAGAAGATATATGCCCCCAGCACCGTGCGGGCAGGCCGGGACTCGATGCGGGTCATATTGACCCCGCGGTGGGCAAATTCCCCCAGCACCTCATAGAGGGCGCCTGACTTCGAGCCATCTATCTGGCAGATGACCAGCAGTTTGCTTCCCGTAGGGGAAGGCTGCCTGTTCCCCATATCCTTTTCCACCAAGAAAAAGCGGGTGCAGTTTGCCATATTGTCCTGTATTTCCCTGGCCAGGGGCGTCAGCCCGTAAAGCTCCCCTGCCCGCACAGGGCAGATGGCGGCCCAGCCCAGGAAGTCGGGTTCCTCTGCCACCAGTTCCGCCGCCCTGGCAGTGCTGGCAGTCTTGATGATTTCAGCCTGCGGATAATGCTGGCGCAGGAAATTGCGGCATTGGGAAATGGGCTGGGGATGAGAGTAAATGCGGGTCACTTCCTCCGGCCTGCACTTCCCCATCAGCTGGTTGTGCACCGGCCAGATAAGCTCCCTGGTCACCGCCAGGTCAGAACTCCCCGCCAAGGTGTCCAGCGTAATGCTGATGACGCCTTCCAGGGAATTTTCCACCGGCACCAGGGCCATGTCCACCTTGCCTTCCTCCACCGCCTGCAGGCAGTCGAAAATGTCCGGCTCCATGACAAGTTCCACATCCTCCATCTGCCGGGACAGGTAAAATCCTGCTGCTTCGCTGTGAGTTCCCCTGGGGCCCAAGACTCCCATGGTCTTTTTTGCCAAACTGCGCCCTCCCCTCCGAAAAAATAAAAGGCCTGCTGATAAAGTACACTTATCTTAACACAGACCTTCATATTTAACAAGAAATATTTACTTTTATTTCAAAAAGCACCCACAGAAAGTACATCTGTATTTAGGGCGTGTTGATTAATTCACTCAGCCCATCTTCACGGGCCTTGACTGTCCCTGCGTCGTTGACAAATCCTCGACATAGCACCGCTATGCCTGCGGTTTGTCGCCTAGCAATGGACAGCCAATCCCCGCAAATCTGGGCAAAGTCCATTTAATCAACACGCCCTATTCTACCTGGAAATTGGCCAGCTCGGGGCACAGGTCTGCGATAGAGGTTTCCAGTTCCGACTTGGGGCGCAGCACATCCATGACAGGCTTCATGACCCGCTGAAACTCTTCATCATCCTGCATGAGAGCCAGGATGGCGCTGGTATTGATGGCATCGTCGAGGGCCGTGTGAGCAGTGCCCTCAAAGTCACGGTTCATGGCGCCCAGGGCGTGCTTCAGGGCCAGGCTGTTGTGGAGGCCGATGCGGTCATCAAAAGCCTTCTGGAGGTCCACCCAGCGGCTGTCCAGCCAGCTCGTGTCGAAGTCCGCCAGCTTCAGGCGGCACTCCTTGCGGAGCTGCTTGATATCCGACATGCTCCAGGAATAGATTTTCGTCTCGCCTTCGCCTATCCATTCCACGAAGGACTTGAAAGCCTCCCCAAAGCGGGCGCTGCCAGCCACCATTTCTTGGGTAATGCCCGTAAGCTCAGTGATATGCTTCTTGATAACGCCGTACTCCGGCTCCACATAGCAACGGAACTCCGCCTCCTGCTGATAGTTCTCGTCCAGCCGCACAGCTCCGATTTCTATGATTTCCCCGCTGAGGCGCTTCCTTATTTCCTTATGCTCCCTATCCACGGGATTCATTTCCAAATCCACTACCACATGCTTCATTGCGCTACCCCTTCTATGTAACATTCTTATTTTGATTACATATATTCTACTTGATTAAGGAAAAACCTTCAATGGCAAAAGCAACAAAAGCCTGTCCCTTCCGTGAAAGCAAAAAGCTCCCGCATGAGCGGGAGCCGCAGGATAATTCAACCTAAAAGCGAAAGCACGCTGGCCCGGTTGTGGTTCTGCAAGTTCATAGCGTGGAGCGCCAGCTGGTTCTGCACCTGGGCACTCCGAAGTTTCGTCACCTCAGCAGCAATGTCCGTATCCCCCATGGTGGAGGCGGAATCGTAGAGACTGGTCTCCTGCGTGGTGTAGTTGGCAGACTGGTACTCCATGCCCTGCTCAGCTGCACCGAGGCTGGTGGACTGATTGAGGGCGGTGTCCAGAGCGGCATCCACCTTCTCCAGAGCCGCAGCGATGCCGCCGGACTCCTTCAGGTCAAAGGTAGTATTGCCCTGGCCATCCGTCAGGCCCAGGCCCTGGGAACTCAGGTTCCCCAGCTCCACATTCTCATAGCCATCTGCTCCGGCCACGGTAACGCTCTGGCTGCCGTCCAGGAGCTGCTTGCCATTGTAAGTGGCATTGGCTGCCGACTGGTCAATGGTAGCGATGGTCTCATCAACGGACTTCTGCAGGGTAGCCAGATCCGATGCCCCATTAGTGCCATTGCCTGCCTGGATCAACTTCTCGCGAAGGCTGGAGAGGGAACTCACGATATTCTCCGTAGCCCCGCTGGCCGTCTTCAGCATGGAACTGGCCGTCTGGGTATTGGCGTTGGACTGGCTGATGGCTCCTGCATTGGAATACATGCGCTGCAGTATGCCATACTCAGCTGGCCCATTGGCCGCACTGGGGAATTTGCTCCCCGTAGCGATCTTAGCCATGCTGTTTTGCATGGCCTTCTGGGTGCTGTTAAGGGTGCTGAGGTTGTTAACACCTCCGATTGTCATAAGCATCATCCTTTCTTTGCTTATCCACCACGGCATAGGCTAGCTGCGCCGCCTCGTCCCTGCGGGACGGATCGCCCTGCCCATGCACCCCAAGGGAATGTCAAGGAAGAAAGCCGCCAAGGCTCTCCGCCTGCTAGCACAGACACCTCCCCTACATTAATTATACCCCAAAATTCCCCCTGCCAGCAAGAAGTTTCTCCGCGTATGCCTTGCATTTTCATGCCGTATGTGGTACACTTAGCAAGTCGATTGAATTGCGGGCATAGTTCATCGGTAGAATGAAAGCTTCCCAAGCTTTAGAGGTGGGTTCGATTCCCATTGCCCGCTCCATATGAACTTACGAGAGTTGCGTCTGCAGCTCTTTTTTTGATGCTTTTTCCCATATTTCGCGTATATATCTACCCCTATTTCCAGCAATTCCCCGATCTGACAGAAGAACAAGCGCGGGAAATGATGGCAGATCTCCTGGGCAGTGCCAGGCAAGACAACTGAAGCGACAAAAAGGCCTCCCGCAAGCCGGGAGGCCTTGATATTCAGTGGATTGCATAACAACAACCTAACATACTTGGCAAACTTAGCAAACTTGGCAAACTCATTTGCCAAGTTTGCTAAGCTTCGATAATTCTCTGAAATGCCAAGGTTCTACTGGCACAAACTCGACGGAAGTCTTGCCTACTTGGCATGTAACTCGGCATCCTGCATCAGCATATATGTCTGCTTGGGATCATGCTTGCTACCATGACGTTTAATAAGGCCCTTGTCAAGCAGACTACTCAAGCGAACCGCTACCGTACGAGTAGCTTTGCCTGTAACCTTCTCCAGCTCTGCTCTGGTGACCTGCTGTCGGCTCCCCATAAAGGCCAATATCTCACGTTCCAAATCATCCAAGTCCTGCCATGCAGCCCGGCCCACGGTCTCTACAGCCCTTTCCTGACGTCTTTGCTGTCTGACCTTGATATTGTTTTTGAGTGTCAGTTTTACCGTAGCTCCGCCCGGTTCTGTGTACTCCGGCGGTTCGAGGAAGAATACCTCCATATCCGCGTAGATGCGTTTAACGCCTTCATTAAGTTCACGCACATAGCCGAACTCAGTCAACACCCTGGCAATATGCATATTACGCGAAAAGCGCGTATAGCGGATATTATCCACTGTCACAATGTCAGGCAACCTTCCCGGACTCTGTATCTCCAGATGGTCATCATACATCGTCACGCGAATATAATCACCGCTCATCGCATACTCACGATGCGTTACGGCATTGATCAATCCCTCCTGCCACGCAAACTCTGGGTACTCCGGCACCGTACGAAACTTGCCCGTGGACGGGTCCAGCGAAGTAAACTCTCTAAGCTGCGCGCCTACAACCTCCTGGGCCTTTTCTACCATCCTCAAGATAGGCAGATCAAGATTGATATCCTTGACCAGGTTCATTCGCGTCCCTGTCTCTGCCGTCTCGCCTTCATAGCGCAGAAAACGCACACGGCAGGTAGGACAGGAGCGCATGACATTCTTGGCAAACAGCAACACGGCCGCGTTGGTCAGACGCATTTCCCCGTGCCATTCCGTATAAAAGCCCCTTGCCTGCAAGACCTGCTCTGTCGGCAACTCCGCTGCGCCAATCCGTTCCTTATACCGCTCCAGCAGTTCCTCGTCCAAATCTTCCAGCTTCGCATCCAGATTGCATTCATCCTCATAATGGCGCATTCCCTTGCTGTATTCCAGCCTGCGGATGTCCTCACCTTTGATTTCACGCGTCTTATCACCGATACGCAAGTACACAGAGTCATTTTTCATGTAGATAAGTCTGTCCACACTGGCCTCGACATGGAGCAACAAGAGCCTGTCCGCCTCTCCCTGCTCATTGATTACCGGCAAAAACTCTTCTCGCATTTGTGGCATTGGCTTGCAATAGTCCTTGGCCATGTTTAGGAATGCATTCAGCTTTTCAGCACCAGCTGCATTGACCCCCTCGATGCGGTGCGACTTATCGCTGATACCTATGACGATTACGCCTCCCTCAGCATTGGCAAATCCTGCCACCAAAGTTGCCAGCTTCGCAGGTTCTTTCTTTGCCGACTTGCGGTCAAAGTATTTATTTTCCGGCTCCGTGCCCATATATTGAAGCGTCAGCATTGGATTCAACTTCGATACCACGCCCTGCTTGCTATCTAACATTTACAATCCACCTTCTGTATATACCTTTTGCTGACAGTATACCATATAAATCCCACGATTACATAGACAACATCGCACGTTTCCTGTTTGCTAGTTCAATTGCCCGTTCCATATGAAATTTCCGCAGCAATACATCAAAAGGCCTCCCGCAAGCCGGGAGGCCTTGATATTCAAATGGTGCGACTGGGGCGATTCGAACGCCCGACCCTTCGCTTAGGAGGCGAATGCTCTATCCAGCTGAGCTACAACCGCATGTGCATTATTTTAGCACATTGTAGCTGCAGATTCAAGGGATTTTTCTTCACCCCTGGGCAACTGCTTCTCCTTCCACCTTTTCATCCCGCTTGACAAACCAGCCGGCCAGCAAGGTGCCGGAGATGGAATGCCAGGCGCAGGACACGGCGCAGGCGAGGGCTGCGTGGGGGTAGGCGGCGAAGTGGGCTACGGCCAGGCCCGTGGCCAGGCCTGCGTTCTGCACGCCTACCTCGATGGACAGGGTGCGGCACTTGGCGGTGCCCATGCCTGTCAGGCGACCCAGGGAGTAGCCCAAGAGGTAGCCCACGCCATTGTGGGCCAGCACTGCCAGGAAGATGACCACGCCAGCGGTGAAGAAATTGCTGCCCTGCAGGGCGATGACGCCGCCTACGATAAGGGCCAGGCCGATAACTGCCACCGAGGGCATGACCTCCCGCACATCCTCCATGACCTTGGCAGAGCCGTAGCGATAGTTCAGGAAAAAGCCCAGGAGCACAGGGGCAATGACAGATTCCAGGATGGTGACGAACATGCCTGCTGCCGGCACCTCAATGCGTTCCCCCGCAAGGAGCAGCACCATGGCAGGTGTCATAATGGGCGCCAGCAGCGTGGAAGCTGTGGTCATGCCCACGGAGAAGGGCACATCCCCCCGGCAGAGGAAACTCATGATATTGGAAGAAATCCCGCCGGGGCAGCAGCCCACCAGTATCAGGCCCACGGCAATCTCATCGGAAAGCCCCAGCCCCTTGGACAGGAAGTAGGCCGAGAAGGGCATGATGAGATACTGGGCCGCCGCGCCGATGAAGATGTCGAAGGGGCGGGCCGCCAAGACCTTGAAATCCTTCAGCGTAAGGGTCAGTCCCATGCTGAACATGATAATGAAGAGAATGATAATCTGATTAGTCCCTTTCACCCAGCCGAACAACTGCGGCATGAAGAAGGCAATAATGGCTGCAATAATGACGAATACCGCCGTATGCGATGCCAAATACTGCGCTGCCTGTTTCATTCTCTCCATAATGAATCCCTCCAAGATGTTTTTCATACAAGGACATATATTTGTCCTGCGATGCTTTGTATCATACACCTCACATGTAACTTTGTCAACTCATTTGTGCAAATAAACCGTACAATTGCAACAAAGCTTACCGGACACCTTACGGTGTCCACACGCCCTTGCACGAATACTAAACTCCCGCTGCGCCTTCGGCTTGCACTCGTTAAGGAACTGGCAAGAAATAAATTGAGCATAATGCGAAGGATTAGTTTGGCTAGACAAGGCGGAGGAAGGAGGCATAGCGGTGCTATGTCGACTGACGACAATGCAGTATAGACGAACTAAGACAAGCAGAATGCTTAATTTATTTCTGAACAGTTCCTAAGTGTTCGTAGCAAAAAGAGGGAGGCATGCGCCTCCCCCTGGGATAATTTTCTTATTTGACCTTGAACTTCTGAACTTCGTTCTGCAAGTCCGTAGCCATCTCTGCCAAGCTCCGGCTGGCGTTGGCGATTTCCTGCACAGAAGCGCTCTGCTCCTCCGTGGCGGCGGAAACTGTCTCGGATTCCTCGGCAGCGCTGTGGCTGGCGGCATCTATGGTGCGGACATGGCCCACGATTTCTTCGCCGTTCTTGGCCATGCCGGTGATGTCGGCGCTGATGCCCTGGATCTGGCCGGACACATTCTCTACCAGCTCGATGATGCGACGGAAAGAATCCCCCATGGAAATGATGTTGGCGGCACCCTTCTGCACTTCGGCGCTGCCCGCTTCCATGCCGCTGATGGCGTTGTTGATATCGTCACCTACAGCCTTCAGCAAGTCGGCAATCTGCTGGGCAGCCTCCCGGGAGGACTCAGCCAGCTTGCGGACTTCCTCTGCTACCACTGCAAAGCCGCGGCCCTGCTCGCCTGCCCGGGCGGCCTCGATGGCTGCATTCAGGGACAGGAGGTTGGTCTGCTCGGCGATGCCCGTGATGGTTTCCACGATAGCCACGATCTCGGAGGAACGCTCGCCCAAGGCCTTGACCACTTTCATGGACTCCAGGCTGCTGGCCTCGATATGCTTGATCTGGGTGATGGCCTCTTCCAAGGTTCTGCCGCCGTCACGGGCGATTTCTGCTGCCTGACGGCCTTCGCCGGCTGCCACATTGGCTTCCCCGGACACGGTCTGGATAGTGCCGCTGAGGCGCTCGATGGCCTCGGTGGTGGAGCTCACGGCTCCCAGCTGCTCATTGGTGCCCTGCGCCACCCGCACGATGGAGTTGGCCACCTGGTCAGAGGCCTGGGCGGACTGCTCGGTAGTGGCATTGAGCTCCTCAGAAGCTGCCGCCAAGCTCTGGGAAATATCATGGACGGAAAGCATGACCTTGGCCACGCTCTTGCGCATCTCGCGCAAAGCCCTGGCCAGCTGTCCCAGCTCGTTCTCGGTGCTGACCTTGGCCGGACGGTCGCGGAAGTCGCCGGAAGCCAGGAGCTGCAGCTCCGATACCATAGCTCCCAGCGGAGCCATGACCTTGTTGATGGTCATGACGATACCCAGGGAAATGCCCACGATAATCAGGAGAGCCAGACCTGCCACAATCTTCAGCAAGCTGTAGACAGGGGCAAAGAGCTCGTCTTCATGGGCAATGGCCGCCATGCCCCAGCCCGTAGCCTTGACGGGGGCATAGAAGGCAATGAGATCAGCCCCGTCGGCGCGGGTGAACTTCATGAACCCCGCCTGACCAGAGAGCATCTTCTGCCCCAGTTCCTTCATGGCAGGGTCCTCGTCCTCGGTAATCTTCTTCTTCATGATGGCTTCTTCATCAGGATTGACAATGTAGGTGCCTTCTTTGGATACCAGCAGGCTGTAACCCTCATTGCCGATCTTGAATTCGCCCACCTTCTCCCGGACAGCGTCCACATAGATGGCTGCCAGCACCATGCCCACATTCTGGCCGGAGGGATTCTTGGCCAGGGCGATGGAGTTCACGATGATCTTGCCCGTAGCCTGGGAAATGACGGGAGGAGCCACGAAGGAATCCTTCTCACCCTTCATGGTTTCCTTATACCAGGCCTTGTCGGCGTTGTGCATCTCCTTGTAGCCGGACTTGGTCCAGCCGTGGAGCAGGCCGGAACCGTCAAAGGGGCCCCAGCTCACGCTGTCGTAGACACCGGGATAGATTTTTTCCATGAGCTTCAGGCGCAGCTCGTTGTTGGCGATCAGCTCCGCCTGACTGCCTGGCAGCCCCCGGGCCGCCAAGGAATTGGCAGTCATCTGGGTTTCCAGCATGCGGGCATCGAACCAGTCGGAGACGCCGTCTGCCACCTCAGAGGTGGTCTTCAGTGAGCTGGACTCCAGCTGCTCCTCAAAGGCCGAACTGGTGAATTTGAAAATAACCCCTGCCAAAACCAGCAAGCCAATGATAACCACAGGCAGCACAAAGGCCAGGATTTCGGCCTTCACCGTCCTGCCCCCCTCCAGGGGATTGAAATTTACAGCCATGGAAATTCCTCCTTGAGTATATTTGAACTTTCGGAATCAAAACACAACTTATATCAGTGATATTATTCGCACCTTGCACAAAAAAACCTGCCACGCCAGGATATTTTTTCATGAGGAAAGCACCCTGCCGTGACGGGCAGGGTGCCATAGGTAGCTTGGAATCCAGTCTTGGGAAATGACTATTTCTTCAGCAGGTCGCCGCCGGCGATGCCCGGAGTGGTCATCTGCTCGGGGGACAGCACATGCTCCATATACTCCTTGGTGAGCCAGCCCTTTTCCAGGATAACCTCCTTGATGGGCTTGCCGGTGAGATAGGCTTCCTTGGCCAGGGCGGCGCTCTTTTCATAGCCGATATGGGGCAGCAGGGCGGTGACGGTGCCCACAGCGCCGCCAAGCCATTTGTGGCACTGCTCCCTGTTGGGCTCGATATCGACGAGGAGCTTGTCCACGAAGGTGTTCACCGCATTGGTCATGTAGTTCAGGGAGTTGAACATATTGAAGGCCATGACAGGCTCCATGACATTCAGCTCGAACTGCCCGTTCTCCACCCCCAGAGTCAGGGCCAGGTCATTGCCTATCACCTGATAGCAGGCCTGGTCCAGCACCTCGGCAATGACGGGATTCACCTTGCCGGGCATGATGGAAGACCCCGGCTGGCGCTGGGGCAGCTTCAGCTCATTCAGGCCGCAGCGGGGGCCTGAGGCCATGAGACGGAAATCATTGGCCATCTTGATGAGGGTCAAGGCAGTGACCTTCATGGCGCCGGAAAAATCCGCAAAACCATCGGTGTTGTTGGTGGCATCGATGATATCGTCAGCGGTGACATAGGTATCGCCGGTGACCTCAGACAGGGTCTTGGCCACGGCCTTGATGTACTCAGGCTCTGCATTGAGGCCTGTGCCTACGGCGGTGCCTCCCATATTCATGGTACGCAGCCCCTGCATGGCAGTCTCGATGCGGCGCGCCCCACGGCGCACAGAAGAAGCGTACATGCCCATTTCCTGCCCCAGGGTGATAGGCACCGCATCCTGCAGGTGGGTGCGCCCCATCTTCAGGATATCTTTGAACTCAAAGGCTTTCTTGTCCAGCTCGTCAGCCAGGCGGTTCAAGGCAGCCACCAGCTTCTTGCCCTTGTAGTTGGCGCAGACCTTGATGCCCGTGGGGAAGGAATCATTGGTGGACTGGGCCATATTGGCATGGTTGTTGGGAGAAATGATGTCATAGCTCCCCTTGGCTTCTCCCTTCAGTTCCAAAGCGCGGTTGCAGAGGACTTCGTTCACATTCATATTTATGGAAGTACCGGCACCGCCCTGAATGGGATCCAGAGGAAACTGGTCCAGCAGCTTGCCAGCGATGATCTCATCGGCAGCTTGCACCAACAAATCGCCGATTTCCTTGGAGAGGCGCCCTGTGGACATATTGGCCAGAGCTGCAGCCTTCTTCACCATGGCCATAGCCTGGACGAATTCCGGGTCGATGGTCTGGCCGGTGATGTGGAAATTTTCCTTGCCGCGCATGGTCTGCACGCCGTAGTAAACCTCATCCGGTACCTGCATCTCTCCCAGGAAATCATGCTCTATTCTCATTGCTGTCCACTTTCCTTTCTCAACAAAACACACAGCACTTTCTTAGCTTTGGTCAGATTGTATCATGTATACAAAATACAGTCAAGTACATTTTGCAGATTTTGTCTATTCACAAAGCACACAAAAAGCTCCGGTACCTTGCCCGGAGCTTTCGTGTGCTTGTATTTGGTCTCACACCTTGAACTTCTTCACTTCATCCTGCATATTCTGAGCCATGGAAGCCAGCTGATGGCTGGAGTCAGTCACTTCGTGCATAGTGGCGCTCTGCTGCTCGGTGGCAGCGGAGATGTTCTCGGACTCCTGCTCGAACTTCTTGCTCTGGTTCTGCAAATCTGTCATAGAGCCCAGGATATGCTTGCTGGTATCCTCCACCACCTGGATATGCCTCAGGGATTCTTTGATATGATTGTCCAGGAGGTTCACCTGCTGCTCTATCTCCCGGAAAGCCTCGCCGGTGGAAGCCACAGCAGCGGCTCCCTCGGAGACATTGCGGTTCCCTTCCTCGATGGCGCTGACCGCCTCCCTGGTATCATTCTGTATGGCCACGATGAGATTCGAGATATTGCCGGCGGCTGCGCTGGACTGCTCGGCCAGCTTCCTTACCTCGTCTGCCACTACGGAGAAACCGCGCCCTGCCTCGCCAGCCCGGGCGGCTTCGATGGCTGCATTCAAGGCCAGCAGGTTAGTCTGGGCAGAGATATTGGAAATGGTGTCCACGATTTCTCCGATTTCGTCCGAACGCTTGCCCAGGGATTCCACCACCTGGGCGGAGCTTGCCACCTGGCTGGCAATCTGCTGTATCTGGGCCACTGCCTGGTCCACGGACTGTCCGCCCACTCTGGCCCGCTCGCGGCTCTGCTTGGAAGCCTCCCGCATGGTCCTGGCGCTGTCCGCCAAGGCCACCACCTTCTCAGACATTTCCCTTGCCTCTGCCTCCACCTGGCCGATAACCTCAGCCTGATTAGCCGCCCCCCGGCTCAAAGTGACAGTGCTTTCTGCCACGCTGTTCACCGTTTCCGCCGTCTGCATGGCGCTGGCAGTCAGTTCCTCAGCGGCAGTAGAAACAGTCTGGGCAGAATCCGTCACATTCCCGATGAGATTTCTCAGCTTTTTCTGCATATTGTTGCCGCACTGAGCCAGCTTGCCGATTTCATCATCCGATTCCACAGCCACCGGCGCTCCCGTAAGGTCGCCTTCGGCAATGCGTTCCATGCCTGCAGTAAGGGCCATCATGGGCCGGAGAGCCCTGCCCACCACCACATAGGAAAGGACGCCCGCGATTATCATGATAAGCAGCATGGCCACAACCACCGAAGTCATGAAACTGCTGCGTATGCCGTCAAACTCGCTGTTGGAAAGCCCCACGAAGAGCATGCCGATGATCTGCCCGCTGCTGTCCTTGATGGGTTCATAGGCGCTCTGGAATTCCTCTCCCAGCACATTTGCCGGCCCCACAAAAAGCTCACCCTTTTTCAGCACTGCCTCGGCTACAGGCGCCGAGCACTTGGTGCCCACTGCCCTGCCGCCGCCCTCTCCCTTGACGGTGGTGGCAATGCGGGTGTCCCCCAGGAAGAAGGTCACATGGCCCTTGCAAACCTTTCCCAGCGAATCTACCAGGTCCTCAGCTCCATTGACCTTGTAATCTCCCTTGTAAAGCTCGTTCCCCTTCACCTGCCACGCACCGGGATGGCGATGCTCCATAACCTCCTGGAAGGCTACTGCATTGGAATAAGCCTTCATCTGCAAGGCCTCGTCAAAGCCTTCGTCAGCGCTGCGGTAGCCCAGCACCCCCATGCAGACGCAGGCCACCACGATAAACAGGTCCAGGAGAATTATGGCTTTGGTTTGAAGTTTCATAAAAATACCTCTTTCCCAAAATTAAAAATTTTCTGCAGGGAATACGCATTCCATGGCTTACTTCCCTGGAAAAGTCATTGTCCTTTTCATTTTGCGGGAACCTCCCTAGATACGAAAAGTTCGACCCTCCCAGCTTTTTTCCTGCCCAGGGTCGAACTTTCATTAAATGTATATTAAATTCTTCTTTGAGAGCGAAGCTCTTGCCAAGTAAATCAGAAAATATTCTCTGCTACCACGATGGTCTGGTCACGGTTGGGGCCCACGGAAACGATGCCGATGTCAATGCCCGTTACCTCTGCCATGCGCTCTATATACTTGCGGGCCTTCTCCGGCAAGTCTTCGTATTTGCGGATACCGCTGATATCCGTCTTCCAGCCCTCGAAAGTCTCGTAGACAGGCTCGCACTCGGCTACCATCTTCAGGCTGGCAGGCACCAGCTTCAGGATCTCGCCCTTGTACTTGTAGCCCACGCACATCTTGATTTCGTCAAAGCTGTCCAGGATATCCAGGCGGGTGATGGCCATGTAGTCGATGCCGGAAATGACACCTGCATAGCGCACCACCACGGCATCCAGCCAGCCCGTGCGGCGGGGACGGCCAGTGACCACGCCGTATTCGTGGCCTTTCTCCCGGAGCTTGTCACCAATCTCATTCAGCTGCTCCGTAGGGAAGGGGCCTTCGCCTACGCGGGTGCAATAAGCCTTCACCACGCCGAAGACCTTGCCAATCTTCTTGGGAGATACGCCAGCCCCCACGGCTACGCCGCCAGAAATGGGATGAGAAGCGGTGCAGTAGGGATAAGTGCCATAGTCTATGTCCAGCATGGTAGCCTGGGCGCCCTCGAAGAGCACCTTGCGGCCTGCGTCGATTTCATCGTTCAGCAGGGTGATGGCATCGCACACATAGGGACGGAGCCTGTCGGCATAGCCCATATACTCCTTGTAAATCTCATCGAAATCAAGGGGCTCATGGCCATAGAGGGCCTGCAGTTCCCTGTTCTTCCGCGCCAGATTCACCTTCAGCTTCTCGGCAAATGTCTCCGGGTCCATCCACTCGCAGACCCGGATGCCGATGCGGTCATCGCGGTCGATATAGCAAGGGCCTATGCCGTTCTTGGTGGTGCCTATCTTGCCAGCGCCCTTCTGCTCATCTTCCAAGCCATCCATCAAGCGATGGTAGGGCAAGACCACATGGGCGCGGTCAGACAGGCGGATGCCGGACACATCAATGCCCCGGGCCTCCATGGCATCCATTTCCTGCAGCATGACCTTGGGGTCAACCACCACGCCATTGGCGATGATATTATGGGTTCCTTTATATAGGATACCGGAAGGCAGCAGGCGAAGCTTGTAATCTTCCCCGTCCACCATGACAGTGTGGCCAGCATTGCTGCCCCCCTGGAAACGCACCACAGTCTCAGCCTGCTGGGCCAGGTAGTCAACAATCTTCCCCTTGCCCTCGTCCCCCCACTGGGTACCGGTAATAACGACAGTAGACATATAAAACGCTCCTTTCGAGCCAGCCCAACTTATCGTAAACATCATTATCATTGCAAGCAGCCCCCCACCACCGCCAGCGGCGGTCCCCCGCCCCCCCTATGGGGGCGGACATTGAGTATGAGCAATAATTCTGTCGTTTACTATACAAGGCCAACTCAAAAATAATTCTATTTTCAGCCCATGGATGGGCGTTATGCGGCCGTCCGATTTCACGGACGAAATCGCGGCCGCGTTTTCTTTTGGTTCGTTTTCTTTGCGACAAAGAAAATGAACAGCCGAAACTAAACTCAGAGCCCAAACCTTTCAAATATAGTATCAACATGACGGAGGAAGTAATTATAATCAAAGCACCCCTCAATCTCTTCCTTAGAAAGGTACTTCGTAATATCCTCATCCTTCTCCACATTGGCCTTGAAGTCTTCCCCTTCCAGCCAGCGCTTCATGGCATTGCGCTGCACCCATTTGTAGGCATCCTCGCGCAGCACGCCCTTGCTCACGATGGTCAGCAGGAGCCTCTGGCTGTAGATGAGACCGCCGGTGCGGTTGAGATTCTCCAGCATAGCCTCGGGATAAACCAGCAGCTTGTCTATGATATTGGTAAACTTCTGCACGCAGTAGTCCACATTGATGGTGGAATCCGGCAGGATCACGCGCTCCACTGAGGAGTGGGAAATGTCACGCTCATGCCAGAGGGTGATGTTCTCCATGGCTGCCTGGGCATTGCCCCGCACCAGGCGGGCCATGCCGGAAATGCGCTCGCAGTTGATGGGGTTGCGCTTGTGGGGCATGGCAGAAGAACCCTTCTGTCCCTTGGAGAAGAACTCCTCAGCCTCACGGATATCCGTGCGCTGCCAGTTGCGAACCTCGGTGGCGAACTTCTCGAAAGAGCTGGCGATAAGGGCCAGGGTAGTGATGAACTCAGCATGGCGGTCACGCTGGATGACCTGGGTGGCCAGCGGAGTGGGGGTAAGTCCCAAAGCCTTGCAGGCCATCTCCTCAATCTTCGGGTCGATATTGGAGTAGGTGCCCACAGCGCCGGAGAGCTTGCCCACGGAAATAGTCTTCTTGGCATGCTCCAAACGGTCGATGCAGCGATCCACCTCTGCACTCCACAGGAGGAACTTCAGTCCCAGAGTCATGGGCTCGGCATGGATGCCATGAGTCCTGCCGATGCAGGGAGTATGCTTGAATTCTGCAGCGCGGCGGCGCACCACTTCGCGGAATTTCTTCAAATCTTCAAGGATGATGTCTGCAGCATCCTTCAGCTGCAGGCAGGTAGCGGTATCTTCCACATCCGAGGATGTCAATCCCACATGGATGTACTTGGAATCCTCGCCCACATTCTCGGCCACGGTGGTCAAGAAGGCGATGAGGTCGTGGTGGGTAACCGCCTCGATCTCAAGGATGCGCTCCACGGTGAAGACAGGGCCTGCATTTACCTTCTCGCGAATGCGCTGCACAGCATCTTTGGGAATGTATCCCAGCTCCGCAGCTGCATCGCAAGCAGCCAGCTCTACCTCCAGAACCCGCTGCCACTTGGCGGTATCCGTCCAAATAGCGCCCATCTCAGGATTCGTGTAACGTGCGATCATCAGTTTTCCTCCCTAAAATCCTTGCGGCGTCACTGCACCGCAGAAGTGAAAACAACACAACGAAAAAACTCAAATTGACCGTGCCGACACTTTCAGCTAACGGCCTCATTTTGAGTTTGGAAGGAACTGGCAATAAACAAATTTTAAGATAGGACGCAGGATAAATCTTCATAGGCTAGGCGGAGGAAGGAGACATAGCGGTGCTATGCCGACTGACGACAACGACGCATATGGAGATTTAGACCAGTCATATCTAAAATTTATTTATGAACAGTTCCGAAGATACCTTATTTACATATCCCTCGACAATGATAGCATTTTTACCTCTCATATGTCAATCTGTTTACCGAAAAAGTGCTCCTGTGTCCTTTTTTCTGAAAAATTCAGCGAAACTTTCCCCCGGACAAAGAAAAGCATGCTGCCTTTTTTTCAGCAAATTTTAATTGCACGGTGTTAATATTGCAATTATAATATTGTCTGTATGACTATTTTTAGGAAACTCAAATAGATTTTGATTATACTTTATTAAGAAAGAAGAGGTTATCTATTGGCAGCTTCAAACTCTAGCATCCCCCCCAGGAAAAACAAGAAAAAAAGCCGCATATGGCCCTGGGTATTGGCCGCTTTCATCTTCTTGGGCGCCGCTTTGGCAGGTGCCTACTTCGCTTCCTCCAGCCTGGAGGACAAGCCGGTCATGACCAAGCAGGAAAAGGAAGAACTCCTCACCGCCAAGGACAAATCCACCATCATGATCATGGGCGTGGATGAGCGGGCTGACGATGTGGGGCGCTCTGACACTCTGATGATTGCCACCATCGATCCCAAGCTGGACCAGGCTGCCCTCCTCTCCATCCCCCGTGATACCCGGGTGAAAATCAAAGGCCATGGCTATGACAAGATCAATTCCGCTTACGCCTACGGAGGAGAAAAGCTCACCCAGAGCACCGTGGAAGACTTCTTGGGCGTGAACATGGATCACTACATCATCGTCAATGTGAAGGCTTTCCAGCGCATCATAGATGCCATCGGCGGCGTGGACATAGATGTAGAAAAGCGCATGTACTATGAAGACCCCTGGGACGATGACGGAGGCCTGCTCATAGACCTGCGCCCCGGCCTCCAGCACATGGACGGCAAGACCGCCGTCACCTATGTGCGCTACCGCGACGAGGAAGGCGACATCGGCCGCATCAAGCGCCAGCAGGCCTTCATGCAGGCCTGCATGGACAAGGTCACTTCCCCCTCCATCATCCCCAAGCTCCCTTCCGTCATCGCAGAAGTCTTCGAGTCCGTCAAGACCGACCTTTCCGTGCGCCAGCTCCTGGAATTCGCCGGTTCCCTGCAGAAGGCCAAGAACCACGGCCTGAAGACGGAAATGGTGCCGGGACGCCCCATGTACATCGAAGGCATCTCCTACTGGATTCCCAAAGTTTCCGAACTGCGTACGGCACTGGTCGATACTCTTGGCATCACCATGAACTCCACCATGCGCTCCCGCATCGAGCGGGCAGAGGCGGAGTACGAAAGCTCCATCCCCTCCACCGCTACGGAAGTGCCAGCCAGCGACACCAGCATAGGCAAGGCCACCACCACCAAGCACAGCAGCAGCGATGATGAGGATCGCCCCCGCAGCCAGCGGAAGGAAACTGCCAAAGTCCAGAAGGACGATGAAGAGGAAGAGATTCCCGAGCGCAACAGGGCTCTCCGCGAGCGCAGCGAAAGCGCAAGCACCAGCCGCACCGAAGAGCCACCTGCCCAGAAGGTGCAGGAAGAAGCACCGGCCCCCAGCAACAATGACGCCCCCTCTCCCGGCAGGAACAGTGTCGGGAAAACGAGATAAGAAAAAGAAGGACCACTCTCAGGGCAGTGGTCCTTCTTTTATTTCCAGCAACAATTTATGTGGCAGGCAGGCTGCTGTCTGCCCGGACTTTGACAGTTTCCCTGTCTTCACGCATACTTTGTCTGGACAGTCAGCCTCCAGCACGCAGACGCTCTCGTCCTCCACCTGTATCAGATTGCGCCCCCGGCCAGAAACTACCTCCACAGTCTCAATCCCCCGGTGGCCGGTGAGTTCTATGCGCTTGCAAAGCTCCCCTTCCACTCGTATCTCTGCATAAAGCGATGCTTTCTCTTCTCCTGCGAACAGCCAGAACGCCCCCGCCAGCACAGCCAGCAGCAGCGCCAGCAAATAAAAATCCCCTTTGCCCGACTCCATCATCCCCTTTTCTCGCAAGTATTTCCAGTATCCCACCCGACAGCCTTTCTGTCAAATCATGCGCCAGTATATCCTGTGGAACTGGCATTGTCCTGCATTTTCTGGACTGCCCAGGGAAAAGGCCGCCCAAAACTGGCAAAAAGCCTGCCGCAAGCAAGTGCGGCAGGCTTTTGTCATATTTATCGCCCCAAGAGCTGTTTCAACTGAACTTATAGCTATCCAGCTCCCACACCCGGCCGGATATGCTTTCCATATCCGCATCGGAATATATCCTCAGCTCCGGCTGGATGTTCTTCTCCGGGAACAGGAAGAAGGAAGCAGCTTCCTCTCCATGCTGGAAGAAAATCTCCACGGCAGTCTTGTCCACGAAGATGTGCAAGGACAGCACCCCGTCGGAATACAGACGGAACTTGCGCTTGCCCTTGCCCCCCAGCTTCATGCCGCTGCGGTCGATGACGCAGGCCTGCTCCTGAGTGTCATAAGTGATGACAGTCTTCTCCAGGCCATACACCAGCTGCAGGGAAACCCTGTGCGCCTCCCCCAGGCTGATGTCCAGCATGATTTCCGAAGTGTCGTAAAGGCCGCAGACGAGCTCGTCTGTGCTGTCGTTGTCCAGGGACACCGCAGTGTCCTCGATGCGCAGGGCCTTCATCTCACGGGCAGGCTTGGAGTAAATGTGCCCCTGCCTGAGGGTCAGTTCCCTGGGCATGGTCAGGCTGTATACCCACCCCTTCTCCGCCGTGGGATAGTCCTCATCCTTATCCGGCATGCCCATCCAGCCAAGCATGAGGTTCCTGCCCTCATGCTGGAACACCTGGGGAGCGTAGAAGTCAAAGCCGTGATCAAGCTCCTGGAACTTGCCGTGAAGAAGGGTCATGGCGTCAAGGGAAGCATGGCCCGCCACATAGCCCGCCTGATAGATGTTCTGGCGGTCATACTCTCTGGCCTCAAGTCCCTGGGGACAGAAGATAAGCGCTTCATAGTCCCCGAAGCGCAGCAGATTAGGGCATTCCCACATATAGCCGAAATCTCCCAGGCGGTGGGACATTTCCCCTTTGCACTGCCAGCCCTGCTCCGTTTCCTCATAGACCAGCACCGTGCCTTTTTCATCCTCCCGCTGGGCTCCCAGCACGAAATAGCGCTTGCCATGGCGGCTGAAGATATAGGGGTCGCGGAAGTGTCCCGTGTAGCCGGGCGCCGCATCCGGCACCGCAATTTCTTCTTTTTGGATGGTGCCATCGGCCTGCAGGGTGCCGAAGCGCTGGGCAGGGGTGCGCTTGCCGTTCTCGTCCTTAGCATTGCAAGTGTAGGCCACTCTCAGACGCCCATTTTCCACTGTGCCGCAGCCAGAATAACAGCCGTCCTTGTCGTGCTCATCCGAGGGCCACAAGGACAGCTCCGGCACAGTGTAATGGACGAAATCACGGGTCTTGGTGTGTGCCCAGCACTTGTTCTTGTGCACCACTCCCAAGGGATTCCACTGGTAGAAGATATGGTATTCATCCTTGTAATAAGTCAGCCCGTTGGGGTCATTGATGAGTCCGAAGGGCATTTCCAGATGAAAGCGGTTGTGCCAGCGATGAGAAAAGGGCATTCCCTCCCGCACCCGGGCATCTATCGCCGCTTTGTCGAATTTTTCCATAGAAGGTCAGCCTCCTTTTTTTAGAAAAAGCGGCCCATGACTTATGCTCCACATCTGTTTTGCTAAAGTCATAGGCCGCATCTATTTCATAATTTCAGATTACTCCTCCGGAGTGAAGAGGGTGAAAGTCAGGGCAAAAGCCACTGCAAAGCCCACCACATTGACCATGATGTAAGGAAGCAGATGGTCAAGGTAAAGGAGGGTGCCGGGGATAACCGTAATGCCCATGCCGGTACCTGCCAGCTGCATGAAGCTTGCCAGGCCGCCTGCGCAAGCGCCGCCTACCAGGCCATAGATGAAGGGCTTCATGAAGCGGAGGTTGATACCGAAGATAGCAGGCTCAGTGATGCCCAGGAAAGCGGGCACAGCAGAGGAAATGTAGAGAGCGCGCTTCTTGGCGTTCTTGGTCTTGGCAGCCACAGCCACGGCAGCGCCGCCCTGGGCCACGATAGCGCCGGTGATGATGGCATTGAAAGGATCTACGCCGGTGGTAGCCAGGAGCTGGACTTCCAGAGCGTTGAAGATGTGATGGACACCGAAGACAACCACTACCTGCTGGAGGCCGCCCACTACGATGCCGCCGATGCCGAAGGGCAGCTGCAGGAAGGCCTGCACAGCGCCGAAGATAGCATTCTCAAGGGTATGCATGATGGGGCCGACAACCAGCAGGCCGAGGATCATGCAGGTGAACAGAGTCAGGAACGGGGTCACGATGAGGTCGATGAGGTCAGGCACGAACTTCTTCAGGAAAGCCTGCAGCTTGGCAGCCACGATGCCCAGCACCAGAGCGGGCAGCACAGAACCCTGATAGCCAACCACGGGGACGGTGAAGCCCAGCACATCCATCATGAGGGGCTCCTGTGCGCCGCCGGGGATAGCAGCCCAGGCGTTAGGCAACTGGGGGGCAACCAGCATCAGGCCCAGAACCAGGCCGATGACCGGGGTGCCGCCGAAGCGCTTCATGGTGGACCAGCACACCAGGGCCGGCAGGAAGATGAAGGCGGTATCCGTGAGCACCTGGCTCATGGTCAGCACATTGCCGCTGAACTCAACGCCCAGGGCCTGAGATGCGCCGCGCAGGCCCATGAAAAGACCTGTTGCCACCAGCACGGGGATGATGGGCACGAAGACATCGCCCAGAGTGCGGGAAATCTTCTGCATGGTAGACATCTGCTCATAGGCCTCAGCCTTGTTGTTGCTGGTGGAGCCCAAGGAAGTACCTGCCACGAAAACATCAAAGACCTTGTCCACAAAGCCGGTGCCCAGGATGATCTGATACTGGGCAGCTGCGAAGAACTGGCCCTTGACGCCGTCGATATTCTCGATGGCCTTCTCGTCGATCTTGTCGCGATCATTGACGATGAGGCGCAGGCGGGTAGCGCAGTGCTCGGCGCTGCGGACATTGTCCATGCCGCCTACATACTTAGCGATGAGCTTGGCCACGCGCTCCTCAGCGGGGAGGTCAGCCAGAGCCTTCTCATCAGCAGCCACATCATGGCCGGAAGCAGCAGCGGCAGCGGGAGCAGCAGCTTCCTCGCCATCCACAGTAATCTCCTGGTCGCCCAGAGCTACAGTGATCTTGCCGAAATCAGCGGCATTGGTGACCAGCACCGGAGTGGTCACATCGTAGCCTGCAGCCACGATAGCAGCCACATCGAACTCCAGCAGCAGCTGGCCGCGCTTCACCTTGTCCCCCTGTGCCACATGGGCAGTGAAATGCTCGCCCTTGAGGTTCACAGTATCAAGACCCACATGGATGAGGATGTCAGCGCCATTATCCCCGTGAAGGCCAATGGCATGCTTGGTCTCGAAGAGAACCGTGACCTCGCCATCCACTGGCGCATAAACCTTGCCCTGAGGCTCGCTGACGGCAGCACCCTTCCCCATGGCCCCGCCGGCAAAAGCCGGATCCTTGACCTCTGAAAGCGGTACCAGCTTGCCCTGCAGAGGGCTGTCCAGACGCAAATCTGACATTGATAATTCCTCCTCTTTCCTCTCTCTGGAAACGATACCCTAAATACGCGCAGATAGTAATATGAATAAGAACACAGGAACTTTATCCTTAAGACTATATTCTACACAAGTCCCCTCGTTCCTGCCGGGATACCTATGAAAACAGTTCCAATCGCCTATGGAACCAATTCCATTTATTACATCATAATACACCCTCGAACTTTTGTCAAGGGCGTTTTTTAGATTCTAATAGTATTGAACATTCGCTCGAATGTTCAATACTATTTAGTTAAGCACCATTTATCATTGATCGCGTGAATCATGCTTATATTATATGGTATTGACATTAATATTCGCCTTGCACTTCATCACAATCTGGATGGCATCCAGCGGCCAGGTTTCCTGAGATGCGCTCATACCATCTGAAAGCGCAGGACTCCACCCCTCACGGGTATGCAAGCGAAAACTGAGGTCATACACAGACTTGCAGGATGAATCCAGGTCAATACTTAGCCCGTAGACATGCCCTCCGGGCAATTCAGCAGCCTCCCCTGATTTCCTTGGGGCTGTCCAGCCCTGCCCCTTCAAATATAATTTATAGGTGCAGGAAACCTTTTCATCGGTAAAAGAAATTCTGATATCCCTGATAGGCGAATCCCCGGTACCGCAGACCTGGCCGGAATAGCAGAGCAGGCTCTTATAGTCGTCAGTAGTTATCTCATAGGAAACTAAGACAGGCTTTCCAGCAAGCTCATTGAGAACCTCGTTATAGTTCTGCTCTGAACCCAGCTTATGCCCCAATTCCTCCATGTATTCATCCTTGGGGGATTTTTGCAGCAGACCTTGCGGACAATCCCTCCCCATAATCACCTCATACATCTGGCGAAACATGACGACAAAATCCTGGGCATCTAAACGCTTGAGGTGGTCATTTTGTTCATAATACCTGCACCAATGCTGCATATAATCCATGGCTGCCTCTGGCAGCGTATCCTGCACATCATCATCACCATAATGTTCCTTAGCAAACTTTCGCCAGTATTCCGAAGCCCCCAACAATATCACGCCGTGGCTCCTGTTCCCATACAGGTAGTTCTGCGATGCGTCTATGATATACCAGTCAGCTTGAGAGGCTTCATTGATGAGGCATTGTGCCACCAATACATCATGGCTGGTACGGGTTAACATGATGAGTTTTGTATGAGGCCTGGCCAGCAAAATCAAATGGCTCAAAGTACTGACCATGCAGGCCACTTCCTCCGCCCCCTTCAGCAAAGCTATTTGCTCGGTCAAACTGTACTTCTCAGGGCTGATAACCACAAAGCCTTTCCCAGTGAAATAATCCTCAAAGTATTTCTCATTGCAACAGGTGATATCCCTCTTGTACGCGCTGTGGGTAAGATATATTTTTTTGTAAGGGGCAGCAGGAACCGCCTCACGCAGTTTCTGATATATCTGCCTGTATTCCTTGGTGTAAAACTGCCCCCAAGAATGCACAGATTCATCAGGAACGGTTATAGAGGCGAATCTGGTAGGCTGCTTGAGAAACACCACGCGCTTCAAGTCTATGCCCAGAAGCTCGAAAAAGTCATTCATCCTAAGGTCGCTTTTCCACCCATTATCGATAAAGACTATCTTCTTTTTTTGCCCTTCATGCTGCATGACGTACCAGAGCCTTGACATGCACTCAACCAAAAAGTGGCCAAAATGTTTGATGATCACGCCACCAAAAATAACCTCTTCCGCACTATGCTGCAAAGCTTCCTCCTGGACACTGTACCCCCTTACTACTGCCATATAACCAGGATTATTTTTGCTGATTCTTATAGAGCCAGCAACGAAGTTCCCCTTGGCATCAAGCACGCCGCCTTCATAAATATCATCTACACAGGGATTGTCCGGAATAGCCTTCATGGGCAGTATAACTCCCTGCGGAACCTCCCGTACTTTCAATGTCTCCGCAGAGAAGCACTCCTGCCTACAAAAATGTTCCCAGGCCTCATAGTTCTTGACATACAACCGCTTATGAAAATCCATCTGCTACACCACCCGTTGTATCATTACAGGCTTTCCCATCAGCCTGTAATGGGTCACCACGCTGGACCAGTCGCCGTAATACATGTCACTTAATGTCATGGCACGGTACATATTCCCAGTATCATCATAAAATTGTAGCTGTCTAAGCATCTCCCATATCGAAATCTTTGTTTTCCATTATGGTGTGCTCCGACCTAGCCAGCCACGCTTTCATGATTTCTCCTTTGTCCACTGCTATAACCTCACTCAATCAGCAAATCCCTGAACTTGGTGAATTCCTTCTGGAAGAACAGCTTGATGGTGTCCACTGGGCCATTGCGGTGCTTGGCGATGATGACTTCTGTGATATTCTTGGCCTCCGTGTCCTTGTCGTAGTAATCCTCGCGGTAGAGGAACATGACGATATCCGCATCCTGCTCCAGGGAGCCTGATTCTCTCAGGTCGGAGAGCATGGGGCGCTTCACCTGGCGGCTCTCCACGGAACGGGACAACTGGGACAGGGCGATGACGGGCACATTGAGTTCTCTCGCCAAGGCCTTCAGAGAGCGGGAAATCTCTGAGATTTCCTGCTGGCGGTTATCGCTGTTCTTGGAGGGGCGCCCCTGCATCAGCTGCAGGTAGTCGATGAAGATGACGGAAAGGCCATGTTCGGCTTTCAGGCGGCGGGCCTTGGAGCGCATTTCCATGACGGTGATGCCGGCGGTATCATCGATGAAGATGGGGGCGTTGTTGAGGCGGTTGGCAGTTTCCACCAGCCGCGTCCACTCCTCGTCCTCCAGCTGACCCGTGCGGAGCCGCTGAGCATCGATGCCCCCCTCGGAACAGAGCATGCGCTGCATGAGCTGTTCCTTGCTCATTTCCAGGGAGAAGAAAGCTACCGTTCCCAGGTTGTGCAGGCCGATATAGCTGGCCATGTTCAAGGTAAAGGCAGTCTTGCCCATGGAGGGGCGGGCTGCCACCAGCACCAAATCCGAGGGCTGCAGGCCGCTGGTCAGGTTGTCCAGGTCCTTGAAGCCCGTGGAAATGCCAGTGATATTGCCCTTGGAATCGTACAGGTCATTGATGCGGTCAAAAGTACGCAGCAGGATGGTCTTCATGGGCTCGAAGCCGTCGGTGCTCTGGCCCGCGGCTACGGCCAGGATGCGCTTTTCCGCATCATCCATGATATTGGCCACCTCGTCCGTGTCCTCATAGGCTGCAGCGGCAATAGCGGTGGCAGCGTCTATCAGGCGGCGCAGTTCCGCCTTTTCTTTGACGATTTTGGCGTGGTAGGAAATATTGGCGGCAGTTGGCACAGTATTGGCAATATCCGTGACAAAGCGCACTCCCCCCACCCTCTCCAGCTGTTCCTCCTTGCGAAGTTCCTCTGTGAGGGTGACGATATCCACAGCCTCCTCATTATCAGTCAGCTTCAGCATGGCCTCATAGGCCACCTTGTGGGCTTCACGGTAAAAATCTTCAGGCCGAAGGATTTCCTGCACCTCAATGATAGCATCCTTTTTGATGAGCATAGCCCCCAAGACTGCCTTTTCTGCTTCTATATTCTGAGGCGGCATACGATTCTCTGCCATGCGCTCCTCCTTGTGTAACTCATTCTAAGACATTCGGAGCACAGGCATAGCAACGCTCCACTTGAGATTTTTCCTACGGAAAAATTTCACACATTACGCTTATGCTATGCCTGTGCCCCTCACTTACTATCAATCCCACACGAACCCCAAGGCCCAGGAACGGGCCCCGCGGACGCGGAAATCACAGGATGTGATTTCCGTCCGCAGTTTCTTTTGGTCCTTTTCTTTGCCTCAAAGAAAAGGACGGCCGTCAGGCCAAAAGGAAAACTATTCTTCCTGAGCAAAAATAATCCCAAAGGCCTCTTCTGCCGTTTCCACCGCATGAATAGAGAGTCCCAGGTGCTCCTCGGGAATATCCTTGGCATTCTCCTTGGGAATCACCATGGTCTTGATGCCCGCCTGCTTCGCCCCATAGGCCTTCTCAAAAACTCCACCCACGGGACGCACGCGGCCTGCCAGGGAAATCTCCCCTGTCACTGCCACATCCTGCCTTATCTTCCTGCCGGTGACAGCGCTGACCAGCACGGCGAGAATAGCAGTGCCCGCAGAGGGCCCGTCAATATTTCCCCCGCCGATGACATTGATGTGCACATCGTAGTCGTGGAGGTCTTTGCCCGTCACCTTGCGAAGGACAGAGGCAGCATTGAAGACGGAGTCCTTGGCCATGCTGCCTGCTGTCTCATTGAAGCGCACAGTGCCCTTGCCCTTCTCATGGGCAGGGAAAGCCACCGCTTCGATCTCGATGACAGAACCCAGGAACCCCGACACGCCCAAGCCGAAGATGTGCCCCTTCACCGCCTTGCCAGAGGCTTTCTTGGTGACGAACTGATAGAGGCGGCTCACCTGGGCCACCTCATAGATATCCTCTTTGGCGATGGCTACCGGCTCGCCCTTGGCTGCCCCGGAGCGCTCCAGAGCCAGGCTGTAGGCATCTGCCAAAATGTTGATGGCCTTGCGGCCCTCGACGGTGTACTCGGAAATCAAAGAAGCCAATTCCTCAGGGAGCTCCGCCCCCAGTTTCTTGGCCGCATTTCCCACGATCTGCACGATGTGCTTCGGCGTCAGCGGCTCGAAGTATATCTCCGCGCAACGGGAGCGCAGGGCTGGATTGATGTGGGCTGCATCCCTGGTGGTAGCGCCGATGAGCACGAAGTCCGCCGGCGCCCCTTCCTCGAAAAGCTTCCTGATATAGGGCGGCACATGGGGGTCTTCCGGGTCGTAGTAGGCGGACTCGAAGAAGGCCCGCTTGTCCTCCAGCACCTTCAGGAGCTTGTTTTGGAGCATTTCATCCATTTCGCCTATCTCATCAATGAAGAGGATGCCTCCGTGGGCATCGGTGACCAGGCCCGGCTTCGGTTCCGGCACGCCTGCATCTGCCAGGGTCTTGGACGCGCCCTGATAGATGGGGTCATGGACAGAACCCAGCAGGGGATTGGTGATATCCCTGGGATCCCATCTGAGGGTGGTGCCGTCCGTCTCCACGAAGGGAGCATCCTCATTGAAAGGAGAGCTCTCCTTCTTCTTGGCAGCCTCCAGCACCAGGCGGGCCGCCGTAGTCTTGCCCACGCCGGGAGGGCCGTAGAGAATCAGATGCTGGGGATAGGGGGAGCTGAGCTTGGCCATGAGGGACTTCACCGCCCGCTCCTGTCCCACGATTTCTTCGAAAGATTGGGGACGCAAAAGCTCCATCACCGACTGGGTAAGATGCACCTGCTCCAACTTCTCCAATTCCTCGCGCTTGGCCCTGTCATGGGGGCTTTCTATGTCAGGCTTTTCCTCCTTGATGACCTGGCGGCGGATATCCTCCACATAGTCGGCATGGTCCTGCTCCAGCTTTTCCGAGACCTTTTTCTCGATCTTGTCCTCCACGCTTTTCCGAGCCACCATGTCGGCCACTCGTTCTTCCAAGGAGGAAAGCACTCTGGAAATGTCCTTGCCCTTCGGGGCAGGCCCCGCCAGAGGGTTCTGCTCCAGTATGCGCTGCAGGGCCAGCACCCTTTCCCCCGGTTCATCGGAGCGCATCAGCTGCAGGGCATCCATCTTCCCTGCCTGCACTACCAGCCGTTCCGTGCTCCACAAGTCCACCAAGAGCGCGTAAACGGCGTTTATTTCCCGATCCAGTGCCGTAAGAGCGGGAAAAGCCGGTGTATCAGCCTGACTTTCCTGCTGCTTTCCACCGGCGAATTTCTTGAAAATATTATCGAAAAAACTCATGGCCCTTACTCTGCCACGATATTTACCTTGACGGTGCTGGTGATGGCAGGGTGGACCTTGATGACTGCCTCATAAGCGCCAGTACCCGTGACGGTACCCTTGATGGAGATTTTCTTCTTGTCGATGTCGATATTCTGCTTCTTCAAGGCATCGGACACATCCTTGCCGGTTACGCTGCCGAAGAGCTTGCCACCCTCGCCGATGCGCACGGGGATAGTGACCTCAACCTTTTCCAGCTGGGAAGCCATGAGCTTGGCCTCATCGGTAGCCATAGCTTCCTTGCGGGCCTTGGAGCCTGCCTGCTGCTTGGCCACATTCACGCTCTGGGCAGTGGCCAGCACTGCCAATTTGCGGGGCAGCAGGAAATTGCGGCCGTAGCCTTCCTGCACCTCTACGATGTCACCCTTTTTACCCAGCTTCTTTACGTCCTGACTCAGTATTACTTTCATTGGAATCATACTCCTTTATATAATCTTGGCTTACATCTACGACACGCTCGAGGATTTCCTCAAGTTTTTCCCCCTTCACCTGAGCTCCCGCCACATTCTGGTGGCCGCCGCCCCCGAAGAACTCCATGATGACCTGCACATTCAGTTCTCCGGTAGAGCGAGCAGAGAGCCCCACGGTATTTTCATCCAGCTGGAACGCCACGATGCTCATGCGCACCCCCTCCACCCGCAGGAAGGAATCTGCCGCCTGGGCGGCGATGACCGAGCCGTTCTGGCAGAGCTTGGGGTTGGAGCTGACGATGAAGCCACCGGGATAGAGCTTGGAACGAGCCTTGACCTCCGCCAGGGCCACGGTAGTTTCGTAGTCCGTGCGGAAAAGGTGCCGCACCATCACGGGGTCGGCGCCGCTGCGCCTGAGATAGGCAGCCGCATCGAAGGTGCGCACGCCGGTCTGCACAGCGAAGTTCTTGGTGTCAACTACAATGCCCGAATACAGGGCAGTGGCATCCAGCCGGGAGAGCATCATATTGTCCTCGAAGTACATCAGCAGCTCCGTCACCAGCTCGGAAGTGGAGCTGGAGGCGGGCTCGATATACACCAGCAGGGGACTCTTGATGAAGTGCTCGCTGCGGCGATGGTGGTCTATCACCACTACCTGGTTGGTGGCATCCAGAAGTTCCGGGCAAGCCACCAAATGGGGAATGTGGGTGTCCACTACGATGACCAGGGGATTTATCGACACCGTGCCGCTCAAATCCTCTGCCCGCACGAAGAGATTCTCATACTCTTCCTTGCCGTGCAGCAGGTCAGCGAACTTGTCTATGCCATCATTCATATCCGACAGCACGATATGCACATTCTTGCCCAGCTGGCGCGCCATCTTGGCAATGCCCATAGCAGCGCCGAAGCAGTCGAAATCTTCGTTGTGATGCCCCATGACATAGATTTCTTCTGCCCCTTCCATGATTTCCCTGAGAGCATGAGCCACCACCCGGGCCTTCACACGGGTGTGCTTCTCCACCGCCTTGGCCCTGCCCCCGAAGAACTGGGTCTTGCCGCCGATATTCACCGCCACCTGGTCGCCTCCGCGGCCCAGGGCCAGGTCCAGCCCCGCCTGGGCCTGGCTCCCCAGGTCCCCCATGGTCTGGCTGTCTGCCACGGCTATGCCCATGGAAAGGGTCACGGGCAGGCGGTTGGTATTGGTGAGCTGCCGGACTTTGTCCAGCACCTCGAACTTCTCCCCCATGGCCATGTCCAGGCCTTCCCGCTCCAGCAGCACTATGTAGCGATCCTCCGCCACACGGCGCATGAAGCCATCGTGGGCCTTGGTCCAGTTGTCCAGCTGCTGATTGACTGCCAGCAGCAGCGCCGTGCGCTCTGCCTCAGTCTGCCGCTGTACCACTTCATCATAGTTGTCGATCTGTATGAAGCACAGCACCGTGCGGCTTCGCATGTATTCGTTGCGCAGATGCTCAAAGCCTGACACATCCTGCACATAAAGTGCCATCAGGGGCTGCTGCCCCACAGGAGACTTGATAGGCTCATGGAACACCTGGAAGTACCTGTCCTCATGCATGAAGACATACTCGCCTTCCGTCCCCCAGACCGGGCCCACGATAAGCCCCGGCCAGACATCTGCCATATCCGTGTCCTGCTCCACCTCAGTGCCCACCAGTTCCTTGATGCGAGAATTGGCCCACTGCACCCGGCCTTCCTCATTGACAATCAAAATGGCCTGAGGCAGGCCCTCTACGGCGTAATTCAGCATAGCGCCAAGATTGCGCAGCACATTCTTGAAGTAAATCTCAAAACGGCGTGAACGGTCGGCGCAGCGTTCCCTGGCAAAGGAAGCCAGGCACAGCCACAGCACCGCCGCTCCGGCAGCCAGGTATTCATTATAGAAATAAAGCACAGAAATAAGCGCCAGCATGACCACCAGATGGACTGTCAGGTCCATCCAGGCCGACAAGTTGCGCGGCATAAAATCACCTCCCGGGACTTAAGGACTGTCCGCAAATAAATCGCATATCTTGCCGCCAGTCCCTCATTCCCCTCTTGGGCGCCCGAACCTGCGCCTGTAATCAAAGACCATATCGAACAGCCCCGTAAAAGCCAGAATCTGGGCAAAGAGCCCGTTGATGAGAATGAGCAGATAAAAAAGCCAGCGCCAGAAGCCCTTGATATTGAACTTGTTCATCACCGTAGACATCAGCGCCAAGCCTTGAATCAGCCCCGCAAAGAGGGCCAGCATATCCGCATTCAGGGAAATCTGATAGAGCCAGCCGATCTGCCTGGTACCCCCCCAGTAAAGTCCCACCATGGCAAAGCCGAAGAGATAGGCAAAAGCCTTGGGCAGGCGCCAGTCTGCAAAGGGAGGCAGCTGAGGAACTTCATGGCCCAGGCGGCGCAAAATCTTGCCGCCGAAGAAAAAGGCCACCCCGGCATCCAAAAGCCCCAGCACCACGATGAGCAACGGCCCCAGCTGCGCCATCAGCGTGAGCCCCGTGTCTATCTGGGCGCGCCCTGCCGCTATTTCCTCAGCAGACATGCCAGCCTGCTCATATAGAGCGAAGGTAGCATCAAAGGAACTCTTGAGCCCATCCATGAGCATAGCGAAGGGATTGTTGCCGAAGACAGCAAAGATAACCCCCAGCACCGCCAGCTCCCCTAAAGTCGCCGCCAAAAAAGCCAGCGGAAAGAGCTTGAGGCCGGAAAAGCCCTGCCTATACCCATAGCCCAGCATCAGCCCCAGAGGCCCATAGGCCAGCACCAGCCGCAGAGCAATCAATGGCTCGATGAGCATGGCCAAAGCTGCCCCTGCCACCACCATGGCCATGATACCCTGGCGCATGCCATGCCTGAGAACCAGCACCGCCAAGGGCAGGGGCCACAGCAGGGCGATGAACGGCCCTGCCAGCGGCACATAGACGGATGCCAGCGCGATGACCACCGTCAAGGCCGCCAGGAGCCCTCCCTCTGTCAGGGGAGTTATTCTATGCGAATCCATATCTTTCTCCTTTTCCTCTTTTAGAAGGCGCGCGCGAACCCGCCCCTTCTCAAATGCATTTAACATTATAACAAAAAACAATCCCCTTGTCTTGAGAGCAGGTACTATGAAGGCAGCCGGCCATAAAAAAAGGAACCTTCCGGCTCAAGGTTCCTTTTGCATACGGCAGATATTTTCCCTATGATTTGGTGACGATTTTCCCCGAAGGGCGGATAGCTCCTGCCGGGCACACCAGCAAGCACAGGTGGCAGCCCACACAGTTCTTGGGCAGCAGCACAGGGCGGCGCTCCTCGTTGAGCTTCAGGGCCTGATGACCGCCATCATCGCAGGAAATCACGCAGCGGCCGCACCCCAGGCAGCGCTTGCGGTCAAACTTCGGATAGACCACAGCATCCCGCCCGAGGGTATCAGTAGCAGGGCTGACATGGGGCAACGCCAGCCCTGCCAGCTCACTGACCCTGTGCATCCCCTTGCGGCGCATGTACAGGGAAAGGCCTTCCTTCATATCCTCCACGATGCGGTAGCCGTACTCCATGACCGCAGTGGTGACCTGCACGCTGCCGGCCCCCAGCAGCATGAACTCCAGGGCATCCCGCCAGGTCTCTATGCCTCCCATGCCGCTGAAGTGCATCCCTCTGAGTTTCTCATTGTGCCCCAGTTCCGCCATGAAACGCAGGGCTATGGGCTTCACTGCCCTGCCGCTGTAGCCCCCCACGGCAGAATGGCCCTGCACTGCCGGGCTGGACACATAGGTATCCAGGTCAAGGCCCATGATGCTCTTGATGGTATTGATGGCAGAAATGCCGTCCGCCCCGCCCCTTCGGGCAGCCTCAGCAGCAGTGCTCATCTCAGCCACATTGGGAGTGGGCTTGGCCAGCACGGGGATCTTCACCCTGGCCTTGGCCGCCGCAGTGAAGCGTTCCACCAGCTCCGGCACCTGGCCGATATCGGACCCCAGCCCCTCCTCCATCATATTGGGGCAGGAAAAATTCAGCTCGATGGCGTCCGCCCCGTTTTCCTCGCAGATATGCGCCAGCTCCCCCCACTCCTTGTCATCCTTGCCCATGATGGAGGCCAGGATGAATTTATGAGGGTATTCCTTCTTCAGCCGCCGAAACACCGCCATATTTTCCTCCACCGTATGATCTGACAGCTGCTCGATATTCTTGAACCCCGTGAAGCAGCCGCTGGCTCCCTTCACAGCTGCAAAGCGGGGAGATGCCTCGCGGATATCCAGAGAGCAGATGGTCTTGAAAGCCGCCCCTGCCCAGCCTGTCTCGAAAGCCCTGGCACACATATCATAGTTGCTGGCCACCACGGAAGAAGAGAGCAGGAAGGGGCTGTCGACAGCCACGCCGCAGATGTCCGTCGTCAGATCCACGCCGCCGCTCAAGTCTTCCCTGACTACCGCCGGCCGCACCTCCTCAGCCAGCCTGGTGAGCAAAGCCCTTACAGGCACCTGCCCAGATTTGACGCAAGCTCCCTCGCAGGGCGCATCGCAGACAGCGCAGGGATTGTCTTCGTAAAGGCGCAGAGCCGCCCCATCCTCATTGTCGAACCAGATGCTCCTAAGGAGCTCCGAAGGCCTCTGCTGATGGTAACATACCGCATCGCAGGGAGCATCCCTGCAGAGGATGCAGGCGAGCATATCCCCGCGTTTGATGATTGCTTCTTTTTTCATGGGGCGCCTCCTTTTCGTTCACCGCGAATACCGCTATGTAGATATTCGACAGGCAGGAGGATTTTCCCCTTTTCTGCGCACGAAAAAAGCGCCGCTTTTGCGACGCTATCATTTCAAGGTGGTGGGCAGGGATGGATTCGAACCATCGTAGCCGTGAGGCGGCAGATTTACAGTCTGCTCCCTTTAACCACTCGGGCACCTACCCACAATGGTGACCCAGGAGGGACTCGAACCCCCGACCCTTTGATTCGTAGTCAAATACTCTAATCCAGCTGAGCTACTGAGTCATATTGCAGTAAAAATATGAAGTTTTTGGTGGGCCCACTTGGACTCGAACCAAGGACCGACCGGTTATGAGCCGGTTGCTCTAACCAACTGAGCTATAGGCCCTTACATCGCCATTCATCAGCGACAGGTATTATAATAGCATAGCTGCCCCACCCCGTCAACCCCTATTTTGTTTTTTTGCAAAAAAGTTTCAGGCGCATCGCAGCAACAGAAAAAGCCGACGCATCTGCGCCGGCCGTGATTGCAATGGAGCGGAAAACGAGGCTCGAACTCGCGACCCCCACCTTGGCAAGGTGATGCTCTACCACTGAGCTATTTCCGCAATATGGAGCGGAAAACGAGGCTCGAACTCGCGACCCCCACCTTGGCAAGGTGGTGCTCTACCACTGAGCTATTTCCG
>SVBX01000019.1 GCA_015058655.1 Pseudoselenomonas ruminantium
CATACTTGCGTTCAATATGGTGATGCTGTTGTCTGTAAGATTTTGGCAGCAACAATAAAGAAATACATTCAGGAGCAAGAACGCCATGATATTGCAATGGATTAACTAAGTGTGAAGAAGGATGAAGACCGATTTATGGGGGGCAAGTAATACAACTACACATTTACCCAAAATGTCGTGGGTAATCTGCGCTATGGCTCTATCAAGATGTTGGATGACAACGGCAGCGGGATCAATTTGAAAGCTAATCGTCTCTTCGGCCGCGTTGAGTTCTTCTTCTAATTTCATTGTATAACAGTAAAAGAGGCTGTGAAATAACACATCCCAAATAATAAAGGCGGACTGCTGACTAGAACTAGTCGGCAGTCCGCCTTTTATGGTAAAATTTACATACCACATGAAAACGCACGAAAAGGGCGCTGTGGATAAAATGCTTTCGCATTTCATCACAGCGCCTTTTTGATTGGAGGTGATTTGCTTGCGGAAACTGACCGATTACACGCCGACAAAATTCATGGCGAAGGATTCCCGCTACGATGCCGATGCCGCCGACTATGCGGTGGGCTTCATCGAATGCCTGTGCCATACGAAGGGGACATGCGAATCTTCTGGAAGTTTTCTTCCACAATCTTATGAGCCTCATCGCGTGAAATTTCCTTGCCATTGAGGAAATACTGATTATCTTGCCAAGCAAAAAGTTTTGTTACGCAAGTAATCCCGGCTTTTGACCAGCCTGAATCTACTGCTGCGCTGTCAGATTTCCAATGAGCGATCGTATGCGGCACATTGTGATAGTCATCCATAAGACCATAGGAATAAAGAAATTTGCCGATTTTTTTGAAAAAATTTGCGGGCGCGGCATTTTTGCGGGTGCAAAACAGCCTCGCCGAGCGTTCCCGCCTGGCGAGGCTGTTTTTCCCTTTGCCTTATCTTTACCAGTCCCAATCCGCGCGCTTCAAATGTTTCCCCACAACCTGCTCCGCGTGCAGCCACGCTTGAAGTTGGCTGACCTCTTGGCCGTTGATACGATAAGTTATGATTTCAGCGCAATCAAGAATCACTCCGTCCTCAAAGTCAACGCCTACCGACTTCCATGCCTTTACGATCTCGTCATAGTGGTCGCCGGATTTCCAGTCGCCATACCTGCCGCAATGCCCCTCGCGCCCGCGCAGCAGCACATTCAAAAACCTCGAATCATCGGACAGATTGCTGTTGCCGCCCGCAACCTGCTCCAGCTCTCCATCTGTAAGTTTGTTTTCATCTTTGAGCTTCATCGTAACCGCTCCTTTCGTTTGTCCGCCTTTTGTTTTTGCTTTCTGTCCTTTATATCCCCGAACCCGGAAAAGTGTTATGGGATTTTATGAATTTTTTTACGGAAGTTGCCATGCGCCGTTTACCACTTCCAGTCGCTTCTCTTCATGTAATGCCCGGTGACCTCCATCGCGTGCTGTCTTGCCTCTTCCTGCGTTATCGGCTTGAACGAACCGTCGCCGATTAGGACATATTGAATTTTCGTATCATAATCCGTAGGGTCGTCGGGGCAAATAATGCCGATTCCGACTTTTGCCCATGCGTTTTCAATGATCAAAAGCCGATCCTTGGAGTTATGTATCTTCCATGCGCCATAACGGCCCGTCGAACCGTTCAGCGAGTTCAAAAACCGGCTGTCATCCGCCAAGTCGTAGGCGCTTCCCCCTACAACCTGCTCCAACTCATCATTGGTGAGTTGGTTTTCCTTATCGAATTTCATTGCAATCGTCCTTTCGTGTCCTTCGCCCGCCGACGTTTTACTTCAGTTTCGCATATCAGGGGTTTCTTTGGCTGTCGAGTATTTGCCACGCTTGGCCGTTAGTAATCCGCCTGCCTTGGTACATATAGAGATTGTCTTCTAAGGGATCGCTTTTGTAAGTCATTTCGATTCCGTATTGGGCGAACATATCTTTTAGCTGACCCAAAACTTTATCCCAGCTTTCGAGACAATATACCATCGTATCTAAGCTATTGGGATCCATGTTTTCAAAGCCCGGCATTTGCCTTTCGTACGCTTTCTTCATATCGGCATAACTATTACCACAATGGCCTCCGGCTACCTGCTCCAACTCATCATCGGTGAGTTTGTTTTCCTTATCGAATTTCATTTCCATCATCCTTTCGTATCCTTCGCCTGTAGGCGTTTTATCTCTGTCTTTCAGTATCTTTATACGCCTGAAATCGAAAAGTGTTACATGGTTTTTGAAAAAAATTTTAAGGAGCGTGATATTCATGGGTATTTTCAGCTGGCTGTTCCGCTCACGAGACAAGCCCACTAACAGCTACCACTTCAGCGGCTGGCCTTTCGTTTTTGGCAAGTCTGCCGCCGGAAAGAATGTCAACGAGTTTACGGCCATGCAGACCACAGCGGTTTATGCCTGCGTCCGCATCTTGGCGGAGTCTATCGCCGGATTGCCGCTTCACGTTTATGAATACAAGGGGCAGGGCAAGGAGCGAGTGCCGGGGCATCCGCTCTATTTTCTTCTCCATGATTCGCCTAACCCCGAAATGACCTCATTTTAATCGCTCCTTTTTTCGTTTTTCTTTTCTTATTTTCGTTGTTACCAATCCCAATCCGAGTGCTTCAAGTGCTTGCCTACGACTTTCTCCGCATGAATCCAAGCATCGAATTGCCTTACCCTTTTGCCGTCGATATAATAAGCCACCTCATAGCCGCCAAAATATCCATCATATTCTTGTTGTGTATCAACCCCCACGGATCTCCACGCATCATGCAGTTCCCACCAATGGTCTGCGACCGTAAAACTGCCCCATCTGCCGCAATGTCCGGGACGGCCTCTTAACAACACATTCAGGAATTTTGAATCCTGTTCCATATTATTTCCGCCGACAACCTGCTCCAAATCAGCGTCCGTAAGCTTGGTTTCATTTTTCAGCTTCATCGCAACTCCTCCTTGATCTCAACTGCGGGTGTTTGCTTTGTCTTTCTGTCTCTTTATACTCCCGAAAGCGAATTTTCCGCTGTTCTTTTTTTCGCGTTACCAATCCCAATCCTTACGTTCCAAGTGCTTGCCCACCACTTTTCCCGCATAATCCCAGGCCTCGTCCCTCGAGATTCGTTTTCCGTTCAGACGGTATGTGTTTGCTTCAAGCCCGCCATCATCGCAATACGCATCAATACCAAGACTTTTCCACGACTCTTGAACATCGTAGCCGCCACCTTTGAGAAAGAGGGATGTCTTGCCCTGACGGTCACAACGATGATACGAAGTCCCCCTTAACAAAACATTTAAGAATTTGCTGTCATCGGCAGTCTCGTATAAACATCCGCCATTAACGGTGGCCAATTCCTCATTGGTAAGTTTATTTGCAAGAGTCATGGTAATCATCCTTTCAAAACTCCAATCGTTATCTCTGTCTTTCTGTTCTTTATACGCCTGACAACGAAAAGTGTTACATGTTTTTTGAAAAAAATTTTAAGGAGCGTGATATTCATGGGAATTTTCAGTTGGCTGTTCCGCTCACGGGACAAGCCCAAGAACAGCTACCACTTCAGCGGCTGGCCGTTCGTGTTTGGCAAGTCTGCCACCGGAGCCAAGGTCAACGAGTTCACAGCCATGCAGACCACGGCGGTTTACGCCTGCGTCCGCATATTAGCGGAGTCCGTTGCCGGACTGCCGCTTCATGTGTATGAATATCGCGGGAATGGGAAAGAGCGAGTGCCGGGGCATCCGCTCTATTTTCTTCTCCACGATTCGCCCAACCCCGAAATGACTTCTTTTATACTCAACTTTCCCATCACAAAAATAAAGCTAATCCCTTGAAAATACTGGTCTTTCATAGGATATAAAGCATTTCTTGACAACAAAATAGCACCTGTTCTTGGTATAGTGGAATCAGCTACAACACAAATACCAGAAAGGTGCTGACTCCATGTTATACCAAAACTATTCTTTTGAACATGACCCTCAAAGGCTGGGGCGTAGGCCTTTCCCACACCCACCCCGGCGACTGGTTCGCCCGCCTGGACTACGCCCACCGCATCGGCTCCGACGACTTCATGTCCAAAGAGGCAGAAAGCCACGGCAGGATCTGGTTCATGGCGGGGAAGGTGTTTTGAGAAAAGCAGCGGTTTATGGATGGGGAATGGATTTAAGACAATTATGCAAACAGGGGAGGAAATTTTATTACACCTATTGACATAATAGGTGTAATCGTGTAACATAAACACACAACTTGATAAGGTTCATGGCAACTGACCAAAAAAATTGGAGGTTCCGCAAGCACCCGGCAGGGAGGCTTGTGGAGCCTCTTTTTATATATCAAGATAGCAGATACTTAAATTATGTCTGGGAGGCGTTGATTATGAAATGGTGGCAAAAGACAGGCTTGGCTTTGGGAGTTTTGGCGATAGCCGGGATTTTTGCAGGCTGCGGCAGCCAGCAGGAGGCAAAGGGAGAGAACCCAGCCGCTTCGGAATTTTTGAATGTATCATATGATCCCACCCGGGAGCTTTATGCTGAGTTCAATCAGGTCTTTACCGGGGAATGGAAGAAGGAAAGCGGTCAGGAGGTGGAATTCCGTCAGTCCAACGGGGGCTCCGGCAAGCAGGCCCGCTCGGTGATTGAAGGATTGGAAGCTGATGTGGTGACCTTGGCCCTGGCCTATGACGTGGATGAAATAGCCCAGGCAGGATTGATTGAAAAGGATTGGCTGCAGAAGTTCCCGGATAACTCTGCTCCCTATACCTCAACCATTGTTTTCCTGGTGCGCAAGGGCAACCCCAAGAATATCCACGATTGGGATGACCTGGTGCGGGAGGATGTAAAGATTGTTACCCCGAATCCCAAAACCTCCGGCGGTGCCCGCTGGAATTATCTGGCGGCCTGGGAATATGCCCGGGAGAAGTTCAACGGCGATGAGGGACAGGTGAAGGACTTCGTCAAGAAGCTCTTCCAGAATGTGGTAGCTCTTGATTCCGGCGCCCGGGGCGCCACCACCAGCTTTGTGCAGCGTGGCCAGGGTGATGTGCTGATTGCCTGGGAAAATGAGGCCCTGATTACCCTGAAGGATTCCCCTGACTACGAGATTGTGGCACCGTCCCTTTCCATTCTGGCCGAGCCTTCTGTGGCCATCGTGGACAAGGTGGTGGACAAGAAGGGCACCCGCAAGGTGGCCGAGGCCTATATCAACTACCTGTATTCGGTGGAAGGCCAGGAGATTGCCGCCAAGAACTTCTATCGTCCCCGCAACAAGGCCATCTTTGAAAAGTACAAGGCCCAGTTCCCGGAGCTGAAGCTCTTCACCATCGATGACAAGTTCGGTGGCTGGACCAAGGCACAGAAGGAGCACTTTGCCGATGGCGGCACCTTTGACCAGATATACCAGAAGTAAGGAAAGTTTTTTGAGGGAGGAATGATTATGGGCAGGACTGGGCAGGTTATACCTGGGGGCCATCTGACCATGGGAATTGTGTTTTTCTATCTGTCATTGCTGGTGCTTTTGCCCCTGAGCGCTTTCGTGCTCTATGCCAGCAATATGAGCGGACAGGAATTTGTCCGGCAGGTGACGGATTACCGCATGGTGCATGGGTATCTGCTCAGTTTTGGCTGTGCCCTGGCAGCGGCTCTCATCAATGCCGTCTTTGGGTTGCTGCTGGCCTGGGTGCTGGTGCGCTACGATTTCCCCGGCAAGCGGCTGATGGACGGGCTTATCGATCTGCCTTTTGCCCTGCCTACGGCGGTGGCGGGCATTGCCCTGACCACCCTCTATGTGGAGACAGGCTGGCTGGGCAGGTTCTTCTACAGCCTGGGCATACCTACTGCTTTCTCCGCCGTGGGCATCACCATCGCCCTGGTCTTTGTGGGCATTCCCTTTGTGGCCCGCAGCGTCCAGCCGGTACTCAGGGACCTGGACGGTTCTTTGGAGGAGGCGGCGGCTCTCCTGGGGGCGGGGAAGTTCCTGACCTTCCGGCGGGTGATCCTGCCGGAGCTGGTGACACCTCTTATCAGCGGTTTTGCCCTGGCCTTTGCCAGAGGCATCGGGGAGTATGGCAGCGTGGTGTTCATTGCAGGCAATGTGCCCTTTGAAACGGAGATTGCGCCGCTGCTCATCATGACCAAGCTGGAGCAGTTTGACTATCAGGCGGCGGCTGCGGTGGCCATCGTCATGCTGGCCATGTCCCTGGCTATCCTGCTGCTGCTGAACGGCTATCAGCGTTATCGCTATCAAAGACAGGGGGCGTAAAGATGGAAGCTATGACAGATCTTGTTAAGCCTGCCGCCTCCAGGGTGGCCTGGCTGCCGAAGCCGGAAACCATCGTCAAGTGGGGGCTGATCCTCACGGGGGCGGCCTTCCTGGTGGTCATGATGATCCTTCCTCTGGTGCTCATCGGGGTGGAGGCTCTGGCCAAGGGTTGGCAGGCTTATCTGGCGGCCCTCAATGAGCCCTTTGCCCGCAAGGCCCTGTGGCTCACTGCCGAGGCCACAGCACTTTCAGTGCTCTTCAACACCATCTTCGGGCTGGCAGCGGCCTGGCTGCTGACTAAGTTCGACTTCCGGGGCAAGACCCTGCTGGGTTCTGTCATCGACCTGCCCTTTGCAGTGTCGCCGGTGGTGGCAGGCCTCTTCTTCATCATGCTCTTCGGCAGGCTCAGTCCCTTCTATGACACCCTGCAGGCCCATGATATCGCTGTGGTCTTTGCAGTGCCCGGCATTGTGCTGGCCACCATCTTTGTGACCCTGCCCTTCATCGCCCGGAGCATCATCCCGGTGATGGAAGGCCAGGGAAAGGATGAAGAGGAGGCGGCAGCTCTCATGGGGGCCAGCGGCTGGCGGATCTTCTGGCAGGTGACCCTGCCCAATATCAAATGGGGCCTCATGTATGGCATCATCCTCTGCACCGCCCGGGCCATGGGCGAATTCGGGGCGGTGTCAGTAGTGTCCGGCCATATCCGGGGCAAGACCAATACCCTGCCCCTGCATATCGAAATCCTCTACAACGAGTACAATTTTACGGCGGCCTTTGCCGTGTCCTCCATCCTGGTGGGGCTGGCAGTGGTGGTGCTGATCCTGCGGAATCTGGTGGAATGGCGCCTGGAAAGGAAAGATGACCATGAATTATGAGGTGGAACTAAGGCATATAGAGAAAAGCTTCAAGGGCTTCAAGGCGGCCAGCGACGCCAGCTTCGGCGTGGGCAAGGGCGAGCTGGCAGGCCTCCTGGGGCCCTCCGGCAGTGGCAAGACCACCCTGCTGCGCATACTGGCAGGACTGGAGACACCGGACAGTGGGGATATCCTCATTGGAGGCAAAAGGGTAAATGATCTGCCTGCCCGGGCTAGGGGCATTGGCTTCGTGTTCCAGAACTACGCTCTGTTCCGTCATATGACGGTGCGGGAAAATATCGCCTTTGGGCTGAAGGTGCAGAAGGTGGACAAGGAGACTATCAAGTCCCGCATCGATGAGCTGCTGGAGCTGACGGGACTGGCAGAGGTGGCGTCACGTTACCCCCAGCAGCTCTCCGGCGGCCAGCGTCAGCGGGTGGCTTTTGCCAGGGCGCTGGCCCCCAGGCCTAAGCTTCTGCTTTTGGACGAGCCCTTTGCCGCCATCGATGCCAAGGTCCGCAAGGAACTAAGGAGCTGGCTCAGGGAGGCCATCCACAACCTGGGCATTACCAGTCTCTTTGTCACCCATGACCAGGACGAGGCAGTGGAAGTGGCGGACAAGATCATCATCGTCAACAGCGGCCGCATCGAGCAGGTGGGCAGTCCCATGGAGATTTATCAGGCCCCCAAAACTCCCTTTGTGGCTGACTTCATCGGCGAATCTGTCCGGGTGGCTGACTACACCCAGTTCAAGGGCTTTGACGGTGAGGAAAAAGAGGGTGGCCATGAGGCCATCATCCGCCCTGAGTTCATCGAGTTGGCCAGGGACGAGAAGGAGATTTCCCTGCCTCTGGGAGCCGAGCGGGGCATCGTGCGAGCTACCTATTTCCGAGGTTCCTCCGTGGCAGTGGACATCGAGGTGCGGGGCCAGCTGCTGCGGGCTCACCGCAGTCTGGAGAAAGCACCCCTGCAGGCAGGTGACAAGGCCCTGGCCTTTATCCATCGCATTTACAGCCTGGAGGAAGGCAGGACGAGAATCATCGAGAATCAGGCCAAGCGTCGGGAATCCGTGGTTATTTAAGTGATCGGAAGCAGTGGAGAGCATGAAAGTCAGACAAGAACAAGCAGACATATTGATTATCGGCGGTGGGGCGGCAGGCTGTTATGCCGCTCTTACCCTGGGGGAGGAGTATCCGGGGATGGAGGTGCTGCTGGCAGACAAGGCCAATATCAGGCGCAGCGGCTGCCTGGCGGCGGGGGTCAACGCCCTGAACGCCTATATCACCCCGGGCCATACACCAAAGGATTATGCAGACTATGCCAAAGAAGACGCTGCGGGCATCGTGCGGGAGGATCTGCTCCTGACCATGAGTGAGGGGCTCAACGAGGTCACCGCCAAGCTGGAAAAACTGGGGCTGGTAATCCAGAAAAATCCCGATGGCAGCTATGCTGCCCGGGGCTGGCGCAACATCAAGATCAACGGGGAAAACATCAAGCCCCTGATGGCTGCAGCCGTGGCGCAACAGCCCCATGTCCGGGTGCTGAACCATCTGAATATGGTGGATTACATCGTAGATGAGGGCAGAGTGACAGGGGCCTGGGGCCTTGACCTCCACCGGGAGGAAATCGTCATCATCGCCGCCAGAGCCGTCATTTGTGCCACCGGCGGAGCCGCAGGCCTCTACCAGCCCAACCATCCGGGCACCTCCCGGCACAAGATGTGGTACAGCCCCTTCAACACCGGGGCGGGCTATGCCATGGGCCTGCGGGCCGGGGCGGAGATGACCACTTTGGAAATGCGATTTATCGCCCTCAGGTGCAAGGGTACCATCGCCCCTACGGGCACCATTGCCCAGGGAGTGGGAGCTCCCCAGGTGAATGCCCGGGGGGAAAAGTATCAGGACAAATACGGCAATACCACGGCGGAGCGCCTCTGGGCAGTGGTGCAGGAGAACAAGGCAGGTCGCGGCCCCTGCTATCTGGGCACCAAAGGCATAACCCCAGAGCAGGAAGCGGCCCTGGAGCGGGCCTATCTCAACATGGCCCCGGCCCAGACCCTCTTCTGGCGGGAAAGCGGCCTAAACCCCCGGGACTATGATGTGGAGATTGAAGGCTCCGAGCCCTATGTGGTGGGAGGCCATACCGCCAGCGGCTACTGGATTGGCGCTGACCGTGCCACCACCCTGCCTGGGCTATTTGCCGCCGGTGATGTGGCTGGGGGCTGTCCCCAGAAATACGTGACAGGATCCTTTGTGGAAGGAAAGCTTGCCGCCCATGGGGCGGCGGCCTTTGCCCGGCAGGCTGTTGCTGCCGAGCTTCAGGACGAGGTGAAGGAGAAGATTGTAAAGCAGGTGGGGCAGTTTCTGGAGGGGACTTCGGCAAACAACTACACCGTGGAAAGTCTGGAAGAGGCCATGCAGCAGGCCATGGACGAATATGCCGGAGGTATCAGGACCCATTATGGCTACAGCGCAAGCTCTTTGAAGATCGCCCGGAAGCATATCGAGCGCCTGACCAGGCTCAGTGAGAACCTGCGGGCCTCTGACGCATACGGCCTCCTGAAAATCTTTGAGCTGCGGGAGCGGCTGCTGGTCTGCAGGGCCCTGATTGCCCATCTGGCGGCCCGGCAGGAAACCCGCTGGCATGCCTTCGGGGAGCATCTGGACTTCCCGGAGCGGCGGGAGGAATTCAAGGTCTTTATCAATTCCCGGCTGGAGGACGGGGACATCAGCATCATTCGCCGTCCCCTGCAGGAGGGCGAAAACAAGGAGGCGGCAGTATGAGTATCGCCGTTGAGGCGCATAAATGCGTAGGCTGCGGCCTCTGCACCGAGGTCTGTCCCGGCAATCTGCTGCAGTTGCGGGAGGGCAAGGCCCAGATCCGCGAGGTGCGGGACTGCTGGGGCTGCACCGCCTGTGTCAAAGAATGCCCCAGGCAGGCCATCTGCTATTATCTGGCGGCAGACCTGGGGGGCAGCGGCGGGCGGCTTTACGCCGACAGCAACGAAGTTGAAATCAAGTGGCAGATGCACTGGCCGGACGGCAGCTCCGATGAGATAGTCACTGCCAGGCAGGAAGCCAACAAATACTAGAAAAATGGGGGAGCATTATGGCGCAAGCAATAGAGACAGCAGATAAACTGGACAAGCTGGAAGCAGAAAGCATTTACATATTGAGGGAAGCTTACAAGAAGCTGGGGAAGCTGGGGATGCTCTGGTCCATCGGCAAGGACTCCACGGTCCTGCTGTGGCTGGCGAAAAAGGCTTTTTACGGCCATTGCCCCTTCCCCTTTATCCATGTGGACACCAAGCACAAGATTCCCGAGATGATTGAGTACCGTGACCGGGTGGCCAGGGAGCTGAATCTGGACCTGATTGTCCACACCAACCAGGCAGCCCTGGACGCCGGCATGGGCCCGGACAAGGGCAGGCTGGCCTGCTGCCAGGCCCTGAAGACCGAGGGGCTGAAGCAGGTGGTAAAGAAATACGGCTTTGACGGCCTGATTGTAGGGGTGCGCCGTGACGAGGAAGGCTCCCGCTCCAAGGAGCGTGTCTTCAGCGAGCGCAAGGAAGACGATGCCTGGGATTATGCCAACCAGCCACCGGAGCTCTGGGACCAGTTCAAGACGGATTTCCCCAAGGGTCACCATATCCGGGTGCATCCCTTGCTGGCCTGGAATGAGCTGGACATCTGGGAGTACATCCGCCGGGAGAACATTCCCATCATCGACCTGTACTTTGCCAAGAACGGCAAGCGATACCGCTCCCTGGGCTGTGCCTGCTGTACGGGTCAGATTGAGTCGGAGGCGGATACCCTGGACAAGATCATCGAGGAACTGAAGCATACCACCACCAGTGAGCGGGCGGGACGCAAGCAGGACCAGGAGGATTCCTACGCCATGCAGAAGCTGCGGAAAGAGGGGTATATGTAATGAGCAAAGAGATTGAAAACAAGGAAGCTGGCCTGAACATCGTGGTGGTGGGCCATGTGGACCACGGCAAATCCACCGTCATCGGCAGGCTTCTCTACGATACGGATTCCCTGCCCCAGGGAGCTATCGACAAGGTGGCTAAAATCGCCCATGATACGGGCAAGCCCTTTGAGTACGCCTACCTGCTGGATGCCTTTGAAGAGGAGCAGCAGCAGGGCATCACCATCGACACCACACGCATCCAGTTCTCTACGGCCAAGCGGGATTATGTAATCATCGACGCCCCGGGCCATAAGGAATTCCTGAAAAACATGATTTCCGGCGCCGCCGGTGCCGAAGCCGCCCTCCTCATCGTTGACGGCAAGCAGGGGGTGCAGGAGCAGAGCCGCCGCCATGCCTATATGCTCAGCATGCTGGGCATCAAAAAGGTCTATGTGCTGGTGAACAAGATGGACCTGGCAGACTACGCCGAGACTGCCTTTGTGAAAATCAAGCATGAGATGGGGGCCTTCCTGGCAGAGCTGGGGGTATATCCTCTGAAGTACATTCCCGTGTCCGGCCTGCAGGGGGACAATATCGCCTCCCGGTCTGCCCACATGCCCTGGTACAAGGGTGAAGACCTGCTGGAGGCCCTGGACCTTTTGGACGGCGAGCAGGCTGCTTCTGACCGGGCCCTGCGGCTGCCCATCCAGGACGTTTATAAATTCGACTCCCGCCGCATCATTGCCGGGCGCATCGAGGCCGGCCAGCTGGCAGTAGGCGACGAAATCGCCATCTACCCCAGTGGCCGCAAGACCAAGGTAGTATCCTTCCCCTACTGGCAGGAGCGGGACAAGGTCACTGAGGCCGCAGCCGGTGCCTCCACGGGCATCCAAGTGGCGGATGAGTTCTTCAACCAGCGGGGGGAGATCATCACCAGGGCTGGGGATACCCCGCCCCTGACGGGCAGACGCCTGCGGGTGTCCTTGTTCTGGCTGGGCAAGAAGCCCCTGAAGCTCAATCAGCGCTACAAGCTGAAGCTGGCCACCCAGGAAGTGGAAGCTCAGGTGGAAAGCATTGAGAAGATCATTGATGCCTCCAGCCTGGACCAGAGGGCGGCAGAGGAAGTGAAGGAAATCCGTCTCAACGATGTGGCGGAGGTCATTCTGAAGCTCAAGGAGGAAATCGCCTTTGACAGGTTCCAGGACTACCAGGCCACAGGCCGTTTCGTGCTGGTGGACGGCTATGATGTGGCCGGTGGTGGCATCGTGCTGGGGCTGGAAAAGGAAAAACAGGGAGAATTCTCTCAGAAGGCCATGCGCTACATCATGAGCCACCTGCCCCAGAATGGGGAGCTCATCGTGGTGGTGAAGGACGGAGAGATCGTCCGCCTGGAGCGCACGGAGCGTGAAGTGTTCAGCGGCATAGACGGCGAAGGCATTTAAGGGTATACTTTGTATTAAGTATTACTACCGTGAGTGAGGGTCACAGGCATAGCATAAGCGTAACGTTTGGAATTTTTCCGTAGGAAAAATCCCAAGTGAAGCGTTGCTATGCCTGTGACCCGAACGGGTTAGCATGCTGATCCGCTCGCAGCTTATGTTATGTCAACGCTTCGCTCAGGAATTTGCTGCGCAAATTTCTGCAGGTTGCGCTTTTGACACAACATCAGCTGATCACTAGCGTTAAAAGCAACAGGAAAATTTAGGGGAGAGCGTGATATTATGGCAGTAGATTACAAGGTGCTGAAAGCCAACGGCTTCATGCAGCAGAAGCAGGCAGGCTGTTTTTCCATGCGCCTTAGGAGCGTGGGAGGCAAGTTCACCGCTGCCCAGTTGCAGACGGTACAGGAAGTGGCAGAAAGATTCGGTGAGGGGTATGTGCATCTGACCTCCCGCCAGGGCATTGAGATTCCCTTCATCAAGGAGCAGGACATCGAGGACGTTAAAAAAGCTTTGGCAGCAGGGGGCTTGGCTACAGGTTTCTGCGGTGCCCAGGTGCGCACCATCACCGCCTGCCAGGGCTCTGCTGTCTGCCGCTCGGGCCTCATCGATACCGCCAGGCTGGCAGAGGAATTTGCCAAGCGCTATGCTGGCAAGGATCTGCCCCACAAATTCAAGGTGGGCTTCACCGGCTGCCACAACAACTGCCTGAAGACCGAGGAGAATGACATTGGCATCAAGGGAGCTGTGAAGCCCCTGTGGCAGAAGGAGGCCTGCAAGTTCTGCGGGGCCTGTGTCAAGATATGTCCTAAAGGGGCTTTGACCCTGGACAAGGCTGCCCAGAAACTCACCGTGAACCGACGCAAGTGCATCAACTGTGGCAAGTGTATCAAGAGCTGCAATTTCGGTGCCTGGGAGAAGCAGGTGGGCTTTGCCGTTTCCTTCGGCGGCCTCTACGGCAACCGCATCGCCATCGGCAAGAAGCTCACCCCCATCATCTATGGGGAGGAAAAGCTTTTCCAGGTGCTGGATACTGCTCTGAAGTACTTTGAAGAGCACGGCAAGAAGGGCGAGCGCTTCCGCAATCTTTTGGACAGGATTGGCTGGGAGGAATTCCAGCAGGTGGTCAAAGAGGCTGTGAAATAAAGTAGGTCAAAGGTTCCGGGCCTGCCTTAGGCAGGTTTTGGAACCTTTTAAGATATCGAGGCAGTATTGCAATGTGTTTAGGTTGGGGGTATATTTATGAAAAGAATTATTCCTTTGCTGATAGCTGTGGCGCTGGTGACGGCGGCCCTTTTCAGTGGCTGCGGAAATGATGCTTCATCCTCTGGTTCTGGCAAGGCCGAAGGCAAGCATGTGCTGAAGGTGGGCATGGATGCCAGCTATCCGCCCTTCGGCTCCCAGGATTCGGCGTCTAACGACTATGTGGGCTTTGACGTGGATATCATCAAGGCCATAGGCGAGGTGGAAGGCTTCGATGTGGCCATCAGCAACCGCGCCTTTGACGGCCTGATTCCCGCCCTGCAGTCCAAGGATCTTGATGTGGCCATCAATGACATCACCATCACGGATGAGCGCAAGCAGAATGTGGATTTTACTGACCGCTATTATATTGCCGGCCTCGGCGTGGTGGTGAAGGCTGACAATGATACCATCAAGACCGCCAAGGACCTGGAGGGCAAGAAGCTGGGGGTGTCCATTGGCTCCACAGGGGAGGAAGCAGCCCGCAAGATTCCCGGGGCCGATGTCCGGGTCTACAATGCCATCAATGAAGCCTTCCTGGAGGTGCAGAACGGCGGGGTGGATGCAGTCATCAATGACATTCCTACCAATGAGTATTATGTGAGCCATACGGACAACAAGAATGTAAAGGTAGTGGAAGTGGCCCTGACCAAGGAAGACCTGGGCATTGCCGTGCTCAAGGGCAATGAGGAACTCTTGAAGAAGCTCAATGACGGTCTGGCCGCCATCAAGAAGAACGGCAAGTTCAGCGAGATTTACCAGAAATGGTTCGGCAAGGAACCACCCCAGGAATTGCTTAAGTGAATTTATGTGAGGTATGAGCATGAATGCAATAGCTGATTGTTTGAAGAAATATCCCCTGATGGTGCTGGATGGCGCTTTCGGCACAGAATTGGCGCGCCGCGGCTTTGATACCAATGATGAGCTCTGGTCTGCCAAGGCCCTCTTTGAAAAGCCGGAATTGGTGAAGGCTGTGCATTATGACTACTTTGCAGCCGGGGCGGATATTTCCATCAGCGCCAGCTATCAGGCCACGGTGGAAGGCTTTGAGAAAAAAGGCTTCGCCCGGGAAGAGGCCAAGGAACTGATCCGTCGTTCTGTGCAGCTGGTCAAGGAAGCCGGTGAGGCATACTGGCAGGCAAAATCACCAACAGAAAGGCGTCCCAAGCCTCTGGCGGCGGCTTCCGTGGGCCCTTATGGGGCGTTCCTGGCGGATGGCTCCGAATATCGCGGCGACTATGGAGCTAGCCGGGCAGAACTGGCGGATTTCCATGCCGAGCGGCTGGATATCCTTATTTCTGCCCGCCCGGATATCCTGGCCTGCGAGACATTGCCCCTCTTTGCAGAAGCAGAAGCTATCCTTGATGACTTGCGGCGCTACCCCGAGGCTGGGGCCTGGATTTCTTTCTCCTGCCGGGACGAAGCTCATACCTGCGGCGGTGATGAGATTGCAGACTGCGCCCGCTTTCTGGACAAGCACCCGCAGGTGGCAGCCATTGGCGTCAACTGCACGGCGCCCCAGCATGTGGCTGGCCTGATTCGCCGCATCCGTGAGCAGACGGAAAAGCCTGTGGTGGTCTATCCCAATACAGGCGAGACTTACGATGCGGTGACCAAGACCTGGCACGGCAGTGCTACCCCCTATCATGATTTCGTGCGCCAGTGGTACGAAGTTGGCGCAAGGCTCATCGGCGGCTGCTGCCGCACCACCCCGGAAGACATCCGCGGCATTGCAGAGCTCAGGCAGTCACTGATGTAGAGGCAAAATTTTGCTTGAATCAGCCTGTGCGCATAGGAAGAGCTTATGGCTGGCAATAGATTAAAAGGATTTTCCAGATTAGCGGTAAACTAGTATACTGAAAAACAATAGCTGATCAGAATTGAGGGCTGTGCGTATTTTTCGCACAGCTTTTATTTATACTTGGGAGGGAGAGGCCATGACACTTACGCAGCTTAGATATGTAACCGCTATTGCCAAATACGGCTCCATCAGCCTGGCGGCCAGACAGCTTTTTGTGACACAACCAAGCATGACGACAGCGCTGCAGGATTTGGAAAAGGAAATAGGAAGGGAGCTTTTTATCCGCAATTCACGTGGCGTGCAGCTGACAGAAGAAGGACTGAAATTCCTCGGTCATGCCAAACAGATTCTGCGGCAGATGGAGATGCTGGAGGACCGATATCTCCATTAGGAAAGCAAACAGTATTTTGCTGTCTCTACGCAGCATTACACCTTCACTGCCAGTGCCTTCGTCGAGCTTGTCCGCCAGTATGAAGGCTGGGGCTATGAGTTTTCCCTGCTGGAGGAGCGTACAGAAAAAATCATCGAGAATGTCAGAACCTTGAAGAGTGAAATTGGTATTTTGTATTTAAGCCGTTTCAACGAAGCAGTGCTAAGAAAAATTTTCAAGGAAAGCAAACTTTATTTCTCTCCTTTCTTTATGGTCAAGCCGCATGTTTTCATCTTTCGTGACCATCCCCTGGCGAAGAAAGATGCCTTGGAGCTGGAGAATCTGGAGCCGTTTCCCTGCATCACTTTTGACCAGGGGGAGGAAAATTCCTTTTTTTATGCGGAGGAAATATGCAGTGAGCGTTCCCTGGAAAACAGATCAAGGTGACTGACCGTGCGGCAGTGTCTGATCTTCTGATGGAATTGGAGGCTTATATCATTACGACGGGGATTTTGCCTTCCCATCTGCATGGACAGGATATCATCGCGCGCCCACTGAAGGTAGACGAAGTCATTACAGTTGGCGTTATACGCCGTATGGACTGCCGTATGTCGGAGCTGGGGCATACCTTTCTCAGGCTGTTGGAAAAGGCTGCCAAGCAAGCCGTCAAGAAGAAAAAATGAGACGTTCTCTTGTTTCTGGTGACATTGCCTATGCCAAGTTGAAGAATATGAGGCAGTTTTATAGAGCCTTCCAGAATCGCTACACACTGTGTAGCGATTTGAGCTGGTCACACTACAGGAACCTTATGCGTGTGGCTGATTCAGCAGCACGCATATCTATGCCTCCAAGTATATGCCTTACATGCCTACTGAAGAAGAGTTGAAAAAGAGCTGAGTCTTCAGGAATTGCTGGAAGCTCAAGAAGCGGGCAAAAAAATAACCCTGTAATGCAAACAGGGGTGGGATGAATGATTTTCTGTTAATGATTTTTTTTTATCTATTGCCAGCTTCCTTAATGCCCCTTCGGCCAGTGCTGCCAGATATTTTGCTGCAGGCAGCAGGGCAACTGGGTCGGCCTTGAATTTAGGGCTGTGGTTAGGGGCTGACAGCCCGGTGCCAATAGAGGCGAACACACCAGGCAGCTTTTCCTGGCTCCACCGGGGGCTTCCTCGGCGGGGTGGAAAACTATGCGCACTCTGCAGGGCAGAGCATCTACGTCTGCCCTGACAGCAACTATTGGCCCGTCTTGCTGCCTATCTCAGCAACTGCTCCAGTGTCCAGGGGGAGCTCCAAAAGGCGGATATCCTCTTTGGCAAGCAGCTCCTTTAACTTGGCTGTGGTCTCATATTCCTCATAGGAAAGCTCCGGGTGGGAGTGGAGCCAGGCAAATGTTTCCTCAATCAAGGCTTTCAGTGCTGTTTCTTCCATATGCTCACCTCGTCTGAAAGATTCTCTGTTGATGTGTAAAAGCGTAAACTCATATTATACCGATTAACCTAGTATTTCAATAGGAAAATAATTCTTGATAAGCACTATGCCTATTGGTATAATAGGTGAAACAAAAAATGGCAGGTGATAATATGGTATCTACCAGGGGCAGATATGCGCTTTTGGTTATGCTTGACTTGGCGGAGCAGGAGTCTGGCCGCTATACTCCCTTGGCAGAGATTGCCAATCGGCATGGCCTCTCACAGAAATATCTTGAAATCATCATCAAGGAACTGGTGAGGCATAAATTGCTGAAGGGGCTTCGTGGCAAGAGGGGAGGATATATTTTGCCCCGCTTGCCGCAAGAATACACTGTAGGTGAAATATTGGAGCTTACAGAAGGAAAATTTGCAATGATACCCTGTGCAGATGAGTATGACGAGCCTGGTGACGGGAAGGATTACAGTTATACCCTTCCCATGTGGCAGGAATTTGAACGCATGACTCATGATTATTTTTGGGGTATCACCCTGGCTGATTTGCTGGCAGGTTATCCTTACAAAAGGGTAGAGTGTTCTGTCTAGAATGAGGAGATTATCTATGGCAAGAAAAGAAAACAAGTACAAGGATTATGGTATTGCAACACAAGCAATTCATACGGGAACAGATTACGATGAGGGGACAGGTGCAGTCAGAAGGCCGCTCCATATGGCAAACAGTTATAAACTGCCGGATGACCTGTCACAGGTAAATTATTCATCTACCGATCTTTTGATGTATTCAAGAAATGGCAATCCCAATCAGCACTGGCTGGAGGAAAAGGTTGCGGCATTGCATGAGGCAGATGATGCTATTGTGCTTGCAAGCGGTGTTGCCGCCCTTCATGCGCTGTTCTGGACGCTGCTGAAAACTGGCGACAAGGTAGTATATCCCAAAGTCAGTTATATGGCGGTCTACCGTATGTTCCATGAACTTTTCAACAATAAGTTTGGCGTGGATACGGTTATGGTGGACATGACGAATCTGGAGGAAGTGAGGAAAGCTATCACTCCTGGAACGAGGCTTGTCCACATCGAAACCCCGGACAATCCCACCAACGGCGTGTCTGATATTGACGCAATCGTCAAAATAGCCCATGAGAATGGAGCAGTCGTATCCGTTGACAATACATTTGCTTCCCCATATAACCAAAAACCATTGGAGTATGGCGCAGATTTTGTGGTGGAGTCTCTTACCAAGTTTGTCAATGGTCATGGAGATGCCCAGGGCGGCGCCATCATCTCCAATGACCTTGAAACAATGGACCGCATTCGCTATGAAGCGCAGGTGAATGTTGGTTCTGTCATTAGCCCATTTAACGCATGGCAGATTTTCAGAGGCTCGGTTACCTACCCTCTCCGTATGCAACGGATAAATGAAACATCACAGAAGCTGGCTGAATGGCTGGAAAAGAGGGAAAACGTCACATTTGTAGCGTATCCCGGACTGCCGAGCAATCAGGGATACGCGCTTGCTAAACGTCAGATGAATAATGGCTGCGGAGGTGTCATATCCTTTGGCATAAATGCAGATGATAAAGCTGTGGAGCGGTTCTGTGCAGCGCTTAAGGTAGTGACTTTTGCTGTTTCTCTTGGTCATGATGAGAGCCTGATATTTCCGCAGCCGAGCTATGATGAGCGCATAAACCTGTATCCTGAAAAATTCAGAAAAGGTTTCATACGCTTCTCTGTTGGCCTGGAAGAATCGGAGGATATCATTGCTGATTTGGATCAGGCGTTAAGGAGGATTGGCTTGTAATGCTGAATCAGTTTTCCAGGACACAGCTGCTATATGGAGAGAAAACTATGGGCAGATTTGCGTCTTCCCGTGTTGCTGTATTCGGAATAGGTGGTGTGGGCGGCTATGTCGTTGAAGCGTTAGCAAGAAGTGGAATTGGAGCATTGGAGCTTATCGATGATGACAAAGTCTGTCTTACCAATATCAACCGACAGATAATTGCCACGAGGAAAACAGTCGGAAAATATAAGGTGGATGTGGCAGAGGAAAGAATTCACGAGATAAATCCTGCTTGTGAAGTAAGGATCCATAAGACATTCTTTTTGCCTGAGACACAGGATCAGTTTGATTTTCAAGCCTATGACTACGTTGTAGATGCTATTGATACGGTCACTGGGAAGCTGGCGCTTATAGAAAAAGCGAAAGAGGCAGGTGTGCCTGTTATTTCTTCTATGGGAGCAGGGAATAAAGTCAATGCAGCCATGTTTGAGGTGGCAGACATATATGAAACCTCTATCTGCCCGCTGGCTAAGGTGATGCGGCGTGAATGCAGGAAAAGGAACATTGATTCACTTAAAGTCGTATACTCAAAGGAAAAGCCAATCAGGCCCTTAGAGGATATGTCGATAAGCTGTAGGCAGCATTGTATCTGTCCGCCAGGAACTGTCAGGAAATGCACGGAAAGGAGAGATATTCCGGGATCGACGTCATTTGTGCCTTCAGTGGCCGGACTGCTTATAGCAGGTGAAGTGGTTAATGACCTTGCGAGTAGCAAGGGGAAGGAATATTACATCTTTTGTTAAACCTATTGACATAGTGGGTGTAATAGTGTAACATGGGCTCATCGCTATTTAGGGGAGAGCAATATGAGAGATATACCTGCGGAAGTCCTGAGCTATATTATGGAGCTTCTGCGTGAGCTTTACCTTGGAGAAGTGGTTCTGATTGCCCAGAATGGCATCCTCATCCAGGTGGAGCGCACGGAGAAGATGCGGGTACATCCCTGGCAGGGGCTGATGAAGCCTGACCCCTGGACTGCAGAAACAGAAAAGAACCTGCGGCAGACCATTCAGCGAGAGCTGCAGAGCCTTTATTATGGCAGGCTCTCCATCGTGGTGAAGCAGGGCAATGTCACCCATTTTGACCGGCTGGAAAAACAGAGGTTTATGGATGGGGACGGCATCTGACAAGTAGATATCCGTTGGGAACTGACCAAAGAAATTGGAGGTTCCATCGGTTGCATAGAGCAGCCGGTGGGACCTCTTTTTCATACATAAAATTATTTTTAGGGAGGAATTATCATGGAAATCAACTTCAAGAAATTAGGCAAGGCTTTTATTATAGGTGCGGGGCTGATGACCATGATGGTCATGGCAGGCTGCGGTACGGCGGATAACGCCAGGGAAGACAAAGCTCCCAAATTCACCGCTTCCAATACTTATGACGGGGATCTCTCTGATGTGACCTTGAACATCGGGGCTGCTTCTGCCAAGAACGCCCAGGGAGTGGTAGAGGCGGCAGGCCTGGCGGACACCCCCTACAAGGTGGAGTTCCACAATCTCCGGGGCGGCAATCTGGTGCTGGAGGCCATTGCGGCAGGGCAGCTTGATGCAGGCTGCGGCAGCCAGATACCTCCCATCTTTGCTTCCCTGGCCTCCAATGGAGGAAACTTCAAGATCATCGGCATCCGCAAGGGTACCACCCTCAATCAGGAGCTGATTGTGAGCCCCCAGCAGAAAGACAAGATCAAGACCGTGGCTGACCTCAAGGGCAAGAAGGTGGGCTATGTGAAGAACACCACCGCCCAGTATTTCCTTTACAAGATGCTCACGGAAGCAGGCCTGACCTGGAATGACATCGAGGCCATCCCCATGTCCACTTCCGACGGCCTCTCCGCTATCACCACCGGGGATATTGATGCCCTGGCTTCTTACGACAATGCCGTGATTGTGGGCAAGGCCAAGGGGGCTGTGCTCCTGCGCTCCGCCGAGGACATTCTCTCCGGCGACTACTACTGGTATGCGGCCCTTGACACCATCAAGGACCCCAAGAAGCACGCTGCCCTGGTGGACTATCTGGAGCGCATCAACGAGGCCAACGAGTGGTGCCGCCAGCATCCCCAGGAGTGGGCTGAGTATGATGCCAAGCAGAGCAATCAGGACCCTGCGGAGATTCGCAAGCGCTTTGAGGAAGGTGAGGCCCAGCGCAAGGGCCGCATTGCACCCCTGGATGAGGCAACCCTGGCCTCTGAGCAGGACATCATCGACAGCTTCTTTGCCCTGGGTGTGCTGAAGGAAAGGATTGAGGCTGCTTCCCTCTTTGACCGTTCCTTTGACGGTGAGATTGCCAAGTTCAAAGTCTATTGAGGAGTGAAGATATATGGTAAAGGAAATAGCCTTGCCGGAAGACCGGCCCCTGAAAATCGTCACTGCCTGGCGCAGGCATCTGCTGGACTGGTTTCTTATCTGGTCGGTGCCGGCGCTGCTGCTGGCCCTCTGGATTTACTTTGCCGCCACCAATCAGCTGAACCATCTTTTCCCAAAGCCGGAGGAACTCATAAAGACCACTATCCGCTTTATCAAGGACGGCACCCTCTGGGACAATCTCCAGATCAGCTTCCTGCGGGCGGCGGCGGGACTCCTTATAGGCGGCAGCATCGGCTTCTTGCTGGGCATTGCCACGGGACTTTGGCACAGGGCTGACCAGGTGCTTAACACGCCCATCCAGATGATCAAGAGCGTGCCCCGCCTGGCCATCCTGCCCCTGATTCTCGTGTGGTTCGGCATCGGGGAGACGGCGAAAGTTGTCCTCATTGCCCTGAGCACCTTCTTCCCCATCTACCTTAACACTTTCCACGGGCTGCGCTCCATTGACCCGGGACTGCTGGAAATGGGCAAGGTCTACGGCCTCAGCAAATGGGAACAGTTCAGGGACATTATCTTCCCCGGCGCCCTGTCTTCCATCATGATTGGCTTCCGCCAGTCCTTGGGAGGCACCTGGCTCATACTCATTGTGGCAGAGACTGTGGCGGCCAAGTCCGGCATCGGCTACATGGCGACCAACGCCCGTGAATATATGATGATGGACGTGATTGTCCTGAGCATGATCATGTATGCTCTTTTGGGCAGCATTTCAGACTGGCTGGTGGTGCGGCTGACGAGGCACCTGCTCCGCTGGCATCCAAATTATCGGAGGTGAAAGACATGGCAGGCTATCCTATAGAACTTTCCCATGTGCATAAATTTTTCGGGGACACCCAGGTGCTCCGGGATGTGACCCTTTCTATCGAACCGGGGGAGTTCGTGGCCCTGGTGGGGAAAAGCGGCTGCGGCAAGAGTACGCTCCTGCGGCTGATTTCTTCCCTGGAGGAAAAGTCCGGCGGGGAAATCCTCATCAAGGACTCCAAGGTGGAGAAGGTCGACGCTGATGTGCGCTTCCTCTTCCAGGACCCAAGGCTCCTGCCCTGGAAAACTGTGCTGGAAAATGTGGTGCTGGGCTCTCCTGAAAGAAGCGAGGAAAAAGCCCGGCAGGCCCTGAGGGAAGTGGGCCTTGAGGGCAAGGAGGAAAACTGGCCCGCAGACCTTTCCGGCGGCCAGCGTCAGCGGGTGGCCCTGGCAAGAGCCCTGGTGGGCACGCCAAAGGTCCTGCTGCTGGACGAGCCACTGAGTGCCCTTGACGCCCTGACACGTCTCAATATGCAGCGGCTTATAGAGTGCCTCTGGCAGCATCTGGGCTTGACGGTGATTCTGGTGACCCATGACGTCACCGAGGCGGTGAATCTGGCAGACAGGGTCATCCTGCTGGAAGAAGGCCGGGTGGCTCTGGACCAGTCCATAGAATTGGCCCGCCCCAGAACCCGCAGCCGTGACACCGTCTATTACGAGCACTTGATTCTCTCCCATATCATGGGTGAAGAAGCTGATGCGCTAACGGAAGAATACGCTATCTGAAGCCTCCCTCTATGAGGGAGGTGGCACGCCGAAGGCGTGACGGAAGGAGTCCATGTTTATGAAAATAAATAAGATAGAAATATTCCATATCCACACCCGTCCCCAGTCGGGCCAGCGCCCTATCCTGGTGAAAGTCTCCACTGACGAGGGCATCTACGGCCTGGGGGAGGCGGGCATGGCCTACGGCAAGGGCGGCTCAGGCGCCGTGGGTGCCATCCGGGACTTTGCCTCCCTCCTGCTTGGCGAAGACCCCTTCAACACCGAGAAAATCTGGGAGAAGCTCTTCAAGGAAACCTTCTGGGGCCAGGGGGGCGGCACGGTGATTTTCTCTGCCATCTCCGCTCTGGACATTGCCCTGTGGGACATCAAGGGCAAGGCCCTGAAGGTGCCCGTCTACCAGCTGCTGGGGGGCAAGGTGCGGGGCAGGCTCCGGGCTTATGCTTCCCAGCTCCAGTTTGGCTGGGGTGAGGAACGCCGTCCCAGAGGCCCGGTGGAAGAATACGCTGTTGAGGCACGCAAGGCTGTGGCTGAGGGCTATGATGCCGTGAAAGTAGATGTGCTTAGTTACGACAGGGAGGGCAGGGCCCTGCCCCATTTGGAAGGACCCCTGCCCCACAAGTACATTGCCCTGGGAGAGGAGCGGGTGGCCGCCATTCGGGAGGCCGTGGGTGACGAGGTGGATATCATCATTGAAAACCACGCCCGCACGGATCTTGTCAGCGCCATCCAGTTTGGCAAGGCGGTGGAGAAGTACAACATCTTCTTCTATGAGGAAGTCAACACGCCGCTGAATCCAAAACTCCTGCGGGAGGTCAAGGAGAAAGTGGATATTCCCCTGGCCTCCGGGGAGCGCATCTATTCCCGCTGGGGCTACCTGCCCTACTTCGAGAACCGCTCTATTGATGTTATCCAGCCGGACCTGGGTTCCTGTGGCGGCTTCACGGAGTTCAAGAAGATCGTGGATCTGGCTCATGCCTACGAAGTCACCGTCCAGGCCCATGTGGCGGGCACCGGCGTGGCAGAAGCCGCAGCCCTCCATGCCGAGGCGGCCATACCGAACTTTGTCATCCACGAGCATCATCAGAAGATCCTGCTGCCGGAGTACAGGGAACTGGTATTGCACGATTACCAGCCCCGGGATGGTTACTATGAGGTGCCTGAGCTGCCGGGCATCGGCCAGGAAATCACTGACGAAGTCTACAAGCAGTCGGATTACTTCGTGGCAGAGTGATTTGGGGGAGGTGTGTATCATGTTAGGAGACTGTGCCAACTGTAATGCCAACCATATGTGCTTCCAGAAGGGCAAAAGCTGCGTGCCTGTGGAGCAGGAGGAGGTGCTGGCCCTTTACGACAAGGACGAGAAGAAAATCATGAAGGCGGCAGCCTATGTGGAAGCCACCTATTATATGAAGTATACCCGCCTGCAGGAGACGGCGGCCTTTGCCAAAAAGATGGGCTACAAGACCATCGGCCTGGGCTTCTGCATGGGCATCCGGGAGGAAGCGAAGCTCTTTGCCAAGTTCTTCGCTCAGGAGGGCTTTGAAGTCCTTTCCGTCTGCTGCAAGAACTGTGGTATTAACAAAGATGTACTGAAATTGAAAAAAGTACGTCCAGATAGCCCCCAGGAGCCCATGTGCAACCCCAAGGCCCAGGCGAAGTACCTCAGCGACCACGGCGCGGAGCTCTTTGTCTCCGCTGGTCTCTGCGTGGGTCATGACGCCCTTTTCTCCAAGGCTGCTGCCGGCCCCGTCACCACGCTGGTGGTGAAAGACCGGGTGCTGGGCAACAACCCCATGGCCGTGGTGTACTCCGGCTACTGGAAGGGCAAGCTGGGATTGTAGGGCGTTCTTATCTGGGAAGATTTTCTGCTGCTTGTGACGCCTCCCGGCAGGAAAGATGACCTGTTTCCTAGAAGTAAACAGGAAAGTCTTTACTGGGGGTGCTGATGGTGAAATGGTGGCTGAAGGCAGGCGTGGACTTGGGAATATTCGCGGCGGCGGGGCTTTTCTCCGGCTGTCTGAGGGAGCAGCCCTCTGACAAGGGCAGTTCAAGGGCGAAGGCGGAGTTCCTGAATGTTTCTTACGACCCTACCCGCGAGCTGTACGCCGAATTTGATCATGTTTTTGGTGAGAGATGGAAGCAGCAGACGGGTCAGGAGGTGGATTTCAATCACTCCAATGCCGGCTCAAGCCTGCAGGCCCTTTCTGTCATTGGCGGCACGAAAGCTGATGTGGTGACTCTGGCTCTGGCCTATGATGTGGATGAGATAGCCAGGCGGGGTTGATTGACAAGGACTGGCGCAAGAAGTTCCCGGATAACTCAGCCCCCTACACCTCTACCATCGTGTTTTTGGTGAGGAAGGGGAATCCTCAGAACATCCGGGACTGGGACGATCTGATTTGGCCCGGCGTGAAAATCGTCACGCCGAACCCCAAGACCTCAGGCGCTGCCCGTTGGGGGTATCTGGCGGCCTGGGAGTACGCCAGCTGGAAGAGTGAAGGCGATGAAGGCAGGATCAAGGATTTTATGCGGGAACTCTACAAAAATGTGGTGTCCCTGGATGACGGCGCCCGCGGCGCCACCAAGACTTTCATAGACCTGGGCAAGGGTGATGTGCTCATTGACTGGGAAAATGAGGCCCTGGCAGCGGTGAACGCCTATCCCGATTTTGAAATCGTGAGGCCTTCCGTCTCCATCCTGGCAGAGCCCAGCGTGGCGGTGGTGGATGCTGTAGTTGACAAGAAGGGCACCCGGGAGATAGCAGAGGAGTATATCCAATACCTGTATTCCCTGCCCGGTCAGGAGATTGCTGCGAAGAATTTCTACCGTCCCCGCAATATGCAGGTTTTTGCCAAATACAAGTCGAATTTCCCGGAGCTGAATCTCGTCACGGTGGACGAGGCTTTTGGCGGCTGGGATAAGGCTTATGAAAAGCACTTTGCCGGCGGCGGCACCTTTGACCAGATTTATCGCAGATAAAATGATAAAAACCTATTGACACACAGGGTGTAATAGTGTAACATAAGGACATGTCAAAGATAACTGACATCTTCTTACAATTTAAGTTGAGCTGACCAAAAAAATTGGAGGCTCCAGAAGCAAGACCCTTTGAAGGGAGTGCTTTTGGAGCCTCTTTCTATGCAAAGTGCGAAAGGGGATTTTACTATGAGCCAGTACAAATTTGAAACCTTGCAGCTTCATGTGGGACAGGAGCAGCCGGATCCGGCTACGGATGCACGGGCAGTCCCCATTTATCAGACTACTTCCTATGTTTTCCGCAACAGCCAGCACGCAGCTGACCGCTTTGGCCTGGCTGATGCAGGCAACATTTACGGCAGGCTTACCAATTCTACCCAGGATGTGCTGGAGAAGCGCATTGCCGCTTTGGAAGGGGGCAGCGCAGCACTGGCAGTAGCTTCCGGGGCAGCAGCCATCACCTACACCATTCAGGCGCTGGCCGGAAACGGCGGTCATATCGTAGCTCAGAAGACCATCTATGGCGGCACTTACAACCTGCTGGCCCACACTCTCCCCCAGTTCGGCGTGGAGGCTACCTTCGTGGATGCCCATAACCTCAGCGAGGTGGAAGGAGCCATTAAGGAGAACACCAGGGCTATCTATCTGGAGACTTTGGGCAACCCCAACAGCGACATTCCCGATATTGACGCCATCGCTGAGATTGCTCACAAGCACGGCCTGCCGGTAGTGGTGGACAACACCTTCGGCACCCCGTACCTCATCCGTCCCTTTGAGCATGGGGCAGATATCGTGGTACACTCCGCCACCAAGTTCATCGGCGGCCACGGCACCACCCTGGGGGGCATCATCGTTGATGGCGGCAAGTTCGACTGGAAGAAGAGTGGCAAGTATCCCGGCATCGCCGACCCGAACCCCAGCTACCATGGCGTATCCTTCTACGAGGCTGTAGGCCCGGCTGCTTTCGTTACCTACATCCGCGCTATCCTGCTCCGCGATGAAGGTGCGGCCATCTCACCCTTCAATGCCTTCCTGCTGCTGCAGGGTGTGGAGACCCTTTCCCTGCGCCTGGAGCGTCATGGTGAGAACGCCAAGAAGGTAGTGGAGTTCCTCAGCAAGCACCCCAAGGTAGCCAAGGTGAACCATCCTTCCCTGCCTGACCATCCGGACCATGCTCTCTATGAGAAGTATTTCCCCAATGGCGGTGCTTCCATCTTCACCTTTGAAATCAAGGGGGGCAAGGAAGCAGCCTGGAAGTTCATCGACAATCTGAAGATCTTCTCCCTGCTGGCCAATGTGGCAGATGTGAAGAGCCTGGTAATCCATCCGGCTTCCACCACCCACAGCCAGCTCACCGATGAGGAACTGGCAGACCAGGGCATCAGCCAGAGCACCATCCGTCTGTCCATCGGCACGGAGCACATTGACGACATCATTGCAGACCTGGAGAACGGTTTTGCAGCTGTGAAATAAGGAGGCATTCTCATGGCAAAGATTTATGAAAGCGTAGCAGAGCTCATCGGCGGCACGCCGCTTTTGAAGGCCAACAATTTCATCAAGGCCAATGATCTGAAGGCCAACATTCTGGTGAAGCTGGAGTATCTGAATCCTGCGGGCAGCGTGAAAGACCGCATTGCCAAGGCCATGATCGAGGAAGCTGAGAAAGCAGGCAAGATCACCAAGGATACGGTCATCATCGAGCCTACCAGCGGCAATACGGGCATCGGCCTGGCCAGCTTTGCTGCCGCCAGGGGCTACAGGGCTATCCTCACCATGCCGGAGACCATGAGCGTGGAGCGCAGGAACCTTCTCAAAGCCTACGGGGCAGAGATCGTGCTCACCGACGGCGCCAAGGGCATGAAGGGAGCCATTGCCAAGGCCGAGGAACTGGCCAAGGAGACCCCGGGGGCTTTCATCCCCTCCCAGTTCACCAATCAGGCCAACCCTGCCGCCCATTTTGCCACCACAGGCCCTGAGATCTGGCAGGACACCGAGGGCAAGGTAGATGCCTTTGTGGCAGGGGTAGGCACCGGCGGCACCCTTACCGGCGTGGGTCGCTATCTCAAGCAGCAGAAAGCAGATGTCCATGTGGTGGCGGTGGAGCCGGAAACTTCGCCTGTGCTTAGCAAAGGCACTCCAGGTCCACACAAGATTCAGGGCATCGGCGCAGGCTTCGTGCCGGAAACGCTCGACCAGAAGGTTTACGATGAGGTGCTGCCCATTGCCAATGAGGAGGCTTTCAAGTATGGACGCCAGTTTGCCCACAGCGAAGGTGTGCTGGTAGGCATCAGCTCCGGCGCGGCTCTGGCTGCCGCCGTGCAGCTGGCAAAGCGCCCCGAGTTTGCGGGCAAGAACATTGTGGTGCTGCTGCCGGATACCGGCGACAGGTACCTGTCCACGGAGCTTTTTGCAGAGTAATATGAGAATACAGGCCTTGCCGGCGCGGCGGGGCCTTTTCGTCTTTTGAGAATGCATGTGATTTTTCCTTAGTTTCTCGGGGGGATAAATATGGCCAATTTTGATAAAGTGACAGACAGGCAGGGGACGGATTGCCTGAAATACGATTTTGCTGTGGAACGGGGCTATCCGAAGGAGGTGCTGCCCTTCTGGGTGGCGGATATGGACTTTCCCACTGCAGCACCTATAGTTAAGGCCTTGGAGGAGCGGGCTGCTCATGGCATCTTTGGTTACACGGATATCAAGGAGAAATCCCTCAGTATTATGTGACGGGCAACCATGAACCCATCATACCGCCAGCCACCTTCGACCTGGTGCAGGAGCAGATTTGCGATACAGCAGAACTGGAAGTCGAAAGCCAGCATTTGCTGGAAGAGTTGCAGATGCTCTCGGATATGTTGCAAAAATGTGTCAGCGAAAACGCCCGCATTGCCCAGGACCAGGGAGAATACCAAATGCGGTACAATGAGCTGGTCAGCCGCTACGATGCTGTCAAGGGCAGACACACAGCAACGGAAAAAGCCATCAGGGAAAGGCAGGCCAAGGCAGAGCGTCTGGAGGCTTTTGCCGAGGCTCTGGAATCAATGTCATTAAGTTAAGCCCAAATCACACAAATCGGCCTTCTCCACTTTTTTGGAGGGGGCTGTTTTTATTGTTCATATACAGTGGACAGCTAACCAAGAAAGAGGACTTTGAGGGCATAGCAACTTTTTTCAAAAATCATGTAACACTTTTCGATTTCAGGCGTATAAAGAGACAGAAAAGTAAAAAACGTCCTGCGGGCGGGGAAAAGAAAAGGTGGTCATGATGAAGCTGAAAAATGAAAACAAGCTTGCGGACGCGGATTTGGAGCAGGTTGTCGGTGGCGGTCAGCTTGACCAGGATTCGAGATTCTTGAATGTGCTGCTTCAAGGGCGCGAGGGGCACTGCGGGAGATATGGCTTTTGGACAGTCAAAAAGCACAAGGACGAAATAGTGAGAGCATGGGCCTCGGTGGGCGTTGAGTTTTCTGATACTGTCACACCATATGGAGGACCTCATGCATGTAAGCCATCAAAAAGTTTCCATTACTGCATCAATGGCAAAGAGGTCAGCCAATGCGAAGCGTGGCTCCACGCGGAGCAGGTGGTGGGCAAGCACTTGAAACGCGCGGATTGGGATTGGTAACGCGAAAAGATGAAAAGAAAAGCTAAAAAAGGAGCGATTGAAATGACGGAACTTAAAAATGCAAAGCTGAACGATGAGGAACTTGACCAGGTAGTAGGCGGAAGCTGCTACGACCTGGCGGAAGACAGCCGTTTTTTGAACTCGTTGAACGGTTCGACGGACCGTTATGGCGCATGGAAGATACATAACTCCAAGGATCGGCTTTTAATCATTGAAAATGCGTGGGCAAAATTGGGAATCGGCATTATTTGCCCTGACGACCCCACGGATTATGATACGAAGATTCAATATGTGCTCATTGACGGCGGGAAGATCACGCCCATCACGCAGGAACAGGCGCGCCAGCACGCAATGGATGTCACAGGTCATCACATGACATATAATGAATGGCATGGGTAAGGCGATATGAAAGCGGGAAAAGGTGGTCATGATGGAACTGAAAAATGAAAGCAAGCTTACGGACGCTGAGTTGGAGCAGGTTGTGGGCGGAGACAAAGATCTCGCCAACGATTCAAGATTCTTGAATGTGCTGCTTCGAGGCCGCGAGGGGCAATGTGGGAGATACGGCTCTTGGAGAAGCGATAACCATCTGGGCGAAATTGCGAGAGCATGGGCGTCCGTAGGCGTTGAATATGGTGTAGATGATGATGAGGATTGTTTATATTATCGCATCGACGGCAAAGAGGTCAGTCAATATGAAGCGTGGCTGCATGCGGAGCAGGTGGTGGGCAAACACTTGAAGCGCGCGGATTGGGATTGGTAATCAGGTGTATAACGAGTACAAGATGTCCCCCACTTCTATAAGTGGGGGCGGCAAACTACTAACAGGCGGCGAGTTAATATCTCCCGCCTCGTTGAAACGCTGATTGGAGGATTTTGTCTATCGACAAAATATGAACAATGGCGTTATAAAGAACAGAAAGAAGAAATAAAACATCTGAGGATGAAAGACACGAAAGGATGATTGTAATGAAACTCGATAAAGAAAACAAACTCACCAATGACGAACTCGAACAGGTAGCCGGAGGAAACGCTGGCGAATGTGCGCTTGAATCGGAATTTTTTAATGACCTTGGATATAATATTCAAGAAATGGGTTTCTTGTATATGGAGTTTAATTGGGAAGAAGGATCGGCTAAAGTCAAGGAAGCATGGGCGCATTTTGGCGTAGATTGTGATATCGCCAAGTCGAGAAAAAATGCGTATTACATCGACGGCAAGAAAGTTTCTAGGCGTGAGGCATTTAAGCATGCGGCCTATAAAGCCGGAAAGCCGGGGGTCTATGATAATGATTATTCTAAATGTGCCCTCTGATATTTTTCAAAAAGATAATTAACGTTTTTCGCCTTCGGGAGTATAAAGAGACAGAAAGGCAAATCAAACACCCGCAATTGAGATCAAGGAGGAGTTACTGATGAAGCTGAAAAATGAAAACAAGCTGACGGAGGATGAGTTGGAGCAGGTTGCGGGCGGCGACGCTATGGCCGACGATTCGAGATACCTCAATGTGCTGCTTCGGGGGCGCGAGGGGCAATGCGGAAGATACGGCTATTGGAAAGCCCTGGATCACTATCGTGAAATAGTGAACGCTTGGGCCTCGGTGGGCGTCGAATTTGAGTGCGACGGAGAGGACTTCTGTTACAGGTATTTTATTAACGGCAAGCAGGTCTCCCAATGTGAAGCGTGGCTGCACGCGGAGCAGGTGGTGGGCAAGCACTTGAAGCGCGCGGATTGGGATTGGTAACAACGAAAATAAGATAAGGCTGCCCGGTAAGAAAAGGACAAAATATCGGGGCAGTTGCTTTATTTTATCCATATACAGTGGACACCTGACCAAGAAAGAGGACTTTGACCTGCTGTTGTATAATTTTTCCTATCGAGCTGCGTAGGGAAGGCTCGGTTTTGCCATAGGAGGCTCGGTTTTCGGAGAGGGAGGCTCGGTTTTGCCGCGAAGCCTTGATATTGCTGGATCCGCCAGTCAGGATAAATATGTGGTAAGGTGTGATGCTATATGCGTAATCGATGCTCGAGGAGGAAAGGAAACAGCCCGAGGGCATTCCAAAGAATACTCTCAGGCTGCTTAAGAAACAAAATTGTTGATATCGATTCCGTATATCAAACTTGTTTCATCATAAGTTCCTACCCATTTGCCGGATGGCAGAGAATACATCACGGTCATGGTTCGTGAAGATTCCCATATCCTCCAAGCCGAGATAACCAAGGAAATCTCCGTTATAGGAGAATTTTGCCCCCTCATACATGTTGTCATCCCCAGAGCTTAGAAACATCGCTATCTTTTGCAGACTATTTGGCGCAACAGGATAAAGGGCGGAGTAAAATCTGTCAATCACGCATTTCAACTGTCCCGAGATTCCGTGATAATAGATTGGCGAAGCCAACACAAGCATATTCGTTTCACGCAGTTTATCGTAAATTTCCTGCATATCGTCCTTTTGTGCGCACTGCCCGTTGCCTTTGCCGTGGCAATATTCACACGCAATGCAGCCTTTTATGTTCAGGCGGCATACATTTATGACATCGACCATATGACCGGCTTGCTCTGCCGCTTCCTTGAATACGCCCGTCATCTTTGCCGTGTTTCCATTCGGCCTGGGACTGCCGTTCAGCACAAGTATCTTCACGTCCTCACCTCATGAAAAGAGCCTTTGAAGAAGCTCTCCAGCTTGTCAAAGGGGATATACCCATTCGTCCCGCCGTCGTAGAGGTCGCAATGAACGGCCCCGGGAATAATCATAAGCTCCTTATTGCCCACCGTCATGTTTTGTCCACCGGGATTTACGCCCGTCATTTTTTCAAAAGCATATTCGGAGAAATAACGGCTGTGCGCCTTTTCGCCATGAACGAGAAGGACGGGAGTCTCGATTTCGTCTGCGTAGGTGAGCTGGGGCATATTCATAAAAGTAAGCTGAGAGGTCAGATTGCGGCCGTTGTTGGAGTTGAGAGAACGAGGATGGTAGCCCCGCTTGGTTTTGTAGTAATCATAATACTGCTTGACGAAATCGGGGGCATCATCCGGCAAATTGTCGGGAACGCCGCCTTCATGGGCATAAGTTCCGCTCTTATAGTCTGCCGTGCGCTGGGCATTCAGTTTCCTGCGGTTCTCCATGCGTTCGCGCTTGATGGTGGCGGTATCCTTTTCATAATCAAAATAGCCGTTGGCTGTAACCTTGCTCATGTCATACATGGTCATGATAGCGGATGCCTTGATTCTGGTGTCCATCGCGGCAGCGTTAAGCCCCAGGCCGCCCCAGCCGCAAATTCCGATGATGCCGATTTTCTCCGGGTCAACATTCGGCTGCACAGAAAGGAAGTCCACGGCTGCGCTGAAATCCTCCGTGTTGATATCCGGGGATGTCATATAGCGGGGAGAGCCGCCGCTTTCTCCCGTATAGGAGGGGTCAAAGGCGATGGTTAAAAAGCCCCGCTCCGCCATGTTCTGCGCATAGAGGCCGGAATGCTGCTCCTTGACGGCTCCGAAAGCGCCGCAGACAGCAATGGCGGGCAGCTTGCCGACAGAATTCTTGGGCGTGTACATATCGGCTGCCAAAGTGATGCCGTAGCGATTGACAAAGGTCACTTTCCTATGGTCAACCTTGTCGCTTTTCGGGAAACACTTGTCCCACTTGGTGCCAAGATTCAACTTCTCTGCCTTCATGACGGCCATATCGCCTCTGGCCTGATATTCCGGCGGCGTGATTCGCGCCGCCTCTGTAACTGTTTCCATTCCGATTCCTCCCATCATTCCCGTGCAAAGCAGGGTAGCCAGCATGAATTTCATTTTTTTGTTCATTGTGATGGCATCCTTTCTTCTTTGTCCATGTTGCGCAGCAAGTAATCGAGACAGTCCAGCCGTCTTTGGTCGGCGTGAAGCTCCTCCATCAAAAAACATCTGTGGCGCAAGAGCCATTGTTTCGCTTCTTCCATCCTTCCGGCGCTGTACAGAGAGAGGATGGTGTCCGCCTGGCTCCGGCTGCACCCCGCATCCAGCAAGTTTTGCCGCATCCTCAGCACATCCTTCCTTGCCTGTCCTCTGGGTTCATTATAGCTGCTTGATTTCCATCGCGCTAATAGATATAATGAATATCGTGTTATTCTTATTTGGAATATCAGGGAGGTATCATGGAGATTCGGACATTGCGCCACTTTCTGGCGGTGGCAAGGGAGGAAAACATGACCCGCGCCGCCGAAACATTGCATATCAGCCAGCCGACGCTTTCCAAAGAGCTGAAAGCATTGGAGTCGGAACTGGGGAAAAAACTTTTTACCCGCAGCAGCTTCAGCATCCGCCTGACGGAGGAGGGGATGCTGCTGCGGGATCGGGCAGCAGATCTTGTGGATATGGCAGACCGGATAGAGAGCGAATTCCTGACTCTTTCCGACGTCACCGGCGGGGATATTTACCTGGGGCTTGCCGAGTCTTATCAGATACGTTATTTGGCAAGGGAGATAAAATTGTTGAAGGAAGCATATCCCGGCCTTCGCACACATATTGCCAGCGGTGACACGGAGCAAGTGGCAGACAGGCTCGACAAAGGGCTGCTGGATTTTGCCGTCCTTGCCGAAGAGCCGAATCTTCGCAAGTACAACGCACTTGCCTTTCCGGCTGAAGATGTATGGGGGCTTATCATGCCCGAGGGGGATTCCCTCAGCGAAAAATCGTTTATCTGTTTCGAGGATCTTCTCGGCTTGCCGCTTTTTTGCTCTGCCCAAGCATGGAATGGCGAGGTTGCCAGGTGGTGCGGCGGGCGGCAGGAAGAGCTCTCCTTGGAGGGTTCCTTCAAGCTGACATATAATGGTTCGGTATTTGTCCGGGAGGGATTGGGATATCTGCTGTCCTTTGACCGTCTGGTGGATACATCGAAAAGAAGCGGGCTATGCTTTCGCCCGCTCTCTCCGAGGCTGACAACAAAGCTATACCTCGTTTGGAAGAAGTACCCGACATTTTCACCGATAGCAGAGCGCTTCCTGCAAAAAATAAAGCAGGTCTTTTTGCCGATACGATAGGTGGTAGCACGATATCGGGTATCGCCCGTTTTCCCGTCTCGCTCATTTCCCATCGGCGAATCGTTTTCTTTGTCCCCAAGTCACCAAACGATGCCTTAAAGAAGCCCGTTCTCCAAGAACAATTATCCAACGATGGGATTTTGAAGACAGATGCACAATCAAATTTCGTGTCGTAAAGTTTCTCATAAACGACCCTGACACGGGAAAAGACGCTTGGGAGGTTCTGGTTACGAATCGTGGCGATATGTGACGAAAATAGAAGTCTCCCATGCTTGGACTTAGCCTGTCCGTGCATGGGAGACTTTTCTGGTGCCTTAGCTTAATAGCTTTTGGCACAAGAAAGAGGTCAGATCGAAATCTAACCCCTAACTTAATGACATTGCGGTAACGGGGGGGATTTTTCTTTTGTGGCGAATATGTGTAAAATATCAGGTTTTGGGTTTATCCGTCAGGGAATTCATGTCCCGTGGCGGCATAGGCGTGCCGGCAGCAGCTACATAATCAAGGTCTTCCAGGGAGAGTTTCCTGCGATCCTTGTGGGCGGGAGCCTGGCAGCGTACATCATGCAGTTTGGTGCGGAGGCTTTCTTTTATTTTGCTGAACCGGGAAAAATCCAAGTCTTTGTATTCACGCTCAATAATCATGTTGATTTCTCCTTTATGTAAAGTGCTATAATTATCTTATCGCTTATACATACGATTGTAAATCCAGGACATTACAAGAAAATCTGAATTTGGAAGGAAAATTTATTATGGAAACTATTGGATTGGTACCGGCAAGCCGCTGGAATAACTTGGCCATAGAGGCTTTGCGTGACGAGGCGGCTTTTGATGAGTTGTACGGTCACTTCTTTCCCATCATCTACAATGTGATTTACGTACGGGTGAAGAATAGAGCCATTGCTGATGATATTGTCGGTGACACCTTCATGAAGATGACCCAGAACCTGGCTGCTTTTGACCCTGAAAAGGCTTCCTTTGCTACCTGGCTGTCCCGCATCGCCATGCGGACCCTGACTGACTATTACCGTTGGCAGAGCCACAGGCAGAATGTGGAGTGGGATGATGTGTTCTCTCCCGCTGTGGAGGCAAAGACAGGCCTGAGGGGCATCTGCTGGAGAAAGAGGGCAAGAAGGAGCTCCTGCTGGCGCTGGACAAGCTCTCTGAGCGGGAGCAGCACATTGTACATCTGAAGTTCTGGGGTGAGATGTCTAACATATTTAGCCAGAGGTCTCCCGCCTCTATAGGCGGGAGGTGAATGGCGTTCCAAAACTTTTTCTCCATTCCCCCATATTTTATCGTGAAACGATAAGGTTATGGTATACTTATTTGTATGAGAGGAGGTGATTTTTTGAAAAAGGTAAACGAACTACCCTACAACTATGGCGTAAAGATGAGAATATTTCCATCCAGTATACAAAAGCGTGTCATCGACAAGAACATCGACTTTTCTCGCTTTTACTGGAATCAATTAGTGGCTGCAAACAAAGAAATAGCCTTTTTGAGGCATAATGAATCGTTGGTTTGGCCATGGGTTGATGCTCGTATCGCACGCTTACGGGAAATTGCCAATCCTAACTGCAAACTTCTGAAGCAGATGTTTCCTTTTGCAAACGACAATGATATTGACAAAACATCCCTCATGCAAGTCAAAGCAAACTATGTAAGTGCATGGAAATTATGCAAGAAAGTGCCGTCAACCAAGCCACCAACATTTCACAAGAAGCATGCTTTCGGCAGTTATCAGTCATCAACCAAGTACGACAAGCATAAGCATGAGAGAGCCACCATCTTCAATAGCGAGAACATCCGCTTTTTGGACAGCAAACATGTTCAACTGACAAAAATCGGCAGGATACGTGTCGGATTATCACAAAAGCGATATCTCCGACTAAAAGAGTTATGCGATAATGGCTTTGAATTACGTATTTCCAAGGCGACTATTTCCCGTGACTCATGCGGAGACTACTACGTGGCTTTTCAGATTGCCTCTGATACTCTTATCGAGGGCGGATTCAGCAAGACTGGTTCAAGACTTGGTATCGACCTGAATCTTGAGAACTTCCTGACTGACTCGAATGGGAATGTTGTAGAAAATCCCCGATACTATCGTCAGGCTAGAACTCAGTTGGCAAAGGCTCAACGCAAACTTGGTAAAAGGTGCGCCCGTGCAAGAAAAGAAAAGCGTCCTCTTCGTAAGGCAAAAAACTATCAGAAGCAACGTAAGCTGGTTGCTAAAATACAGCGTAGGGTACTCAGACGCAGGCAAGCGTTTCTGGACGAACTTTCCACAACACTCATCAAGAACCACGATCTGGTTGCGGCAGAAGAACTCAGAAGCAAGAACCTGCTGAAGAATCATGCACTTTCCATGTCGATTGCTGACGTCGGATGGCGGATATTCCTTACTATGCTGGAATACAAAGCTATAATCCACGGCAAGGAGTTCCGTACCGTAGACCCCAGGAACACCACCCAGACATGCTCATGCTGCGGGCATGTACTGAAAGGCAAGCATAAGCTCACACTAAAAGACCGTGAGTGGACATGCCCTAAATGCGGGCAGTATCACAATTCGCGAGACCATAATGCAGCTAAGAATATACTGGCAAAAGCTCTTGCTTAGCAGAGCGGTATCCCTTCCGTTGGCAACGAACGGACTGGAGTGCTGTGCATACTCCAGAATGCCCTTGGTAACTCCGGGGTCTCTGCGGCAACAGAAGCAATTCTGATGTCGTAAGCCTCGTATATCTAGGGAATTTGCAGCAATCATTAGCAACTACGGCTAATGTGCCCTGCAAGCTCCCTCCTCAAAATCCGAAGGATTTAGGAGGGAGTCGTTGACCAAGGAAATAGCCGAGAGCATGGACATGACAGCATCAAATGTAGGGGTTATCCTCCACAGGGCCATGGCGCAGCTGCAGAAGATCTTGGGCAGAGAATAATACTAGCGGCAGCAGTTTTCACAATGCTGCCGCTGAAATACAGGTAACAGGCTGGGGCGTGCTGATTGAATGAGCCTAGTCCGGATTTGCAGGGATAGCCAAGACCTGCGAGGATGGGCTGGGTGAATTAATCAACACGCCCCTTTTCCTTGGGCAAATGTTGCTGTAGAATAGGGGAGAATGAAAAATTTTTATCAAATATGTTGCAAGCGAAACATCAGACATGCAGACCTTTAAGGAGCCTTGATATGAAAAAAATCTTCAGCCTGGGTATTGTCATTATCCTCCTGCTGGCAGCTGCCATTGTCATCTGGGGGGCGTGGCTCAACTACAGTGATGAGAATCAGATAGCAACGCGCATGGACAGCCGTGCCGTGGAGCTGACGGCGGCACGGGCGGAGGTGCGGGATTTTGCGCCTACGGTTGAGCTGGATGCCTTGCGCTTTTCCAGCGACAGCATCGCGGATGCAGTGGCCCTTACGGAGGGGCGCATTGTGCAGTGGCATGCCGCCAAGAACGACACGGTGGCCAAGGGGCAGCTGCTCTTGTCCATGATGAACGAGAATATCCCCCTGCGCATCCAGCAGGCAGAAAGCGCCATCAGCCGGGCTGAGGCTGCTCTGGCTCAGGCCAACAATGCCTACCAGCGCCAGGGGCGGCTGCTGGCCCGCCGGGCTACATCCAAGGAGAAGTACGAGGAGGCCGAGGCCCAGTACATGGCGGCCCAAGGTTCCCTGCGGGAGGCCCAGGCCCAGCGTGATCAGTGCCTGGTGCAGCAGGACTGGCTCAATGTGGTTTCGCCTGTGGACGGGCAGGTGCTGATCATCTACCAGCGGGAGGGCTCCTATGTGCAGCCAGGCACCCCTGTGGCTTTGGTGGGTAATTTTGACTGGCTGCGCTTTTCCCTGAGCATGAAGGACATTGAGGCCAACCATCTGGAGCTGGGGGAGGCAGGGTACCTGAAATTCCCAAACAGCAAGCTGGCTGGCAAGGTCTATGATACGGACTACGGCGCAGGCAACAAGGGACAGGGCACGGAAATCAAGGCTGTCCTGAAGGAAATCGTGCCACCCCTGTCGGAGCCGGCGGATATGCGCCGCACGGAGTGGGCGGTGGACAACCGCACGGGGCTCTTGGAAGCCATGGTCTACACGGGCATCACCATGCGCATGGGCAGTACCTACAAGGCACTTACGGTGCCGCTGGCGGCCATGGCTGACAAGGACCATGACGCAGTGTATGTGGTGGACAGCGAGGGCATCATCCACCGGCGGAAGGTGACAGCCGGGGCCGATGACCACAAATACATTGAGATTTACTCCGGCCTGGAGCCGGGCGAGCTGGTAGTGGTAGGCAGTTTTGAAGGCCTGGAAGATGGCATGAAGGTGGAGGCTGATGTGGAAGGGGATGAGAGATGATGGCTGAGGAAAAGAAAAACGAGGGTGCGGCAGCTCGCTGGGGCCGCACCGGGAACCAGATCTTCAGCAAGGAAGCCCTGGACAAGATGCGCTCTCCGGAGAAGCTGGACACCACTATGACCATCACCACCCCCATTGGCTGGATGGGGCTTATCGCCGTGGCGGTGATGCTGCTGGCGGTGGTGATCTGGTCTATCTTCGGTTCCTTCACAGTGAAGGCTGACGGCATGGGGCTTATCATGGATCCCTCCGGGGTGGCGAAGATCTCCACCCTTTCCGGGGGCACTCTGGACGAATTGTACGTGCACCCCGGGGACACGGTGGAGAAGGGGGGGCTTATTGCCCATGTGAGCATGGTGCAGGAGGAGGCTGCCACCCGCATGGCCCAGCTGGGTCCGGAGCTGGCCGCTTCTATGCGTGATGCCGCTTCCCGGGTCCGGGAATTCGATTCCCGCCGCTACCAGAAAGAAGCCACAGAGTATGTCTACTCTTCCTATAATGGCACCGTGGATGAAGTCATGTTGGAAGAAGGCAGCGTGGTAAGCAGCGGCACTCCCGTTGCCACCGTGCGCATTGACGGGGGCAGGAGCCACCTGAAGGGGGTGCTCTACATTCCCGTGGCCAAGGGCAAGCGGGTGGAGAAGGGGCAGACCATCCAGCTGGCTCCCAATGGGGTGGACGTGTCACAGACGGGGAGCCTTTTGGGCACCGTGCGCTCTGTTTCCCAGTACCCTGTCTCTGTGCAGAATATGCAGAAGACCCTGGGCAACGAGCAGCTGGCCCAGTGGATTCTCTCCTCCCAGCAGAGCTCCCTGATGGAGATAAGTTTCGATCTGGTGAAAGACCCCTCCGACAAGTCCGGTTACCTCTGGACTTCCAAGGTGGGGGAGCATAAGCCCATCACCGCCGGCAGCTTTGTCACCGGCTCTGTTATCATCGAGCGGCGGCCTCCCATTGAGAAGGTTTTTTATAAGCTGAGTCAGTGGCTGAGGGGCAGGTGAGGGTATGGATTGGCTGGAAAAACTGAAAAATACCTTCGGCTACAGCAGGCGGCGGGTGAAGGTCCCTACGGTGCTGCAGATGGAAGCCACGGAATGCGGGGCGGCCTCCCTGGGCATGGTGCTGGCTCACCTGGGACTTTGGGTGCCCCTGGAGAAGCTTAGGGCTGAGTGCGGCGTGAACCGTGACGGCTCGAAAGCCAGCTGCGTCATCCGCGCCGCCCGCAACCGGAACTGCGAAGCAGAGGGCTACCGCCTGACAGCTGCGGAGCTCCTGGAGATGGCAGAGGACGAAGAAGACGATATTTTTCCTCTGATCATACATTGGGAATTCAACCATTTCGTGGTGCTGGAGGGCATCGAGGATGGCCGCGCCTATTTGAATGACCCAGCCATGGGGCGGCGTACCGTGCCCTGGGAGGAATTCCGTACCTCTTACACGGGGGTGGCCCTGCAGATATTGCCGGGGCCGGATTTCCAAAAGGCAGGGGCCCGCTACAATGTCTTCAAGGACATGGCGAAAAAACTCCTGCAGGACCGCTGGGCCATGACCTTCATACTCATACTGGAATTATGCGCCATTATCCCGGGCCTGGCCGGTCCGGTCATGAGTCAGATTTTTTTGGACGATATCCTCACCAGGAAGCATCCAGACTGGATGACCAACTTCTGTCTGGCTATGACGGTATCCTTCGTGCTGTCGGGCATCATGACCTGGCTGCGGGCGGTAGTGCTGACCCAGTGGCAGCGGAAGCTGACCCTGGCGGACTCCTCCAGCTATTTCTGGCACCTCTTAAAGCTGCCCATGCAGTTCTTCCACCAGCGCTATGCCGCTGAGGTGGCAGGGCGCGTGGGCTTCAACCAGTCCATTGCCGGGGTGCTCTCCGGCCCTGCGGCCACGGCGGTATTGGACTTTTTCGTGGCTATTTTCTACCTGCTGCTGCTTTTGCAGTACAATGTGACTCTCACCCTTATCGGCGTGGCCTTCAGCTCTGTGGAGATAGCCTTGTTCTTCGCTATGCGGCGTCACCTGACAGACCTGAATATGCGCATGCAGCAGGATGCGGGCAAGGCTTATGGGGTGGCCATGAACGGCCTCCGCATGATCGAGACCATCAAGGCCAGCGGTGATGAGGCGGATTTCTTCACCAAGTGGTCCGGTTATCAGACCAAGGTATTGATGGCTTCACAGGAAACGGCTCTCTGGGCCATGTCCGTGAAGCTCTTGCCCACCCTGCTGGCGGGGGTCAACGGTGCCCTCATCATGACTATCGGCGGCTTCTCCATCATGGAAGGAGCCATGACTGCAGGTATGTTCATGGCTTTCCAGAGCCTTATGGGCAGCTTCCAGGCACCCGTGAATGCGCTGGTGGGTCTGGGCTCCACCCTGCAGACCACGGAAATGCAGATGCAGAGACTCAACGATGTGCGCTGCTATGAGGTGGACAGCCTGAACTTCCCGGAGGGGGAGGGGCAGAAGGCAGTGCCGCAGGACAGGCTCTCCGGGGATTTGGAACTGAAGGATGTGAGCTTCGGCTACAGCCCTTTGGAAAGGCCACTGTTGGAGCATTTTGACCTCCACGCCCGACCGGGACAGTGGGTGGCCGTGGTAGGTGCCTCCGGCAGCGGCAAATCGACTCTTGCCAAGATTGTCACGGGACTCTATGAGGAATGGGGCGGCCAGGTGCTCTTTGACGGCAGCCCCCGCAGGCAGCTTCCCCGCAAGGTGGTGGTGGCTTCCCTGGCCGCTGTGGATCAGGATATCTTCCTTATTTCCGGCACAGTGGCAGAGAATATCGCTCTCTTCGACAAGACTGTCCGTCGCAGCGATATCGTGGAGGCGGCCAAGGACGCCTGCATACATGAGGATATCCTGAAGCTCAACGGTGGCTATGAGGCCAATATCCAGGAGGGTGGCGTGAACTTCTCCGGCGGCCAGCGCCAAAGGCTGGAAATCGCCAGGGCCCTGGCGGTGAATTCCTCCATCCTGGTGCTGGACGAAGCCACTTCCGCCCTGGACCCCCTCACGGAAAAGCAGGTGCTGGACAATATCCGCCACCGGGGCTGCACCTGCCTGGTTGTGGCCCACAGGCTGTCTACCATCAGGGATTGTGATGAGATTATTGTCCTTTCCCAGGGCAAGATTGTGGAGCGGGGCACTCACCGCCAGATGATAGAGCAGGACGGCCCTTACAGCCGTCTTATCGAAGAACGGGAAAACGAAGAGATGGAGCAGATGGAGTGAGGGACAGGGACATGGCATAAGCGGAACGTGTGGAATTTTTCCGCAGGAAAAACTCCAAGTGACGCGGTGCCATGCCCTTGCCCCGAACGCATTAGCATAACAAGCTTAGGGCGTGTTGATTAATTCACTCAGCCCATCTTCACGGGTCTTGACTGTCCCTGCGTCGTTGACAAATCCTCGACATAGCCCCGCTATGCCTGTGGTTTGTCGCCTAGCAATGGACAGCCAATCCCCATAAATCTGGGCCAAGTTCATTTAATCAACACGCCCTAGAAGGGAACCCTATGGAATCGAAGAAACTATTCGCCGGTGAGCGTTTCCTCCTCACTGAGGACACTGGCTTCTGGCGCATTGTCTCAGGCAAGGTGGAGGTCTATGCCACCACCAGGACGGGGGAGGACATTTCCTTTCACCAGTGCTACCTGATTGACAGGGCACCGGGTGAGGCGGCCTTCCCTGCTTTGGACGAATTCAGGGAAATCCACATGCAGGTCTATGTCCTGGAGGATGCAGAGCTGGAGTTCGTATCCTGGCAACAGCCAGCGCTGGAAGAGTTGCGCTTGTTGATGGAGGGCTGGTTTGCTGCCCTTATAAAGATCAACTGGCTGCGTCTCCTGGCTGACAAAGGGGACGATGTGCTCCAGCGCTGGCGCAGGGAAAAACTGTTCGCTGAGGCAGGCAGCCATGAGGAACTGGCAGCCTCCTTCCGGGAGCATGAGGAAATACTGGCCATGCTGCTGGGGGTGCGCTTCGGCGCCAGCGACAAGCGGCTGGCTCGCCATATCCGCAGGCGGGAAATGGCCAAGTCTTTGTTGGTGGAAAACGGCATCAGGAGCCTGCTGGGTGAGGAGCAGCTTTTCTCTGGCCATAGCGAGATAGAAAGCGGCAATAAGCTCACCATGGATGCCACTTTCGCCGTGCGGCAGGTGGCAGAGAAGCTCAGGATGCCTACGGAGACCATTAACCTTGAGGCGGAGAGCGCCAAGGGCCTTGACGATGTGGCTCTCCTGCGCCGCCTCATGCAGAAGGGCAATATGCAGATGCGGCTGGTGACCCTGCCTGAGGACTGGTGGCAGAAAGATACAGGGGTCCTGCTGGGTTTCTACACTCCTCCCGGCAGTCAGGATAAGGAAATAGCGGCCCTGGTGCCTGTCGATCCGGAGCATTACCGCCTGTATTCTGCGGACCGGCTCGAGGGGCTGGCGGTCACGGGGGAGACTGTCAAATACATTGCCAAAGACGCCTTTCAATGCTATGCGGGCTTCCCGGCCAGGTCCCTGAAGCTCTGGGACCTCATCAAGTTCATGTTCCGTCAGTGCTGGCTGGCGGATTACCGCACCATTCTGGTGTGCAGCCTCTTTGCAGGACTTATTCCTTTGGCAACCCCTATCATTACCGAGACCATCTTCCAGGATATCATTCCTATTTTAGACAGACAGGGGCTGGCCACCGTCACCCAGGCACTGATGGTCACCAGCTTTACCACGGCGGCCCTGTCCATCGTGCGTTCCATTGCGGTGATGCGCATTTCCACCCGCATTGAGGCGGCGGCGGAGGCTGCCATGTGGGGGCGGCTCATGAGCCTGCCCACCAAATTCTTCCGCCGTTTCACCGTGGGGGAACTGGCCAGCCGCATGGGAGGCATAGGCATTGCCAAGAACCTGGCTTCCGGGGAATTTGCCACCTCCATCCTCTCCTTCATCTTCTCCTTCTGGAGCATCTTCCTCATGTGTTATTACAGCTTCAAGCTGACGGCGGCGGCCATTGTTGTCTGGGGCCTGTACTCCCTCTTCGTGGCGCTGGTGCTGCGGCGGGTGCTGTTCTTCCAGCGGAAGATCATCGAGGCGGGGAACAAGTCGGCAGGCACTGTGCAGCAGATTTTCGCAGGACTTGCCAAGTTCCGGGTGCAGGGGGCGGAGGAACAGGCCTTCAGCCTTTGGACCCAGACCTTCGGGGAGCACTGGAACTGGAGCCTGAAGCTGCGGTGGCAGGACAACTACACCTCCATCATCGCCAGCATCCAGCCCTTTGTGCTCACCATGATTCTTTACTGGATTGCCGTCTACGGCATGAATGAGGTGGGCCCTGACGGCAAGACGGTTCAGACGGGCATCGGCTATGCCCAGTTCATTGCCTTCAATGCGGCCTACTCCAGCTTCAATGGGGTCATCGGCGGGGCCCTGGGGCTTATCAGCCAGTACTTTGCCATCCAGCCCCAGCTAGAGAACCTGCGCCCCATTCTGGAGGCGGTGCCTGAGACTACGGAGGAAAAGCAGGAAGCGGGGAAACTCACCGGTTCCATCGAGGTCAGCCATCTCTCCTTTGCCTATACGCATGTAGTGCCAGATCTCAAGGGCGGCACAATGGAGGTGGAAGGGGACGAGGTGCTGAAGGATGTGAGCTTATCCATCACCGCCGGGGAAAATGTGGCCATCGTGGGCAAGTCCGGCAGCGGCAAGAGCACTCTGGTGCGGTTGCTCTTAGGCTTTGAGACACCCAAGCGGGGCAGCATCACCTTTGACGGACAGGACCTTTCGGAACTGTCCCTGCCTTCGGTGCGCTCCCAGATGGGAGTAGTGCTGCAGAATGGCCAGCTGATGACGGGGGATATCTACACCAATATCGTGGGGACCAGGATGCTGACCCAGGACGATGCCTGGGCGGCGGCAGAGGCGGCAGGCATAGCCGAGGATATCGCCGCCATGCCCATGGGCATGCAGACCGTCATCAGCGAGGGCAGCAGCAATATCTCCGGTGGCCAGCGGCAGCGCATCCTCATTGCCCGGGCCCTGGTGGGCAGGCCTGCCATTCTCATCTTCGATGAAGCCACCAGCGCCCTGGACAACCGCTCCCAAGCCATCGTCACCCGCAGCCTGGATAAGCTGAAATCCACCCGCATCGTAGTGGCCCACCGGCTGTCTACCATCAGGAAGTGCGACCGGGTCATCGTCATGGACGAAGGCCGGGTGGCAGAGACGGGGAGTTTCGACGAATTAGTGGCAAAGGGGGGGCTGTTTGCAGACTTGGTGAAACGTCAGGTCACCGGCAGGCAGTCCAGGAAGGTGAACATATAATGAAAAAATCCTTATTCTTAATCGCAGCAATATGCAGTGCAATGGCACTTCCCTGCCCCGCAGCCGCAGCTGAGGCCATAGGGCTGACCCTTACCGACAGCATCGAAATGGCTCTCCTCGCTGATGAGTCCATCGAAGGGGCTGAGGCGGGCAGGGAGGCGGCCCTGCATGCCTGGAAGGCTGCCCGCAGGAGCAAAGGACCCACCGTCAGCTGGAACGCCCAGGCCCTGCGCATCGGCGGGAGGGATTACAAATCTGCCAGGAGGTCACATTCCCTTTATGGGGATCCTCATCCGGCGCAGGTCGCGGTAGGCAAGGTCTTGGGCGTGCTGCCGGTTTATAGCACACAGACCGTGGGCTCCTATGCCTATGACAATACCTTTTCCAACAGCTGGAGTCTTTCCGTGCCCATCTACACCGGGGGCCAGTTGGAAAATCAAATCAAATCGGGGCGATACCAGCTGAACAAGGCTGACCTGACGGTGGAAAACACTCGCCAGACTGTGCGCTATCAGGTCGCCGAAGCCTATGCCAATCTCCTTCACTACGATAATCTGGCCCAGGTGGCAAGAGATGCCGTGGACATGGGCCACACCCAGCTGGACCTTATCCGGGCCCAGTTTGAGGAAGGGGCGGTGGCCGAGGCAGATATGCTCACCATGAGTGTCAGCATTGCCAACTACAAGCAGAATCTGGTGAATGCCGAAAAGGCTGTGGAGGTGGCCAAGTCCACCCTGGCCAGCCTTGTGGGGCTGCCCCAGGACACGGATGTGGAGCCCCTGGACCACTTTTCCTACGAACCTTATGACAAGGACCTGCCTGAGTGTGAGACCTACGCTTTGGAGCACCGGCCTGACGGCATTGCCGCTGACTATGACATCAAGGCCGCCCAGGCCCGTAAGGAAGCCGCCAAGGCTGGCTGGCGTCCCCGGGTCACGGGGGTGGGCACCCAGAGCATTGCCAGCAACGCTCCCTTTGCCAGTGAGCGCAGCAACAACTGGCAGGCAGGGCTTTCCGTCAGCTGGAACCTCTTTGACAACGGGGTGACCTCGGAGAATGTGCGCCAGGCTGCTTCTGTGGTGGACCAGTATGAGGCCGTGGCCCGCAAGACCCGCAAGACCATCCAGCTGGAGACCCGCACTGCCTGGCTCAATATGAAGGCGGCTGAGCAGAACATCCAGGAGACAGCTGTGGCCGTGAAGCAGGCTAAGGACAGCTATACCATTGCCCAGGTGCGATACGAGGAGGGCGTGGATATCCTCCTTTCCGTGACCAATGCCCAGGAAAAGCTGACCCAGGCCAGGTCAAACTACATGACGGCCCTTTATCAGTACAATCTTTCCCGGGCCAGCCTGGAAAAAGCCATGGGGGTGCCTGTGGGCTTTGATGCCTCATTGTATACCGGTGCCGAGCAGGCAGGAGCCTCTGCCGACGAGGCTCTTGCTGCAGCCTGGTTGGGAGAGGAAGAATGAGTTAGGCGTAAAAAGCCGCCGGGAAGAGAGTGGTCTTCCCCGCGGCTTTTTTGTGTGCCGATCTCAAATATTTACCAGCCATTCGGCCAGGCTTCTCTTTTCGGAGTCGAAGCTCACGCCAATCTTGAATACCTGCCGTGGGTCGGCGGCGAAGGGGGCGGCGTAGCCTTTGTCCTCAATCTGCTGCAGGGCTTCCTGGGCGGGTTTGTCCACCTTGAACTCGAAGATGTAGACAAACTGCTCAGTCTCAACTATGCAGTCGGCCCGTCCCCGGCTGCTGTGTACCTCGCATTGCACGAACTGACCTAGCAGGGTGAAGACCATGTATAGCACCGACTGGAAATAATGCTCGAAGGGGGCATCACCCGTGGTGTAGGGGATGCTGGCAAAGAGGGCGGTGAGGATGTCCCTCATGCCGTCTATGTCACCGGCCAGGATACGGCGCCGCAGGGCGAAGATGTCCTTGCCATTGCCGGAGCCCGCTTCGGGGGCGTACTCGGGCAGGAGACTTTCTAAAAAGCCGTATTTGACCTCTTCGTTGGGGAAGCCTAGGGTGTAGAGCTGTGCCCTTTGGTCATAGTCCACGATGGTGAGGTAGCCTGTCTGGTACAGGAGCGGCAAGGGGTTGGGATTGTCCGCTCTGTAGTCAGAGAGCATCCTGTCGTTGGCTTCCAGAGTCTTTTGGGTGAACTGCCGCACATCGAAATGCATGGCTTTCAACCGCCGCACCAGGAAGGTGGGGGTGCCGGTGGAGAACCAGTAGGCACTGAAATTGCCTTTCTTTAGGGCATTGAGCAAGCTGAAGGGGTTGTAAAGACCCTCGCAGTACGGGTAGAAATGATAGCCGTCGTACATGGCAGCCAGTTTTTGCAGGCAGTCTGTTTCTGCCAAGTGGTTCTTTTCGGCCAGGCTCTGAAGCTGTGGCTTGAAATTAGCTTTGATTTCCTCTTGAGTCATGCCGCAAATGGCGCTGAAGGCTTCATCGAAGGAAATGTCTTCCAGCTGGTTCAAATCGCTGAAGATGCTGACCTTGCTGAACTTGGTGACACCGGTGATGAAGACGAACTGCAGGTATTTGTCATAGCTTTTCAGAGTGCCGAAGAAGCCCTTGAATACCGCCTTGTTGTGTTCTTCTAATTCGTTATTCTCCAGAACTTCAAGCAAAGGCTTGTCGTATTCGTCCACCAGCACCACGCAGCGGTAGCCAGTCTTTTCGGCAGCAGTTACCAAGAGATTTTGGAAACGCCCGCTCAAAGTGCCTTGCGCCTGACAGCCGTAGATGGCTTCCCAGCCTTGCAGCATCTTGTCCAGTACATCCTCCAGGGCAGTATTTTGCTGATAGTTCTCGCCGTTGAAATCAAAGTAAAACACAGGATAAGGCTGCCATGCTTCCTTATTGCCTTTCTCCATTTCCTCTATGGCCAGCTCTTCAAAGAGCTCCTTCCTGCCCTCCCAATAGGCCGCAAGGGTGGAGAGGAAAAGGCTCTTGCCAAAGCGCCGGGGGCGGCTGAGGAAGTATTGGCCTGCACTGTGAACCAGATTATAGACGTAACGGGTCTTGTCAACATATATGTAGCCCCCCTGGCGCAGTTTCTCAAAGCTCTGCACCCCAATGGGCAGTTGTCGTATATTCTCTGCCATCGTCAACGCTCCTTTCCTGTAGGAATTTTCTCTCTTTGCTCCCATTCTAGCAGAAGCCTGTTGTATGTCAATACACCTGACGGCGCTTCATCAAAGGGTGCTGCCTGAGTTCAAACATTTTCGCAAAAAGTATAACTCGGAAGAAGATGTCCCCCACCTCTATAGGCAATGTCATTAAGTTAAGTCAGAATCATACAAATCAGCCTTCTCCTCAAATTTGGGGAGGGCTTTTTTGTTGTGCGTCTGTGATGGACATTTCTAAGCGAACTCTCTACCACTTTTACGAAAAATCGACCACTTTTGCAAACCCTCTTGACATTCACCTTCTTTTATGCTTTATTGCAAGCAGGATAACTCGGAAGAAGATGTCACCCACCTCTATAGGTGGGGGTGGTGAATATCATAACAGGCGGTGAGCACATATCTCCCGCCTCGTTGAAAGGCCAAGAGGAAGCTTTGTCTATCGACAAAGCTGGAACAATGGCCTTATAATTCTACGCACAGGAGGGCATGGCCATGAAGACGAACCGCAGATTCCGCGCCATTTCTCCCGCCATCCTCGGGGGGGCACAGCAGCTAAACCCCGCCCCGGCCTTTGCTGTGCGCGGATGCTCTCTTTTGGATAAGCACCCGTAGGTGAAGTTGGAGCGGCATCGGAGTTTTAGCTCCGCGAATGCCGCCCATGTCAAAACGTCCGAAGAAATCAAGCCCGTAGGGCGCAGATTGATTCGCTGACGTTGACGGCTATGCCTATGGGCTTTTCGTATATAAAAAACAGTCGGCGGGACGAAAGGGAAAAGCAAGCCGTGGAGGGAGTGCCTTTCTTCTGTCCCCGCTGGAAAGAAAGGACGGATTAAAATGAGGAAAAGCTATCAAGGAAAACATTTGCGCCGCTTGGCAGCCGTCATCTGCGCCGCCCTGACGGCAGGGACGCTGGGCTTTGCGCCCGTGCTGTATGCCCATCCTATCTTAGACAGCAAGGATGCGGCGGTGAGCATCAGCGGCACTGCGGATATGAGCATCAACAGCACGGCGACAAACAACGTCATCAAGTGGGTGGACTTTTCCATCGCCAAAGGGGAGAAGGTGGCCTTTGACGCCAACAACTACCTGAACTACGTCACGGGCAGCGCCCGTTCGGAGATTTACGGCATGTTGACGGGCGGCGGGAACATTTACCTCGTGAACCCCAACGGTATCTTGATCGGCGACGGCGCGACAATAAATGTGGGGAGCCTTTATCTTTCGACGAAAAATCTCACCGCCGACCAACTGGCGAACTATTCTACCGCCACGGGCGCACTGCTCCAAAACGACAACGCGGCTGTGGGCGACGTCATCAATCTCGGCAACTTGAACGCGAACTCCGTTACCGTGGAGGGAAACAACATCACCTTCAAGAACATTGCTGACGTAACGGACAAGACGGGCAGTGCCAACAAGGTGACGGTGAATCTCACGGCAGGGGACACGCTGCGGGTGGGATATAAGGAAACGGGCAGCTTTACGAATCCGACGGCTCCCACGCCGACCAACTGGGCAAGCAATAAGGCCATTGACTGGTATATCCTGGTGGCGAGCGCTGAGGATTATTCGAGAATAGATGGCGGTATAACAACTAATAACTATATGCTGGGAAATGATATTACCGTTGAGAAAAATACTGACGGTGCAGCTTTATTCAATGGCACCTTTGACGGCTTGGGGCATACCATAACGCTGCCCGCAGGGGTTTTTCGGCCTTTTGATAAAATACAAGCAAAAGGCGTAGTGAAAAATCTCGGCATCCGTACGGAGAATTGCTCGAGAGAAAATGTGAGCGACGGTGCCTTGGCGCTTGAAAACTATGGACGCATAGAAAATGTCTGGCATACGGGGGATATGACGGTGGCGATGACAACCAACAAGGATGTCAACGTGGGGGGCATCGTCGCCGCAAATTACGGCAAAATCATCGGGGCGAGGAACCTGGGCAAGGTCACGGTGACCTTAGCCGAGGGCGTAACGGGCAATCCCTACATCTACGTCGGCGGCATTGCCGGGGTGAACATGAACAAAGGCATCATCGATGAGTCCTATAATGCGGGAGAAGTCATGGGTGCCAAAAGCGGCAGCGTAAACCTATATGCCGGAGGCATCGCGGGAGGAAATGGCGGAAAGATATGGGACGTTTACAATGCGGCCGGTATCACCGGCTACTTTGCCGGCGGCATCGCGGGACGGAATGCTTTGTTAAACAGTGCGGGAACAATCAATTATGCCTATCACGGCAGTGGAACTGTATCGGGGAAGTATACGAATCATACAGGAGGGATTACGGGGGATAATTCGTATGGCAGTATCGATGGAACCGTAAGCAATTCCTATTATTATGCGAAAGACAAGGCTGATTATAAAGCAAAGGGGGGAACGTATGAATCTGTTGCTGATGACATGAAACAAGCCGCCACCTTCTCCAACTGGAGCATTTCCAGCACGGGCGGCAAGAATAAGACATGGCGCATCTACGAGGGGAAGACCAGGCCCCTGCTGGCAAGGTTTTTGACCGTGAAGGACAATTACCTCGGCGAAGTAGAGTATAACGGCACCGCCACCGGGGACGTAGGGACGCACTACAATCCCTCTAAGGAAACTTCCAACCAAGCGCAGACAGGCGGTATTGCCTACGGCATCGACTGGGTAAGCGATGTGACCCGTGTCACGCCGAAGGAACTGACCGTAACAAACGTAAACAAGACCTATGACGGCACAGACACCGCTACCATAGAGGCGGCGAACCTGTCCGGCGTAGTCACGGGGGACACCCTGACGGTATCCACCACCTCGGCGAACTACGCGGACAAGAACGCGGGCACGGGCAAGACCGTGACCTATGGGGGGCTGACCCTCTCCGGCGCGAAGGCGAAGAATTACATGATTGCTGCTGACGGCACCACTACGGGCAATATTTCCCCCAAGGAAATTACTGCCACCTTTGCCGATATTACCAAGACCTACGACGGCACGACGGGTGCTACAGCGGGGGCGGGGACGCTCTCGGACGTGGTGACGGGCGATACGGTAACGATTACGGGAACGGCTAATTTCGCGGATAAGAACGTCGGCGCGAACAAGACAGTCAAATATACGGGCGTGACGCTTGGCGGCACGGACGCGGGGAACTATACCGTTGCGGCTACTGCCGAGGGAAAAGGCGACATCACCGCGAAAGAAATCACCGCTATCTTTGCCGACGTTTCCAAGACCTACGACGGCGCGACGAGCGTAACGGCGGGTACAGGCTCATCGACGGGCATTGTGACGGGCGATACGGTAACGATTACGGGAACGGCGAATTTCGCGGATAAGAACGTCGGAACAAACAAGACCGTCAACTATACGGGTGTTGCTCTTTCCGGCACGGACGCGGCGAATTATTCGCTTGTCTCCAACACCGCCGAGGGAAAAGGCTCGATTGCGAAAGCCAATATAACCATTTCCACCGACGCCGTCACGAAAACTTACGACGGCACGACAACGGTCCCGAGTACGGCGGCGAAAGTTATCTCCGGTGAGATGTTCGGCACGGACGTCATCAGCGGCGGCGACTTCGCCTTTACCGACAAGAACGCGGGGACGAACAAGACCGTCACGGTGTCGAACGTGACCGTCATCGACGGCAACAACGGCGGCAATTACAACGTGACCTACGCGGCGAACACGACCAGCACCATCAACCGGAAGGATGCTCAAGTGACATTCAAGCCCATAACCAAGACTTACGACGGCACGACGAGCGCCACGCCGGGTGAGGCGGAGTTTTGGGGCTTGATTGACGCCGATAAAGGAAAGGTGGGCGTGACGGCAGACGTCGCTTACGAAGATAAGAATGTGGGCACGGGCAAGAGGGTCGCATATACGAATATAGCGTTGACGGGCACGGAGGCGCAGAATTACCGTCTCGCGCAAACGTATGTGAATGCTGACAATGGCACGATCACCCGCAAGGCGCTGGAACTGGTGGCGACGCCCCAGACCATCGCCGAGGGCGAGGCGACGCCGACGGCGTGGAGCGGCAGCGTCACGGGCTTCGTGGCGGGCGAAGGACTGGACGGCGGCGATACGCTTTCCTTCGCGTTGGACAATCCGGCAGCGGCGGCGGTGGGCAGCTACAAGGTCACGGGGACGCTGTCCATCGACGGCGCGGCTCCGTTGACAAGCGGCGACTACGGCACAAACTACACCTTCGACAACGCGGCGGCAAACGCCACAGCCTTTACCATAGCGGCGAAATACGTCCCGCCCGCGCCCACGCCGACACCGAGCGCACCGAGCGGCGGCAACGGCGGTAACACTGGCAATACCGGCGGCAATACCGGCAGTACCACGCCCACGAATCCAACCACGCCGACCGTGCCGACACCGATTGCACCAAGCGGCAACACCAACGGCACAACGCCGAACTCCGGCGGCAATACCTCCGAGACAGGCGCGAACCCCCCGGCTCCGTTGGCGGCAGCGGAACCTGTGATTGTGGCGACGGTGACGGAAACGGAAACCATCGCCGCCGCGGCCGCGGCAGGGGCGACGGCAGAAATGACTCATATTGCCGATAATGTGCGTCCGACGAACATTGCGGAGCAGCCGATGAACGGCGGCGGAAACGCGGCGGCAGCGCCTCTCGCAGCGGCGGTCGAGACGGCGGCGAACGCCCAAGACTTCACCCTGACGGCGGGCGGCCTCCTTGCCGTATCCAACGAAAACAACTCCGCCCCCAAGGATGCCATGAGCGTCGAAAGCATCGGCCACGCCTTGAGCGTCCTCCAGCATGGAAGCGGTGAAAAGAGCGCCGCGACCGCGCCGAACACCGAAACGAAATCCGCTGCAGGCAGTATCGGCAGCTTGGAAGAAGCGGTAGAGGCCACCGACCTTGCCATCGGCACGGAAATCGCCGAAACCGACCGTGAAAGCAAAGCCGGGCAGGAAAACCTCGCGAGCGATACCGGCACGGCGGGCGGCGCTGACGAGAGCGCAGAGGAAAGCGACGAGAAAAAGAAGCGGTAAGAGAACGGACACCAGACAAAAATCCTGCCCAAGAGGGCAAGCCTCGCGGGCAGGATTTTTCCTGTTTCATCGTCCAGCAAGAAACGGAGGCAATGACATATATGACACATAAATCTACCGGTTTGGGCGGGCTGTTGCTGACCGCCGCCCTGTTTGCGCCGGGGCATCTTTGGGCGGCTCCTGCCGTCCCCGCGCCGGGGGAAAGCATCCCGGAAGCTCCGGCAAAGGAAGAAAGCCCTTTGAGCAGCGATCTCGAAAGCGAATCGCCCCAGGGGGGAGAAGAGCGTTTCACGCTCTCGGCCATCCGTGTGGAGCATGAGGGGCTGCCCCTGAGCGACGAGAAAATAAAATCCATCACCGATGGCATCATCGGCAGGGAAGTCACCATAGGAGAGCTTCACGAGGAACTTTCTGCCCTCACCCGCTACGCAAGGGAAAAGGGCTATCCCGCCGCCACCGCCTATATCCCGCCCCAGACTGCCGTGGAGGGGAGTCTCGTGGTGAGGATTGCGCCGGGGCGTTTCGGGAACATCACGGTCGAAAACGACAGCGGCCTGAAGGACTCCGTGGCCGAGGGCATCCTTGCCGGGCTTCACGCGGGAGACATCATCAAGAGCCGTACACTGGAAACGGCGCTCCAAAATCTTCGGGAGCTTTCCGGCATCGAGGTCTATGGTGTCCTTTCCCCCGGCAGGGAGGAAGGCACCAGCGACCTGACGGTGAAGGTGGCAAAGGGCAAGAAGAACTCCCTCATCGTCTACACTGAGAACTACGGCAGCCGGACGGCGGGACGCTACCGCTACGGCCTGCAGGGGGAGCTGGGCAACCTTTTCGGCACGGGCGGCAAGCTCAATTTCGGCACCCTGATTTCCAATGCAAACCAACACGGCTACAATATTTCCATGGAAATCCCCACGGGGCACAGCGCGACGAAACTCGGCATCGGCTTTTCCCGCTCGGACTACGAACTGGGAGCAGATGCGCAGGAGCTTGGGGCACAGGGCACGACGAACACCTACAGCATCTTCGGACGGACGCCCCTCTGGCATACGGCGAAAAGCTCCCTTGCCCTCACCTATGGCTATGACTATCGGGACATCACCGACGAACTGAAACGGTTCGATTTCTCATGGAAGAAGCATAGCCATATTTTCCACTTGGGGATGGACGGATTATCCCGCGGGAAAAACTTCATCCTCAGCTACCGGGCAGGACTTCACACGGGCACCCTTGTCCCGGACTCCGAGGCAGCCGAGGAACTTGGTCGGCTCGGAGACACCACGGGGCGTTTTACCAAGGGAACACTCGACCTGACCGCAGTGCAGGGGCTTGGCAGGGATTTCGACATGCTGCTGAAACTCTCCGGGCAAAAAGCGGGCAGCAATCTGGACAGCTCCGAGCATATCTACCTGGGCGGCGCCCACGGCGTAAGAGCCTATCCCCAGGGGGAAGCCTCCGGTGACGAGGGGCTGTTGGGGACATTGGAACTGCGCTACCATACCCCCGTCAAGGGGCTGACCCTCTCTGCCTACTTCGATGCCGGTCATGTGGAAATCACCAAATCCGGGGGCGATGGCAACATGACCCTCAAGGGCTGGGGATTGGGGCTTTCCTACACCCGCCCCGGGGACTGGTTCGCGAGATTTGACTACGCAAGGCGCATCGGCGGCGACGAGCTCATGAGCCGGGACGCCGCAAGCCGTCAGAGAATGTGGTTCATGGCGGGGAAGATGTTTTGAGACTTAGGGGGTGCAAAACCCGGTCCATGTCACGTGCCGGGACACCCACAGACAATGCCGCTATGGAGTCCATCAATGGATGGATCAAGGCGGAGCTGTTCATGGACTTGCATGTGACCGGCGAGAAACCGGTCAAGGAGGAGGTGGATGACTACATTCTTTTCTTCAATGAACAGAGGCCAGCCTATTCCTTAGGCTACCTGACGCCGAAGCAGTATCGGGAACGTCACATGCCCATCTGCTGATCTCATCTGCATTATTGATGGCATGGTTTGTCTAACAAGCTTGGAGGATGTCAGAAAAGTTGATGAATCTTGTACAACGATTCGTTCTTTATGACTGATTCTTTTTATTTTTGTGTCAAATTTTTGTTGACAAGTGCACTATAAATGATGTTAAATGAAATAAGATTTATCCCTTAGGAAGTCTGTACCCCAAAGCGTCCTCGGGGGGGACAGATGTGCATTTTTTAGCTTGTAAACCCCTCGAATAAAAGCAACGAAAAGGGGTGCAGACTATGAAAAATCCATTCATCTCCAAGCAAGTACGTTTAGGTGTGATGACGGCGCTGATGATTGGGACATTCAGCATTAGCATGACGGCTTCGGCTCTTCCCACAGGAGGGCTCAGTGATACAGCCACTTTTAAAACCAATGGAAATACTATGGATATTACCAGTCAAGCAGCGGGCAATCTCATTACTTGGCAGGATTTTTCCATTGCTTCCGGGCAGACAGTAAATTTCAACGGCAGCTACGATTATCTGAATGTGGTGCTGGGAAACAATCAGTCAGTGATTGAGGGAGCCATCAACGGCGCTAGCGCCAATGTCTATTTGGTGAACCCCAACGGCATTTTGTTTGGGGACGGGGCAAGCGTAAATGTGGGGAGTTTGCACCTTTCCACCGCCGACATTTCCGGGAATCTTGCAGATTACACCACCGCCATGAATGCCCTGAACGGCACCACCACCTTCAAAGGGGACGTGGTAAACAGAGGCACGTTCACTGCTGCTCAGGAAATCACCGTTGAGGGCAACAATATCACGTTCAAGAATGTGGATAAAGTAACGGCAGGTACTACGCTAAAAGTTACGGCAACGAACACCGATGCCTTCCACGTAGGCCGGACAAACGATAACACACTCACTCTTGTTACGGGCAGCACCTCTCCCACTTATTACACACTCATCAGCACCAAAGAAGAGCTTCAGAATATTGCACTCAACGGCAATTATATGCTGGCGAATGACATTGTCCTGGAACCGCCTTCAGATACGGATACCGGCTTCAACTTCACGCCCATTGGGGGAACTTCGCAGAGCAATGATTCTGCCCGTTTCAAGGGCAAATTCGATGGTTTGAACTATAGTATCGAAAATCTCTATATAAACGTCAAAGGTGTCCCAAATACCGGAAACGGAAATCCCCATGTGGGTATAGGATTGTTCAATAGCATCGGAGCAAGTGGAGTAGTGGAAAATCTAGTATTGAAAAGCGGAAAGGTGACTGCGGATTCCCAAACTCCTTATGATGGAACTGGACGTGGAGAGCATGGCAGCTTTGCAGGTCAAAATCATGGCACTCTGCGAAATGTTGTTAATGAAGGCGTAATTATAAATGGAATTGATACTCATCATAGCGGCGGTATTGTAGGACGTAACACTGGAACTGTTGATAGGACAATAAATTGGGCTACGGTTACATCCAATCATAGCGAAGATACAGCAGGCATCGTAGGGCAAGATTCTGAGGAGAGTGGTCGCAAAGGTCAGATAAAAAATTCTGTTAATAGAGGTGATATAACAGTAACTAAAGGCAACGTTGGCGGGATATTAGGCGGTGATGGCGGAGCAACGACTGACAATGTCACCAACTACGGAACGATAACCGGTGATAACAACTCTGGGGGAATGGTGGGCGGCATTGCCGGTAACATAGGCAGCCTGTCCAACGCTTGCAACAAAGGCAAAGTTGTGGGTGTTAATGCACAGTACGTTGGCGGCATTGGCGGCCTAGTTGGCGGTAAACAAACCAACATATACAACAACGGCGATATTGAGAGCACAGGGGCGATGTATGTTGGTGGCATTGCCGGTTCTAGTAACTGGACTATTGATCTAACCAAGGCATACAATACGGGTCAAATGACGATTAACTTGCCACAGACTGAGAGCTACGTTGGCGGCATTTTAGGCTACAACGAAGGTAAAATAGACCAAGTCTATAACGAACTCCATATAACGAGTGACGCGAAGAATGTTGGCGGTATTGTCGGTTACAATAAGGGTGGTTGCACCATAACCAATGTTTACAACAAGGGTGCTATTACGGGTAAGGATAATGTTGGCGGCATTGCCGGCTACAACCAAGGAACAATAGCCCGTGTCTATAACACAGGCGCGATTACCAGTACGAATAATTCAGCGAATGTTGGCGGTATTGTCGGCACTGGTTCTTCTAATGTGACCAACGCTTTCTATACCCAAGGCGGAGGTACTGCGGGAACACTAAAAACCGAAGCTGAAATAAAGCAGGCCTCAACCTTCACGGGCTTTGCCATCGACACAGAAGGCAAGGACACGCCTTCCACTTGGCGCATCTACGAAGGGCATACAGCGCCGCTCTTGACGACCTTCCTCACGCCGCTGGATCTTAGCTATACCACCGACAACGTCACTGTCACCTATGACGGACAACCGCACAGCGTAGCACCAAACTTGGCCAATATAGATTCCGAGAAAATTTTCGGCGTTACATTGCCTTCTCACACCAATGTCGGAACCTATGATTATGAGAACTTACACAATCTCCTTTATTCCAATCAGCAGGGCTACAATATCAAAGTAAATGCAAATGGCAAGGCTCAACTTGTCATTGAGAAACGCCCTGTCAGCTTAGGCAACTTTGAGACGGTGACAAAGACCTATGACGGAACGGATAACATCACCTCCGCCATCACCACGCCTTCCCTGTACGGCATTGTTTCCGATGATGTAAATGACGTTACCGCCGCAATAACGGGAACATACGCCGACAAGAATGTGGGAACGGATAAAAACGTGACATATACGCTGACATGGAGTGGCAATAAAGCCGGTAATTACGCTTTAGCCACCACCGGCACGGGCAAAGGCACCATCACCCAAGCCCCCTTGACTTTTACGGTAAATGACTACTCCAAGGAATACGACGGGGAAACGACAGCCCCGGGCGCGAGCTATGCTGTAACCAACGGCGTAATCTTCAACGGAGACAGCGCCAGCGGCGGCACGTTTTACTTTGACGATGCCGAAATAGGAACGGGAAAAACCTTGCACCTCAAGGATGTAACCGTCACAGACGGCAATAACGCTGACAACTACGCCATCACATATATTTCCAGTACGAATTCCACTATCACACAGCCCGCACCTACACCCACACCTGAACCGACGCCAACGCCGGAGCCCACACCAACTCCCACACCAACTCCCACACCAACTCCCACACCAACTCCCACACCAACTCCCACACCAACTCCAATTCCAACTCCAATTCCAACTCCAATTCCTACTCCCACACCAACTCCCACACCAACTCCAATTCCAACTCCAAAGCGGTTTCTGCCTGTTCGTCCTGCCGGGGAATATCTTCGCCGGGAGTGCCAACAGCCGGAGCTGCTTCGCTCATTACAGGCAAGGCTAAAAACGTTATCGACATCGCTAAAGCTAGACTATTTTTTTTGGTCGTATGCAATATCTTTTACCTCGATTTTTTGTTTTTGGTGCTGGGGCTATACTCTCTGGATTTCTTGCAGGGAGCATAGCCCCAGCACCTCTTTTTTATTTTTTATCTTCAGTGTTGTTTTCTTCACTACTGCCGTTGTCCTGTGTCCCTGCCGTGTCAGAATTGGCAGCTTTCGGTTCGTTGGTGCTGCTTTCCCGGCGGGCCACTTCGGCAGTGCTCATGGATTTGGGCGGGTTGATGCCGTTGTTCTTGTACGTGAGCAAGCCTTCTGTGTTCCAAGTTGAGTTTACGCCTTGAGCGTTGTTGATAATGGGTCGCAATGAGGCGCGGTTGTCGTCAGCTTTTTCCTTGTTGGTGGCGATGACGGAGTTTGTGGTTTGCGCGGTAGCCGTGGCAATAGCTTCCTGCAGCTGTTGTCCGCTGGTTCCCCTTTCGGCTAAGCGTTTTTCTATGACCTGCACGGGGGTTGATTCAGCGGCCGGTGTAGGAGCAGGAGTCGGTTCAGGCGTGGGAGCAGGAGTTGGTTCTGGTGTGGGAGTTGGAGTAGGAATTGGAGTGGGAGTAGGAGTGGGAGTTGGTGTGGGAGTTGGAATTGGAGTTGGAATTGGAAAACCAGACCATCACACAGGAGAACACCGTTCCCCAAATTCGCTTTACCCTTACCGCCACACAGGTGGAACATGAAGGTATGAATCTGGATGACACGGAACTGGCTGCCATTACCAAAAATATTTTGCAGCGGGAAATCTCTGCCATCGAACTTAATCAAACGCTGGAACAACTCACTCAGTACGCCAGAAATAACGGCTACCCTGCCGCGCTAGCCTATATCCCGGAACAGACTGCCAAAGAGGGACATCTCCTCATCAAATATGAGCCGGGACGCTTCGAAAACATCCACATCGAAACCAACGGCGTATTGAAAGACAATGTTGCCCATCGTCCCTTTGCGAAACTCCATAGCGGAGACATCATCGTGGCGGGAAAACTGGAAGAATCGCTGCGCACCCTCCGGGACATTCCGGGAATAGGGGCGGACGCTATCCTTGCCCCCGGAGAGAAACCGGGAACCAGTACGCTCTCCGTCAGTCTCACCCCTCGCAAGCCGCAATCCTACGTCCTCTATGCGGAAAACTACGGCAACCAATCAACCGGACGTTACCGCTACGGTTTGCAGGCCGACTGGAAGAATTTAGGCGGCACAGGAGGCAAACTAAGCCTAGGGGCGTTAATCTCCAACGGCAAGCAATACGGCGGCAATATTTCTTACGAAATCCCCGTTGGGCATAGCATGACTACTCTGGGAATAAGCTACAGCCACTCCGATTATGAATTGGGCAGCATTTGGAGCCAGTTGGGCGTGGAAGGCAAATCCGACACCTTCACACTATACGGCAGAACACCTTTGGTGAATACCTTCGCTAATTCGACGAATCTCGTTTATGCCTTCAATCATCGCCAACTGAAGGACGAATATAACGGACTGGACATAGGCGACCGCCATACCCAATCTTTCAGCATTGGCCTTGACGGAACGAGACGCTCTCGCCACAGCGCCATTCAGTACAACGCCAACTTCCACGCTGGAACCGTAACCCCGAAGTCGGCCATTGCCGATACCATAGCCACTGCAAGCCATACCAAAGGAGCCTTCAGCAAGGCAACTATAGATGTAACCGCACTGCAGCAATTAGGCGGGCCATTTGATGTAATGATGAAACTATCGGGACAGCTGGCGGGGAGTAAACTAGACAGTTCCGAACACATTTACCTAGGCGGTGCGCGAGGCGTCAGAGCCTATCCGCAGGGGGAAGCGTCTGGAGACGAGGGACTTCTCGGCACGATAGAATTTCGCTATCGCACGAAATTGCCAGGGCTGACTTTTAGTCTGTACTACGATGCCGGACACGTCAATACCGAAAAGAACGGTTCTGGCAATCAAACCTTGCAAGGTTGGGGCATCGGGCTTACTTACATGAAATCGGAGGATTGTTTTGCCCGTTTAGATTATGCGCGGCGCATTGGTTTGGGAGAAGGTCTTTCCAACAACGCAGAAAGCAAACAGCGGATTTGGTTTTTGTTAGGAAAGATGTTTTGATAAGATAAGCGTTAATATTAAAATAGCAAATAACGGAGCTGTGAAGAATGATATCTGAACGGCTCCGTTATTTGCTGCTAAGGAAATACTGATTTATTGCCGCTCTTCTCAAATGTCCTGTCATAAGATACAATAGACATGTAGGAGTTCACTGGAGTGAGGAGGTGCTTGTCATGTCGCAGAGCGAGTACAGTCATAGGAAACGAGTGCCGAAACGT
>SVBX01000020.1 GCA_015058655.1 Pseudoselenomonas ruminantium
AATAGGTACTTCTTATGCTTTAACAAGGAAAAGGGGGCTGTGGATAAGTGAAATCATACTCTTGCAACAGCCCCTTTGTGCTGGAATTTATTGAGAAAGAGAATTGTGGGAAAGCAAAATCAAAGGATTTCTACCAAATCCATGCCCAGCATGGTGCCCAGGTCGTGAAGCTGCTCCGGGGTGATAGTGAAGGAAAGGACAGTGTGATGTCCGCCACCGGCCTTCATCCACTCTTCAGAGCCCTTCCTGAGGCCCACGGTGGGAGTCCAGAGCTGCTTGGCTACGGGCAGGTGGGGAGTCTCCGCTTCAGCCTTGCGGCAGTCAACGGGGTAGTAGATCAGGCGGAAGCCCTCGCGGAAGTCAGCCACGGTGACATCCACAGCCTTTCCGTCTGCGCCGGTGAACACCAGGCGGGCAGGGTTATCCTTGCCGCCAATATCCAGCGGGTGCACCTCTACCCTGGGCTTGTCGCTGGCAATGGTGGGATCCACCTCCAGCATATGGGCGCCCAGGATGGCTTCGTGGCCCTTGCGAAGATCCAGGGTATAATCCTCCATGAACACAGTGCGGTCATTGTGAGCCAGGATTTTCAAGAGACGGGTAAGGGCAGCATGCTTCCAGTCGCCCTCAGCGCCGAAGCCATAGCCTTCAGCCATGAGGAGCTGGGCAGCCAGGCCCGGCAGCTGCTTGAGGCCCTTCAAATCCTGGAAGTTGGTGCAGAAAGCAGTGTAGCCCCTGTCGTCCAGGAATTTCTTGATGCCCAGATACTCACGGAGCTGATACTTCACAGACTCGGTGAACTTGGCAGCATCGTTATGCTGGGGAGCAAGGTCATACTTGTTCCGCAACTCCTGATAGCAGCGATCAATATCCTCTTCGCTGACGGCATCGATGACCTCTACCAGGTCGCCCACCGGCCAGTAGTCCACCGTCCAGCCCAGCTGGATCTGCGCCTGTACTTTGTCACCCTCGGTGACAGCTACATCGCGCATGGTATCGCCAAAGCGGCACACCTTCAGCTTGAAACTCTCGTTATAGGCCACAGCCACATCCTGCCAGCTGGCAATCTCAGCCTGCACTTCCTCATCACCCCAGAAGCCGTAGACAATCTTGTTCTTCAGCTGCAAGCGGGAGTTCAGGTAAGCGTACTCGCGGTCGCCGTGGGCGCTCTGGTTCAGGTTCATGTAGTCAAAGTCGATGGTGTCATAAGGAATATCCTGACGATACTGAGTAGCCAGGTGCAGCAGCGGCTTCTGCAGCAGCACTGTGCCGCGAATCCAATTCTTGGCCGGAGAGAAGGTATGCATCCAGGTGATGACGCCTGCCACTTCCTCGTGGTAGTTCACATCCTTCATGAACTGGGTGATACCGTCAGCGGTGGTCATAACACCCTTGCACACTACCTTGTAGGGCAGCTTGCCGCTGTCATTGAGCTTCTTCACGATGTCTTCCGCATCACGAGCCACATTCTTCAGCTGTTCCTCACCGTAGAGGAACTGGCTGCCGGCCACAAACCAAAATTCATAATCAGGTACATTAAGCATGATAAAAACTCCTTTGCTTAAACATTATTCTTTACTCACAAGCCGTAGAATATGCCATTTGTCCCCCCACCACCGCTTTCGCGGTCCCCCGCCCCCAAGGGGGCGGACAAGAACGAGCTAATAACAGGTGTAACAGTTATCACATCCCCCGCCATCAGGGGGTAGACAGGGGTGTATTTCCGTAGTCCTGGCGCTCCCCAAAGGGGTGGCGGACGCCGAAAAAGTTTTTAGACAGCTCAAGCAGGGGGCGACAAGCGAAGCTGGAGCCAGTAACGGAGAGCCGTCACTAGCCTTGTCCGACATTTGCCAGGACGGAGGAAATGCGCTCCTGCTCCACCGCTACTCTCCAACAAATTTCCCAGCAGCCCGCTCCAGCTCCAGCCCTTCTTTATAGGCCCGCAGGTAGGCATTAGCCCCTATCCTGCTCTCGGCCTTAGGAGGCAGTGTCGTGCTCCTGGCTTCGGCGAAGATAGCCCTCTCCAAAAAGTCCGGCAGGCTCTCATTCTCATTCTTCTTCCTGAGATACAAGGCCAGCACTGCCATGCCCCAAGGACCGCCGCTGCCTGCCGTCTCCATGACGGTAATGGGCACACCCAAAAGGTCTGCCAAAGCCTGCTGGGCAATCTCCGGGGTCTTCAGGAGGCCGCCCTGGGCCACCATGGCCTCAGCCTCCACATGCTCCTCCTCAGTGAGCACCTGCATGCCAACTGCCAGCGGAGCCAACGCCCCATAAAGCTGAGTCAGCATAAACTCGGGCAAACGCATCTTGGCCTTTGGCCCCCTCACAAAGAGAGGACGCCCCTTCTCCACTCTGGTCACATTCTCGCCGGAAAGGCAGCTGTAATTCAGCAGCCCCCCTGCATCCCTGTCAGCCTCCTTAGTGTGGGAAAGCAGCAGGCTGTAAAGCTTGCCCCCCTTCACATCAGAGCCCAAAAGCCCTGCAAACTCCTCAAAAAGCCCTACCCAGGCATTGAGGTCAGAAGTGCAGTTATTGGTATGTACCATGGCCACGGTTGCCCCGTCCGGCGTCATGACCACATCTATATCCTCATGGACAGCAGCGAGAGGCGCATTGAGCACATTCATGGAAAAAGCGGAAGTGCCTACGGAAATATTGCCAGTGCCGGGACGCACAGCATTGGTGGAAACCATGCCGGTGCCAGCATCGCCCTCAGGGGGAGCGCAGACCGTACCAGGCTCCAGGTTGCCACTTGGATCAAGGAGCCTTGCCCCCTCTGCCGTAAGCACACCTGCCTCTTCTCCTGCCCGAAGCACCCGCGGCAGAAGCTCTGCCAGGCGCCAGCCACAGCCTTTCACCTCAGTCAGCTGCTGGAATTTCAAGAGCATCCCTGCATCATAGCCGCCTGTGGCTGCATCGATGGGGAACATGCCGGAAGCATCCCCTACCCCCAGCACCTTCTCCCCGGTGAGCCGCCAATGCACATATCCTGCCAAGGTGGTAAGGAAAGCAATCCTTGGCACCTCCTTCTCCCCATTCAGGATAGCCTGATAGAGATGGGCGATGCTCCAACGCTGGGGAATGTTGAAATCCAACAGCTCCGTGAGCTTCTTGGCAGCCTCCCCGGTGATATTGTTACGCCAGGTGCGGAACTGGGCCAGCTGCTCCCCTTTTTCATCAAAGGCCAGATAGCCATGCATCATGGCGCTGACGCCGAAGCTGCCGATTTTCGTGAGCTTCACGCCATACTGCTTCTCCACCTCCGCAGAGAGCTTACCATAGCAGGACTGGATGCCTTTCCAGACCTCGTCCAAAGAATATGTCCAAATCCCTTCCACCAGCTGATTTCCCCAGCCATAATTGCCTTCGGCAATGACCTTGGCTTCGCCGTCTACCAATACAGCTTTGATATTGGTAGAGCCAAGCTCCAGCCCCAAGGCCGTATCCCCGGCCTCAAGTGCCTTTATGATTTCTTCCTTTGCCAACTTAATACACTCCTAAAATCTTAACTATTCTTCTTGCTCTTGAAGTGCAAATCTATAGCTACGGCTGCTAGCAGAACCAGCCCTTTGACCACACGCTGAACATCTACAGACCATCCCAACAGAGACATACCATTATTGAGCACGCCCATGATCAGTGCGCCTACCACGGCGCCAGTCACGGTGCCTTCGCCGCCGGGGACGGCAGTGCCGCCGATGTAGCAGGCGGCGATGGCGTCCATCTCGAACATGTCGCCAGCCTTCGGCGTAGCGGAGGCATTGCGGGCGGTGAGGATGACACCAGCCAGGCCTGCCAGGATGCCCATGTTCACATAAATCCAGAACATGACATTGTTGACCTTGATGCCGGAAAGGGCTGCTGCCTTGCGGTTGCCACCCACAGCGTAAATCTGGCGGCCAGGTACGGTACGGTTAGTGAGGAAGGCATAGAAAGCCACGAGAACTGCCACAATCATGAGCACCAGCGGCAGGCCCATATACATAGCCAGCTTCACGGTGAAGAAATTGACGATGGCGACAGAAACGCCCACCTTGAAGACAGAAGCGCCCAGGGAAGGAACCTCGAAGCCATTCTTCGCCTTGTTGCGGCGGGAACGGATTTCCATGAAAACAATCAAAGCCGAAAGCAGGATGCCTGCAGTGAGAGCCAAAAGCTCAAACTTCGTGCCGCCAATGGTCGTAAAGAACTGGGGCATATAGCCTGCACCAATCTGAGTGAATTCCTGGGGCAGGGGGCCTTTGGTCTGGCCGTTCAGTACCACCAGGGCAAGACCTCTGAACACCAGCATGTTTGCCAAAGTGACTATAAATGGCGCCACTCCCAATTTTGATATGAAGACCCCCTGCCAGATGCCAACCAAAAGGCCGATGCCGATGGCGGCCAGGATAGCCAGAGGAATTGCCATCTGGTAATCCACTACCATAATGGCGGCAATGGCTCCGGAGAAAGCTACCACCGAGCCTACAGACAAATCCACATTGCCCGTAAGGCAGCAGAGCAACATGCCCAGTGCCAAAACAATGACATAGGAGTTCTGCATGATAAGGTTGTTCACATTCATGGGTGAAACATTCTTGAAGTCGGACATGAAAGCGAAGATGGCGTAAATAACCACCAAGGCGATAATCATGCCGTATTCCTTGAGACTTTTCAGGTGCTCTTTCATCTGAGCTTCCGAATTGCCCATCTGTGCTGCCTGTGACATCATTATGCTGTCTCCCTTCTTGCGCTGTGTGCCATGATAATCCGCATGACGGCTTCCTGATCAAACTCGCCCTTCTGCAGCTCTCCTGCAATCTCACCCTCGTTCAGGACATAGATCCTGTCGGAAAGCCCCAGAAGTTCCTCCATATCCGAAGAAATAACCACCACTGCCTTGCCGGACTCGGCCAGCTGGTTGATGACAGTGTAAATCTCGTACTTGGCGCCCACATCTATGCCCCGGGTCGGTTCATCCAGAATCAGCACATCCGGGTCAGAAAGCATCCACTTGGCCAGCACCACCTTCTGCTGGTTGCCGCCGGAAAGGCTTTCCACCCGCTGGGTGAGGCTGTCTGCCTTTACATTGATTTTCCTGGAATACTCCTCTGCCGCATGGATTTCATCATCGGGCTTCAGAATGCCACTCTTGGAGAAGCGGGATTTCAAGCTGGCCAGTGACATGTTCCACTTGATATCGTCTATGAGCACCAGTCCGTAAGTTTTCCTGTCCTCAGGCACATAAGCCACATGCTGGTCGATGGCGCTCTGCACATCCGGCATGGTGATTTCCTTGCCATTCTTGTAGATGTGTCCTGAGCTTTCCAGGCCATAGGTATGGCCGAAAAGGCTCATGGCCAGTTCTGTGCGGCCCGCCCCCATCAGTCCGGCAAAGCCTACCACTTCCCCTTTCCTCACCTTGAAGGAAATATGGGACAAACGCTCCCTGGTGGGGTCGTCCTCATCATGCACAGTCCAGTCCTTCACCTCAAAGACTGTCTCGCCAATCTTAGCCTTGCGCTCCGGGTAGCGATTGGTGAGCTCACGGCCCACCATGCCTTTGATGATGCGGTTCTCATCGATAGGCTCCCCGTGGTCACGCTTGATAGTCTCGATAGTATGTCCATCGCGGATAACCGTGATGCTGTCTGCCACCCGGGATACCTCGTTGAGCTTGTGGGAAATCATGATGCTGGTAAGCCCCTTCTGCTTCAGCTTCAGCAAGAGCTCCAGCAAGGTATTGCTTTCTTCATCATTGAGAGCCGAAGTCGGTTCATCGAGAATCAAGAGCTGGGCATTTTTCGCCAAGGCCTTGGCAATCTCAATCATCTGCTGCTGCCCCATGCCCAGGTCTACTACCTTGCGGTTCACATTCTCATGCATGCCGATGCTCTTCAGCACCTCTGCTGCCCTGCGCTGGGTTTCCTCCCAGTCGATGACCTGGCCATATTTCAGATTCTCATTGCCGATAAAGATATTCTCAGCCACCGTCAGCAGAGGGATAAGCGCCAGCTCCTGATGGATGATGACGATGCCTGCCCTCTCGCTGGCCTTGATATCATTGAACTTCTGAACCTCACCTTTATACACGATATCCCCTGTATAGCTGCCATAAGGATAAACCCCCGACAGCACATTCATCAGGGTAGACTTGCCTGCACCATTTTCGCCGCAGAGCGCGTGTATCTCCCCCTGCCGCACCACCAGATTCACATCGTCCAGAGCCTTCACCCCGGAGAAGTCCTTGGTAATATGGCGCATTTCCAAAATATTGTCCATGCCGCCGCCTCCCGTTATGTGGACGAGCACATTTTTCTTGTTTTCAGAAGGGCGGCTATACCACCGCCCTTCTGAAAATCAAGAAAGCTAAATCATCAATACATGTAATCCCTAAAGACCACTCAAACTTCAGCCCATGGATGGGCGTTTTGCGGCCGTCCGATTTTACGGACAAAATCGCGGCCGCAGTCTCTTTTGGTACTTTTCTCTGCACCAGAGAAAAGTACAGCCGTACCTTACTTCAGCTGGTCAGCCTTATAATATCCGCTGTCCACCAGTTCTTTCTGGTAATTGCTCTTGTCCACTGCCACCGGGGTGCAGAGGTAAGAAGGCACTATCAGCTTGTGGTTGTCATAGGATTTGGTGTCGTTGATTTCGGGAGTCTTGCCTTCCAGCACGGCCTGCACCATGGTGACGCACTTGTCAGCCAGGGTACGGGTATCCTTGAAGATGGTCATGGTCTGCTTGCCGGAGATGATATTCTTGGTAGCCATGAGCTCGGCATCCTGGCCAGTGATGAGCGGCCAGTTCTTGCCTACCTGATAGCCTGCGCCCTCAAGGGCAGCGGCCACGCCGTAGCTGATGCCATCAAAGGGAGAGATGACTGCATCCAGCTTCTTGCCATCGGTGTAATAACCGGAAATCAGGTCTTCCATGCGACGCTGAGCAGTCTCCTGGGACCAGCGCAGAGTGCAGATGGTATCAAAGTCGGTCTGCTTGGAAGGAACTACCAGCTGGCCATTGTCAATGTACTTCTGGAGCACCTCAAAGACACCGTCATTGAGGAAGTGAGCGTTGTTGTCATCAGGGGAGCCTGCGAAGAACTCTACATTGTAGGGGCCCTTGCCCTCAGCCAAGCCGAGGTTCTTTTCCACATATTTGCCGATGAGAGTGCCTACGCCCTTGTTATCGAAGGTTGCATAGTAGGAAACGCTGTCCGTATCCATCAGCAGGCGGTCATAGGCGATAACCGGAATATTGTTAGCCTTAGCCTGTGCCAGAGCATTCACCAAAGCGCTGGAATCGATAGAAGCCACCACCAGGCAGTTTGCGCCGTTGGTAATCATATTCTCGATCTGGGACACCTGAGCCTGTACATCATCCTCGGCGTACTGCAGGTCCACCTGATATCCCAATGCTTCCAGCTTTTCCTTCATATTGGCGCCGTCCTGGATCCATCTCTGGGAGGACTGGGTAGGCATTGCCACGCCTACGCGCTTGCCGCCGCTGTTTGCTGCAGAGCTGCTGCCGCCATCGGCCCCGCCTCCGCCGCATCCTGCTGCCACTGCCATCATGACCCCTGCCAGGGCCGCCGCCACTAACTTCTTGAGTTTGAACATTGTTTTCCCTCCAGTTGAATGACTTGCCTGTGAATACCAATGGTTACCTTACGACTTGCTCCTAACTACGCTTCCGCTGTCCCCTCCTTCATGTACCTGACCCCCAGGCAGTAGAAAATGAGACATAGGGCAATGCCTACATTCAATCCCACGCTCTGGGGCCAGTAAAAGGAAATGAAGCCGCATACCGCCGTGAAGATTTCCACGGCCTTCAGCTTTCTGGCATTGTTCTCACGGGCTTCTTCATCATCATGCGATGCGCACATGATCTGATATCCCTGCCCATTGAAGCCAGTCATAACCAGCAGCAATAGCGCCTGCTCCGAGCCTTCGAAGATGGCGGTCATCCCCGCCGTCACCAGCATCATCAGCAGCATAGCCCGCATAGCTTTTCTCACAGCTTCACCCCCAGCTTTGTGTTCGTGCACAACTTACAGTAATAATATATCACTTCGTCCCGTTAGTGTCAACATCTTTATTGTTAGTTAGCGATTTTATTTTGGCAACAAAATAGCCCCTTGAAAAAGGGGCATATAAAATGTTATAATTGCTGTAAAGAAAAGGTGACCGACGGGTGGTGCTGCCGGACTCCCCTTTTCCATTGGATATGTGAGGAAGTACCGCTTTCACCAGATGCCGTTACCTCCTTACTTCAAGAGTGTTGCGATAAGCGTTGCGAGTGCTATCAAAAGTGACAGCTTTTCGTACAAGCTCATGGTTTCCCCCTTTCCGGGGATTCGCGGCTCCGTCGGCCTTGTTCATTTTAGCACGGAGCCAAGGGAAAAACCAAGCCCGCCAGACGGCGGGCTTTTTTTTACATAATTTGCATCAATCGTCATAGTGGCCTCGACAGGCAACGATATAAGTTACCTTGTTTTTCTCATAGTACACAATGCGATTATCATCATCAATCCTTCTGCTCCACAACCCCTGTAAATTATGTTTCAACGGCTCCGGTTTTCCCAGTCCCTCAAATGGATTTCGTTTGATATCCTGCAAGAGCATGTTTATACGCTTCAAAGTTTTCTTGTCCTGCATCTGCCAATAAAGATAATCTTCCCAGGCTCGATCTTCCCACATCATGCCCATTGGTCAATCCACCTCTATAAGATCATGTTCCTCGAAATGTGCTTTGCCATTCTTTATATCTTGCATTATCCCTTCAAGATAGCGTATGTTACTCTCAGAATAGAAACGATCCGTCCCTGCCGAAACCTCGAAAGGTATCCTCCGCTCCCTGCCAACCTTCTTAGCAAAGATGGTAAAAGCAGCGCTCATGGACAGGCCCATGTCAGCGCACGCCTGCTCCATGCTCTTCTTCACATCATAATCCAGCTTGAAATTAACACTTACAGACTGTGCCATATTTAACGCCTCACTTTCATAAAGAAATCTTATATGAAAATTATAGCAAAACCACATAATAATGCAACACCATTTTCGCATGCAAAAGACCCCGCCGAAGCGGGGTCTCTATGTGTCTGTTTAGTTTTTCTCTAATCGCTGGATTAGAAGAACCACTCAACACGGCCGAACAGCTGACGAACCTTCTCGCCGTTGTTGCCACCGATAACCTTGTTAGCACCGTACTGAACAGTACCAACGATGTTCTTCAGGAAGGTGTAGTTAGCACCAATCTGCCAGCCCTTCAGGCCTTCATCGGTAACATCCCAGGTCTTAGCCGGAGTTGCAGTGATGCCGAGGTGACGGTATGCAACCCATGCACCCCAAGTGCCCTTGTTGGCAGCCTGAGCACCCTTGTAGTCGAACTCGATGCCCCAAGACTTATCCTGGTTGCCGTTGAACTTACGGTTTGCATCATAGTCGAACTTGACATTGCTCTTAGCATAGTAGCCATGCAGAGCGCTGTTCTTGTCGAACTGATAGCCAGCCTTCAACTGCCAGATGTTGTTCTTCTTGGAACCGTTGTTGCCGTCAACGAACTTGCTGCCGTTAGCATAACGGAAATAACGGAGGGCGCCGAAGAAGCCCTTGTTGCGGTTAGCATTGTAATCAACGCCAGCATAGAACACGCTGTTGCCGTTGTCAGTAAGCAAGAGGTCATCACGATTTACATAACCACCAACCTGCGCAATATAGGTCTTGTACACGCCGCCATCGAAAGCATCGCGAGCACGACCAGCACCGATAGCACCGGAAACCTTATTCTTGTTACCGAGCTGGATGTCAGCACCGGACATCTCAGTATCGTTGATGCTGTCGTTGCCGTACATGCTGAAACGACCGAAACGGAGGCTGAAGTTCTTGTAATCGCCCTGAGCCCAAGCGCGCTTCAGACGAACGGTAACATCGTTGCCATTTGTATCGCCATCTTCGGACATGTCGAACTTACCATCGAGACGAGCGTTCACAGTCCAGTGCTCGTTGACCTCAGCGGAGGGCTCGAGGCGGAAGAGCAGGTCATTGTTCTTGCCCTTGTAGTCAGTGCTGCCATCAGCCTTGTAAGTGTTGTGCTCGTAGGTGTACTCCAACTTGCCGTTCCACTTAACCATGTCAGCATGCTTCTCGAGGTTAGCAACGCGAACGCCGAGGCTGTTCAGCTCATCAGCAAACTCAGCAGCGAGCTTGTCGATCATAGCCTTGTCAGCAGCGGAAACATCGCTCTTTGCCATAGCGCGAGCAACCATCTGAGCCATCTCGTAACGAGTGATGTTACGATCGCCACGATAGGTGCTGTCGCCATAACCTTCGATGACACCGTCAGCAGCGAGCTGGCTAACAGCATCATAAGCCCAATGGTCAGCAGGAACATCGGAGAACGGATTTGCAGCAGCAAAAGTGGTGCTAGCTGCGCCCACAACCAGAGCAGTGGTCAGGGCAGAAACGAGAGTCTTCTTCATTGAGAAACTCCTCCTTCTGTAAAATAGATTAACATACGGCGCCGAGTCCGTAAGAAGGAGTTCATTCGAGTTTCCATGTTTCCTCAGAGTTCACTCCATCTTCTTTTCTCGACATGTCGTATGATACCATCTTTTTTTCAGCTAGGCAACCCCTTTTTAGATTTTTTTCATAAAATGTCATGTTTAAATCATTTTTTTCATGGTTTTAGCTCTCGGTGCAATAATTATGATATACTACAAGAGCCGCCCCTTCTGCTTTTGGAAGGAGGTGAAGCTCATGCTGGCAGATTTCTTACTGGCCGTACTGGCGGGGATAGTCGCTACCGTTATAGTTGACTTGATCCGCAAATGGTTGGACTAGCGGCATCCAGCCTCTAGACACAAAAAAGCACCCCACATTGGGAGGGCCGTTACCACCTCCCGGGGTGCGTTTTTTGTTGATCGGCTCATGCCTCAACAGATTTCTTTGTGTCTTGATTATACCACTTGCTGCTGGATAAAATCAATAGTTTTCCACTTTTCCTTTTGCCATCCTGTTGAATTTGACTCTCGGCACCATGACGATATGCCCGCAGCCCTGGCACTTCAGCCGCACATCAGCCCCCAGCTGCATGATTTCCCATATCCTGCTGCCGCAGGGATGGGGCTTTTTGACCTGCACCAGGTCGCCAATTTCATAAGTAATCGCATCCATTTGATTCCCTTCTTTCTGTGAGGTGTAAAAATGAAAATATCAATCCTGCAAATGCACACTATCCTGGGTCAGCCAAAGAAAAACCAAGCATCGCTCCTGCAAATGGCAGAAAATGCCATGCAGGAAAGTCCTGATGCGCTCCTGCTTCCGGAAATGTGGAATATCGGCTTCTTTCCCCGCCCCATCGAGGACTACGCCGACAAGGACGGAGAAAGCACTCGCGCCCTGCTGTCAGGACTTGCCCAGAGATACGCAGTCAACATAGTCGGCGGCTCCGTGGCAAGGCTGGACTCTGCCGCAGGAAAAATCTACAATACTTGCTATGTCTTTGACAGGGCAGGGCAAGAAATCGCCAACTACGACAAGGTGCATCTCTTCTCCCCCGGCAGGGAAGACCAGGTCTTTGAGCGCGGCAATCACATCTCCACCTTCAGCCTGGACGGCCACAAGTGCGGTGTCGCCATCTGCTATGACCTGAGATTCGGCAACTTCCTCAGCACCATCGCCCAAGATATAGAAATCCTCTTCCTCCCTGCCGCCTGGCCCAAGCTCAGGCAAAAGCACTGGGATGTGCTGACCCAGGCCAGGGCCATTGAGTATCAGGTGTTCGTAGCAGCCTGCAACGGAGGAGCCGCAACCAGCGACAAACACCCGCTGGGCGGGCATTCCGGCATATTCGACCCCTGGGGGGAAGTACTGGCGAAAGCAGGGGAAGGAGAAGAAATCATTTCAGCAGAGCTGCTTTTTGGACTTTTACAGGATGCAAGAGGAAAAATCCCCGTAAGAAAAGATAATATGGTATAATGTCTCCGCTGCCCTCTTCCTCCAAAGAAGGGAGGTGAGTATATTGTCTTTCATTGATTTTTTGCTGTCGATTCTGGCAAGCTTGATCGCAGCTATGCTGGCAGATCTTGTGCGCAAATGGTTAGATTAGCAGCAATCTAGCCTCCGTACAAAAAGCCCCAGGGGAGTTTCCGCCTCCCCTGGGGTTCTTTTTGTTTGTGAGTAATTGTCATTCATTGATTTTGCAACTCAATTATACCACTTGTCGCCACATGAAATCAATAGCAACCTCACACATTGAACAGGAAGTTCGTCACATCCCCGTCCTGCATGACATACTCCTTGCCCTCGGTGCGCACCTGTCCCTTTTCGCGGGCTGCAGCCACGGAGCCTGCGGCTACGAGGTCGTCATAGCCCACAATCTCAGCACGGATGAAGCCGCGCTCGAAGTCCGTGTGTATCTTGCCTGCGGCCTTGGGGGCCGTGGTGCCTTTCGTAATCGTCCAGGCGCGGCACTCGTCCGGGCCGGCGGTGAGGAAGGTCATGAGTCCAAGGAGGTCAAAGGCTCCCTTGATGAGCTTGTCAAGGCCGGACTCCTCAAGGCCCATATCAGCCAAAAATTCCTTGGCTTCGTCCTCGTCCAGCTCGGCAATCTCACTCTCCACCTTGGCGGAGATGGCTACTACCTCGGAGCCATGCTGGGCGGCGAAATCACGGACTTTGGCCACATACTGGTTATCTTTGTCAGCCGTTGCCACTTCATCCTCGGACACATTGGCAACATAGAGGACAGGCTTCAAAGTCAGGAGGTTCATCTCCTTGATGAGCTCCAGTTCCTCGGCGTCAAGGCCCATGCTGCGGGCAGGCTTGCCTTCCTCCAAGGTCTCCTTGATGCGGCGCACCAATTCGTCCTCGGCCCTGGCTTCCTTGTTGCCGGACTTAGCCAGCTTCGCCAAACGGGAGATGCGCTTCTCCACTACATCCAGGTCAGCCAGGCACAGCTCTGTCTGGATGATTTCGATATCGCGCAGGGGATCTACGCCCCCCTCCACATGGGTGATATTGCCATCCTCGAAGCAGCGTACCACATGGGCCACCGCATCCACCTGACGGATATGCTCCAGGAACTTATTGCCCAGGCCCTCACCCTGGCTGGCACCTTTCACCAAACCGGCAATGTCCACGAAACGGACAGAGGCGGGAGTTGTCTTCTTGGAGTTATACATCTCATGGAGGACATTCAGCCTGCTATCCGGCACCGCCACCACGCCCACATTGGGCTCGATGGTGCAGAAGGGATAGTTGGCGGCCTCGGCGCCGGCCTTGGTTATAGCATTGAAAAGCGTAGACTTGCCCACATTGGGCAGGCCTACGATACCTACTTCTAAATTGCTCATTAAAAAATCACCTTGTAGTTAGAATTGAAAACTTATCTAGCAGGCCTTGCCTGCCCCGTGAAACGGGGAAGGGGGACCGGCGCAGCCGGTGGAAGGGGGGGCCAGAGGTCATACAATGCACTTCGAAATCACGAGTACGGCCTATAATCCCCCTTCCACCACCTTCGGTGGTCCCCCTCCCCCGTAAACGGGGGAGGCTAAACTTCTAGTTGCGTTCCTGCTCTATTGTTACAGCGTACCGAAGATGCGGTCACCGGCATCGCCCAGGCCGGGCACGATGTAGCCGTGTTCGTTGAGTTTCTCATCCACAGCTGCCACATACACAGGTACATCGGGATGCTCTTTGTTGATGACCTCGATGCCCTCAGGAGCAGCCACCAGGCACATGAGGATGATGGACTGGGCGCCCTTCTCCTTGATGAGGGACAGAGCTGCAGAAGCGCTGCCGCCAGTAGCCAGCATGGGGTCAACCACGATGAGGGTGCGGTCTGCCACATCGCTGGGCAGCTTGCAGTAATATTCTACGGGCTTCAGTGTCTCAGGGTCGCGGTACATGCCCACATGGCCCACACGGGCAGCGGGAATCATGTTCACCACGCCGCTGAGCATGCCCAGACCTGCGCGAAGGATAGGCACCACGCCAACTTTCTTGCCAGCCAGCACCTTAGACTTGCACTTGGCCACGGGAGTCTCGATATCCACTTCCTTCAAGGGGAAGTCACGAGTGATCTCATAGGCCATGAACATGGAGATTTCCTCCAACAGCTCACGGAAATCCTTGGTTCCCGTATCCTTCTGGCGCATGAGGGTCAGCTTATGCTGAATAAGGGGGTGGTCGATGACATTGACTTTCAGATCTGACATGACATTATCTCCTTTATATCAATATGTTTGCCGAGGCTATATCTAATTAATAATATCACGAAAGGACAGCTGACACAACAGAAAAAGAGCCGCCCCCGTAGGAACGGCTCTCCCCTTGTCCACCATGCGGACCTCGTGGTGTCGCAAGCGACCAACCCGCAACACCAAATGCCATGATGAAACCTAACCTAGGTCTATTGTAGCACAATATACATAAAAATGCTACCCCTCCAGCAGTTCCAACGCCAGTTCCGCATTCCGCGCTGCTTTCTCCCTCAGTTCGGACAGCAGCTTGGCATTGCGCTGCTTGAAGGTGGCTTTGTCGTTCCACTTGCGGCGGATTTCCTGCAGGATTTCTTCGGCAGTAAGGCTGTCAAGATCTCCTACAGGTTCCTCGCCGATGGAGGACAGGAACCTGTCTATCTTCGGGTCGTAGGAAATGCCTATCATGGGCACTCCCATGACCCCGGCAAAAATCAGCGCATGAAGGCGGATGGCCAGCATCAAGTCCATATTCCCCACTAAGGACAAGAACTCGCTGGTGGTGTATTCGTCCTCCAATACAGTGCAGGGCTCTTTCGTCAGCTCTGCAATGCTCTGAGCCGCCCGCACATCCTCCGGGAACTGCATGGGCAGGAAGACTACCCTTGCCTTCAAATCCCTGACAATGGCATCGCTGGCTTTGGCCAGTTCCTCCTTGAAGTGATGGCACCCCTGCCAGTCACGGACAGAGATTCCCACCACAGGACTGGCGCCCTCGGCGTGGTATTTTTTGAAGATAGCCCTGCCCGCTTCCTTGCCTACCGGGTGGATAGCCAGCACCGGGTCGGCGGTGCACTCGATATGGGGCCTGGTGATGCCCAGGCTTTCAAGCTCTGCCAGGGAGCCCTTGTCACGGACGGTTATCAAATCCACCCGGTTGGCAATATGCCCCATGACTTTCCGGGCAATGTTCCCTCGGATGGGACCGATGCCCTGGGCGTAGAGCATGACCCTGGTGCCCAGGATTTCCGCCATCTTGATGATTGCCAGATAATAGTACAGGCTCCTGCGGCTGGTGACATTCTGCAGCAGGCTGCCACCGCCGCTGATGAGAAGGTCTGCCTTTTTCAGCGCCTTGCAGATGGCTGTCATGTCCAACCAGGAAATGGCTTCTACGCCGTGACGCTCTGCAGTGTCCTGGGGAGCCGCCGAAATGACGGTAATATGAAGTTCCGGATCCAGGTCACCAAGCACTTCCAGCATAGCCGCCAGCATGGCTTCATCGCCGGCGTTCTTCGAGCCATAGTATCCTGAGATGACAATGCTGCTCATCAGATTTTACTGCTCCCCTCCTGATTTGCGTTTGCGGCACGCGCCATAAGGGCCTGCCAGATTTCCACAATGACCATGGCTGCAGCGCCTACACCGGCTCCCAGCACAATGCCCCCAATCCCTCGCACGAAGGACATATAGACCGGCGTGCGCATATGGGCAAAAGTCTCCACCATGGAGCCCTGGCCGATGGCCGCAACGAGCACCAGGGCGAAAAGCACCATGGTGGGCCATTTCCTCATAAAGGCCATAGCCGCCAGCATGAAGGCAGGATGGCCTATCATCAGTTCCTTAGTGCGGGGACGGGCATAAAGGGCCTGCTCCAAGAAGGCCCGGAACTTCAGTTCCAGCCCGGACACAGGCATCCCCGAGGTGTGGCCGCTGCGAGCCACGAAGACAATCCCCGCCACCAAGACGAAGAACAGCCCCACCAGGGTCTTGATCTTCACAGGCATGTCCAGGATCTTCTTCATCTGAGCCATGACCCCGTCACAATCATCCATCTTCCCATCAAAGATATCGAAGCGCTGCATGAAAGCGATGGCTACGAGAACAATGGGCAGGACAAAAGTCAGCTTTATCCCACGGAAAATGTTGAATTCCAGGAAATACTCAGTATCTGCCAGGGAACCGGAAAGGTAAGCTGCCCCGATATAGGAGCAGGCCCCGGTGACCCAGAGAGCCAGCGCTGCCGTCACTATCATGCGAGGCAGGGAGATTTTCTCCGGCAGATGCCGGCCCCGCACAAAGTCCAGCAGATAGATGATGGCCAAAGACGGGAACAGGTTGGCGCTGGCCAGAGCCGCCACCACACGAATCTTGGAACCGTTGCCCATCAACACCGGCACAGCCGCAATGAGCGCAAAGACGGCAAAGAGAATGCATTGCAACTTCTTGCGCTTGTTCAGGGCAGGAATCACCAACGACAGATAAAGCACGCCAGCAGCAGCTACGCCTGCCATGACCAATGCGCGGAGCATCTTGCTCGGATAGTAAGAAGCGAAAGTGCCTGCCTTGTCGATTTCATAACCCTGCGCCGTGAGCTTGTCATGGACAGCCTTGAAATACTCCATGTTGGTCGCAAGGAGAGTCTTGTCCGGGGCGGGCTTCTCATAGATGCGCAGGAGGTCAATGCGGATATTGCGTTCCTCGTCCGTGTTGCTCCAACGCTCCACAGCAGCATCTATCTTGAGCTTGGGCAGCTCATCCTTGCCGATGGAGTAAAGGCGAGCCACATGGTCATACCCCAGGCCTGCGGCAACTTCCTTCATGCCATCCTGAGGATAGAACTGAAGCTGGGTGACCCCCTCGATAAGACCAAGGTTGATGTTCCTGGCCTTCATCTGGTCAATGGTGGCCTGCAAGGCCTTGTTGGCCCCCAGGCACTGTGGGCCGCTGTAGACGATTTCGGAAACATCAATGCCCTCAAGGCGCTTGAAAACCGCCGCCACATCATCAGGGGTGCAGTTCTCATAGTTGCTGGGGCGGGCCAGCACATGGAAGCCGGCAGCGTTCACGGCCTTCATCTCGTCCGTGGGCATGCCGATGTTCATTTTCTCGAAAGACTCGTAGTGAGCCTTGACAGCCAGCACTTCCTCCGCGCCCACCTGCAGGACTTTCACCCGCTCAGAACCAAGGCGGCGGAAAAGGTCTTCCTTTACCTCCTTGTAAGTCTGCTGGTCATGCCCCACCACATAAACCTCCGTGCCAATGACCTGCCCGCTCTCGCAAAGAGCCCGCCAGGCAGGGTCAGTCAGGGAGCCGCTGTGGTAGCGATTCAGGATATCGCTGCCCTTGGTGGCCGTAGTCTTGCCATTGACATTGAGTTTCTTGAAGGTAGTCTCATAAACTGCCAGGCTGGAAATCCCCGCCTCCTTGGCTTCCTTCAGCACCTGCTCAGCAGGCAGGCCCTCGCGCTCAGCCAGTTCCAGCAAGCCCTCGTAATCTATGGAGAGATCCACCTGCCGGCTGGCCTGCTCCACCTGATGCCTTTGGACACCGATGACGAGCGCCGCTATCAGCCCCAGGATGATGAATCCCAGCAGCAGCTTATTATATTTCCAAACCTTCATGCTTTATCCACCTTCATCAATTTTCCGCTGGAGGAAGCTCTGCCTTCACAGAGATAGAACCATCCAGCTGCTTGACTTCCGTCACCCTCATGCCCAAGGGTATCTTGTCTGGGCCGGCCAGCAGCACATCCCCAAATACATCGCCGAACAAACCATCCAGCTTGAGTTTCCCCAGGCGGCTGTTCTTCAGCGACAAATGCTCCATGCGGAAATACAGGGAGCCTGCATCATCCACTACCTGACCCGCAAGCTCGGCCTGGGACATCCTGCCCATGACCTTCACCTCGGCGGTGACCAGCACCCTCTCCGGGGTGATTTTCACCTGGACATTTTCCAGCTTGTCCACCCGCCGCGAAAGCACTTCCCGCAGGTTTTCCTCATCTATGATGCCCTGCAGGGTCAGCTTCTCAGCGCGCGTCAGCTTGAATTGCTCGTCATCCAGCAGAGAGGCCATGTCGATATGGACAGCCTTCCCCTCAAGGGTCAGCTCCTTCACATAGACCTGCCCCACCTTCGCCTGATGGGTGACAGCATGCAGGGTATCCACCTGGCCCAGCAGCATTACAAAGCTGGGGGAAGAATTGATGCTGACTTGCGCATCCTGCGCAGCCAGCCTGTCCCCTATGCGGCGCTCCAAGGTTGAGGATATAACTGTAGGCAGCACGCCCTCAACCATCACTGCTAGAATAACTAGCAGAACCCCCACTGCCACCAAGATTTTACGCATATTCGGTGCCCCCTTACGCCTTCCCCTCGAGGGGAAGGTGGCAGCCGAAGGCTGACGGGTGAGGTGGCCTGCTATGGTCACATTACATCAACACGCCACCTCATCCACCACCTACGGTGGTCCCCCTTCCCCTCAAGGGGAAGGCTTTGGGGTGTCGTCAACCTTTCAGAACTTACTACAACTTAAATCTCATGGTTAGCCTTAGCCGCCAGGAAAGCGCGGATAAAGGGATCAATATCCCCATCCATCACCGCCTGCACATTGCCTGTCTCGGCACTGGTGCGGTGGTCTTTGACCATAGTGTAGGGCTGGAACACATAGGAGCGAATCTGGCTGCCCCACTCTATCTTCTGTTGGTCGCCTTCCAGCTTGGCCAGCTCGGCTTCCTTCTTCTCCATCTCCAGCTCGAAGAGCTTGGCACGGAGCATCTTCAAGCACTGCTCGCGGTTCTGCAGCTGGGAGCGCTCGTTCTGACACTGCACCACGATGCCCGTAGGCTCATGGGTCATGCGGACAGCAGAGGAAGTCTTGTTGATGTGCTGGCCGCCTGCGCCGCTGGCGCGGTAAGTATCCACCCGCACATCTGCCATATTGATGTCCACTTCCACTGCATCGTCAATCTCCGGCATGATATCGCAAGCGGAGAAAGAAGTGTGGCGGCGAGCGTTGGCATCAAAGGGAGAAATGCGCACCAAGCGGTGGATGCCCTTCTCGGACTTCAAGAAGCCGTAGGCATTGTGTCCCTTGATGAAAAGGGTGGCGCTCTTGACACCAGCCTCGTCACCGGGCAGCAAATCTGCCGTCTCCACAGTGAAGCCGTGGCGCTCCGCCCAGCGGCCGTACATGCGCAGGAGCATCTGGGTCCAGTCCTGGGCCTCGGTGCCGCCAGCGCCTGCATGGAGGGTGAGGATGGCGTTGTTGGCATCGTAGGGGCCGGAGAGCAATACTTCCAGCTGCAGGGCCTCCAGGCCTTCTGCCACTTCCTCAAGCTCTGCCTTCACATCGTCTTCCATGGAGGGGTCATCCTCCTCCAGGCCCATTTCCAGCAGAGTCTCAGCATCTTCATGCTTAGCCCGCAAAGCCTTGTACTTGTCCACCCCTGATTTCAGATCAGCTAGTTCCTGATTGATTTTCTGGGCAGCCTCGGCATCATCCCAGAAGGTTGGCTCCCCCATCTTGTATTCCAGCTCGGCAATCTTCTCTTCCTTCACGGGAATTTCCAGAGCTTCGGCCATATGGTCAAGCTTCTCCTTGAGTTCGCCCAACTGGGGCTTCAAATCTTCAAGCATTATATGTACCTTTCTATCACAATTAGAATGCCGTCTTGACTTGGCGTGAGGGCGTGTGCCCCTAAGCAAAGCGTAAGTTGTTTTGCGTCAAGCTTGATTTTTTTGTCTGCCAGGCTCCTCTAAAAAGCAGCGTCGTTCAAACGCAGTGCGTTCAGCTGCTTTTTAAGGATTAATTTCAAGACAAAAAAATCAAGTAGCAAAACAACATGCGCAGCGTGGGGCACACGCCCCCACGCCTCCGCCGAGTATGCTTATGCGTTCTTTCCGCAGCAGTTCTTGTATTTCTTGCCGCTGCCGCAGGGGCAGGGGTCATTGCGTCCTACCTTGCTGCCGTCCTTGTTGGTGACGGGCTTTTTCCTGGCTTCGGCTGCACTTACATCATCACCATGGGCTGCCTGAGCCTCCTTCAGGCTGTCCGTGAGCTTGGAGCGCTCTGCTTCGATAGTGCGCTGCATCTGAGCTTTCTGAGCCTCAGCGGCGCGGGCCTGGGCTTCTTCGTCAGCTTCCTCTGACTGAGCCTGGGGCATGACTATGCTCACATGATACATGAGGGAGGCAATCTGATCCATGATGGAGCCTTCCATTTCCTCGAACATATCAAGGGCCTCGATCTTGTACTCCACCAGCGGATTGCGCTGGCCATAAGCCCGCAGGTTGATGCCCTCGCGAAGCATATCCATATGATCAAGGTGTTCCTTCCACTTCTGGTCAACCACCCGGAGCATGACAACTTTCTCCAGCTCGCGCATATTCTCTTCGCCAAAGAGAATTTCGCGCTGGCTGTAGCATTCCTCAGCCAGGCCTTCCAGGGTTTCCTTCAGCTCATCACGGCTGAGCTCCACCAGTTCTTCCTTCTTCAGGCGGCCGGCAGGAGCGTAGATTTTCTCGGCATCCTCGATGAGGCCGTCCAAAGTCCATTCTTCGGGATAGAGTTTTTCATTGGCGTACTGGTTCATCTCATCCTTGATGATGTGCTTCACCATGCCCATGATGTTCTCGCGAAGGTTCTCGCCCTTGAGGATTTTCCGACGCTCCCCGTAGATGACCTCGCGCTGCTGGTTCATGACATCATCATACTCCAGCACATGCTTGCGGATGTCGAAGTTCCTGGCTTCCACTTTCTTCTGGGCGTGCTCCACAGACCTGGTGATCAGGCTGTGCTCGATGGGCTCATCCTCATCCATGCCCAGCTTGTCCATCATGCCCGCAATGCGGTCAGCGGCAAAGAGACGCAGCAAGTCATCTTCCAGAGAGAGGAAGAAACGGGACTCGCCGGGGTCGCCCTGGCGGCCTGCGCGGCCGCGGAGCTGATTGTCGATGCGGCGGGACTCATGGCGCTCGGTGCCTACGATAAAGAGACCGCCCAATTCCTCTACGCCCTCGCCCAGCTTGATATCCGTACCACGGCCTGCCATGTTGGTAGCGATGGTGACAGCCCCCTTCTGGCCGGCATCTGCCACGATCTCCGCTTCCTTCTCATGGAACTTGGCGTTCAGCACATTATGGGGAATGCCATACTTCTTCAGCACTGCACTCAATTCCTCAGACTGGGTGATGGAGGTGGTACCGATAAGCACAGGCTGGCCCTTGGCATGGATTTCCGCCACCTTCTGGCCCACAGCCTTGTACTTGGCTTTCTTGGTCTTGTAGATGAGGTCCGGGTGATCGATGCGCTGCACCGGCTTGTTGGTTGGCACCACAATGACGGGCAGGTTGTAAATCTTCAGGAACTCGTCTTCCTCAGTTTTGGCAGTACCTGTCATGCCGCCCAGCTTGTCATACATGCGGAAATAGTTCTGAAAGGTGATGGTAGCAAGAGTCTGGGACTCACGCTGGATCTTCACGCCCTCCTTGGCCTCGATAGCCTGATGGAGGCCATCGGAATAGCGGCGACCTTCCATGAGGCGGCCGGTGAATTCATCTACGATGATGATTTCATCATTCCGCACCACATAATCCCTGTCCCGCTTCATGAGAGCCTTGGCGCGCAGAGCCGCCGTGAAGCAGTGGGAGAGCTCGATGTTTTCCGGCGCATAGAGGTTGGAAATGCCCAGCATCTGCTCGATTTTCGGCACCGTGCTGTCAGCAGGAGCCACAGTCTTCTGCTTCTCGTCTACAGTATAATCAGTGCCCTCCTTGAGCCCTGCCACAGCGCGGGCCATGACGGCGTACATATCCGTGGACTTCTGTCCCGGGCCGGAAATGATGAGCGGCGTACGGGCCTCATCCACCAGAATGGAGTCCACCTCATCCACGATGGCAAAGTTCAGGTCGCGCTGCACCATCTGGTCTTCGTAGATGACCATGTTGTCACGCAGATAGTCGAAACCGAACTCGTTGTTGGTGCCGAAGGTGACATCACAGCTATAGGCATACTTGCGCTCCGGGAAATCCATGTCATGGGCAATGAGGCCCACGGACAAGCCCAGGAACTTGTAAAGGCGCCCCATCCACTCGCTGTCGCGGCGAGCCAGATAATCGTTTACCGTCACCATGTGAACGCCCTTGCCCGTAAGGGCATTGAGATACACTGCCAGGGTTGCCACCAAGGTCTTGCCCTCGCCTGTACGCATCTCCGCAATGCGGCCCTCATGGAGGCACATGCCACCGATCATCTGCACATCAAAATGACGCATGCCCAGCACGCGGCGGGAAGCCTCGCGAGTCACGGCAAAGGCCTCCGGCAGGATATCGTCAAGCGTCTCGCCATTTGCCAGGCGCTCCTTGAACTTGGCGGTATACCCCGTCAGCTTGTCATCGGTCAAATTCTGCATAGCAGGCTCCAGGCTGTTGATTTTCTCCACAACCTTTTGATACCTTGCTATTTCTTTATCATTATTGTCACCCAAGAATCTCTTCAAGAATCCCAGCAAGCAAATCACTCCTTCTATTAGGTCTGCACCTTACAATATTAGCAGACTGCCTATGATAAGTCAATTTACACATAAAAAGGCTCCCTCAAAGAGGGAGCCTCACAGTTCTCAATAAAATTATCTCACTCGCCGGACTCAATCAGACCGTAGTCCCCATCATCACGACGATACACAACATTCACATTCTCGGTATCAGCATCCCGGAAGACAAAGAAGTTGTGATTCAAGAGGTTCATCTGCATGATGGCTTCCTGTACATCCATGGGGCGCACCATGAATTTCTTCTTCTTGACCACCGCATACTCCTCACCTTCATCCCGGGGAGCCGTGATGGTGGCATCCTTGAAAGCCTCAGCCTTCAGGCCGCCACTGCGGAAACGCCTGGAGAGCTTGGTCTTCTGCTTGTGGATCTGGCGTTCCAGTTTCTCCACCACCAAATCAATAGAAGTGTACATATCCATGGTGGCTTCCTCACCGCGCAGGAGAATACCGCCCTGCACCGGCACGGTCACCTCTACGATATGACGACCCTTGGAGACAGCCAGAAGCACAGTGATTTCACCGACTTTTTCAAAGTACTTCGTGACTTTGCCTACCCTTTTCTCGACATACTCGCGAAGGGAAGGAGTGATCTCGATGTTCTTGCCTCTTACAGTGAATGTTGCCATACGCCACATCCCCTTTCTTGTTTATGTATATAGCTATTCTACACAGATGGGAAAATCCCTTCTGCCTGTAAAAAAATAACCCCATGCTCCTAAAAAGCACGGGGCTATCCTTGGTTATGCTATTAAGACCCTATTAAGCAGTCTTGACCACATTGGCAGCCTGGGGGCCACGAGCACCTTCCACGATCTCGAACTCCACATCCTGGCCCTCAACGAGAGTCTTGAAGCCTTCATCCTGAATAGCGGAGAAATGCACGAACACATCGTCGCCATCTTCACGAGCGATGAAGCCGTAGCCTTTTTCTGCACTGAACCATTTCACTTTGCCTACCATAGAGATTCCTCCTAAAAAACCGGCAATGCCTCCAAGCGTGACACTACCTCCAAACCGCATCCCGCGGCGACTTACTCGCGAGGGCCAACCGCCCTCACGAGTCACTATTATAAAGAATATTTATCGAGATGTCAACCTCGTCTTATGTTTTAGAATTGTAGGACAAGTATTTTCTCTTGTTCTCACAATACTTTCGACAAGAAAAGCTTCGTGCGTTCCTCTTTGGGATGCTCAAAGACTTCCTTGGGCACCCCCTGCTCGATGATGCGGCCCTCGTCCACAAAGAGCAGCCTGTCCCCCACCTCACGGGCAAAGCCCATCTCATGGGTGACAATGACCATGGTCATGCCCTCTTTGGCCAGGGAGCGCATGACATCAAGCACCTCGCCCACCATCTCTGGGTCAAGAGCCGAGGTAGGCTCGTCAAACAGCATCACTTTGGGGTGCATGGCCAGTGCCCGGGCGATAGCCACGCGCTGCTGCTGGCCGCCGGAGAGCTGGGGCGGATAGCTGTCAGCCTTCTCAGCCAGGCCGACACGGGAAAGCAGTTCCCTGGCAGTCTTTTCCGCTTCCGCTTTGTCAATCTTCTTCACCTTCATGGGAGCCAGCATGATATTTTCCAGCACCGTCATGTGAGGAAAGAGGTTGAAGCGCTGGAAAACCATGCCCACTTCTTCCCGCACCTTGTTGATGTGGGCCTCCCCGTCCAAGGGAATGCCATCCACCGTCACCAATCCTGCCGTAGGTTGCTCCAGATAATTCATGCAGCGCAGCAGGGTAGACTTGCCGGAGCCGGAGGGGCCAATGATGACCACCACTTCTCTGGCCTCTATGGAAAGGTCTATGCCCTTCAGCACCTCATTTTCACCGAAGGCTTTTTTCAGTCCCTTAATGTCTATCATCTGCTGCAAACCTCTTTTCCAAATAAGCCACGAAGCGGGAAATCGTCAGGGTCATAACGAGATATACGATAGCCACGCTGATCCATATCTCCAGGGAGCCATAAGTCTTGGCGATGATCAGCTGCCCACGGCGGGTCAGTTCCTCAAAGCCGATGACGGACACCAGGGACGAGTCTTTCAGCAGGGCGATGAACTCATTGCCCAGAGGCGGGATAACTCGCTTGAAAGCCTGGGGCACGATGATGTAGCGCATGGTCTGCACCCAGGTCATGCCCAAGGAACGGCCCGCCTCCATCTGTCCATTGTCTATAGACTGGATGCCGGCCCGGAAAATCTCCGCTACATAAGCGCCGGAGTTGATGCCGCAGGCGCCGATGGCAGCGATATAGGGGTCAATGCGCTGCCCCGTAATCACAGGCAGGGCAAAGTATACCAGGAAGATCTGCACCAGCAGGGGCGTACCGCGGAAGAAATCCACATACACCGCCGCCAGCCACTCCAACGGCTTGATGCGGCAGATGCGGGCAATGCCCACAAACAGGCCGATAATGACACCAACCGCCACGGACATGGCCGTGATCTTGATAGTGACCCCTGCGCCTAGAAGCAGCAAGGGGAAGGAATTGACAACCAAATCGAAATTAAAGGACATAAGCCCACCTCTTCACGAATAATTATGCATATTTTTTGAATAACTATGTGAATTATACACGTTGCCAGGTGTCCTGTCAACGTATACATACAAACAAACGCCATGCTCCATAAGAGTTAGAGCATGACGTTCATCATTGCCTTAGTTACCGCTAGTGAGTGAGGGACATGGGCATGGCATAAGCGGAACGTGTGAAATTTTTCCGCAGGAAAAATCTCAAGTGAAGCGTTGCCATGCCCATGTCCCGAACGCCTAGAAGTGATAAACTTTTCTATCGCCAGTGAGTGAGGGGCGTTGCCATACCCATGCCCCGAACGCCTTAGAATGCAACCAGCTTACTTCTTGACGCCGCCGAACCACTTGTCGTAAATCTTCTGGTACTCGCCGTTGTCCTTGAGCTTCTTCAGGGCAGCGTTGATTTCCTTCTGGAGGTCAGCGTTGTCCTTGCTCATGGCAATGCCATAGTTCTCGGCGGTGAGCTTCTCGGGCAGTTCCTTCACGCCGGTAGCGCCGCTCTTGGTGATGTAGTACTCATTCACCGGCTTGTCGTTCACCACTGCGTCCACGCCGTTTGCCTTCAGCTCCATGAAGCAGTCAGCAGGAGTGTTCAATTCCTTGATCTCCACGCCCTCGATCTTCTTCACTTCCTCAGCGCTGGTGGTGCCGATCTGCACAGCTACCTTCTTGCCCTTGAGATCCTGGAAGTTCTTGATGGCTTCCTCGCTGTCACGGACAATCATGGTGAGGCCGGCCTCATAATAGGGGTCAGAGAAGTTCACATTCTTCTGGCGCTCCTCGTTGATGGTCATGCCGGAAATGATGGCATCGATGTTCTTGGCCTGCAGGGCAGGAATCAGGCCATCAAAACCCATATCCTGAATCTCCACCTCGCGGCCCATTTCCTTGGCCACAGCGCGGATGAGGTCCATATCGAAGCCCTGGAAATCCTTCTTGGTCTCATCCTGGAACTCGAAAGGAGCAAAGTCTGCAGAGCAGCCGACCCGCAGCACCTTGGCTCCGGAAGCAGCACCGCTGCCGGAAGATGCCTGCTGACCACCACCGCAGCCGGTAAAAGCTGCTACGCTAAGAGCGCAGGCAGCAGCTACTGCCAATAATTTCTTGAATTTGAACATAAAAACAATCCCCCTTGACAATAAGAGAAGCCCGGACACGCTGCCGGGCTCCACCTTCACGCAACACCATATATCACATTATAACAATGTTACACTTTATGCAAATATGCTTTTACGCCTCAGCGCGATGCTTGTTGAAGCAGTCACGGCAATAAACCGGACGGTCGTTCTTCGGCTCGAAGGGCACCTCGGTCTCCTTGCCGCAGTCTGCGCAAGTGACCTTGAACATCTGGCGCTGCTCGCCGCCATCGCGGGTGCGGCGACGCTTGTCGCGGCAGTCACGGCAGCGTGCCGGCTCATTCTCGAAACCCTTCTCAGCGTAGAATTCCTGCTCACCGGCGGTGAAAGTGAATTCCTTGCCACATTCCTTGCATACTAAAGTCTTGTCTTCGAAAGCCATACGATAATCCCCTTACTAAAAATTATAGTTTACCTGCGTCCCATATCTGTTAACGATTCTCGAACGCCCATATCGGCAGTATACTACATTTCCGCAGAAAATGCAAATTATTTGCGAGTTGTATGAATATTATTAGCATTTTTGGGGCCTAGTTATACTTCTTTTGCATAGTATTTATCGACAAAAGCAGTTCCACGGCGTTATAATTATTCTAAGCAAAATCAACTGCAGCACACATCCGAGCTGAAAGGAGAAAACCAAACGGTATTGCCATGAAAAACTTTCTTATCGTAAAGCTAAGCGCCATCGGCGATGTTATCCACGCCCTGCCTGTGGCCTACGCCCTCAAGGAAACCTATCCTGACTCTCATGTCACCTGGGTTGTGGAGCCTCCTGCCTATGACCTGGTAAAGATGAGTCCCTATATCGACGAAGTCATTCTCTTTGAAAAGAAGAAATTCAAATCCTTCCGCGGCTTCCTGCGTGAGTACGGCCCTCTGAAGAGGAAAATCCAGTCACGCAGCTACGATGCGGTGCTTGACTTGCAGGGGCTCTTCAAATCTGCCGCCATCGCCAGGCTGGGCAAAGCCCCGGTGAAACTGGGCACATGCAATATGCGGGAGCTCAGCGACCGCATCTCCAGGCCCGTCATCGGCCCCCATGCCCACGGGCATATCGTGGAGCGCTATCTTGATGTGGCCCGCGCCCTGGGTTGCCGGGTGGATGAGGTGCGCCTGACCCTCGAGGTACCGGAGCGCGAAGCAAACCTTGCCCGGCGAATCTTCTCCCAGGCGGGCGCCAAGATGGACAATCCCTATGCCGTATTTGCCATCGGCGCCAACTGGCCCAACAAGCGCTGGCCCACCAAGTACTTCGCCGAACTGTCTGACAAGCTATATGATAAGCAGATCATCCCCATCCTAGTGGGAGGCGGGCCCGTGGACGAACAGCGAGCCGCCGAAATCTGCAGCTGCACGGAAGTCCCTCCCGTAAATCTGGTGGGCAGGACGAACTTCAAGCAGCTCACCTGCATCCTCCAACAGGCCAGGCTGTGCCTGGGTGGCGATACCGGCCCCGTACATCTGGCCTCCGGCCTGGGCACCCCCACCATCATGGTCATGGGGCCCACCGATGCCAACCGCAACGGCCCCTATGGCCAGCTCGAGAACGCCATCGAAGCAGACCGCCCCTGCCGCTACTGCTGGCAGAGAGCCTGCCCCAAAAATCTGGACTGCCTGGAAGCCATATCTCCAGATCAGGTGATGGAAAAAATCGAGAAAATACTTTGACATGCAAAAAGAGAGCCTCTCCCGCAGAGCTCTCTTTTTTTGCATATGAAAATCCATGACACTTACGATGATGCCTTATCCAGGAACTCAGGGTGCTTGACCAGCCAGCCAGTCAGCTCCACCAGGGCAGCACGCTCCGCCTCATATGGCACCGTGTCCAGCTGCTCTGTGGGCAGCAATTCTTCTGCAGGCAGCCAGGACTGAGCGGTGTTATTGCCATAGTCCCCCACTTTGCCCTCTGCCAGCCAGCCATAGGGCGTCACCACATGGTCAAGCCGCTCCAGCAGGGAGGGAAACAGCGAATAATATTTGAACCCCGCCGGAGCAATCAATTCCATCAGGGTGGGCAGGATGTGCATATGCGTGCCCATGGAGCTGCCAAGCATTTCCTGCCGCAGCTCAGGATGCTGCATGGCGAAGGTGGGCATGCGTATTTCCCTGAGATTGTAATACTGGCGCGGCAACAGCCCCGCCTCATGGAGGAGCTGGGGCGAAACCAATCCCCCGGCGTGATCACCTGTCACGATGAACAAGGCGTCCGGATATTTTTCTCTCATCCGCAGTACAAACTCAACCTGGGCATGGTCTGCGTACCAGATGCCCCCCAGTTGGCGGGCCGCCTGGCCCTTGGCCAGCTTCAGCAGTTCCGGCACCTCCCGCAGGACATCTTCCGCCTTGTAGCCCAATTCCTCCATAGGCATATTGTAAGGGCCGTGATTGGAGGTGGTATAGACATAATGGAAGGCCGGCCTGCCATCATCATGCTCCCCGATCTTTTTTTCAACCCCCTCCAAAAAGAGATGGTCGTAGACCCCCAGCCAGGTACGCGGCGCATCTTTGCCGCAGAGTTCCTGGCCACCATAGACGAAATCAAAGCCGCAGGCAGGCACGAAGTGCACCAGGCTGCCCCAGTTCAATCCCCCGCCATAGTAAAATTCCGTGCGATAGCCCAAGCGGCGCAGCTGCTCGGGCATAGCCAGGGGCGTCCTCCCCTGCCAGAAATCCTGGTTCTCATTCAGCTCCAGATTACTGTCATAGAGCCCGGCCAGCTGGCTGGTTATCGAAGGCTGCGATATCAAGCCCGCAGGCAGGAATTGCTCCAAAGTCACTGTGCCCGGAGTCTCGCGCCATTTTTCGCTGCTTTCCAGCAGATGCAGCTTCTGCCAGGCCGTGTCAAAGAAAAGCTGGCTATGGCTTTCCCCCAGCAGCCAGAAGATATGCGAGGGTTGCTTGATTTTCGCGCCGCCTGCTTCCTTGGCAAACTGCTCCCAAAAATCCTCTTTCCCGCGAGGTTCCACAAATCCCTGCCAGATTTTCCTTGTGGTTTCGTCATCATGGGCCAGAGCTTCGCTGACAGGATGCCTGAAGACCATTTCCAAGGCCACCAGGTCATCCACCACGGCCTTGCCGAAGAAAACATCCTCCTTCACCACCGCCGGCACTTCATCCCATTCAGGCTTCTGCCGATGGCTGAAAGTGCCGCCGTAGCGCAGCCAGTAAAAGAGCGACCCTGCAGCTATGAAAGCCGCAGCATTGGCGCCGTACTGCCAGGCCGCCGAATCAAGCTGCCAATAGGGCAGCAGCGGCAGGGCCAGCATGAAAACGATCAGCTGCCAGCAGAGCCAGCCATAGGGCAGATACCCCAAGAGAATCCAGCCGCCATGATTCTGGTGGAAGAAAATATCCACAAAGTTCATCTTGTCAGCATTTTTCCCCAGCCGCAAGGTCTGGTTGAAAGTATCATGGAAATGGAAGTAAAAGATCATCTTGCCCATGAAAGCCGTATAAAGGAGCAGCAGATAGCCCAAGATGAAAAGCCCCCGCAGCGTATCGCCCATTTCATAGTAGCCCGGCAGGAAAGCTCCCGGAATGGAAATCAGCACCAACGGAAGCAAGAAGGCATAGGCGTGCCAGTCCAGCCCCCACCGCAAGCCATAGGCAAAGCACTGAAACCACTTGTGGAAAGTCTCTTTGCCCGGCAGCTTCTCAGGGCCATAAACCTCAATGAAAATCAGGCGAAACGCCCCTGCCAAAAGAGGCGCCAGCAGGAAAAGCTTGAAATCCTGCTGAGCGCCGAACCAAAAGTGCATGAACATGCTCTAAAAATCCCCCATAGCCATCATGGCTGCTCTTTTGCCCGTTCCAGGGCACTCTTGATCACATCATCCATATCGTAATATTTGTACTCAGCCAGCCGCCCACCGAAGATGACCTTGCTTTCCTTGGCAGCAAGCTCTGCGTACTGCCGGTAAAGCGCCTGGTTCCTGTCGTTGTTCACGGGATAGTAAGCCTCTTCGCCAGGCTGCCAGTCAGCAGGGTATTCACGGGTCACATAGGTCACGGGCTGGGTGCCGAACTCGAAGTGCTTGTGCTCGATGATGCGGGTGTAGGGCACCTCACGGGCAGTGTAGTTCATCACTGCTACCCCCTGATGATTCTCCTCTGCCAGCCGCTCGGTCTCAAACTTCAGGCCACGGTACTCCAAGCGGCCCAGCTTGTAAGCGAAGTATTCGTCGATAGGACCGGTATAGACGATTTTCCTGCCCAATCTATCGTAAGTGTCCCTATCCTTCAGATAGTCGGTATCAAGCCGCACCTCAATGCCTTCCAAGAGAGCATCGATGAGCTTGTTGTAGCCCCCCACGGGAATTCCCTGATAGCGGTCATTGAAATAATTGTTATCAAAGGTCAGCCGCACAGGCAACCGCTTGATGATGAAGGCGGGAAGCTCTGTGCAGGCACGCCCCCACTGCTTTTCCGTATAGCCCTTGATAAGTTTCTCATAGACGGTGCGACCAATAAGAGAAATAGCCTGTTCCTCGAGATTCTTAGGTTCCTCGATGCCCGCCTCTTTCCTCTCGGCATCAAGCCTGGCAGTCACCTCAGCGGGAGTATGCACCTCCGGCCAAAGCTTGGTGAAGGTATTCATGTTGAAGGGCAGATTGTAAAGCTCCCCGCGAAAGTTCGCCACAGGGGAATTCACATAGTTGTTGAACTCCACGAAACTGTTGACATACTCCCAAACATCCTTGTAAGAAGTATGGAAAATATGGGCGCCATAGCGATGGATGTTGATGCCGTCCTTCTCCTCGCAGTAAACATTGCCTCCTGCGTGGCTCCTGCGCTCCAGCACCAGGCATGACTTGCCCCGCGTCTTCATTTCATGAGCGAAGACAGCACCAAAAAGTCCGCTGCCGACTATCAGGTAATCATACATGGCTTTTCTCCTCATTTCCATCATTCTTCAATAAGTACAGGGGACGATTTTTCACTTCCGTATAGATACGGCCCAAATATTCTCCCATAACTCCCAGCATGATCAACTGGGTGCCGCCAAAGAGGGAGAGACACACCATAATGGTAGTCCAGCCGGACACAGCTTCATCGCACACATACGCATATAATACATGCAGGAAAAGCAAAAAACTGAACAAGGCAAGGATTATCCCCGCTACGAAAGCCGCTCGCAACGGCACCACCGAGTAGCCCACGATGCCATCCACTGCCAGCTTTGCCATCTTCGAGAAGGAATACTTCGACTTCCCAGCAAAACGGGGAGGCGCCACAAAGGGCACTTCCGCCATCTTGAACCCCAGCAGGGTCACCATGCCCCGCAAAAAGCGGTCATGCTCCCGGTACTTGCGCAAGGCCTCTACAGCCTGCCTGTCCAAAAGGCGAAAATCAGAGCCGCCGGGACGAATTTTCACGCTGGACAAATTATTGATGAGCTTGTAGTACAGCTCCGAGGTCTTCTTTTTTAACCAGCTTACCCCCTGGGTGTCAAGGCGGATGGTTTGGACAATCTCATAGCCTGACTCCCAGATACGCAGCAATTCAGGGATAAGCGCCGGTGGATGCTGCATGTCCCCATCCATGGAAATGACTGCATCCCCCTGCGCATGGTCCAGGCCACAGGTCAGAGCCATCTGATGGCCGCAGTTGCGGGACAGAGCCAAAACTTTGATATGCTTGTTTTGCTCTTGCAATCTCTCTATGATTTCCAGGCTGTTATCCTTTGAGCCGTCATCTACAAAGATAAGTTCCCAATCGTAGGCAAGTTTCGTCATTTCCGCTTCTACAGCCACAGCAAAATGCTCAATATTGTCTCCTTCATTGTACACTGGCACAACTATTGATACACTTTTCAAATTTCTCTCTCCTCTGCCTCATGATAATAGAGCTGTTGCCTGTAACCGTCAGCTAACTTATGCCATTTGCCCGGCCATCTTTCCTGCAGCTTCTTTATTCCCTGTTCCGTGGAGATAATCAGGAGCGGCCTATTATGGTCTACCGAGAGAATATCCTTCTTGGGCACTATATCGGTAACACTCCAATCAAGTTTCCTATCCTCCGTAATGTCCTGCTTTTCTACCAAGTCCCAGGTATATGCTCCCGTGTAATATGAAAAAGATATCACGCTTCCGCTCCGCTGGAAGCAATAAACCTCCACCCCTTTGTCAAGATAGCTCCTGGCTGCCATCGCCATCTGATAGGAAGAATGATTTTCCATGCGTGGAACGGCCACCAAGAAGAGGACACTTACATACACCAGAGACATAACAGCTGCCCCATAGAAGAATTTCTTGCCCGTATGACAGAAAAATCTAGCCATCAGCAGGACTACGGGAAACATGTACGGGAAAGTATAGGTCACATATTTCGTGGCAAAGCACTGGAACACCAGGAAAACAGTCACTGCCCAAACCAGGAGGAATTTTGTCTCAACCGTCAATCTGATCCTCCAGCCCTTGCGCCATTTCTGCACAGCCGCAGGCACTGCCACCAAGCTCCAAGGGAAGAAGCCAGCCAAGAATATCCCGATATAATAATACCAGACATTATCGCTTGGGTGCTCAGACACAGTAGCCCGCATCACATTATGAACCCCCAAGAAAACATCGACAAAGTCGCGTCCATGGAGCATGAACATCGGCACATACCAAATGCCCGTCACAGCCAGGAAAAGTATGAATCCTAAAAAAATCTCTTTTGCCAGCAGTACGCGCCAGTCCTTCTGCCACATCAAAAAAACAAGGATGATAAGCCCCGGCAAGCAAAGTCCGATAGGGCCCTTATCCAGCACAGCAAAAGCTGCCGCTGCAAAGGCATAGTAAAAGAAGCTGTTTCTCTTTTCCGTATACCCCCTGTAAAACATGATGAGCGTAAGGGATACCGTGACCAGCAAAGTCATGTCTGTGATTATGGCATGGCCTACATACCAGGTTTCCAAGGAGGTGGCAAACAAAAGCGCTGCCACCAAAGCCACGCGGCTGCCATAAAGCCTCTTGCCCCAAAAGTAAAGCAGCGCCATGGCTGCTGCCACCATCAGGGCAGAAGGGAACCGAGCCGCAAAATTATTCAAACCGAATACAGCGAAAGAAGCAGCCAGTTCCCAGTAGTACAAAATGGGTTTGTCAAACCAATAGTCCCCCAAGATGCGGGGAGAGAAATAATCACTGTACTGGAGCATTTCTCTGGCCGTTTCCGCATAATTGCATTCTACCGGTTCTGTGACAGTGAGCAGGTTATTGCCCAATAAATAAAGCAATGCCCACACTGCTCCCAACACCCATAGATGATGCTTTTCATCCACCATACGCATTGCCTCCAAATGCAAATACTTCATCAAGAATCTTTCATCAACGCCTGCAGCTTTTCTGCCAGCATGATGTCTACAGAACATCTCCATATATATCAGCTATACAGCATTTTATCTTTTCAAACTCAGGCACATATTTCTCTATAATCAAATTGGCCAGTTCCCTTGCTTTTTTTCCATCATAAATGTGGGTCAGGTCATTTCTTTTCTCCAGCATTTCCAACCAAGTGCCCTCATCAATGAAGTCATAGGTTTTATAAGCTTCCTTGATGATAGCTCTTGGCGAACCAGATGCAGATACAGAACTTCCTTCATATTTCAGCAGCTCTTTAAGCACTTTCCACCCCAGCTCAAACTGCACAAAAAATTTGTCTATGATACCGCCGATGATGAACTCATTATTCAAATCCTGCTCTGATGCTTGAGATAAAACCGCCAAATTGCTGCAAAAATTATCATATTTTCTCATAGATGACTACTCCATCTCTCTTTATCTCTCCTGCCAGTTCTTCAGATATCTCATTGTCCATGTTGACTATATCAAAAGTCAGCAATGTCCATACCTTTTCCTCAACATCAAGCTTGAAATTCACAAAATCACGGCAGCCATACACAGCAATATCAACATCACTCTTCTCGCTGTTATCGCCCCTGGAACGAGAGCCGAACAAGATTATTTTTACGACACCATATTCCAAGGCCAGCTTTTCCAAATCTGCTATAATTCTATCGCTCAGGTTCATGGCCTCTCCTTCTCTTGTTGCAGCTCATCTCTAAGCCGTCCAACTCTTCATGAAACAGGCAAAGAAATGTCAGATAAGCATTCCGCCACTTGTCTGTCTATCTCGTCCAGCATGGCAAAGCGTCTGCGGTACACCGCCCTCTTGCGGGTAGGCACTTCCTCTATAGTCTTGCGGGGCTCCACCAACGGCAACTCGTCAAAACGCTCATCCTCAGTCTTCCAGCCTCCGGCCTCCAGCCAGAACTCGCTGAAATCAGTCTTGAGCTTGCGGTCTACCCGCACATGGTTCATGGCGTAGTAACCCTGATTGGTGACAGCATAAATGTGCTTCAAGCCCAAGCCGCGCGCCAAAGCCTGGGTCAGATAGAGAATGAGATTTTTCGTGCGATAGGCATGGCACCGCTTGGTGACCTTCTTGACGATATCCCGCGCCCCCTCCATATTCGGCCCCTGCATGGCGCCGATATAAAGGGAATATTCTCCAGCCCTGTCTTTGGCCAGCCAAAAAATCATCTGATAAAGGCACATATCCCCAAGATAGAGCATCATTGACAGCAAGCCTTCTTTCCTTTGGCCTGTTTCAAAGGCGAGCTTGCAGCGCAAAGGCAATTCTCCTTCAGCGCAATCTTCCCAAAGGGTGTAGTACTCATGGTCATACAAGCCCCGAAAAATATCCGGGCGCAAATTTTCCTTCAAAAAGGTCATATGCTCCCGCACAATGCGCAGGCGACTGTCAAAATTCGACTTGCAATAAAAAAAAGCGCGGGTAGGCTGCTCATAGACGAAGGGACAAGTATCAGCAATAGACCGCAGTACCTCATCGCCATCGAAAAAGCGTTCCAAATCCCTCAGCTTCCCCCTGTGCAGGACTGCCCTGGCCCGAAAAACCCAATAACGCCTTACTTCACGGGGATTGCTCATATTATAAATGGCATGTCCAAGTTGCCTGAATGATTTCATATATGCCCTCCTAAATCTGGCTCAGACCAAGCTAAACAATCATCTTTCCTTTTCAGCCGAATCATCCACTACTTCTTGCAGCAACTTCTCCCATGTATGCCAAATGTTTTCAGCCCTATACGGCTTCATCGCCTGCTTTGCTGCAGTTCCCATCTTGCATCTCAAATCCTTGTCCGCCATCAGCTTTCTCAATTTCTCGGCAAAGGCATCAACCCCATCCTCTGCCAGGAATCCAGTTTCGCCATCTGCAATCAATTCATTCACAGCCGAACAATTCTTGAAGCCCACAGCCGGCAAGCCCATGCTCATGGCTTCTGTCAGGGACATGCCCCAGCCTTCATAGGCGCTGGGGAAGGCAAATATATCCCCTTTTTTCAAGATGCTTGCTACATCGTGAGTGGTTCCCATGAACTTGATCCTGTCGCTCAATCCCGCCTGATCTATTTTCCTCTGCATGGATTTCGTGTAGGCTAGCTTATCATCAGCTCCCCACAATTCTGCCTGCCACTGGGGAAATTCTTTCGCCAGCTTGATAAAGGCTTCCACCAAAATATGCGGTCGCTTATGATTTTTCACCAGACGGGCCAGGAAGATAATCCTATAGGTTTCTTTTTCGGCCTCCAATTCCGCCCGTTCTTCATATTGCGGCACAACATTCCCTATAGCCACTGTCTTGAGGTCCGGGAACCTCTTCTTCAGGCTGTCCTGGAAAGACGGTATCAGCACCTGGTTGACAGCGCTTCTCCCTATAGCGGGCAATTCCGCCACCGGATAGGTATGGAAATAATCCTCCGGATCTCCATGGGACATGGTTATGACAGGGACATCGGTCTGTATGTCCATCAGAAAGGATTTGCTTGCTGCCGGCTGCCAGGACACTATCACATGAGGCGAAACTTCCTCCAGGGCTCTGCGGATATTTCCCAATAAATTTTCTTCTATGAAGCTATCATTCACGCTCCGCGCCCTGCGTATGTCCACCACTCGCAAGAGTTCCCGCTTTATCTTCAGTCTCTTGGGAAAAGCAATATGCTGGCCATAGGCATGCTGCAGATTTATGGCCCTTACATTTTCATTGACCGGATAGAAGAAATCTCCCTCTTTATCATCGCAATAGACCGCCGTGACTTCATGCCCCCGCGCATGCATTTCATTGGCGAAAGCGCAGAAGACCTTAGCCGCCCCTCCTGAGTCATTGACCATTTTAGAAAAATTAGCTAACATAATTTTCAAAGCAATTCCTCCCATCATGAATCTGCTGAGGAATACCAGCCTGCAGCACTCATGGAAAACCATCAGCCATTGCAATCAGGAGGTTACAATTCTTTGCAGCATATTTTCCATCGAAAACTTCCCTGTCACTGTGTTGTAGCCATGCCTTGCAATTCTTGCCCGCAGCTCTTCATTTTCCAAATAATAACCAAGCTTGTCCAAAAGCTCTCCTGTATTTGCATAGGTTGCGCAATCCTCATGGGAAAGGCAGCCCCAATACTCTCTTTCGTCCATCAGCAAAAAGGAATCCGTAGCCAAGATCTCGAAGGAACGCGGATTCGGGCTTTTATGCCTTTCTGCATGTATATTCAGGCATACCTTCGTGCAGCTATACATAAGCGCTGCTTCCACTGGCGATACAGTCCTGTTTTCCAGGAATTTGCAGATATGCCGCCATTTCCTTTTGAATAAGATCTTTTTCCAAGGATATTTCTCATCGTAAAAGGGCCCGATTATTTTCAAATTCCAGGCGCGCCTTTCCGCTTCCTTAGCCACAGCCTCTAAGATTTTCAGCCTGTTGGCAAAAGGAGAGCCAATGAAGACTATATCCGTCTCCCTTGGGTTATCCATCTTGGAAAAAGCTTCGCTATAGCCCACAGGGAGATACGCTGCCTGTATCCCCATATTCTCCAGATAACTCACATCGCACTCTTCAAAGAGAAAGATCTTCTCAAAGTAAGGCAAATATCCTAAGACCTCAGGCCTTTCGCTTATGCCGTCCACAAACCAGCAAGCAGTGCGGCACTTGTCCCTTGCATATGCCAAATCATCAGGAGCCATTACATCCTTCGGTGTATTGACGAACAATATCAGGTCTGGGGAAAATTCATCGACGAGATTATTTAGATTTTCTTTCCAATTTCGCTCATATTCAATACGGCCACCCTTCAAGCCTAATTTGTCCATTTTCTTCTCATAATAGGAACATATCATGCGGTACGCATCCGTATATACAGTCCGAACATCATGTCCCATCTTTTCCAAAGTATCTTCTATCAAAAGTATCTTATCATTTCTTGAGAAAATGGCCAAAACTATCCTCATGATACCTTCTCCACAACAATTATCCAATATTGCCTCAACCTATAGGCTCTTTGTTTGCCCCAGCAGATTGCCTATAAACTTTTCCTTGGCGTATTCCGCATTGGCCTTTGCCAGTTCTTCCTTGTACGCAGATTTTCTCGACTCGAAATCAGCAATGAAATCAAGCATCTGTTCCTTAAAGCGGCCAGCATCATCCATATCAACAATTTCCCCAATATGGAATCTCTCCATCACCTCCGGATTAAGGACCCTTGTGGTAATCACAGGCTTGCCAGCCCCTATAGCAGTGAAATATATGGCGCTCCAATTGTAGATATAACGCTCCGCCGTATAAGGGAGATACACCACATCCACAGACCGTATCATCTTATACCAGTCATCCTGCAAGAGCTTGCGCTTGATGAATTCTATCCTTTCGCAGCCACTGTACTTGGCTGCTATCTGTCTGGCTTCCATCTCATCTTCGGCAGTAGTGGGAGCCAGCTGCACTATGAACCTGACCCCCGGAGGAAGCTGCTCATGGGCAGCTATATCGAGAAGCCACTCCATCTTCTTCTCGCCCTTGCGGTAATGCCCAAAGAAGCCAATTTTCAAAGTCTCGGTATCCTCACTGCTGACAAAAGCCTCCGGCATCATCACAGGAGGCTGGATAAGGCGCAGATTCGGCAGTTTTTCACTGCCAAAGTCATCCCTCAAGGTAGTCACGCACAGCTTTATCTTCTCATGCCCCAGGCACTTGCGGGCATAACGCAGGAACTTCGGCTTCTCCTGGGGATTTACTCCCAGGAAGATGAAGTACACCGGCACAGAGCTTTTGAGCAGCTTGCTTCTCTGCAACGAGCGCAGATAGCGATAGGTGGCAGTGGTCAAGAGGATAGCATCTATCCCTTCCCTGACAGCCGTTTGGGCCGCCGAGTCAAACCATTTGATGCGCCGATATTCCCGCTTCAGGGAATAGATCAGCTTCTTCAGCCCATGCACCCTGTCATAGCTGACTATGGCCCCGCCAGCAAGCTCATAGACCGGCACCCCAAAATCCCTGTCCAGCTCCGTCTTTTCCGGCACCATCATCACAGGCTCATGGCCTGCCTTGCGCAAAGCCTCGATGATTATCTTGTCAAACTCCAGCTCGAAGCCTGCCTTGGCTTTGACTGTTTCGAGGATTGCTACCTTCATGCCTCTTGACCTCCGCTGAATGTCCTGTACCTGAGTTTCAAGTACTTCATAAATGTATAATAGCTGTGGAGCATGGAAAAAACCAGTCCCAGCTCCCCGTCCAGAAAACCTTTCTGCAGCACATAAGCGCGGAAAAAAGCAAATATGGGCCGCACAGTCAAATCTGCCAGCCCCGCCGTCTTGCCTTCCTCATGCATTCGCTCTGCCATCATGTCCGTGTAACTGGACAGCTTATGGAAATAATTCGTCCAATCAGAATAAGTGTGGTGCAGAAGTTCACCGTCCATCTCACGGCTCGGCAAGGCAGAAACCGGTCGCTCGTGCACCACGCCTTCCCAGCTGACAGTACCGCGACGGAACAACCGCAGGCACCAGTCCGGCCTATGGGCACCGTGCTTCATCAGCTTCCCCATGATGATATTCATGCGCTTCAGGGAAAAAGCAGCCTCTTCGTTTCCAGCCACTATCTTCGCCATGCAGTCAGCGGCTCTTTCAGTGATGCGTTCATCAGCATCCAGATAAAAAACCCACTCGGCTTCAGTCTGGCCCAGGGCAAAGTTTCTCTGTCCCGCAAAGCCCTCCTCTCCCATGGGATGAAAGACGAACTTCGCGCCCCTGCTTTCGGCGATGGCCTGAGTTGCATCCGTGCTGCCTGAGTCCACCACCAGGATTTCATCTGCAAAAGAGGCGCTGTCTATGGCTGCTCCGATATTTTTTTCTTCATTCCTGGTCAGAATAATGACCGCCAGTCTCGATGGCATGTCACAGCCCTCCTCTTGGTTCAAACGAACAACCTCCCAAAATGCCGCTCACTCTGCAGCGTTGTCATTAAATCTCGCCCAGGCCAAAGCCAGGCCCAGCACCGTCCAGAAAAACTTCACGGACACCGAAGCCCCCCAGGTGTATTCCGTCAATCCATGCAACATGAAGCCCAACACAGCCGCCATGATGAAAAGGCGGGCGACCTCACCGCGCCTATCCCGGCGGGACACGGAAAAATACAGCAGATAGCAAACAAAGATAAGGAAAGCCAGCTCACCCACTGCGCCGCCCTCAGCCAGCATATTCATGAAATTGCTGTGGGCATGGGTCAAATGCGGCTCCTTGGCCAAAGGCGAAATGTAGTCAGGATAGCAGTCCTTGAATCTGCCGGGGCCAATCCCCAGCACCGGATTATCTTCAAACATCTGTTCCGCGCTTTGCCAGAGAAGTTTTCTCTCCGTATGGGATTGTTCATTGCTGTCAGCCACGGACACAATGCGCTGCACCATCGGCATCTCAGGGAAACTTGCCATCACCCCCAGGGCCACGGCCAGCACGCAGGCATAAGCCATCAGCAGCTTCAGCCGCTGACGCACAGCAAAAAGCCCCAGCACCAGCATGCCGATGGCAGCCCCCAGCCAGGCACCGCGAGTATAATCTATCAGCAAGAGCCCGCCAGCCACTGCCATGAGAGCCCCCCACAAGCAGCGCCGCCTGGGCACGGTATCTTTCAGCACTCCAATCCACAAGCAGAGGAAAGTCATGGAAAGGATAGTAGCATAGTGCATATAGTTGAGGAACCCTGCATAGCGCCCCCCCAGCACCATGCCAGCCGCCACGAACTGATAAACGGCTACGCAGCCATTTATCAGTACCGAAGCCAATAAGCACTTGGCCAGAAAGACAATTCTTTCAGGCTTCCTGACAGCAAACAAAATCAGGAACAGAGGAACGGAGCGATAGAGATATTTATCAAAGAATGTGCCTATGCCCTTTGCCACATCTGCAGAAAAAAGCGCTGAAACAATCACTGTAGCCCACAAAAGGAGAATCACCGCCAAAATGCCCTTGGGCGGCAAAGCCCTTTTCCTCGAGCTGAAATCCATATGCAGATATCCCAGCCCGCACAGCAAAGACAGCCCCAGAAAAACATTTCCCAACGCTACAGAACAGCTGGACACGAGAGCAAACATCGCCAGACAGGCAAATGTCCCCTTCTCCATCGTCTCCGTGCTCATCCATGCACGAATGCTCATCTTCTTCCCTCTCCCACATTAACCTTGATATCCTCTATGCCATAGTATTTGCAAAGGCCTTCCTTGGTCACGCCATTGTCAAAATCCACAAAGAATACATGCCGCAAAGCACGGTTCTTCATTTTGATGGGGTCCATATAGGCAATCGGCTCGCCTTGAGCGGCTGTTGCCTTCACAATATCGATACGGACAGCATTTTCCTGATTCATGTTATAAGTAACCAGCAGGGCAGCCGACATGGTGAAGATGCCAAGCCCTGCCGCAGCTGCCAGCATCACCTTGCGTGCCGGCAAAGCCAGGCGTTCGCGAATCAGCGGCTCTCGCAATACAGCCACCGTCGCAATGATGATCATGGCCACTGAACTGAAGGTAGCCCGGGCAGGAAAGGTGGGGGCTGCCAGCATGACCAGATTGTTTGCCAGCGCCAGCACCAGCATATATCCTGCATAGCGAACCACCGCAAAGGACTGCCATACCTCGCGCGCTTTCACCTTGTCGGCCAGCATCCTTATAGCTTGCGGCGTCAGTCCAAGTTGTTTCTTCACCAAGGCGTAGACAAAGAAAATTGTCAGCCAGTAAATGGCCATTTCGTCGAAGCCGTTAAACAGGTTATTGAAGTGATCTACAGTCTTCTGCTTGGTCAGCCCCAGCGGCACCATCACGGCAGCATACAAGATGTCACGGATAGTCCAGGCCACAAAACTGCCGTTGAAATAAGAAATCACCAGCAGGATGATGAAGCCCAGCATCAGCCATTGTCCCCGGCTCAATCTTAGCTGTACCGGCTCAAGGGAAAAGCCCTTCTTTTCCGCCAGCGCCAGCTTGAATACCCGCCAGGCACAGAGCAGCAGCAAGACCATGGGCAGAATGTACAACAGCATCTCACCGTTGCCCGCAAACTGGTTGCCGATATGATGCAGGAGGCCCTTGCCGCTGCCCTGCTCATCGTAGCGGACGAAATTTCCCGGCGCAGCCACGATGCCGATAAGTCCCAGCAGGGCGCCAAAGCACCCCGCCGGCATCCAGCCTGCCATGCTGCCCTGCCGGTGGAAATACCAGCTGATTCCGGCGGTCAGCCAGACCACCGTCACGGCCAGATTCTCTACAGACCAGCCGGCAACGATCCCCAGCAGGAACATGGGCAAAACAGCCCAGCCGCTCAGCGCAGCCTTGCTTCTGGCCAGGGAGATATTATAGGGCAGCAGGAAAAGGGCTGCCGGCACAGCCGACCAAAGGTAGACAGTGGAGCCGCTTTTCCATACAGCCACTTCGCCAAAATGAGGGAAGGACAGCCAGGCCAAGAGACCTGTCGCTGCCAGCAGGACCGGCTCGCGGTTCCATGCCACCGAGCGGCGCGCATGGAAGTACAGCAGGAGCACCAAGGCCGCAAACATCAGAGCATTGGCGACATCGAACCAGAACTTGCCCAGCCACAGGAACAGATCCAGGCAGAATACCGTGAACATGCGCCCGCCATGCAGGAAATAATGGCGATAGGCCGAAGTTATCACATCCTGGAAGGAAGCAATATGCTCAGTGGTCAGCCAGATCAGCGAATAATCGTAGTCATCCCGGTGAAGCGGCATCAACGAATTCAGCGCAAACATCACCAGAAAAATCGCCGCCAAAACCAGCAGATTCAGAAATAGACCATTTTTTCTCTGGGACAAGTTACTTACACTCCCTCATTCTTATCGTCCTGTTCCTTGGGCAGACTGCATTCTGAGCTGCCGTATATCATCTTTTTTCCGTTGTACTCGTCCACCAGATAGATGGGCCTGCGCTTGCTCTCGGTAAAGACCCTGCCCAGATATTCGCCGATGATTCCCAGGGAAAGGAGCTGCACGCCCCCCAGGAAGAGCATGACGGTCATCAAAGTGGGATACCCGGCTACGGGGTCGCCATAGCAAAGGGCGTTGAAAAGCACCCAGCACATGTAGAACATAGCCAGCAGGGAAACACCCAACCCCAGCATGGTAGTCAGCCGCAAAGGAGCCGTGGTGAAAGAGGTGAGCCCCTCCACCGCCAGATTGCAAAGGCGCAGGAAATTCCAGGTAGTATGCCCGGCCGCCCGGGGTCGCACATGGAAAGGTATTTCCTTCTTGCGGTACCCCACCCAGGTAAACATGCCTTTGGTATAGCGCTGATTCTCGCGCATCATCCGCAAAGCGGCCACGCACCGCTTGTCCAGCAGGCGAAAATCCCCCACATCCCGCTGCACCTTGTAATCGGCAAAAAATTGCAGGCTGCGGTAGAAGATATTGGACATGTGGCGCTTGAACCAAGTTTCATCCGTTCGGTCCGTACGCTTGCCACAGACATCATCATAGCCCTTATGCCACCAGTCAATCATCTCGGGAATGAGCTCCGGCGGATGCTGCAAGTCCGCATCCATGATGATGACCGCGTCCCCCTCAGCATAGTCAAGGCCGGCCAGCATGGCAGCTTCCTTGCCAAAGTTGCGGGACAGGCTGAGATACCTTACGGACGGTTCTCGCCTTGCCATGGCCTGCAACAAGGCCAAAGTATCATCTGAGCTGCCGTCATTTATGAAAAGGTATGCAAATTCACAGTCAGGAACCTCCCGCAAGGCATGGGATACCTCGGCATGAAATTTTTCTACCACCTCCTGCTCATTGTAGCAGGGGACAATTATAGTTATTTTTTCCATCCCAGTCTCCTCAATCTGCCAAAGCGCGGAAGTCAGTTATTTCCACCTGCTCTGAGGCCGCCAGTTCCCGGACTGCCGGCGACACGATGGCTGCCAGTTCTGCCTCGAAATCATGCTCCCAGGCGCACTCCGGCACCAGTACCCCGTTATCCAGGCCGGGGTGCATCATGACCTCCGTAGTCCCGGGCTGCAGCTGACGGATGAAGTCCAGCAGATATGCTTCCGAGACAGCTTCCCCCGCCACGATGCCTGCAAAATGCTCAGTTGTGGCAAGCCCCTGGCGCTTCGCCTTCCAAGCTGACAGGCAGGCCAGCGTCCCCAGCCCCAGACGCCCAACAAGCTGGCCGAGACCGCCAAACTCGCCGCTGAAAAGCGGCGTGCGCGGCGTGCGCAAGGCCTTGATGCCAGAAGCTTTGCTCAAGGCCAGGACTATATCTATGATGCCCGGCAGGGTGTGCATGTGCTGATGGCTGTCCGCATGAGTGAGCTTAAGCCCTGCGCCCTCCAGCTTATTGAGCTGGGCCGCCAGCTCTGCCCGCACTTCTTCCAGATTCACCCGCCCTGCAAGAAAATGTTTCACCAACACTGTGTAATCATCAAAAAAGACGCCCTCTGCCGTCACCAGGGAAGGAATTTCCCGTGGCGGCAGTATCGGGTAGCCATTGACCAGAGTAAAATGAATGCCGACTCCCAGCTTTTCATGGCGCCTTGCCACAGCCACTGCCGACTCAAAGGCTTTGCCCCCCGGCATCAGGGTAGCCGAACGCAGGCAGCCTTCGGTCACACCTTTTTCAACTGCCTGATTGATAAGCTCATGCCGGCCGAAATCATCGGCATTGATAATTAAGCGTTTCAAACCTTTCATCCAATCTAAATCACGCACATCTTGCATCTTTCCCCAAAGCGCAGCCTCAAGCTCCCGCGCCTGTATCCGGGGCAGAAATCAAAAAATCGACCAGTTCCAGCAGGCTGCCACCCTTGTAAAGCACGCCTCTGACGCCTGCCCTTTCGGCACATGCCACATCCCTGGGGCTGTCTCCCACCATCAGGGACTGCCCCAGGTCGATATCAAAATCCTTGCAAGCCGCAGAAATGAGCCCGCTCTTGGGCTTGCGGCAGTCGCAGTCCTTTCGGTACTCCGGCACTGCCGCCTCCGGATGGTGAGGGCAATAATAGAAACCATCCAGATGGGCGCCGATTTTTTCCAGTTCCTCATTCATATAAGCATGGAGATCCCTTACCGCCTTCTCTCCAAACATCCCTCGGGCCACGCCGCTCTGATTGGTGATGACAATGGCCAGATAGCCCTTGTCATTGACCAGCTTCACGGCTTCCCTGGCTTCGGGCATCCACTGGAGCTTTTCCTTTTCATGGAGGTAGCCCGTGTCCACATTGAGGGTGCCATCCCGGTCAAAAAAGACGGCGGGAACCTTCTTCTCAGATTTATTTGCCATACTCGAAATAACCGCCCTGATCGAGGAAGTCGCAGTACTCCTTCACAGCTTCCTTCATGTCATAGAACCCCTGGTCATAACCTGCCTCCAACAGATGCGTGGGGTCAGACTCGGTGAAGTTCTGGTACTTGCCGCGAAGCACTTCCGGGAACTCACGATACTCAATCCTGCCCTTGCCCAAAGCCTCGATGACAGCTTCTGCCACCTCGTTGTAGGTATGGGCCTTGCCTGTGCCGCAGTTGTAGATGCCGGAAGGTCCCTGATTCTCCCAGAACCAGAGGTTCACCTTCACCACATCCTTGACATAGACGAAGTCACGGCGCTGCTCGCCGTCCTTATAGCCATCGATGCCCTTGAAGAGTCGGGCCACACCGGTTTCATTGACCTGATTGTAAAGCTGGTAGAAGATTGAGGCCATCTTGCCCTTGTGATGCTCCTGGGGGCCGTAGACATTGAAATACTTGAGCCCCACGATCTGGCTCTTGGCCTCCGGCATGACCTGACGCACATAACGGTCAAAAGCCAGCTTGGAAAAAGCATAAGGATTCAAGGCATCCTCGCACTCGTCACCCTCACGGAAGCCATGCTTGCCACTGCCGTAGGTAGAGGCAGAGGATGCATAGAAGAAGGGGATGCGGTGCTGCAGGCAGAAGTGGAGCACAGACTTGCTATACTCGTAATTCACCCTCATCATGAAGTTCACATCATACTCCATGGTATCGGAGCAAGCCCCTTCATGGAAGACGGCATCAATGTCGGCGCCATCGAAGTCGTCATTTTCGATAGTCTGCAGGAAGTCGTCCTTGTGCTGGTAGTCGATGAACTGCAAGCCACGCAGGTTCTTGTAGTTGTTGCCATCCTTCAGGTCATCGACGATCAAAATATCGGTACGTCCTCTGCGGTTAAGCTCTTTTACGATATTGCTGCCGATGAAACCGGCGCCGCCAGTTACGATAATCATTTATATTCCTCCTCAAAGAAGTTTCTTCAGCTCAGTCAGCAGTTCCTCCTGGCTGACGGCGTAGGTGCCAAGCTTCGCCACTACTACGCTGGCAGCCAGATTGGCCAGGAAGGCTCCATCCTTGGCCTTCAAGCCTCCTGCCAAGGCCATGGCAAAGACGGCTATGACCGTATCGCCTGCACCGGACACATCAAAGACATCCTGCGCCCGGGTAGGGATGTGTTCAGTATCCTGCTCCCGCACCAGGGACATGCCCTTCTCCGAACGGGTGACAATGACATTCTTGAGCTTGTATTTCCGCATGATGTAATGAGCGGCCCTTTCCACCTGAAGGTCCTCATTCTTGATGCGGTCTATGAGAATTTCGTTGACTTCCTTCACATTGGGCGTGATGTAGTCAGCTTTGGCATACTTGAGCCAGTTGACGCCCTTGGGGTCCACCACCACGGGCACGCCGTGGTCATGACAGGCCTTGATGATCATCTGGCAGGCAGCCTCGGTGCAGGCACCCTTGCCGTAGTCGGAGATGATCACTGCATCCAGGCTCTCCGACAGCTTCTGCTCCACATAATTCTGGAGCCGGGCAGCATAATGCGCCTCAATGGGATCATCTTCCTCGAAGTCCAGCCTGAGCATCTGCTGGTGGCCGCCGATAATCCTGAGCTTGGTGGTGGTGGGACGATTGGTGCTCACCAGCCCCTTGTAGTCAATGCCCGTGGCGGTTAGCTTGGCAATCAAGCTGTCGCAATGGTAGTCATCCCCCACATAGCCTGCCACAGAAGTCTGGCACCCCAGCAGCGCCAGGTTGTGCGCCACATTGGCAGCGCCGCCCAGGGTTTCCTTCTCTCCTGTCACATGGGTGATGGGCACAGGCGCTTCCGGAGAAATGCGGGTGACCTCGCCGTAGTAATACTTGTCCAGCATTACATCTCCTACCACCATTATCTTGCACTTATGGGTTCGCTCTGCCACAAAATCATATAGGGCCTGTAATTCCATCAGCTGTTACCTCTCTTTCCCATTACGAAGGGGCGATGCCATGTCCTAAATCTATGACCCGGCATTTGTAGTCGCCAGGGTGAAGTGGGAGCCTATAGGCAGGCATCCCACCATATTTTTCCAGCAGCTCGTCTGCATATTCCATCACCGTGTCTACGGGAATGTTCTTCATGCAGGCCATGTGCTCCGCTCCTTCTTTGGGGCACACATGGATCCTGCAAGGATGGCAGGGCTCAGGCGTCTTCACCAATATATCCTTGCCATCATAAGGGCAGAACCCCGTCACGGGCGAAGAGCCAAACATGGTAACGACAGGCACATTCATGGCCACCCCCACATGCATGGGGCCGGAATCCGTGGTGAGGAAGAGGCAGCAGCGGCGCAGCAGCCCTGCCAGTACCCCCAGGCTGACCTTGCCTGTGAAGACCTTGAGATTATTGCTGTCCCTCTCCTCCATATCTTCTATGCAGCTTTCCACCAGATCCATGTCCATGGGGCCGCCAAAGAAAGCCACATGGTAGCCCCGACGGATGAAACGGTCAGCGCACTGGGCGAAATACTCCTTGAGCCAGCGCTTGGTGAGCCAGCTGGCACCTATGTTGAAGGCGATGACCTTGGCCTCCTTGGCGAAGGTTTCCTGCCAGAGGCGGTCGGCCTTGTGCAGGGCAGCTTCCGGGATGGTCATTTCCAGCCCTGCATCGTCTATCTTTTCAACCCCCAGGAATTTTCTGAGCACATCGAAATGCGCCTCCACCTGATGCTTGATGAAATGCTCGTTGGCCATAACTCCATCAAAAAACAGCGAAAAACCGGGCTTGGCGTACCCCACGATGTGTCCGCCCCCGGAGAAAGCCGCTAACGCCGAAGCTCGCTCATTGCGGTGAAGGTTGATTACCAGGTCAAAATGCTTTGCCCGCACCTTCATGATAAACTTCAAAAAGGCCAAGGGATGATTGTCTTCCCCTTTCTTGTCCAGAAAGAGGCACTCGTCCAAGTGGGGATTGAACTCCACCAAATCTCTCAGCTTCTTGTCTGCCAGCAGGGTAATCCTGGCCTGAGGATAGTTCGCCCTGAGAGTGCGAAGCACCGGCGTGACCAGCATCAGATCCCCCAAGTGCATCAAATTGATGACCAGGATATTCCTATACTCTTTCAGCATTTCTTTCCCCTTACTCTCCCCGGCTCAGCAGCCCTTATCCCCGGATATCTTCTTGATGACATTGGTGGTGGAGCGTCCCTCCACCATCTTTACGAAATGCACCCTGCCGCCATAGGACTGCACTATCTTGGCTTCCGGCAGGGTATCCAAAGTGTAGTCGCCGCCCTTGACATAGACAGCGGGACGCACCTTGGCTATGAGGCTTTCGGCAGTCTGTTCCCCAAAGAGAACCACATAGTCCACGGACTTCAAAGCCCCCACTACCTCTGCCCTGTCAAGCTCGCTGTTGATAGGGCGCTCGGGGCCTTTAAGCCGCCTTACGGATTCGTCGCTATTCAGTCCCAGCACCAGGCAATCCCCCTGGGCACGGGCTTCATTCAAGTAGCGCACATGGCCTGCATGGAGGATGTCGAAGCAGCCATTGGTGAAGACCACCTGCTGACCTGCCTCCCTGAGAGCCGCGCAAAAATCTTCTATTCTTTCAGCCGGTATCAGCATCATCAAGTCTTCCTTCCAATCATTCTGCTAAAGCAGCGTTCACTTCGCCAAAGCCCGCCTCAGTTCCTCGGCAGACACGGTAGCCGTGCCCAGCTTGCGCACGGCAATGCCTGAGGCAACATTGCTGAGCTCGGCGGCCTTCTCGGGGCTGATTCCCGCAGCCAAGGCCAGAATAACCGTGGCCACGCAGGTATCGCCTGCACCGGACACATCGTAAACCTCGCTCTTGTCAGATACGGGAATCACATGGACGGCCCCATCGGCTTCTACCAAGATCATGCCCAGTTCTCCCCGGGTCACCAGCACCCCCTCGGCCTCCAGAGTTCCAAGGAGTTCCTGGGCCGCCTCTATGACCGCCTCTTCGTCTGGCAGGCTCCTGCCCACAGCAGCAGCCAGTTCCGCATCATTCTGCTTCACATAGCCCACACCCTTGAAGCTCTTCACATCATAGCGGGAATCCACCATGGTGGGAATGCCATGCTCCCGGGCATACTTGATGATGGCCTTCCTGAGCTTCGGCGTCACTGTGCCCGAGCCGTAATCGCTGAGGACAATTCCCTGCATCTGGGGCAAGACCGATTTGATATATTTCAGGAGTTCCTTTTCATGGGCCTCGGTAAGAGGCTCATGGCACTCCTTGTCCACCCGCACGATCTGCTGGCTGACGGTGGCCCTGCCCCCCGCGATGATGCGTGTCTTGGAGATGGTGGGACGGCTTTCATCTGTCAGCAAGCCCTCGATATGGGCACCGTTCTTCCGCAGCACTTCCTTCAAGCCCTCGCCGCCGCTGTCATGGCCCAGGAGCCCCACAGCAAAGACGCGGCCCCCCAAGGTGGCCACATTGTTCACCACATTGGCGGCACCGCCTGCCACGATGACTTCTCTCTGCTGCTCCAGCACCAGCACAGGCGCCTCCCTGGATATGCGGGAGATATCGCCCTGCAAGTAGATGTCTGCCACCACATCCCCCAGGACCAGTATGCGCCGGCCCTCCATTTCATCCAATATGGAAAGCAATTCCTCTTTCATACCTTACCTCACATCATTTACCACGGTGTAAACTGCCACTGGAACTTGATGGAATCCTCTTCATCCCTGTAATGCTTGTACTGGACTATCAGCTGGGAGCAATGCAGGTCATGGAACCAAAAATAGTTCATCTTGTTGAAATTGAATCTCCCATCATCCAAATCGTAGGCCACGCCCACCACAAAGCGATCCTTATCCGATGCCCGATAGCTCACGCCTGTGGTGAATTTCCTGGCAAAGCTCTCCAAGTTATAGGAAAAGAGGCTGTTCTTCGTGTTGTTCCTGTTATAGGAATAAGACGCATACATAGCCCAGCGGGGGTCAAACTCCTTCACGGTAGATATGCCCCAGCTGAAGCCGTTGACCCTGGAATCATCAAAAGATTCCTTGGTGATGGAATACGTGACGCTGGGACTTAAATACCAGCCTCTTCCCAAAATAATCGGATCACGGTTGATTGTCAGCCCATAATAGCTATGATTGCTGGAAATATCGGTTGTTTTGTTGTACCAGCGCCCAAACTCAAGGTCCAGTGAATAATTGAGATGGGTCTTGCCCAAAGGACGGGCATACTTATAGACAAAGGTCGGCTGCTTCTTTATCCAGTTATCATTAGTATCCTCATAATCGCCATAGCGCAGCTCATAACGGGAGAACCTGTTATACCAGCCAATCTGTCCATTGCTGCGCAAGCCTTTCTTGGTGTTGGCATATAAATGCGCTCCGGCCACCACATTGTGAGCGATGGGATAGCTGAAATCCTGGGATATCCACACCCCATCATTCTTGGAATATCCTACGCGGGGGAGTTCCGGATTCTGCCTGTCTTCCTTCAGATCCACCACATAGCGATTCTTGGTATAGATGCATGCATTCTTGAGCCATATCCCTGCATTCTCCATGACTATCTTGTCTTGGGGATAGATAGTCATCTTCTTGGCGCTTTCGTGATAGTCCGGCTTCTTGGCTCCGCATTTGGTGGCGGTGCCATCATAGACCACAATCCTGTCCGGGTAGAACTCAAAACGCTTGCCGGTCACATAATAATGGTCAACCTTGCCACTGGCCGCCTCCATAGTTCCTAACTTGGTGCGGTAATTATAGACCGTGTTCAAACCGTCCAGGATAACCCGGCTCTGTCCCGGAGTCAGCTGCAGCATATGGGACTTGCCGGGAATCTCGATGTCATTTGTCTTGAGATTCCCCTGCACCGGGCCTTCCGGGGAATCGAACTGATGTCCGTCCATCTGGATGGCGTGGACCTTCCCCTTGGCAGTGAATTCGCCCGTCTCCTCATTATATGTGAGGTCATCTCCCTCAAAGGCCATGGGAGCTGCCTTGGCAGGATCCACAGGATGGCGCAGATTCTCAGACATCTGCCTCATGTCCTCCTGCAGCTGCTTCTGCTCCTCAGTCAGCATATTCTCCCGCTCAATGCGGCGACGATTCTCTATGTATTCCAACAGCCCTGTCCCCGTATCCGAATCATCAGCCTTGTATATGGCAAATGCCTGGGAGGGCAGCAGAGTCAGGAGCGACAAAAAAGCCGCGCAGGCTTTACCTTTATTGTTCATGGAATGCTTCCTCTCTGTCAAAGTTTTCCTATCCCATATAGTACAACATATACTGTTTTTACGCAAATACATCCTAAATAAATGAAGGGCCTCCCCAGCACCCCTGAGAGACCCTTCACGCCTTTATTTTACTGCTGCACCGTAGCCACCCCGTAGAGGCTTTCCTCGTTCTGCGTCTGGATATAGAGTTCCGTGCCTTCGGGCAGGTCGATGTTCTTGCCCTTGACAAAAGCGCCGCCGATGATCCCGATGGGCCCCAGGAGCAGCATGCCTGCCACGCTGGCACCAGCTGCCATAGCCATGTTCTTCATTTCCTGCTTGGACTCCTCGCCCACATAGGTTTCGATCTCCGTACCGTCAATGGACTTGGTCTTGTTGAAGTCGATCTGCACCTCTGCATTGCGCCCGAAGTTTTTGGCCTGACGCACCTTCTCCACAGTGCCCTCACCGGGCTCCCCCTTGGCAAAGATCAGGCTGCCATCCACCAGCACGTCCTCTGCCACTTTATAGCGAACCTTGTCGCCTGCTTTCAGATTCTTGGCATTGACCCTGTCTACCAGCGCCACCTTTATCAGCGTATTGGCGGGCACCTGCACATGCTCCATGGGGATTTTTTCAGTTCCGAAAGATGCCTTGCCCAGCTTGCTGATGCGTGCTTTGAAGGTACCCTCCCCGGTCTTGCCCAAAAGCCCCAGCTCCATATCTGCCAGACGAGTCTCCAAAGGCTTCATGCTCACTTCATGGCCTATGTTCCACTCCACTGCATTGAGCTCTGCCAGCAGCGAAGGCTCGGAGCCATTGGTATAGAGCTCCTTGTAAAGCGCATCCACCCTGGCCATCAGGCTGCCCTCGCGGTGCTTGCCGTCATAGTCCTTTTCCAGCTTGTTGAGCCTGTCCATGACAGCGCCGGTCTGTTCGGCGCCGTAGGTGTCCACCTCCAGCATGGCCAGCTTCCCCTGCACCGTGTCCGGCACTGCCGCAGCTGCCATGCCCATGGTAGTAACCATAAGCGCTGCCGCCAGCAGCAGGCTGATAATCTTCTTTCCCATTTGCATATCCACCTTTCTCATTCAAAACTGCTTGCAAATTCGTCAATCGCGGCCTGACGGCCCGAATGCCCCATTTACCTGAAAATCATGCCTTGGATTCCTCATAACGCACCACCTTGCTTTCCGGCTGATGGATGCCCGCAGGCTCCGGATGGATCACTATATCAAAACCTCCAAAGGCCTTTCTTATGCGTCCTTCCAGCTCATCGCAGACAGCATGGACATGTGACAGATGCATATTGCCATCAAAGAGCAGGTGCACATCCAGCAGCCGGTAGGAACCGGACCGACGGGTGCGCAGGCAGTGAAAGCCGCGCACTTCCGGGGCGCTCCTGAGTATGCGCCCTATTTTCTCCTCATCCTCTTCCGGCAAGCTGGCATCCGTCAGTTCCATGGCCGAAGCCCGTATCATGTGCCAGCCCTCACGGAAGATAATCCCCGCTACGAAGATAGCAATGATGGCATCCATAGGCGCCCAGCCCGTCACCGCCATGGCAAAAAGTCCAACGAGCACCCCCACGGAAGTCCAGATATCCGCCCTGAGGTGCAGTCCGTCAGCCTCCAAAGCCTGGGAATGGGTCTTCCTGGCCACGGTCAGGAGACGCTGCGATACTGCCAGGTTGACGATGATGGAAATGAGCATGATGACCACGCCATAGCCCAGATTTTCCGGCACCGCACCTCCGTCCCACAGGCCCAGCACTGCTTCGTGCACGATGGCGGCGGCTGCCGCCACGATCAGCAAGGCCTCTATGGCCGCCGACAGATTCTCGAATTTGCCATGGCCGTAGTCGTGCTCCACATCGGGAGGTTCCACCGACTTCTTGACCGCCAGCCAGGCAATAAAGGCTGCCAGCAAATCAACGCCTGAGTGCAGCGCCTCTGAAATTAGGCTCACAGCACCGATATACAAGCCCACCAGGAGCTTCAGCAGCACCAGCAAGCTGTTCGAGATGATGGACAGGCAGGCTGTGCGCTGCTTCAAACGGTCATTTTCGTCCATAGCTCCCCCCTCCATCTATCACAGGAATCAGTAAGATTTTTGGTTTGCCCTGATCTGCTCCGCCTGCCACTCGTAAATATAGGCGACAATGCTGTTCATAGGAGAGTTGAGGCCATAATGCCTGGGGGGCCTGCCCAGATCGTTTCGCTCCAGCACTTCCTTCGTATCATAGGCCTGCACCTCTGACTGGAAGATTTCATAAGTCTCGTGCGTCCTGTCAAAGCGCATCCGATACAAGTAGCGCCTGTTCTTGTCCGCCTTCACCACGGCCACCCAGGCCTCGGAGGTATCATTCTCGGGATTTATGTAAATAGTGCTGGCATCCACATAGTAGCCAGTGAATCCCTCTGCATCCACAAAGCGCATATCCTCCGCCCAAGCCGATGAACATTGGCTGAGCAGCACCAGAGCCAGCAGACAAATAATTTTCCTAAGCAAAGCCACGCCTCCTGTTCTTTTGAGATTACAGTTATTTATTATAGCGCATTATCAGACGCAAAAAAAGAGCCTTACATTAGGGCGTGTTGAAAAACTCCACCCTAGAGAAAGGCTCTTTTGCATATTCTTCACACCCGCGGCACCTGCTCCACTGGGGTCAGATTCTCCGCCATGACAGCTATGGCAGAAACATGCTTTTTCTCCTCATGGGCTATGCACTTCAGGCGCAGGGTGAAATCATGGCCCCTGACAGACTGCTCTACCTGCTGCTCCTGGGCCGTCTCCACCGCCTGATTGATGACCTGCCAAAAAAATGCCCTATCATCTTCCCTCAAGCAGCGAAGGGAATCCAGCAGTTCCAACAGCCCGGATATGCCCAGGCTGTGCAGGAGGCTTTGGAAAGCCCCATTGCTGTAAAGGAAAGAAAGCTGCCCCTCCCGGATTTCCATGATGGCCAGGGGCACATCGCTGATATGGTCCCTGCGCTCCTCGGGAGACAAGAAGGGGAAAGTGCTGAGCACATTGACCGTGCCCAGGCTTCTATAATATGGCGCCTCTTCAAAGGGCTCGAAGGCCATCTTGGCATTCACGCCAGCATAAAAGCCCGCTGCATCCTTGAGGGGAGCCGGCCTGCCGAAAAGGTACCCCTGCACCATCTCACAGCCAATGGCCTTCAGAAAGGCAAACTGCTCCTCCGTCTCCACCCCTTCCACCAGGGTGTGGATGCCCAAATCCTTGGCCAGCCCCACGATGCCCTTGATCATGGTCTTAGCCTTGGGGTTATCCTTGAACATGCGCATGAACTGCATGTCCAGCTTCACCACATCGAACTCATATTTCACCAAATTATTGAGGGATGAATACCTGCTGCCGAAATCATCCATCCAGACCTCATACCCCGCAGAGCGGAAACGCTGGATTGTCTCCTGGAGCATCTCATCCTCAATGGCGCTTTCCGTCACCTCGATGCGCAGCTGCTCCCTGACAGCTCCCGTTTCCTCGCGGATTTTTTCAATGGCGGCAAACATATCCTTCAGCTGGAAATCCACCCGAGAGAGATTCACTGAAATGCGCGCCAGATTCCAGCCTTCTCCCGCATGCTCTCTTACCTCTGCAAAATCCTCGCACACCTGCCGCACTATGAAAAGGTCCAGCTTGTCAGACAAATGCGCCTCCTCCAGCACCTCTACGAAGATGCCGGGGGAAATCATGCCATACACCGGATCGATCCAGCGAGCCAGCGCCTCGAAGCCGCAGACCTGCCTAGTCATCACCCGCACCTCTGGCTGATAGTAGACCCTTATCTCACCACGGGCCAAGGCTGCTTCGAAGCGGCTGACAATGTACTGGCGCAGCTTGGCTCCGGCCTCCATGGAGGCATCGAAGTAACAGTAGCTCTGATCATAAAGGCGCTTGATGCTCTCACAGGCCAGCTTGGCCCGGTCGAGAACCACCGTCACATCTGCTGCGTCACCTTCAGAAATATATATGCCGGCCTTCACATTGATGGAAACCTGCTGGGCAAATGCCTGCACCCGCTCCTGCACCCGCATGACCCTGGAGACAATATCATCATTCAGCAGCGCCGCCACGAAATGATCCTCGTGGAGCCGGGACAGGATGCCATCGGGAAAGACATCCCGCATGACATGGGCCACCTGCCGCAAAAAAGTATTGCCTGCGTGAAAGCCATAAGCCTGATTGTAAGCCTTGAAATTCTCTATATCGAAGTAGATGACGGCCAAGTCCCCATCCTCCGAATCCCTTAAGAGAACCGTAGCATCCTCCAGGAAATGATTCATATTGAAGAGGCCGGTGATATCATCGATCTGCCGCCTGTTGTTTCTCTGATCCTGCAAGACAACCACTCCTTGTGAGGTATCAAACCCATGTCCTTTTTCCACAGAGTTATCCACATAACTGTGGATAACTCTTCTTCAACAGGGGATTATCCACAAAATCTGTGGGCAATCACTTCACTGCCTGTTGATAACCTCACTCCCTCATATCATTCTCTCAAAGGGAAATGCGGCCGAACTCCTCCAATGCGTCCCGAAAAGTGATATTTTTGCCATGACGGGTCATGGTATATTTCTTGGTTTTTTTCAGATATTCCACGGTAGCCCGATATATCTCATCCTCCACCGAGCCGGGCACCAGCCCTTCCCAATTGGCGGGACTGTAAGGCCTTTCCTTTATGGCATTCTGAGGCCTGCCCGTCACCTCCAGTTCGGAGAGGAACTGTATTTCCTGACGGTCTGGCCTGATATAGTAGTGCTCCAGGAAATATGTCTGGGGATAAGTGTAATCTCCGGCACCGCCGACTTCCCCTGCTCCATCTTGCACCAGCTTCACCCACACATCGATGATTTTCTCGCTGGCAGAATAGGGCAGATAGCGCCATTTGGCAGTCCCGGTATCCAGGTAGTAGGTAAAGCCGCTTTCATCCCGAAGGATTTTCAGGTACCGCTCTTTTACCGGCTTGCCCTTGGTTTCATCTGCTTTTGTCTCTTCCGCAGGAGCTTCAAACCATTCATCGGCCCTGCTCTTATCCGAAGGATGGATTTCCCCGGCAGGAGGCTTGCTGTACTGCGGCTCTGTATCAGCCTTCAGTTTGGCTTCCTTTTCCTCATCCCCCTGCACCACGGTCACTATCTCATCATCAGGGTCGTAAGCCCCCGCCGGTGTCACAGGCAGCAGCATGGCCACCGACAAGAGAATTCCTGCCAAAATTTTTCCGTACCTCATGAGGTCACACCTCCTCACTAGGATTATTCGCCCCCTAAAGTATTTTTCCTTGTTGATAAAGAAATTTATGAACAGTTCCTTATCGCTGCATATAAGCATTCACTTCTTTCTGCAGCTTGTGGAGGGAATTGGAAAGCGGCCTGTCCTCGGCGTAAATCTTCTGGATGGCATTCTCTGCCATCATGATGACCGACTCATGGTCGCGGAATTTGGGATGGCTCACCGCTTCGTCCATGATGCTGCTCACTGCGTCCAGGTTCACGGATTCTGAGCCGGAAGCCCCCCAGCCCCAGCGTGCTTTGGCCGCCTTCAGCACCACTTCCCGGCGCACAGGCAGGCCCTGGGATTTTTCCAGCACAGTCCGCTGCACCTCCGGGTCCATGGTTATCTTCTTCATCAGCTGCCAGGCCAGGCCCGTCTCTGCAGTGCGGTCGCTCATGGCCAGCAGCAGCGTGCTCACGGGGGAAACATTCTTGCCGGAGGGACCAGCAGGCAGGCGCACGCAGTCCCACTCTGAGTTCGAAAATTTCTTGATGCGCCAGGGGTAGGGCTTATAGGTCTTATACTCAGCGAAATTAAAGGGACGGAAGGCCACCCGTCCCTGATCCACCTCTCTTCCTGTCACTTCATGCCCCTGCTGCAGTTTCTTCAGCTGCATGACAAATTGGACGCTTTGCTCAACATTGGGCGCAGTGAAATTACACGCTCTCCGCTCAAGATTGAAAAGGCCGCCTCCATTGCTCGTCACTGCCAAATCCCAGTCGTAGCCATACATGCCAAACTGGTCAAGCTTCCCATCTCCGTCCGTATCGCGAGTAACCCTGGCGCAGATATCGTAGAAATCCTGCCAAGTCCAGTTTTCATCGGGCATCTCGATGCCCTCCCTGATCAGCAGCGTCTTATTCACGAACATCAGGGTAGGGGCGCACTCCACCGGCAGGGCATAGAGATTCCCGCCCTTCCTGCCATATTCCAAGAGCGCCGGATAGAAGCCATCCTCATCGAAGCCCTTGTCCAGGCTGATGAGGTCAGACAGATTCCTGATGGCTCCCATGGAAGCATAAGCCTCGAAATCATCGTCCAGCACCAAAAACACATCCGGCTCCGTACCAGCCAGGATTTGCTCTGCCAGCCACTCAGAATAATCCTCCGGCTTGATGCCGCTGACATAGGTCACATCCACATCCGGATGCTCCTCCTCGAAGCTCTCTATGGCCTTGTCCACCACGGCATAGCCCTCGCTGCTGGGCACATCCCAGGAGCTGCCCACAAAGACCCCCAATCTCAGCTGGGTGCGGGCATGGGCTGCCTGCCAGCCCCAGAGGCCCAAGACAAGCAGCAAACAAAGCGCCACAAGGTGACCTCTCGAATTTTTCCCCATCATCTTTCCACCGCTTCAGCAGCCAGGCCTGTCTGCACCGCCCAGATAGCCAGCTGGGTCCTGTCCCTGAGACCAAGCTTGGAAAGCACCGAGGAAAGCCCATTGCGGACAGTGCCTTCGGACAGGCTCAGCTGGTCTGCGATTTCCTTGTTGGAAAGCCCATGCCCCACCAGCAGGGCGATATTCCTCTCGGTGCGGCTGAAAAGTTCCACTCCCCCCAGCGTCTCCACCGTGGAAGCAGCACTGCCTCCCTTTTTGGCCATCTGGCTGAAAAGCTTCACCACCTTCGTCACCACTTCCGGATTTATCATGGCACCGCCAGAAGCCACGGTACGAATGGCACTCGAAAGCTCAGACACGGAGACACCTTTCAGCATATAGCCGCTGGCTCCGTACTTCAGGGCATTGTAGACATATTCATCATCATCAAAGGTGGTGAGGATGATGATGTGCACCTCAGGATATTTTTCCTTGATGATGCGGGTAGCCTGCACCCCGTCCACTTCCGGCATGCGCACATCCATGAGTATCACATCCGGCCTGTCCTGCTCCAGCATCTCCAGGCACTCATGCCCATCCGAGGCCAGGGCAGACACCTGCATATCGCCGTTCTGCTCCAGGACTATCTTCAAGCTGTCGCGGATAAGTTCCTGATCATCCGCTATCATAACCTTAATCATGGGTTTCCTCCTTATTCCCCTGGCCTACAGGTATCACGGCCTCCAGTTCGAAGCCCTCTTCCGAGCGGCAGGTCAGGCTGCCATGCAGCAGGCAAAGCCGCTCCTGCATGTGCTTGAGACCGAAGCCCGGCACTGTCTCCTTGCAGCCCACGCCGTTATCCACAATGCCGATATGCAGCCGCCCCTCTTCCAGGCGGAAGGTGACCTCAGCCTTGGTTGCGTGGCCATGGCGGTTGGCGTTGGTAAGCCCCTCCTGCACGATGCGGTAAATGACCTCCTCCACATCCTGTCTCAGATGCTCTGGCCAGCCCTCGACCACCAGGCTGACCTCCATGGAGGTAGTCTCAGCATATTCCTTCACCATATGGGAAAGGGCCTCCCTGAGCGGCAGCCGCTCCAGGTCATCGGGCCTGAGTTTCTTCACAGAACGCCGCACATCCTTCAGGCCGTGTCGCGCCACTTCCCGCAGCCGCCCCAGCTGCTCCTTGGCCTTCGCCGGAGCCGCATCGATGAGCACCAGGCAGGCATCCATCCCCGCAGCCAGCCCCGTGAGGGTATGCCCCAGAGTATCGTGGATCTCCCTGGCCAGGCGGTTACGCTCGCGAGTCTCTGCCGTGCGCTCTGCCTCAGCGGCATATATGCGCAGCTGCTCGTTGGCTGCCTCCAGCTGCTCATTGAGGGACTGGATGCGTTCCTTCTCCTGATGCTTGTTCTGAATCAGCATCACGAGATAAAGGGCAAAGAGCACCACATTCACCGAGGAAAGGCCACTCTTGATGGCAGCCAGGGCTCCACGCGCCGGTGCCGCATAGTAGGATGTATATGCGTCAAAAGGCTCCACGCCCCCTGCAAAACTCAGCATATTGTAATCCGCCAGGAAAAACAGCAGCAGCATGGCCCCCAGCAGCAGGCCGCCCCGATTCTTGCCATCGTAGCGGTGCATGAGGTCTGCCACCACCAGCAGCACCAGTCCGTCATAAGCAAGGCTCAGGGTACGCATGACCACCAGGCAGGCTATGGTTTCCGCCAGCAAGGCAAGATATCTTGCCTCCTGGGTGATATCCTGCCTGTGGTAAAGCCTGCCGCAAGCGAAAAGCACGCAGAAAGCCAGCAGCGACAAGGCCACCACCTCATCTGCCGGCAAAGGGCGCACAGACAGGGCAGACAAGAAAGAGTGTGCCCCCATGGCCTCGATGATCTTGTGCTGAGTCACATAATAAAAGCCTGAGAGCAGCAGCACTACCAGCCCGTTGTAAAGCCACAAGAGCTGGTGCAGCCGCGCCGCCAGGCTCTTGTTCTTGAACAGGCTGCGCCAAAGGAAAAGGTCGATCTCCATCAGTCCCATCCCTCCTGCTCTTCATTTGCCGCATTCTCTTTGGTAATCAATACCGTGGGCAGCTTCACCAGGGGATTCGGCGTCTTGCCCTGCAATACCTTGTAAGCCTCTTCCACGGCCAGGCGGCCGATGCCCCTGGGGTCCTGCCCCGCCGTGGCCTGCATATGGCCCTGGGCAATGAGGTCGCGGGTCTCCGTGACGCCGTCCACCCCGTAGACTGCCACCCCCTCCAGGCGCCCCGCCTGGCGAAGGGCAGCCATGGCCCCCATGGCCGCAGGGTCATTGAGAGCCATGACCACATCTATTTCCGGATGACGCTCAATCATCCTTTCCATGGCCGGCATAGCCGTCTCCAGCTGTCCCCGGCACTCCTCCTGGTCCACCACTTGGAAGGCAGGATAGTGGGAAAGCACATCCAGGAAGCCCTTGATGCGGTCCTGGGCCGAGCGGGCCTGGCTATGGTTCAGGAGAGCCACCTTGCCCGTCTGACGGTGCGCCACCAGATGGCGGGCGCACTGCTGCCCCGCCAGATAGTTGTCTGACACCACCGTAGAGGCCACATGAGCATCATCCTCCACATTGGTATCAAGGGCGATTACCGGCACCCCTGCCCGCCAGGCCTTCTCGATGGCAGGCTCGCACTTGCGCCAGTCCACGGGATTGATGAAGATAAGCTCCACCCCATCTTTGATAAGCTCCTCTATCTCCGCATTCTGCCTCTCCACCGAAAGGGCAGGGTCCCGGGTGATGAGCACATCCCCCCGATTCTCCACCGCCGTGCGGATTTCCTCATCCACCACTTCATAAAAGGGATTATTGAGGGTCATGTAGACAGCCCCCAGCTTGCGCCTGCCTTCCGTCTGCCGGGCCGAAAGGTCGGTATTCACCAACTGCAGAATGCCCAGCGTTATGAGCAGAACCACCATCAGGGACATGAACCCCCAGAAAATCTGTTCCCGTTTCTCCAATGACACTTCCTCCAAAATCAATGCATCGAGTCTTATTATAAGGCCATTATTAAAGATTTGCCATAGGCAAATCTTCCTCTTTGCCTTTCAACGAGGCAGGAAATATCAATTGCGCTCGTTAAGCGCTCAAAGCAAAAAAGGGGGCTGTTGCAAGAGTATGATTTCACTTATCCACAGCCCCCTTTTCCTTGTTAAAGCATAAGAAGTGCCTATTCAT
>SVBX01000021.1 GCA_015058655.1 Pseudoselenomonas ruminantium
GGTGAAAATTCCCCAAAATTGGGGCTTGACAAAAGTCACTACATAACAGCTTCGCGTCGCACGAGGCGGGAGATATGCGCTCCCGCCTGCAGTGTGCCCTTCAGGGTATTATGATATTCGCTACCCCCACCTATAGAGGCAATGTCATTTAGTTAAGCCTTCCCCTTGAGGGGAAGGTGCCCCGTTAGGGGCGGATGAGGTGGAGCATTCTCTCGTTTATCTGCCTTATCTTGTTCATTTGCACCTCATCCGTCAGCCTTCGGCTGCCAGCACCAGGGAGCCCACCGGGCTCCCGCGCTACGCGCCCCCTCAAGGGGAAGGCAGTCGAGACAATGACACTTAACTTAATGACATTGCCTATAGAGGTGGGGGACATCTTCTTCTGAGTTATAGGGAAGTGGTATTGTGGGCAGAAAAATAGGCGGCTTGAAATCCTTTGGCAGGAATTCAAGCCGCTTATTTTTCTATGAAATCTTAGTGAGCGCAAGCCGTAGGCGTAGCGGGAACTTAGGGCGTAGTGCGAAACACCGTTTCGCACGGAGTTTTATTGATTATCCAGCGCCAGGGAAACCTTCGTTTCCTCGAATGTCTTCATATTGTTGAGGGCAGACAGGGATGCTTCCAAAATATGCAGGGCCAGACAGCCTGTCAGGCCGCCTGCGGCCTTGATGCCCAGCTGCATGAGCCTTGGTTCGGGGTGCAGGACATAGGGGCGGATGTCGGGGCAGAGCTGCTCAGTGTAGCGGGCGATGATGTCTGTGGCGGGATCGCCTATGAAGACCAGGCTGCTGTTGTGGGCGGCGGCCAGGAGAGCTCCCATGAGGGCGGCTATGAGGCGATGGTAGTCAGAGGGGACATGCTGGAGGAATTCGTCGGCGGCATAAGCCAGCCTGCCGCTATCCGTGAGGAGCGTGTCTGCGAAGGTGGAGGCGGCGGTGCCCAGGGGCTGCCCTTCAAGCTCGCCTATGGTCAGCACCAGGAGGGGCAGGTCGAAGGAGATTTCCTCTGCTTTTTCCCTGCCGAAGTTGAAATAGGCGGTGAGGGGCAGATTTTCCCTGAGCCTTGCCACCACCAGGTCGGATTCGAAGCTGCTGGCAAAGGTGTCGCTGAGGAAGGATTGGGCGTCGGAAAGGGAACCGGGGGAAATGAGGAGCACCGAGGAGGGCGGGTCATAGGGGGGGAGCGGCTCCCTTACCGCGCCGGCAAACTCGGCGGCCAGGTCTTCAAGGCTGCCCAGGCTGTACTTTGGCTTGGCAAGATGGTCGAGCCTGTTCTTGGCAGCTTCGAAGGTTTCCCTGTCCAGGCCGGGCATGGTCTTCAAATAGAAGTCGAAGGTCTTGTCCGTCACTTCCGGGGCGTCGCTGTCCATGAAGGAGATGTGCAGCCCTCCTGCCCCCAGGGCAGTCTCGTCGATGGGCAGCCCTGTTTCCTCGTCGCTGCCGCTATCGTAATCTTCGTCAGCGAAATCCTCGCTGCCTGCTTCGGCCTGGGAGCTTATGGCTTCCAGATGTTCCTGGGCCCGCTTCAGCGTCAGCAGGGCGGTGCCCAAAAAGCGCAGGAGGATGGAGGAGCCGCAGGCCTCCGACAGGTTCAGTCCCAGGGTCAGATAGGGGGTCAGTCCTAATTTTTCCAAAGCGTGCCGATGGGACTTTTCTCCGCCCATATGGCTGGGGAGCAGGTAGGCAGCTGCGCGGGGGCAGAGACCCTGGGCCACCAGCGCGGCGGCGGCGGTATTGGCCCCATCCAGGATGGTGACCAGATGCAGGGCAGCGCCTCCCAGCATCAGCCCTGCCATGGCGCCGAATTCAAAGCCCCCCACCTTGGCCAGTATGTCTATGGCCCTGGCTCCGCGGGGGGAGGCTTTTTCGCTGTTTTTGCCCAGGAAGCCATTGACGGTCAGGGCAGTCCTCACGGCCTGCTGCTTTCGCGCAAGGCGCTCATCGGAGATGCGGGAGCCACGGCCTGTGGCTTCCTCTGGGGTCAGGCCGCAAAAAACGGCGGCCAGGCAGGCCTGGGCGGTGGTGTTGCTGATGCCCATTTCTCCGGGCAGCAGCACATTCCTGCCCTTGGCATGAGCCAGCCGGGCCATTCTGATGCCATAAGCCACGGCGCGCACAGCCTGTTCCCTGCTCATGGCAGGCCCCTCGGTGAAGTTCTTCGTGCCGCTGCCCAGGCGGCAATTGATGATCCCGGGCAGCACAGGTTCTTTCGGCAGATTCATGCCCATGTCTGCGACATAGAGCTTTGACCCTGCGTAGTCTGAGAAGGCATTGGCGGCGCCTCCCTTGGGCAGCAGGTAGTTCTGGGCCATCTGATAGGTGGTCTCGGGAGGGTAGGCGCTGACTCCCTGGCGGGCAATGCCGTGGTCAGCGCAGAAGATGAAAGTGGCGGGCTTCAGTTCCTCAGCCTCGTCCTTGCCCCGGGCGGCGAGATATTCAGCCAGCAGCTGGGGCAGGCGGCCCAGGGAGGGGAGCTCTCCCCCCAGGGCTTTGTCCAGCTTGTTTATGGCTTGCATGGCAGGTCCTTTGTCCGGGGGGACGATTTTATCCAGGGTTTCCTGCAAGAGAGCTTCTGCCTCTGCAAAACTCAGTTCTTCTGATATTTCCTGCATGATGTCACTCATTTGCCAGCTCCTCCGGCGGCTTTTTTCCTGTATTCTTCCACCTGCTTCAGGGAAAGGCCGATGCGGCCCCGTTCCTCATCCACCTTGATGATCACCGTGTCGATGGTATCTCCCACGGAAAGCACTTCCAGGGGGTGCTTCACCCGGCGGCGGGAAAGCTCGGAGATATGTATGAGCCCTGCCTCGTGGAGGCCGATGTCCACGAAGGCGCCGAAGTCCGTGATATTCCGCACGGTGCCCCGCATGATGGTGCCTACCTTGAGGTCGGACAGCTTCACGATGGCCTGACGGGTCAGCGGCGCAGGCAAATCCTCGCGGGGGTCACGGCCTGGACGGGTGAGGGCCGCGAGAATGTCCTTCACCGTAGGCTCGCCGGCCTGGAATTTGGCAGCCAGCTTCTTAGTATCGGCAAGCTTTGCCTTGGCAGCCAGGAAGGAGAGTTGCTCCTTGTCCAGCAAGTCCGCCGGAGCAAAGCCCAGCTCAGCGAGGATTTGCTCTGCCAGCTCGTAGGACTCCGGGTGGACGCTGGTGCTGTCCAGGGGGTTCTTGGCGGCCTTGGGGGAGAGCCGCAGGAAGCCCGCGCACTGGGTGAAGGCGGCAGGCCCCAGGCGGGGCACTTTCAGCAGCTGGCGGCGGGCGGTGAAGCTGCCGTTCTCGTCACGATAGGCCACGATGTTTTTCGCCACGGCAGCAGAAATGCCTGCGATATGGGAAAGAAGGGCAGGAGAAGCGGTGTTCAGGTCAACCCCTACATGGTTCACCGCATCTTCCACGGTGGCATCCAGGGTCACCTGCAGCTGCTTCTGGTTCACATCGTGCTGGTACTGGCCTACGCCGATGGCCTGGGGGTCAATCTTCACCAGCTCCGCCAGCGGGTCCTGCACTCGGCGGGCGATGGAGGCGGCGCCCCGCACTTCTACCCCGTACTCTGGCAGCTCCTGGGCAGCCAGCTTGGAAGCGGAGTAGACGGAGGCTCCCGCTTCATTGGTAATGAGGTAATTGACGTTGGTGAGTTTGTTGTCAGCGATGAGCTTGGCGGCAAACTGCTCAGTCTCGTAAGAAGCTGTGCCGTTGCCGATGGAGATAAGGTCCACCCCGTACTTCTTTATCCAACCCAGCACTGTCTGGGCGGCCTTGGCCTTGGCGCCCTCACTCTGGGTCACCTGAATGATGCCATGGTCGAGAATCCTGCCCGTCTTGTCCACCACGGCGCACTTGCAGCCGTTGCGGAAGCCCGGGTCAAGGCCCAGCACCGTATGGCCGGCGAGAGGGGCCTGCAGCAGGAGCTGCTTCAGGTTCACCCCAAAGAGCTTGATGGCCTGGGCCTCTGCTTCCTCTGTGAGGGCGGCACGGATTTCCCGCTCCAGCGCAGGCAGCAGCAGGCGCTTGTAGCCGTCCTCGATGGCTTCGTGGAGGTCTTCGTCAAAGGGGGATGTGCGGCCTTTCTGCATGACCCGCTTCTCGATGCGACGCACATTGGCCTCATGGTCGGTGACGAGGGACACCTTCAGGCAGTCCTTTTTCTCGCCCCGGTTGATGGCCAGCACCCGGTGGGAGGGGAGAGTGCGCACAGGCTCGGAGAACTCGGCGTACATCTGGAAGGTCTTGGCTTCGGCAGGGTCACCCTTGGGATTGGCCTCGGTGGCCAGCAGGGCGCTTTTCCAGAGATGGTCGCGCATTTCCTGACGCAGGGCGGCTTCCTCCATGACCTGCTCGGCTACGATGTCCCTTGCCCCAGCCAGGGCGTCTTCGGCAGTTGTTACTTCTTTTTCCTCATCGATGAAAGCGGCAGCGGCTTCCAGGGCAGTGCCCTGCACCCCTTCCTGCTGCAGCATCATTTCCGCCAGGGGCTCCAGCCCCTTTTCCCTGGCCACCATGGCCCGGGTGCGCTTCTTCTGCTTGTAGGGCAGGTACAGATCCTCCAGTTCCTGCAGCTTGGCGGCCTTCTCAATGGATGCCTTCAGCTCCGGGGTCAGCTTGCCCAGCTCCTCGATTTTGGTGAGGATTTCCTCCTGCCGCTTCACGAAGTTCCGCAGATAGGTGAGGCGCTCAGACAGCACGCGCAGCTGCTCATCATCAAGGCCACCGGTGGCTTCCTTGCGGTAGCGGGCGATGAAGGGCACAGTGTTGCCCTCGTCCAGCAGCGCCACAGTGTCCTCGATTTGCTTGGGGGTGACGGAGAGTTCCTTGGCCAGGACGGAAGGAATATCTTTTTCCAGCATATCTATACCAACTTTCTGTAGGTTGTTGTGAAAATACAAAGCATAGCTTCTATTCTACACCAATGAAAAAGACTTGGCACCGAAAAATTTTCGGCACCAAGCCTTTGGCCTTATTCTTCGATTTTGGCGAACTGTATCTTGGGCATGTGCTCGATGAGGTTCATCTCGTGGGCCATGGTGTAGAAGGTCTGCAGTCCTTGCAGATATTCCTCGGAAAGCTCCCAGCGCACCGCCGGGCCCAGGTAGTCAGCCAGCTGGTCGTAGTTGAAGCGCTTTTCCTCCAGGGCGGAACGGATGATGGTCTCGCGGTAGGAAAGTCCGCCTGCGGGGCGGGCAGGGCCGGGGAGGGCGTTGCGGACGAAGCTTTGGAAGGCGCCGTGGACGCGCTCCTGAATGAGCTGCACCTGCTCAGGCTGCTTGTTGGCGAATTCCCTTCGCACGGCCCAGAGGGCGTAGACCATCTTCTGGCCAGTCAGGGCTTTCCACTCCTGCCCCAGGTCGTAGAGGTACAGCCCTGCAGGGGGGTGATGGTAGAGCCACAGGGCATCGTCCCCGATGAAGAGGGAGGCTGTGGCATCGGCTGGCACTGGCTCTTCCGGGGTGATGTTGCGGGTGTAGTAGTTGGGGATGGCGCCATAGGCTCCCCGCAGGATGATTTTCAGCAGGCAGTGGGAAGTGGCGGATTTGGCGGTGAGTATCACCTTGTCCCTGCCCAGGGCTTCGATGGGCTTGCGGGAAATGAGGACTATGCTCTGCACCGGCCCGTCAGAGGACACGCAGACCTGCGGCAGCACCAACAATTCTTCCGCATGGCGCGCGTAAGCGATAGAAGATATGCTGGCCACATCCAGCCGGCCGCTGATAAGGTCGCTGTTCAGGACGGAGGGCACTGCCCGGATGAGGTTGAGGCCTTCGTCTCCGCCATGATTGAAGTTGTATGTCAGGGGCAGCATATTGAGAAAATTTATATGCCCGACACGAGGGGCAGCTGTGTTCATAAGATCGAAACCTCCTAGCATTATTTGCGGCAAACTTCGCGCAAGGCGTTGCTTAGCCTCCCTGGAAGGGGGTGGCTCCGTTTCGTTGCGCCCTTGCACGGAATATAAGCTCATAGCAAAGATAGTTACGGCATCTGTCGTATACTATTATAGACTTTCTTTTATGGAAAATAGAGGTAAGCAGTGCCCTCTTGCTTGACTTTTGCTGCTCAAATTGTTAGAATAATTGATAAAAGCAACATTTGCAAGTTTAATCTTTCCACAGAGCGGAGGGTAAAAAAATGCAAGACTATGTAAATGCCGCACGGTGGTTCTCCATACTCTACAGGCGCTCGCAGCAGTTCATGGTGGAGGCTTGCCAGCGCATGGGGCTGACCTTTTCTGAGTTTACCTTGCTGCTCAGGATTCACGATAATCCGGGGGTGAAGCAGGACGACCTGGCGAAAGTCCTGTTCCTCGACAAGGCGGTGGTGACCCGCACCATCAATTCCCTGGAGCAGAAGGGCTATATCATCCGCAGCCAGGACAAGCTGGACAAGCGGGTGAAGCATGTTTACCTTTCCGTGGAGGCTGAGAGCTATTACCCCTTCCTGCACAATGTGCTGAAGCGCTGGATGGACTACCTCTGCGAGGGCATGAAGGGCAAGGATATCGAAAAGATGGAAAAACTCTTCCAGCATTTGACGGAACGGGCCTGCGAAGCTGTCCTGCCAGATCTGGCCAAGGACATATCTGAGGAATTCTCCAAGGAGGATTGGCAGCATGAGCTTGAGAAGAAGGAAAAGTAAATCCCTGGGGGCAGCAATGGCTGCCCTTTTTATACTGATGCAGCTGGTGATGGCTGGCTGCGGCAAGGAGGAAATCCCTGCCCCAAAGGCGCCGCTGGTGAAGACCCAGCAGGCAGGGAAGGCGGCCCTGGGCGAGGTGTGCTATGCCGGCACGGTGCGGGGGCGCTACGAAACCAATCTTTCCTTCCAGGTGGGGGGGCAGATAATTTCCCGCAATGTGGAGATTGGCTCGCGGGTCAGGGCAGGGGAGGTGCTGATGGTCATTGATGCCCGGGATGCGGTGCAGAAGGCCAATGCAGGCGATGCCCAGGTGGCCCAGGCCCGGGCCCAGCTGGAGCTGGCTCAGAGCAATCTTTCCCGCTATACGGAGCTGTATCAGCAGGATGTTGTGCCCCAGGCCACCCTTGACCAGTATCAGACCAACTATGATGCGGCGTTCGCTTCTTACCAGGCGGCCCTTTCCCAGGCTGCCCAGGGGCATAATGTGCTTTCCTACACCAATCTCGTGGCCGGGGCTGATGGGGTGATTTCCTCTGTCAGCGCCGAGGCGGGACAGGTGGTGGCTGCGGGGCAGACCGTGGCTGTGCTGGTGCAGACAGGAGAGCTGGAAGTGGAAATCGCCGTGCCTGAGAGCCGGGTGGCAAGCCTGGCTCCGGGACAAGCGGCGGAGGTTGCCTTCTGGGCTTTCTCAGGCAGCGTGAGCGGCGTGGTGAGGGAGATCTCTCCCGCCGCTGACCCTGCTTCGCGCACTTACAAGGTGCGCGTATCTGTGCCTGAGCCCCCGGGGGAAATGCAGCTGGGCATGACTGCGGAGGTCAGATTCGCAGCAGAGAGCGGCGCAGGAAGCGGTGGGATCGAACTGCCTCTTTCCGCGCTTTATCAGACGGGGGAACAGCCTCAGGTCTGGATAGTGGAAGGCGGCCAGGTTCACTTGAAGGAAATCAGGGTGAAGCAGTTTGGCAAGTCCTCCGTAGTGGTGGAGGGCCTTTCCGCAGGAGATATCATAGTCACTGCCGGCGTCCACAAGCTCCATGAGGGGCAGGAAGTGCGCACGGAGGAGGAGCCATGAGGAATCTCAGTGAAGTCTCCTTGAAAAACTCCGTGCTGGTGTGGTATTTCATCATCATCACCGCCATAGGGGGCATTTTTGCCTATCAGCAGCTGGGCCGCATGGAAGACCCTGCCTTTACCATACGCATCATGGTGGTGAATGCCCTCTGGCCGGGGGCCACTGCAGATGAGATGCAGGATCAGGTGACGGACAAGCTGGAGCGGAAGCTGCAGGATGTGCCGGGGATGCACCGCATCACCAGCAGCACCCGCCCGGGGAATACCGTCATTTATGCCGAGCTCGAGGATACCATGCCCAAGGCGGCAATCCGCACTACCTGGCGGGATCTGCGGAATCTCATAGGGGATCTGAAGTCCCAGGGGGAACTGCCCCAGGGGGTCATGGGGCCATTTTTCAATGACCGCTTTGACGATGTTTTCGGCTCTGTCTACGCTGTCACAGGCGAAGGCTACTCCTATGAGGAGCTGCGGAAGCATGCCGAGGATGCCCGCCGCCTGCTGATGGCCGCTGACCCTTCCATCCAGAAGATAGATCTGCTGGGGGTGCAGGAGGAAAAAATCTATGTGGAGGTGGCCAGGGAGAAGCTGGCCAGCCTGGGCCTGCCTCCGACTGCCATTTCCGATGCCCTTTCCGGGGCAGGGGCCATGACTCCTTCGGGCAAGGTGGAGACGGAATCAGATAATGTATACCTGCGGGTCACGGGGAACTTCGGCGAGGTAGAGGCCATAAGGGCCTTGCCGGTGAAGGCCGGAGGAAATGTGTTCCGGCTGGGGGATATTGCAAAGGTGGAACGCCGCTACAGCGACCCGGCTGCCCCCGAGATGTACTTCAATGGGGAGCCGGCAGTAGGTCTGGCCATCTCCATGAAGGATGGGGGGAATATCCTGGAGCTGGGGCAGAATCTGCAGGGCGCTCTTAGCCGCATTGACCAGGATTTGCCCGTGGGCCTGGAAATCCATCAGGTGTCCAATCAGCCCCAGGTGGTGGAGGAATCCATCCACGAATTCATGAAGACCCTGACGGAGGCCATTGTCATCGTGCTGGCGGTGAGCTTCTTGTCTTTGGGCTGGCGCACGGGCCTGGTGGTGGCTTGCTGCATACCCTTGGTGCTGGCGGGCGTTTTCGTGGGCATGTACCTTCTGGGCATTGATTTGCACAAGGTTTCTTTGGGCGCCTTGATCATTTCCCTGGGGCTTTTGGTGGATGATGCCATCATCGCCATCGAGATGATGAGCGTGCAGCTGGAGCGGGGCCACAGCCGGTTCGATGCGGCCTGCTACGCCTTCAAGGCTACCGCCAAGCCCATGCTGACCGGCACGCTTATTACCTGCGCCGGCTTCATTCCCGTAGCCTTTTCCAAGGGCATGGCTTCAGAGTTCTGCGGGGCTTTGTTCCCGGTGATACTGCTGGCACTGGTGCTGTCCTGGGTTGTGTCCGTCATGGTGGCGCCGCTCTTTGGCACCTATCTTATTAGAGTGGAGGTACAGCGGGACGAAGCGGGGGAAATAGATCCCTATCAAAGCAAGTTCTACAAGATGTTCCGCCAGGTGCTGGAATTCTGCCTGCTGCATAAGAAAGCAGTGCTGGCAGTGACGGCCCTGCTGTTTGCGCTGTCCCTTTACGCCTTGAAGTTTGTCAGGCAGGAATTCTTCCCCGGCTCCCTGCGTCCCGAATTGGTGATGGAGATGCGGCTGCCGGAGGGCTCCTCCCTGGCTGCTACGGAGAGGGAAATGGAACGCATGGCAAGCTTCCTGTCCGAGCGTCAGGACAAGCTGGAAAACTATTCTTACTATGTGGGCAGGTACGCTCCCCGCTTTGTGCTCACGGTGAGCCCCCAGGAGAATTCGGATAATCTGGGGCAGTTCGTCATCGTGACCAAGGGGACAGAAGAAAGGGAGCAGCTGCGCCGGGAGCTTACGGAGGAATTGGCGGAAAATTTCCCGAATGTGCTGGCCAATATCCAGACCATCCAGACCGGCCCTCCTGCCGATTATCCTGTGATGCTGAGAGTCACGGGCCGCACGGTGGAGGAAACCAAGGAAATGGCCAGGGAGACGGCAGCGCTGGTGGCTCGTGACCCCAATGTCTACAATGTGAATCAGAACTGGGGCTACAAGTCCAAGGCCATGCATCTGGAGCTGGATCAGGACAAGCTGCGCTCCCTGGGGCTTTCCAGCCAGGATGTAGGGAAGATGCTCTACACGGAAATCACCGGGGGCAAGGCGGCAGAGTTCTACACCGGTGACCGCACCATAGATATCGAGCTGCGCATGGAGGAAAGGGACAGGCAGGATTTGGACAAGCTGAAGGATTTGCCCATTTTCCTGGGGCAGGCAGGCTATGTGCCCTTGTCGCAGCTGGCGAAGATTTCCTATGAGGGCGAGGATGGCCTTATCAAGCGGCTGGATTTGCGCCCTACCATTACGGTGCAGGCGAATATCCACGGCGGCACGGCAGTGGATGCCACGAAAAAAGCCTACGAGGCCACGGCAGCTATCAGGGAAAAGCTCCCCCTGGGGGCTTCCATCACCTCTGCAGGCTCCCTGGAGGACAGCCAGAAATCCCTCAAGCACCTGCTGAAGCCCATCCCTGCCATGCTATTCATCATCATGACCTTGCTGATGTTCCAGCTGCGGAATGTGAAGCAGATGATCCTCACCTTGCTCACAGCCCCTATGGGCCTGATAGGCGTGGCCTGGGGCATGCTGCTGACGGGCAAGGCCCTGGGCTTTGTGGCTTACCTGGGGGTGCTGGCGCTCTTTGGCATGATCATAAGGAATTCGGTTATCCTCATAGACCAGATCCAGAAGCATATAGCAGAAGGCGAAAGCCCTTGGGCAGCGCTGGTGGATTCTGCCATCTTGCGTTTCCGTCCCATCATGCTGACGGCGGCAGCAGCCATCCTGGGCATGCTGCCCCTGATGCCCAGCGACTTCTGGGGCCCCATGGCCGTAGCCATCGCCAGCGGCCTGCTGGCAGCTACGGTGCTGACCCTCTTGGTGCTGCCGGCTATGTATGCGGCGGTGTATGGGGTGGAGAAGGAAGACTGACAAAAACGATAGAGGAAAGCCCCCTTTGCGGGGCTTTTTTACTTGCCTAGGGAATTCAAGCATTATCGTTTCGCATGGAGTTTTTTTATCTGGAAAATGGTGCTTAAGAAAAAACGCTATTCAACGATATATAATTAGTGATATTGTTCGTGTTTGTGGTCAGGGATGAATGCTTTCCATCAGGACAGGAGGACGATGGCTATGGCTATGACCGTTTTGAATAATACTTCTGCCATGATGACATTGGGAGAGCTGAACAAGAATGTTTCGAATTTGGGCAAGCAACTGAAAAAGGTTGCTACAGGTACTAAGATAACAAGTGCCGGGGATGGCACTTCTGAATATGTCATTTCTGAAAGGATGCGGGTCAGGAAAAGAGCTTTGGAACAGGATGCTGCCAATGTGCAGACGGGGAAGTCAATGCTGAAGGTGGCTGAAGGTGCCATACAGGAACAGCTGGAAATCATGAAAAGCATCAAGGCCAAAGTTATTGATGCCAATAACGATACGAACACGGACCTTGACCGCAAAACGATACAGAAGGAAATAGATCAGAGCTTCCAGCAGATTGAGGATATCGCCCAGGAAACTACTTACAACACCAAGCGCTTGCTGGTGGGGGATACTTTCAGCGAAAAGGTGCGGGGCTGGGGGGTCAAGAGCGCATCGGAATTAGTGCCTGGCAGCGACTTGATGAAGATGCTGGATCTGAATATGATCGATGATACATATCCGACGCTGAACGGGGTGGTGGGCCCCTTTGACTTGTTTCAGACATCCAAGATTACCCCTGTCGAGGTTGCTGCGCTAGGTTTTTCGCCCTCGATTGCATTTGAGGGGGCGGGAGATGCGGTCTTTACCATAGATGATGCTTTCACTACGGTCGATTCTCTGGATGGGGCAGCCTTCTCCATAACAGATCCAACAAAATCGGGGACCTATGTCCTGAGGAGAACGCCGGCTGACACGCCTAAATATGGCACAATTGCAACTGACTATACGAGGGAAACATCATCAATCAAGGAACTTGATATCAGTGGTTGCGTGACCGTGGGAGATGTGATGGCTCTCATTGACAATACATTTGACAGTGTCACGGGTCATGGATCAAGGTATTTCACTTGCAACAGGTCTGTCAGTGGAACTTCATATACAGGGGGCCATGCAGTTATTGATGCGGCAGCGGAGGTCCCGGGCTTCAGCGGTACTATAAATTTTACGGGGGGCGCAGAACAGTACGGAGATGATGAGGATGTTGATACCGACAAACAAGAGGCAAAATCAGCCACGGCCACGGTGTCAGGTATTGTTGCCGGCACAGGGATTACGGTGAATGCTAGCGGTTCCATATTTCGCATTCGTTTTGTTGCCGGTGACGCCGCGCCTTCTGCTGCGGATGGTGTTACCACTATAGGTGCAGGTTATTCAGGCACCCATTCGTTCGGTTATGGCACCTTTACCATGGATATGAAGAATGGGAAGATGACCCTTGCGGCGACCCCAGGAATCCATGGCAACAACTATACGGTGAAAAGCGGCATAGAGCATGAGATACTTGACTATGCATGGGCAACGCCGCTGGCGGATTATCGCCAGCCTACATACGAGCCAGCCTATGCTACGGTTGATGTATCAGGTTATACCGATGTGGAAGATCTGATTGAGGACTTGAAAGGCAAGGCAATTGCGAGAAGTGTCTCCCAAGGATACACCGCACAGACGGCTGCTTTTAAGGAGGGTTATCCATACGATACAAATTCTTACAGTTATTATGAGTTTGTGGATTCTGCTTCACCTGATCCCTTGGACAGGCTGCACAGATTCAAGACTCGATATGCATACTATACGAAGGTTATTGACCTGAATGACCTGCGTACGGATGTGGCAGGTGGAAAGTCAATTGTGCAGGCGTTTGTTGATAATTTTCCGACGAGTGGCGAGGACATCATGGAGGCGACAGATGGTGCTCAGACCATCGGCATTAAGTTCAGAGCAGCCGCCTCGGATACACAGGGAAACAATGAGAAGCTTTACCTGGCTCAAAATACCCTTCGTTCCTACACCTTGGACTATGGCGAGTGGTTTGACAATAATCAGGATCGTTCCATCCCGGAGTTCCTAAACAACAAGGGGTTCAGGGTTTACTGCGCCACCTGCTCCAACCAGTGGTTCAATTTCCACTTTCTCACGGATGAGCTGCCGGAGGACATGCCGAGAAATACCAATCGCAATGGTGATGATATCAAGCATGTATACATCAATGTGACCGGGGTGACTGATGCCACTTCCCTGGTGCAGAGAATCTACGATGAGGCCATGCCGCAGCTGACAGGGGACAATGAAGAACTGAACCATTTCATACGGTTGGTTGCGGATGGGGACAAATTGCTTGTCTACGATGATCGGCGCTACACAGATTCCTACCTAAGGAAGGTCACTAGTTCCGGTGGACACCTTCTGTATGACTATCAGTGGGATGCTACATATGGTGTAGGCGGTGCGAAAATCGGCGATGGCCTTTGGGATAATGTCTTCATAGAAGAGAGGGAGGTCTATGTCAAAGACCTCGTCATCCACCACACGGACAAAGCCAGCATGAATATTCATGTGCGTATCCCTCAGACTACCTTGGATCACCTCCTCGGCTACACTGTTGGCTCCCGGGATGTGTCGGAGTTCAATGTGCTTACGGCTGAGAGCCGGGAGGAACTTTTGGGCAATCAGGCAGGACGGAAGTCTCCTGATGGCAGACGCATGGTGAATAAGGATGAACCGGGGCTGCTGGATAAGGCTATCCAGTATTTGACTGATGCCAATACCCTGGTAGGCTCTCAGCTCAGCCGTTTGGAAATGACCCATGACAATATCATCACCCAGCAGGAAAGCACGGCTGCTTCTGAGTCTACCATTCGCGATGCGGATATGGCCAAGGAAATGACAGAATATACCAAGGCCAATGTCCTCACTCAGGCGGCCCAGTCCATGCTGGCTCAAGCTAACCAGAACAGCAGCAGTGTACTTTCTTTGTTGCAGTAGAGAAAATCTCCATCATTCACCGTGCATGGTGTCTGATGGAGATTTTTTACATCGATAACCCTTTCACATTAAGTTTGTTTTGCTTGACTTTATAATATCTATAGGCTACAATAGGCGGGTAATCGGGCGTAGCCCGAGGGAAATCCGGTGTGGATTTGCCTGCTGTACCGGTGTAATGAAAAGCAGAAATGTTTAGCGCAGGCTCTCAGCTTGTTCGAGAAAAGCTGAGAGGACGAGGAGAAGGTTGTCGAGAACTCAGCGGATGCCTTCCGGCCGGTCCGGTCGAGAGAAACTTCTTAAAGCCCCTCTGTGAGGAGGGGGACAAAGGGAGTGGAGGACACAGCAGGTGTACTGTAGCAGGGTGGACTATACCCTTTTGGAAGTGAAAAGCCTCCCCCGTTTACGGGGGAGGGGGACCGTCGAAGACGGTGGAAGGGGGCTTCGGAGTTGCTATGCGACCCCTAATCCCCCTTCCGTCAGCCCTTTGGGCTGCCACCTTCCCCGTAAACGGGGCAGGCAATATATCTTACAAGGGTGTAGTGTATCCGTTTATAGGAGGTACACTTTTATGTGCGGTATTGTTGGATTTATTGGCAAGAACAAGCGTGATAAGGCTGCCAATGTGCTTTTGGATGGCCTGGCTAAGCTGGAGTATCGCGGCTATGACTCTGCCGGCATTGCAGTGCTGGGAGATGGGAAGATCCGCGTGGAAAAGAGCGTGGGGCGCCTGGCTGCTCTCCGTGACAAGCTGAAGGGCAAGATGCCTGAGGGGCTTTTGGGCATCGGCCATACCCGTTGGGCTACCCATGGCCGTCCGTCTGACAAGAACTCCCATCCCCATACGGACTGCTCCGGGGATTTCGTCATTGTCCACAACGGCATCATCGAGAACTACCTGACCTTGAAGGAAGAGCTGATTGAGGCTGGCCATGAGTTCAAGAGCGAGACGGATACCGAGGTGGTAGCACATCTCCTGGAGGAAGTCTACAACGGCGACTTCGTGGCTTCCGTCCGTACGGTGCTCTCCCGGATTGAGGGCAGCTATGCGCTGGTGTTCATGAGCTCCAAGCATCCGGATATGCTCATCTGCGCCAAGCAGGACAACCCCTTGATCATCGGCCTGGGCGACGGGGAGAACTACATCGCCTCCGATGTGCCCGCCATCATCGCCCATACCCGCAAGAACTATGTGCTGGCTGACGGCGAGCTGGCTGTGGTCACCGCTGACAGCGTAGAGGTCACCAACCGCAAGGGCGAGAAGGTGGACAAGAAGGTCTTCGAGGTCACCTGGAATGCCGAGGCTGCCGAGAAGGGCGGCTATGAGCACTTCATGCTGAAGGAAATCAACGAGCAGCCCAAGGCTGTCCGTGACACCATGAGCCAGCGCATCACTGCTGACGGCAAGGCCATCCAGATGGAGGAGCTGAAGTGGGACAAGGCTTATCTGGAGAAGTTCAACCGCGTTTACATCGTGGCCTGCGGTACCGCTTACCATGCAGGCCTGGTGGGCAAGTACTACATCGAGAAGCTGGCCCGCATCCCCGTCATGACGGATGTGGCTTCTGAGTTCCGCTATCGTGACCCCATCATTGATGACAAGACTTTGTTCATCACTGTGTCCCAGTCCGGTGAGACCCTGGATACCCTGGCAGCCATGAAGGAAGCCAAGCGCCTGGGAGCCACCACCCTGGCTTTCACCAATGTGGTGGGCAGCTCCATTGCCCGTGAGGCAGACAAGGTGCTCTACACCTGGGCTGGCCCTGAGATTGCCGTGGCCTCCACCAAGGCTTACACCACCCAGATCGTGCTGTTCTTCATGTTGGCCCTCTACATGGCTGAGATGAAGGGCACTGTGACCAAGGAAAGGGCTGCCGAGCTGGTGGGTCTCCTGCAGAAGGTTCCCGCTCAGATTTCCGAGACCCTTTCCGATGTTGACCCCATCAAGACCTTTGCCAAGGCCTATGGCTTCAATGAAGATGTGTTCTACATTGGCCGTGGCCTTGATTACAGCGTATCCCTGGAGGGCGCCCTGAAGCTGAAGGAGATTTCCTACATCCACGCCGAGGCTTATGCCGCAGGCGAGCTGAAGCATGGTACCCTGGCTCTCATCACCGAGGGCATTCCCGTCATCGCCCTGGCTACCCAGAAGAGCGTCTATGAGAAGACCCTCTCCAACATCAAGGAAGTCAAGGCCCGTGACGCCGTAGTCATCGGCATCGCCTCCGAGGGCGACGAGGAACTGGAGAAGTATGTGGACCATGTTATGAAGGTCCCCGCCACAGACGAGCTCCTTTCCCCCATCCTCTCCGTAGTGCCCTTGCAGCTCCTGGCCTACTACGCCGCCATCACCCGCGGCACCGATGTGGACAAGCCCAGGAACCTGGCCAAGTCCGTGACGGTGGAGTAAGACATTAAAAATACAAGCAAAGCCATGAAGCCTTTCTGAGGTTTCATGGCTTTTTGATTTAAGTTTTGGTTAGGGAAATACGATATATACTGTATGGGGTGAAATATGGCAAAGTCTTGCAGCATTGATGCTGGCAGAAAATTTGTGCTACAATCAAATCAGGCAGGTGATATATATGATGTGCGTGGAAAAAATAAGGCAAGCGGTTTTGCAGACTGTGACGCGTTACCCTGTAGTGAAGGTTACGCTGTTTGGCTCACAGGCAACAGGCAAGGTAAGGCCTGATAGTGATGTTGACCTGATCGTGGAGTTTTCCGAGCCAATCTCCCTGTTGACGCTTTCTGGCATGAAATGTGATTTGGAAGATATATTGCACAGGAAGGTCGATTTGATACATGGGCCATTGAAGGATACTGATATAATTGAAGTTGAGGCGGAGGTTGTGCTTTATGCAGCATAGGGACAAGGTGCTGCTGGAAAAGATAATCTCAGAAATAGACATCGCGGCACGAATTATGGGGACTAAGGGTCAGGCTGAATTTCTGGCAGATGAGATTTTGAAACGTGCCATAGGCATGACTGTAATCAATATAGGTGAATTGGTAAAGAATGTAACAGACGAACTTCGCGAAGAACATAAAGAAGTGCCATGGAAGCAAGTAGCGGGGTTCCGTGATATAACAGCGCATAAATATCAGACTTTGAGAATGGAAGATGTTTATATGACGGTAAGGAAAGATTTTCCAAAATTAAGAGAAAATCTGGCTATGATATTGGGAGAGGGTTAATGTTTAGTGCAGGGAGGTATAAGCATGGTTAGGAAAACGTTGGCAGCGTTGACAGCGATAGTAGGCATTTGTGCATTAGGGGGGGCAGACGTCCGATTGTTTAGTTGAGTTATCCACAAGTGTGGTGGAGGCAAAAGCTACATTATCGGCGGCTGACCGGGAGATGAAACGGTACAAGGATCACAAGCGTACAACGAAGAATTAAGCACTTATTGCAATTTTGGCCGAAAAGTGCTAATATTTGACATAGAAAGAGTGCTACCGATAGACGGTCAGCCCTCAGCTAGATTGGAATAAGAATTGCCGCCCTAGTATTGGAGCACTCAGGCGGCTTTTCTTATGCCTTGATTGCGACTATTATGAGAAGCGTCAGAAAAACTAACGTATAAAAATCATATTTCGTCATATGGCATGCCCCCTCTCGAGGGCTAAGAATCGACCGCCTACCGTTTTGGTAGCACCTTGGTTAGTATAGCATACAGTGTTTTATAAGGCCATTGTTCCAGTTTTGCCGTAGGCAAAACCTCCTCTTGGCCTTTCAACGAGGCGGGAGATATTAACTCGCCGCCTGTTAGTAGTTTGCCGCCCCCACTATGGAAGTGGGGGACATCTTGTACTCGTTATATGTCTAATAGTTGGAAAATTCTGCTATGGAGGTTTTACTATGCTTTTAGGAGCCATTGCCGTACCCCATCCGCCCCTTATCATCCCCGAAGTGGGCCAGGGGCAGGAGAAGGGGATTCAGTCTACTATTGATGCTTACCGTGAGGCAGCGAAGTGGGTGGTGGAGAAGGAACCGGAAACTGTGGTTATCACCAGCCCCCACAGTGTCATGTATGGGGATTATTTTCACATTTCTCCGGGGGAGGGAGCTGAAGGGGATTTTGGCAATTTCCGCGCCCCGGAGGTTAAAGTCACAGCAGAATATGATGCGGCCTTCCGCAAGCAGCTCTGCGCTCTGGCGGACAAGGAGGACTTTCCTGCGGGAGTCATGGGGGAGAAGAATCCTGCCCTTGACCATGCCACGCTTATACCCCTGCACTTCTTGCAAGCAGCGGGCTTCAAGGGGAAAGTCGTCCGCATTGGCCTTTCGGGGCTTTCCCGCCGTCATCACTACCATCTGGGGCAGATGATTGCCCAGACGGCGCGGCTGCTCAAGCGGCCTACGGTGCTGGTGGCCAGCGGGGATTTGTCCCACAAGCTTTTGGCCGAGGGGCCTTATGGCTTTGACCCTGCCGGGCCTGTCTTTGATGAGCGCATGCAGGAGTGTTTCCGTGACGGTGACTTCCTGAAACTGCTCTCAACCCCAAATGCTATGGCAGATAGCGCGGCAGAGTGCGGCCTGCGCTCCTTCTGGATCATGGCGGGGGCTATGGACAGGCGGAAGGTGACTTCACGCCTGCTGGCTTACGAAGGGCCTTTTGGCGTGGGCTACGGCACAGCTATCTTCGAGCCGGGGGAGAGGGACGAAGGGCGTGCCATTCTTGACATCTATGAGCAAGAGCAGCGGGAGCAGATTGCGAACTTGCGGGCCAGGGAGGACGCCCATCTGGCGCTGGCTCGCGCTTCTTTGGAGCATTTCGTGAAGCGCCATGAGTACCTGCCTGTGCCTGCGGATTTGCCTCCAGCCTTGCAGGGCCGTCATGGGGCCTTTGTATCCATCAAGAAGGACGGGGCGTTGCGGGGGTGCATCGGCACTTTCCTGCCTACTAGAGACAATCTGGCCCAGGAGATCATCTACAACGCCGTCAGCGCCGGTTTGAATGACCCGCGATTTTCCCAGGTGACGGAGGAAGAACTCGCGGAACTGGTATATGATGTGGATGTGCTGACGGAGCCTGAGCCCATCGACAGCCCCGCGAAGCTGGATGCGCATCGCTATGGGGTGATAGTGCAGGCAGGCAACCGCAGGGGGCTCCTGCTGCCGGACCTGGAGGGGGTGGACACGGTGGAGCAGCAGATTTCCATTGCCCGCCGCAAGGGAAATATCGGGGAAAAGGAAAAGGTGCAGCTCTACCGTTTTGAAGTGGAAAGGCATGTGTGAAGCGGGGGGATATAGATGGAAGGGAAAATAACCTGTCCTTTTTGCCATCACGCCTGTGAAATGGCAGAGGGGGAGACTGGCTTTTGCAGGACGCGGAGCGTACGGGAGGGGCGGCTGGTCAGCCTTTCTTACGGCCTTTTGACTTCCGTGGCCCTTGATCCTATTGAGAAGAAGCCACTTTACCATTTCTATCCCGGCAGCCGCATACTGTCTGTGGGGAGCTTTGGCTGCAACCTCGCATGTCCTTTCTGCCAGAACCACAGCATTTCCCAGGCGGGAGAAGGGGATTTGTGCTTGGCGGAGGGGGAAAGGGGGCTGAGGGCCTATCATCTGCCGCCTGAAGAACTGCTGGACCTGGCTCTTGATACCAAAGAAAAGCATGGCAATATTGGAGTGGCCTTTACCTACAATGAGCCTCTGATGAACTATGAATATGTGCGGGATAGTGCAAGACTGCTGCAAGAAGCGGGACTGAAGACCGTCCTGGTGACCAACGGGGAGCTGGCGCCGGCTCCTTTCAGGAAACTGCTGCCCCTGATAGATGCCCTGAATATCGACCTCAAGGGCTTTGCCCCGGAGTTTTATCAGTGGGTGGGGGGCGTCCTGGAGGAAGTGAAGGAAAATATCCGCGCTGCCTATAAGGCCGGCTGCCATGTGGAAGTAACCACGCTGGTGATACCGGGAAAGAACGACAGCCCGGAGGAAATGGAGCAGGAAGCTGCCTGGCTTGGGGAATTGTCCCCGGAAATCCCCCTGCACCTTTCCCGCTATTTCCCCCGCTTCCAGGTGGATATCCCGCCTACGCCCAGGGAAACTCTGGAGAGGCTGCAGGCCATTGCCCTGCGGTATTTGCGTCATGTGCATTTGGGAAATATCTGATTTGGTGTATAATAGTGTACCGTCTCGTTCTCATATGAACGAGGCGGTACATTAGTTTGGGCGTTTTTGGAAAATATAGCATGGAGGTTTTATTTTGGCGGAAGGAAACAATTCGGTGGACTGTCTGCAGGAGCCTTTTTCCCGCATCGGCTACAAGATGCATCTGCTCTTGCAGGTGGGCAAGGCCTTGATGGAGAGCGGGGCAGATACGGACAGGACAGTGCGGGATATGAAGCGGGCGGCAGCCTATATGGGCATTCCCCCGGAGCGCATTCACCAGCACACCATGTACACTACCCTGATGCTGAATGTGAATGATGATGAGCATAGCTATACTGAGTTTTGCAAGTGCAAGAACCACGGGGTGAACATGACTACGCTTTCGGCGGTGTCTAAGCTCACCTGGAAGGCCCTGGCCCGCAACTATACCCTGGAGAGCTTCGAGCGGCATATCATGCGCATCAAGGGTATTCCCAAGGAATATGCGGTATGGCAGACGGCCCTGGGGGCGGGGGCGGCCTGCGGCGGGTTCTGCGTGCTCTTTGGGGGCAGCCTGCTGGATTTCTTTATCACGGCTGTCTGCGCCTGTTTTGGCTTTTATGTGCGGCGGCTTTGCAATGCCTATGCCTTCAACCACTATGCTGCCATTGCCATCACTTCCTTTGTGACTACCATGCTGACCTGGGCTACCCAGTTCCCGTTGGGGGAATTGCATTGGCATCCCCTGATTGCCTGCACCCTGTTTTTGGTGCCGGGCATACCTCTTATCAATGCCATAGATGATTTTTTGAATAACTACATCGTGTCCGGCCTCACCAGGGCTATCTACACCTTGCTGGTGGTGGGCAGCATGACCTTCGGCATTGTGCTGGCCATCCGCCTGGGGCATGTGGCAGATTTCACGGAGGTGAGCCTTTCACCCCACAGCATCTATCTGGCACAGGCCGTAGCTGCCGCTATTTCCGCCATGGGCTTTTCCATCATCTTCAACATTCCCCGGCGGCTGCTGCCGGTGGTGGGAGTAGGGGGCATCATCACCGTGATGCTCAGGAATTTCTGCGTTATGGAACTTGGCACCTCCCAGGCTTTTGGTTCCTTTCTGGGGGCGGCTACGGTGGGGCTGCTGGCTTTGAAGGCCATCCATACCTTCCACACCCCCAATGTGGTGCTCACCATCCCTTCTGCTATTCCCATGATACCGGGGGTGCTGCTCTATCGCTTGCTCTTTGCCCTGCTGAATATCTCCACCATCACCCCGGCTGCTCTGCTGGACGGCATCAGGAGCGGGGTGGAGGCCATTATCATCATCATTGGCATTGCCGTGGGGGTGGCGATTCCTAATATCTTCAATCACCGCCATATCGAGAAGGTCAAGCAGAAGCGGGTGGCAAGGCTGCTGGCTCTGCGGGACGAGGATTGAATCTACATCTTCAACAGTTTAAAAAGTCAAAAATCCCGCTAGTGCCTTATTGATAGGGCGTTGGCGGGGTTTTGGGTTGTTTGAAAATGTTGTTTGTGAAAGCTGCTATAAATTTTTGGTTTCTTAAAATGTCTTTCGATAGAGAACTCCTGCTTGACGGGGGGGGACAATGCTTTATAATTAACAGTATATTCATAATCTAAATTGATTTCTATTAAAATAGTAGCAAGCAAGAAGTGCTTGTAGCATTTTTCAAATAAGGGGGAATATATATTGGATTGCGTTGAATTGCCTGAAGATGTGGAAAAGATGATTAAAGAAAAAGCAAAGCTGGAGAGATTAAAGGGCTATCATGCTCAGTATTATCCTGCTGTGGCGGTATTGGCTGCATTTTTGGCGATAGGATGTACAGCTTTAATTGCGCAGAACAGCCCTGATATACATGTATATATCAACGGTACTGACATTGCTAAAAGTTATGTAACAGGTGATGGATGTATATCTACTATCATAACTGCATTTGCAGTTATGATACTGATTATAACTATTGCTGCATGTTTCAAGGTAAAATATGATATTAAAAAAAATACTAACGAAATAGAGGTTCAAGCCCAAAAAGTATATAAGCTGGAATACCTCATTGCTCATCCTGAATTTGAAGGTGGTGATAAAGAAAAAACTTCTAAAAGAGCATCAGATGAGGAAGAAACAGATGTAAAAGAGGAGGATAAATGAGAATGAAGAAATTCCTAATCAGAAGCATGGTGATGACCATGTTGTTCACTTTCGTTTTTGCGTTTTCAGCTACCGCCGTCGATGCCTACGGTAAACCTGCTGAAATATTGGTTTCTAGGCCAATATTGGGTGAGAATGATCCTAATGTTTTCCAAATCATAGCACCGAAAACTGATGCTATATTACCCCCTGATTGTCTTGGAAAATATGCTTATGGCGCTCTCAATCATGGTATATTTGATCCCGGTTGGTTTGACACTAACTTCGATTATGATGCAGTCAATCAAAAGTTTATCTTTTATTCGGGAGATACGGTTGATCATACGATAGAATTTATTGACAAAGACACTTTTATTTGGGAAGAAGACCCTGTTTATCAAGGAAGTGTCCTGGAGGGAGTCTATCATTACGACCAAGAGAGTGGATTGTATCTAAATGCTAATAATATTGACTGGACAAGTGTAGATTATCGCATATTTTGGGATTTTCTTGTGAAGTATGGTTACGCCGATGGATATACAGGCAAAGTGATGCCGGAAATGAAGGATAAGCCCCGTAAGCCAAGTGAACCTATGCATGATGATGTAATTTATTAAAACATTTGTCGTACTATTGGCCGACTTCTTATTGGGCTCCCAATAAGGAGTTACTGCATATAGACAAAAATCTTCGTTCGGTCAGACTGCTGGCCCTGCGGGACGAGGATTGAATTTGGGAGGCTCTGCGAGAGCCTCCCTTCTTTTTACCTTGATAGTAAACGATTAACAAATTATTGACAAAGCAATCGGGAAGGAGTAAAGTTGAATTGGATGAAATGGTAGAGAATTGACTAAAATAGAGGTCGATTCATAGCAAATAAGTTCTTTCCCGGAGGGATTACTATGGCAGAAATCAGAAAAGAATCTTTCGGCAAGCTTTCGGATGGGCGTGAGGTGTTCCTTTTCACCCTGCGCAATACCAAGGGGACGGAGGTGAAGGTCACTTCTTACGGCGCACGCTTGGTGAGCTATATCGTGCGGGACAAGGACTTCAAGAAGCGGGATATCGTCCTGGGCTATGACAGTGCCGAAGCATATGAGAAGGATACCACCAGCATGGGCGGCGTGGTGGGCCGCCATGCCAACCGCATCGCCGGGGGCAAGGCGGTGATAAATGGCAAGGAGTACCAGCTGGAGCTGAACACCGGCTCCCAGAAGCAGAACCATATCCACGGCGGCTTCAAGGGCTTCCATCTGAATCTCTGGGACTATGAAGAAGTTTTTGAGGGCGTGAAGTTCACCTATCATGCCAAGGATGGGGAGGGCGGCTATCCCGGCAATATGACCGTGACGGCTCTCTATTCCCTGTCCAATGACAATGAGCTTTCCATCAAGTACGAGGCGGAGAGCGATGCAGATACCATCTGCAACCTCACTAACCATGCCTACTTCAATCTGGACGGCTATGAGGCAGGCACCGAGGCGGCCATGAAGCAGAAGATGCAGATTTTCGCCGACAGCTACACCTGGGCTGATGCCGAGTCCCTGCCGGATGGCCGCATCCTGCCCGTGGAGGGGACACCCATGGATCTCAGGCAGCCTACTCCCATCGGAGAGCACATTGACGATGATTTCGACGAGCTGCAGATGGGCCATGGCTATGACCACAACTGGGTGCTGCGGGATGTGCCGGTAGAGATTGAAATGAAGCCCGGCATGTTCGGCTTTGACCCCACCTGCCCCATCGACTACAATGCAGGGGGACTCAAGAAGGCTGCCTATGTGGAGTCCGAGGAAAGCGGCCTGGCCATGACCTGCTACACCACCCTCCCCGGCATGCAGTTCTACAGCGGCAACTTCCTCAAGGGCGACCTGGCCGGCAAGAATGGTGTCACCTTCCCCCGCCGCAGCGGCTACTGCCTGGAAACCCAGTATTTCCCCAATGCCCTGGCTAATCCCTCCTTCCCCCAGCCCATTTTGAAGAAGGGTGAGAAATATCAGGCCCAGACCATCTATGTGGTTGAACTTAGGAAATGAAATCTTGTCCGGAACTGTTGTTTTTGTAAACAGCAGATGATATAATGAAGTATAAAATTCTTCGAGGCGATGTATTTTCGCAACAAAAGAAGCCCCCCAGAGAGTTGCCGCTCTCTATTATGGGGGGCTCTTTTGTTGCTAGAGGCCAGGTTACCGCTTACCTAACCATTTGCGCACCAAATCAGCGATTGCCGTCGCGATAAGGCTTGCCAGAATCGAGAACATAAATTCTTCGAGGGTCAATATTTTCACCTCCTCCCTTTTGAGGCGGGGCGGCATTTTCATTATACATAGATATATTTATTTTAGCCATAAATAAATGAAATGATATTATTGTGTGAAAATAGTGGACAAATTTAGGGCGAAGAGGTAAAATTTAGGTATGAATTGGGATGGATTGAGATGAAATCCCAGCCTGGAGTTACCCATAAGGGAGGCAGTGCTACATGAACATCCATGAGTATCAGAGCAAGCAGATTCTGAAATCCTACGGCGTGAAGGTGCCGGAAGGATTCCCGGCTTTTTCCGTGGAAGAGGCAGTGGAGAATGCCAAGAAGCTGGGCACCCCGGTGTGCGTGGTGAAGGCCCAGATCCATGCTGGCGGCCGTGGCAAGGCCGGCGGCGTGAAGGTGGCCAAGTCTTTGGATGAGGTCAAGGCCTATGCTTCTGAAATCCTGGGCAAGGTGCTGGTGACCCATCAGACCGGCCCCGAGGGCAAGAAAGTGAACCGTCTCCTCATCGAGGCCGGTGCAGATATCAAGAAAGAATACTATCTTTCCTTCGTCATTGACCGCAACACAGCCCGGGTGGTGATGATGGCTTCCACCGAGGGCGGTATGGAAATCGAGAAGGTGGCCGCTGAGACCCCGGAGAAGATTTTCAAGGAAATCATTGACCCGGCTGTAGGCCTGCTGCCCTTCCAGACCAGCCGCATGGCTTACAAGCTGGGCCTGCCCAAAGAGGCTGTGCGCCCCGCCCAGAAGCTCATGGGCTGCTTGTATAATGCTTTCGTAGGCAAGGATTGCTCCCTGGCTGAGATCAACCCCATGGTGCTCACCGGGGATAATGATGTGATGGCCCTTGATGCCAAGCTGAACTTCGATGACAGCGCCCTTTTCCGTCACCCGGACATTGCAGAGCTGCGGGACGAGACCGAGGAAGATCCCAAGGAATTGGAGGCGGCTGCTGCCGACCTGAATTATGTGAACCTGGGCGGCGATGTGGCCTGCATGGTCAATGGCGCAGGCCTGGCTATGGCTACCGTGGACATCATCAAATACTTCGGCGGCGAGCCTGCCAACTTCCTTGATGTGGGCGGCGATTCCAATCCCGAGAAGATCGCCAAGGCCTTCAACATCATGCTGGAGGGCGGCCAGTCCAAGGGCATTTTCGTCAACATCTTCGGCGGCATCAACCGCTGCGACCAGGTGGCCAAGGGCATACTGGAAGCAGCCAAGCTCATATCTACAGATGGCAAGAGCCTGCCGGTGCCGGTAGTGGTGCGCCTGGAGGGCACCAATGCCGAGGAGGGCAGGGAAATTCTCAAGAATACGCCCATAAAGAATGTCATCATGGCACCCACCATGGAGGGCGGCGCAGAAACCATCGTGAAGCTGGTCAAAGAAGCACAGTAAGGGGGCCATATCATGGGAGTTTTAGTAAATAAAGATACCAAGGTCATCGTTCAGGGCATTACCGGCAAGCAGGCCGCTTTCCATACCCGCCAGATGCTGGACTACGGCACGAAAATCGTAGGCGGCGTCACTCCGGGCAAGGCCGGTCAGGAAGTAGAGGGCGTGCCCGTCTTCAATACGGTGCAGGACGCTGTGGAGGCTACGGGAGCAACTGCTTCTGTCATCTATGTGCCTGCCCGCTTCGCCGCTGACTCCATCATGGAGGGCGTGGATGCAGGCCTCGAGCTGGTGGTCTGCATCACCGAGCATATCCCTGTGGAGGACATGGTGAAAGTCCGCCGCTACATGGAGGGCAAGAAGACCCGTCTCATCGGCCCCAACTGCCCCGGCATCCTCACCACGGACGAGGCTAAGCTGGGCATCATCCCCGGCAACATCCAGAAGAAAGGCCATGTGGGCCTGGTGTCCCGCTCCGGGACCCTCACCTATGAGGCTGCCTTCCAGCTGATGAACGCCGGCATCGGCGTCACCACCGCCATCGGCATCGGCGGCGACCCGGTGAAGGGCACGGACTTCATTGATGCCCTGTCCCTCTTCAAGGATGACCCTGAGACCAAGGCTGTCCTGATGATTGGCGAAATCGGCGGCAACGCCGAGGAAACCGCCGCCCAGTGGATCAAGGAGAATATGCCGGATAAGCCTGTCACGGCCTTCATCTCCGGCCGCCAGGCCCCTCCGGGCAAGCGCATGGGCCACGCCGGCGCCATCATCTCCGGCGGCAAGGGCACCGCTGCCGACAAGATCAAGGCCCTCAATGAAGTGGGCATCGAGGTGGCAGATACCGTGGCCCATATCGGGGATACGGTAGTGAAGACCTTGAAAAAGGCTGGCATCTACGACGAATGCCACACCTGCTGAGTGATAAAAAGAGAATGGGCAGGAGCACTGAAATGCTCCTGCCCATTCTCTTTGGCACACTAGCAAATGACCATTTCCGTCAGGAAGACCACGGCGCAGCAGGCGGCGGCTACCTTGAAGAGACTGGCGCCCCACCAGGCCAGACCCAGGCCCGCCAGCAGGGCGCAGTAGCCGCTGACAGGGCTTTGGGTGGCTTCTGTCATGGCGGGGAAAGTCATGACGGAGAGGGTCACATAGGGGACATAGTAAAGGAAGGATTTCAAGAAGGGGCTCTGTACCTGCTTCCTGATGAGCGTGAGAGGCAGGATGCGGATGGCCAGGGTCACGGCGCTCATGACCAGCAGGTAGGATAAGGTGCTGTGCTCCATCAGGCGTCCTCCTTTTCTTTATACGGGAAAAACCAGGCGGCAAGGCCGGCGATGACTACGGTGAGGAGGATGGTGCGGGTACCGGCAGAGAGCTCCGAGAAGAAGGGGGCGAGGCTGCAGAGCAGGCTCAGGCCCATGCTGAGGGCGATGAGCCAGGCCACCACATGGTCCCGCTTGCCCTGGGGCACCACCACCCAGATAAACATGCCGTAGAGGGCTACGGACAGGGCAGAAACTGCCGACAGGGGCAGCATGGAACCGGCCATGATGCCCAGGGCTGTGCCCACAGACCAGCCCGGCAACGCCACCAGCATGGCCCCGTAGTTGTAATAGGGATTGAGGGGGCCGGGGCGGGCTATGGAAATGCCGAAGATTTCGTCCGTCACATCGAAGGCTACCAGTATGCGGTGGTAAAGGGGCAGATTGTCCGGGCACTTCTGGGACAGCACCGCGCTCATGAGCATATAGCGGGCATTGGCCACCAAGGTGAGGATGGCCATGGTCAGGAGCGTCCCTCCCGAGGCAATGACCGTGAAGCCTGCATATTCTCCTGCCGAGGCATTGTTGAAAAGGCTGGCAAAGAATCCCTCCAGGGGATTAAGCCCTGCATTCTTGGCGGCGATGCCGAGAGTGAAAGAGACTACAAAATACCCCAGGGCAATGGGCATCCCGTCCCGTATGCCCTCTTTCAGTACCTTGCGGCGGTTGAGTGTCCATTTCGGCTGCATAAAAACTCACTTCCGTTTGTATATTTGCTAACATATTATCTTAGTATAGATGAAAAAAGCACCCTAAGCAAGGGCGCTTTTTTCATCTGCATTACCTGCCGGGGAAGAACAGGGCGAGGGTTTCTTCTTTGGTGGGCTTTCCCTTGTATGCTCCGACAATGAAGCAGATAAGGGAAACCGTCAGTCCTAAGACAATCCTGTGCAGCCCGAAGGGTGACCAGTTCAGGGCGGCGGCGAAGGAAGCCGCCCATTCGGCAGAAGTGATGAGCAGCAGGATCTTGCCCAGCATGGGCAGGATGTAGACGAAGGTGCCTCCTGCCATGGCCAGGAGTGCGCCTGCCTTGTTGGCTCTGCGCCAGAACAAGCCCAGGAGCAGCACCCAGAAGAAGGCTGTCTCCAGGCCGCCGAAGGCGAACATATTGATGATCCAGATAAGGGAAGGGGGGGTCACGGCGATGAAGAACACCAGCAGGCCGATAGCGGCTGTAGCTGCCATGGACAGATGCCGGAGCTTCTTGTCGGAGACCTTCTCGCCTTTGGCCTTCTGGGCGTGGAGGTAAACATCCTTGATAATGGCAGAAGAAGCCACTATCAGCAGGCCGGAAATGGTGGAGATGGAAGCCGCCAGAGGGCCGATGATGGCAAAGCCCACCAGAGAGGGGGGCATGGCGGCCACGATGGTCTTGGGGATGATGTTGTCAACGCCGCCGTAGCTTTCCAGCGGCCCTGTCAGCACACCGTGGGCCAGGATGCCTGTGAAATTGATGCCGATGTTCATAAAGCCCACCACCACGGTGCCGATGAGCATGGCCTGATGGAGCCCCTTGGTATCCTTGTAGCTGATGCCGCGCACCACGGACTGGGGCAGGGCGATGGTGCAGATGCCCACCAGTATCCACTGGGTGAGGTAGAGGGTCAGGGGCATATGGCCTGCCGACAGCGGCTCGAACATCTCCGGATGGTCTGCGTGGAGGGTGGCCATGATGTTTTCATAGCCGCCGCCAGCTTGGAGCACATAGTACAGCAGCATGACGATGCCCGCCATCATCACCAGAGCGCAGCAGGTATCTGTGAGAGCCACGGCGCGGAAACCACCGATGGCGGTGTAGAGCACCACCGTCAGGCCGAAGAGAAGCAGGCCCATCTCATAGCTGTAGCCTGTGACGGCAGAGAACAGCTTGGCTCCGCCCACGAACTGGGCGGTCATGGTAGCGCAGAAGAACAGCACTATGATGAAGGCGGCCAGGCCTGCCAGCCTGTCAGAATTGAAACGGGCCCTGATGATGTCCACCACGGTGACCGCTTCCAGGCGGCGGGAGAGCAGGGCCACCCGCTTGCCGTAGATGCCCAGCACCAGGAAGATGGCAGTGACCTGCACCACTGCCATGTAGATCCAGCCAAAGCCAATCTGCCAGGCCATCCCCGGCCCGCCCACGAAGGAGGAAACGGAGCTATAGGTGGCCACCGTGGTCATGGCCAGCACAAAGCCCCCAAGATTATGATTGCCTATGAAATAAGATTTTACGAAGCTCGTGCCAGCGCTTTCGCGCCGCACATAGAAGCCGATGCCGATCATCAGGGCCATGAAGATCAGCAGAGGCAAAAGAGCCGCCAGATTTCCCACTGCACTCACTCCTTACCGTTTTTCACAAAGGGCTGGGACAGGGACATGTCCTTGAAGACGAACTTCACCAGCAGATAGGTGAGGACAATGGCCAGGAGCCAGATGCCCAAGGTGCCGGCTATGGCCCAGAGGGGCAGGCCGAAGATGAGAACCTCGCTGTCTGCCAGGCCGAAGCCCAGGGCACACCAGAGGAGGATGAGCAGCAACAGGACGAGCCCCGTGGCTGCCGCTTCCCGGCAAATCTGCCGATATTTTTCTTTAGGGGTCATGATAGCCTCCTTACAAATAAAAATCCATCACATTGCGAGCAGCTGCTTTCATGTGATGGATGCCTTAACATGAAAAAAGCGCCCGACAGGCGCTTTTTATTTTAACTCATATGCCTTTCAGTGGCAACTTTTGAGTCATCGATATTGAAGAATAGTTCTATCTCTGCCGCATGGCCTGTGCCTGCCCGGCGGAAGTTCAAGGTTCCGCCCATCAGTTCTGCCAGATGCTTGGCGAAAGGCAGGTCAAGGGACGGCATATGTACCTGCTGGTCTGAATTTTCCTGGGTGCCGATGGGGAAGCTCATGGGGTCGAAGAGCTGTTCCACGCAGGGCAGGTCGAAATCTGTGACATTGTCCGAAACCTTCAGCCAGGCTACGATGCGGTTTTCACCGGAGCGTATGGACTCGGCTGTCAGGTTTATGCTGCAATCCCTGGGAAGGTGGTGTGAAATGGCGTGGCTCAAATGCCCCAGCATGGCGCAGAACTTGTCGTAGTCCACTATGATGATATGCTCCTGCCAGCTCTTGATATCCAGCTGCAGGTGCTGCTGGTTGGAAGAGAGGAAGGTACGCATGTTGCTGATGGCGTCCTCCAGCAGCCGGCGGCTGGAAAAGGGCTGCAGATGCAGGGTCAGCTCCCCGCGCGCCAGGACAGCGAAGTCTTTCAAGGTACTGATGGACTGCAGCAGCAGCCGGCTGCGGGTCTGCAGCTGGGAGGCCTTTATGTGGGCCGTCACCAAATCGGGGCTGGAGGCAATCTTCCCTGCCAGCTCGTCTATTTCCCCTGCAGGGGTGGCCAGGAAATTCACATAGCGTGAAATGAAAAAGCGTTGCCGCTTGATGACTTGCCGGGTGGTTTCGGCGCGCACCCGGCTGGCCCGGCTCTGCTCCGACAGCATTGCCAGGCGCTGTCCCCGGCGCCACCTTCGATAGAAGATGAGGGCAGCCAGAGAAGAAACTGTGGTCGCTGCTGCCAGTAGCAGACCTATAACGAGTGCAGTGGTAAAGTCCACAGGCGGCACCTGCCTTCACATTATTTTTGGTCAGAGTTGTTTTCCGCGCGGCCCTCTTTGGCAACATAGCCGTTGCGGCCTTTCTCCTTCGCTTCGTAGAGGGCCTGATCGGCTCTGTCATAGGCGGTGAGGAAGTCGTCGAAAGTATGGAGCATAGTGGCGCCTATGCTGATGGTTACCGGTGCCTCCACGCCTGCGGCGGCGGCGGTTTCTGTTACTCCTTTGTTCAGCCTTTCGCAGAGAGTGGAGAGAAAGCCTATGCTGGGAAGCCCGGGCAGATAAGCGCAGAACTCGTCTCCGCCCAGACGGCCTATGACATCATTCACCCGCAGCTGTTCTTTCAGCACCCTGGCCACGATGCGCAGCACCAGGTCGCCCACCTGGTGGCCGTAGATGTCATTGAACTTCTTGAAATTGTCTATATCCAGGATCAGGAAAGCTCCCAGATTGTCCTCGCTGAAGTCGGTCATGGTGTCAGATAAGAGCCGCCTGACGGTACCGGAATTGTAAACATGAGTGAGACCGTCAATCTGGGCGTGGACTGCCAGGTGCTCCTCCCGGTGCGCTTCCTGGGTGATGTCCGTGAAAAGCCCCAGGATGTAGTCTATCTCCTCGCTGGCAGTATAGTAGAGGCGGTTGGTGACCCGATAGGTGCCGGTAGTGCCGTTGGCGCGGGTGAGCTGCATCCGTTGCTGGTCAGCTTCGGGGGTCATGGCTTGCAGGAGCTTGTGGCAGGCCGCTTCCTGGTTCGGCTCATCCTGGCAGACTTCCGTGAAGTTCTCGATTTGCTCCGGCAGCCCCAGTAGCCTGGAGCAGGCTGGGGATAGGCGCATATCGTCCTTGCGCATGTCGAAGACAAAGGCGCACAGTTCCGTGAAATTCAGGATTTGCCCCATGCCGTCCTTGAGCTTCCGTTCCCGCTTCAGCACTTTGCGGAAATAAAAGACAGTAAAAAGGAGGGACAGCAGCCATAGAACCGCTATCACCAAAAGCAATGCAGATATATGGATTTTTGTAGATACCATGGCCATACCTTCCTTCTGATAGATATCTGGCAAAACCCATTTACCCCATATATTCGTCAAAGGGAAAAAAAATCCTGCTTGACGGAAACCAAATATGTCGGAAAATTATTTGTCAGGTCTGGCAACTGTTTCTTTTGTGGCCGCAGCTTTGGCCTCTTTGGCATGGGAAGGATAAATGCGCTCGTGGAGCCGGCTTTCCTGGAGCACAGCATCCATGGCCTGCAAGGCCAGGTTGTAGGCTGTGCCACGGCTGGAGCTTTCATCATCGAAGAAGCGGGAGGCGCTCTTTTTGATGACTTCATCAGTGCGGGCATCGTAGACATAGAGGTCAACGGAGGCATAGCAGTGGTAGATGAGTCCCCGACGCCAGCTCATGCGATGGAATTCCTGATAGCCCGTGAGCACTGGCAGCACCACCATGTCAGCTTGCAATTTCTCTGCCAGGGGGCGAATCAGGTCTTTGGGGCGCGTCTTCCGTCCGGCCTCAAGGCGCAAGGAGTCCCAGGCTTGCAGGATCTCCTTTGGGGGGATGTATTCGACCGCCTTCAGATACCCGTTCAAGGGCACATGGGTGGCGCGGTCAACCTTCTTCTCCAAAGCCTGCCATGTATCTTCGGGGCAATAGACCTGGGAAATGACAGGCGCCTGCGCCAGCCGCAGGGGAGCGGCTGCGACGAGGGAAGACAGGGCGAAGATAAGCGCTGCAGCCAGCGGCAGGATAAAATGCATCTTTTTCATTGGCACACCTCCAAAGAGAATGTTGCGTTCCATTTAAGGAAACTCTTATGATCTGTTGGGCTTGGGTGCTGGGTCAGTGGATGGCTTTCTTCTTGAACCTGCCGCCGATGATATCGTGGACGGCGTTGATGGTCACGAAGGCGTTCTCATCCTTTTCCAGTACGATTTCCTTCAGCTTGTCCACTTCCAGCCGCGTCACCACGCAGTAGAGCACTTCCTTGCTCTCCCCCGTGTAGCCGCCTGCCCCGTGGAGGAGGGTGACGCCCCGGCCCAGCCGGTCATTGAGGGCGGAGGTGATATCCTCGTGGCTGTTGGTGACGATCATCACCGCATAAGACTCGTCCAGGCCCTTGATGACCACATCGATCATCTTGGAAATGACGAAGTAGGCTACCAGGGAGTACATGGCCTTGTCCCAGCCGTAGAGCAGTCCGGCGCTGGAGAGGATGAACAGGTTGATGAACATGACCACTTCGCCCACGGAGAAGACGGATTTCTTGTCCATGATGATGGCTACGATTTCGGTGCCGTCCAGGGAGCCGCCTGCCCTGATGATGAGCCCTACTCCCACGCCGTCGATGATGCCGCCGAAGATGGCAGCGAGGAAGGGGTCGGTGGTGACAGCGGGGATTTCTTCCATGACCTCCGACCAGCCAGCCAGGAAGCAGATGGCTACCATGGTGGCGATGGCGAAGTTCTGGCCGATTTGCTTGTAGCCAAGATACAGGAAGGGCAGGTTGAAGATGATCAGAAACATACCGATGCTGAAGCCAGAGAGGGTCTGGGCCATGATAGAGAGGCCCACTACGCCGCCGTCAATGACCTCGTTGGGGATGAGGAAAATCTCCAGTCCCACGGAGGCAATGAGGGCGCCTATGAAGATGGTGAGGTACTTTTTGAAGTAAAAGGAGGTCTTGCGGTGCTGCACTATTTTAGGCTTGGTGTCGCTCATATGATCATCCTTTCTGGTTGGAAAGTTTATCTGTATTAATACTATTATAAGGCCATTGTTCCAGCTTTGTCGATAGACAAAGCTTCCTCTTGGCCTTTCAACGAGGCGGGAGATATGCGCTCCCGCCTGTTATGATATTCGCCACCCCCACCTATAGAGGCAATGTCATTAAGTTAAGCATAAATCGCATTGGCCGTGTGAAACCCCTCCGCCCCTTTGGGGCACCTCCCCTTTCAGGGGAGGCTTTATTTCATGCCTCCCCTGAAAGGGGAGGTGGCAGACCGAAGGTCTGACGGAAGGGTTTCACACGACGAACTGTACTTAACTAAATGACATTGCCTATAGAGGTGGGGGACATCTTCTTCCGAGTTATATATGAAAGCCCTTGTTTCCTGCTGAAAAAAAATTTTAGTACCAACAGGACGCGTGACCATTTATTTCTGGCTGAAAATGGTTGATTTTGCTTGTATGTAATCGTTTATAACAAAATTTTGCTTGCTTTCTCACGATTTTGATTGACTTTGGGCGTGTTTAGCTATATTATATTATTACCAAAAACAGTAAGGGGGGACAGATATGCTCACGGAAGAGCGTTATGCGGCTATCCTGAGACTCCTGGCAGAGAAAAAGGCGGTGACAGTGACAGAGCTGACCCGTCTCCTGCATACATCAGAATCCACTGTGCGGCGTGATCTCACCAGCCTCCACAAAAGTGGACGGCTCTACAAGGTCTACGGCGGGGCCACTGCCATCGACAACCGTTACTCTGCCTCTGAGGAGGACATGCGCACCAAGAGTTCCCTCTTTACGGAGGAAAAAGTGGGCATTGCCCGCCTGGCGGCAGGCTTGGTGAAGCGCAGGGATTTCATCTATCTGGATGCAGGCTCCACTACCTTGCAGATGCTTGACTTCTTGACGGAAAAGGGCGCTACCTATGTCACCAATGGGTTGCCCCATGCGTCGAAGCTGGCGGGACGAGGGTTCAAGGTCTTTATCCTGGGAGGTGCCATCAAGGCCACCACGGAAGCGGTGGTGGGCAGCGGCGCCATCAGGAGCCTGGAGGCCTACAACTTCACCAAGGGCTTCTTCGGCACCAACGGCATCAGCACCCAGTCCGGCTACAGCACGCCGGATGCCGATGAGGGTGAGGTGAAGGGGGAGGCCCTGAAGCGCTGCAAGAACGCCTATGTGCTGGCAGACCGTTCCAAGTTCAACCGAGTGGCGCCCATCACCTTCGGCAGCATTTCCAGTGCCACCATCATCACGGGGCCGCTGGAAGATAAAAAATACCGTGATTTCACTAATATACTGGAAGCAGACGAATAATTCTCAAGGAGGAAGAGCAATGATCTATACAGTTACTTTCAATCCCGCTCTTGATTACATCGTGCGTCTGGACTCCTTCACCGCAGGCCAGATCAACCGCGTGAACTACGAGCAGGTGCTGGGGGGCGGCAAGGGCATCAATGTGTCCATCGTCCTGGGCAACATGGGCATCAAGTCCACGGCCCTGGGCTTCCTGGCCGGCTTCACCGGCGAGGAGATCAAGCGCCAGCTGGAGGGCTTCGGCGTGGCTCACGACTTCGTGCAGCTCCCTGATGGCTTCTCCCGCATCAATGTGAAGGTGAAGGCTGACAAGGAGACTGAGATCAACGGCCAGGGCCCCAAGATCAGCGAGGAGGCCCAGGCAGAGCTTTTCGAGAAGCTGGACAAGCTGGTGGAGGGTGACACCCTGGTGCTGGCCGGCTCCATCCCCAATACCCTGCCGGACGACATCTACGAGCGCATCATGAGCCGCCTGGATGGCAAGGGCATCCGGGTAGTGGTGGATGCAGAGAAGGGCCTGCTCCTGAAGGTCCTCAAATATCATCCCTTCCTCATCAAGCCCAACAATCACGAGCTGGGGGATATGTTCGGCGTGAAGCTCACCACTGACGAGGAAATCGTCACCTATGCCAAGAAGCTGCAGGAGCAGGGCGCCCGCAATGTGCTCATCTCCATGGCCGGTGACGGTGCCATCCTCCTGACGGAAGACGGACGCCACTTCAAGAGCCCCGCGCCCAAGGGCACCCTGGTGAATTCCGTAGGTGCAGGTGACTCCATGGTGGCAGGCTTCATCACGGGCTACCATGAGAAGCCGGAAGACTTCGAGCACGCCTTCTTCATGGGCGTAGCCACCGGCTCCGCCTCCGCCTTCAGCGAGAACCTGGCCACCCGCCCGGAAGCCGAAGCCCTGTATAAGAGCATCCGCAGCTGATAAAAGCCTTCCCCTTGAGGGGGCGCGTAAGCGCGGGAGCCCAGTGGGCTCCCAGGCAGTGGCAGTCCGAAGGACTGACGGATGAGGTGTGGCCTAAAAAGTATAGGCAGATAGACGAGAGAATGTTCCACCTCATCCACCGCTTCGCGGTCCCCCTTCCCCTCAAGGGGAAGGCTGAAATTGAGTATCCTCATTTTATGTTCTCATTATATATTTTTTTACAAAAAGGAGAGATATCATGCGTATCACTGACCTGCTCAAGAGCGAGTCTATCCTCCTCGGAGCACAGCCGGCTGATAAGAATGCAGCCATCCAGCAGCTTACCGACCTGATGGAAAAGGGCGGCAACCTCACTGACAAGGCTCAGTACATGAAAGATGTGCTGGCCCGCGAGGCTTCCGGCACCACCGGCCTGGGAGACGGCATCGCCACTCCCCATGCCAAGAGCGCAGGCGTCAAGGCCGCAGGCCTGGCCGCTATGACTGTGCCTGCCGGCATGGACTTCGAGTCCATGGACGGCAAGCCTTCCCGCCTGTTCTTCCAGATTGCGGCTCCTGACTCTGCCAATGACGAGCACATGGCCATCCTGTCCAAGCTGGCTACCATGATCATGGATGCTGACTTCAAGGAGGCCCTCATTGCTGCCAAGTCCAAGGATGAGTTCTTGAAGCTCATCGATGCCAAGGAAGACGGCAAGTTCGTGGCTGCCGCAGCTGAGCCGGTGGCAGCAGCTCCCAAAGCTGACCACATCCAGGTGCTGGCTGTCACTGCCTGCCCCACGGGCATTGCCCACACCTTCATGGCTGCTGAGTCCCTGGAGCAGCACGCCAAGAAGCGCGGCATCACCATCAAGGTTGAGACCAACGGCTCCGGCGGCGCCAAGAATGTCCTCACCGCTGAGGAAATCGCCGCTGCCGATGCCATCATCGTGGCAGCTGACAAGAATGTGGCCATGGCCCGCTTCGACGGCAAGCGCACCGTCATCACCAAGGTGGCTGACGGCATCAACAAGGCCGACGAGCTCCTGGACAAGGCCATGAGCGGCACGGCTCCTGTGTACCATGCCACCGGCAGCGACGAAGCTGAAGGGGCAGCAGATACCGCAGGCGAGTCCCTGGGCCGTCAGGCTTACAAGCACCTGATGAACGGCGTCAGCCACATGCTCCCCTTCGTGGTGGGCGGCGGCGTGCTCATCGCCCTGGCCTTCCTCTTTGACGCTCCGGAGCCTGCCGCCTCCTTCGGCAGCAACACTCCCTTCGCTAAGTTCTTCATGAGCGTAGGCGGCGCAGCCTTCGGCTTCATGCTGCCTGTGCTGGCCGGTTTCATCTCCATGTCCATCGCTGACCGTCCGGGCCTGGCTGTGGGCTTCGTAGGCGGCGCCCTGGCCGGCACCACCGGCTCCGGCTTCCTGGGCGCCCTCCTGGCCGGCTTCCTGGGCGGCTGGATCGTGAACCTCCTCAAGAAGGCTTTCTCCGGCATTCCTGCCAGCCTGGACGGCGTGAAGCCCGTCCTCCTCTATCCCTTCTTCGGCATTCTCCTCATGGGCTTCATCTCCATGTATATCATTGCGCCTCCTGTCAGCGCCATCAACGCATGGCTCACTGACACCCTGGCCAACATGGATCCCTCTGCCCGTATCCTCATGGGTATCGTAGTGGCAGGCATGATGGCTATTGACATGGGCGGCCCCATCAACAAGGCTGCTTATGTCACCGGCACCGGCCTTCTGGCTTCCGGCGAGTATCATGTGATGGCTGCCGTCATGGCAGGCGGCATGGTGCCTCCTCTGGCCATCGCTCTCTGCACCACCTTCTTCAAGAACCGCTTCACTGAAAGCGAGCAGAAGGCCGGCGTAGTGAACTATGTCATGGGCATGTCCTTCATCACTGAGGGCGCCATTCCCTTCGCTGCAGGCGACCCCATCCGCGTGATTCCCTCCTGCGTCATCGGCTCTGCCGTAGCAGGCGCTCTCACCATGGCTTTCGACTGCACCCTCCGTGCTCCCCACGGCGGCATCTTCGTAGTCCCCACCATCGGCAACCCGGTGATGTACCTCGTCGCCATCCTCATTGGCGCCGTAGTAGGCTGCGCAGTGCTCTCCGTACTGAAGAAGCCTCTTAGCAAGTAATTCCATAATGCAATAAAACCCGTCAAACAGGCTTTGCGCTTGTTTGGCGGGTTTTGGGTTATAATGGGATCTATTTACTTGTCTTGCTCATGTGCTATGCTGAATCCATAGGATAGAAAATGCGTGACGGAGGCGCAGGGAGGAGAGGAATATGAAAGTGCAGCCTGATGATGAAATATGAATAATCTATGAAAAATGAATAAAAAAGCAGGAAATTCTCCAACTGTGTAGAATAGAAGGAAAATCCAAGTGTTTTTGCAGTGATATTGCAAGCCGGGATAAATTGATAAAGCAGAATGGGAAATAGGCAGCAATTTGAGTCGCTCAAATTCCTAAGCAGGGAGGTCGCAAGATGAAATCAAGCAGGAAATATGCAAAAGCAGCAGTGATGGCACTAGTTTTTTCTGCCCTTTGCGGGATAGCTTCGGCGGAGAGTGTGGACATGACCCTGGAGGATGGGGTGCAGATGGCGTTGGAGCGCAACTGCGACATCGAGGAAAGTGCCGCAGATCTTGACAACGCTTATTGGGCACTGCGGGAGGCCCGCAGGAAGACAGGCCCCACCCTTTCCTGGAACATGGAAGCGGATGCCGTGGGGGGCAAGGCCTATAGTAACTGGGGGCACAAGTATTTTTCCAATCAGGGTATGGTCACCATGCCCATTTACAGCGGCGGCAGGCTTCAGAACAACATCAAAGCCGCTCAGATGGGCCTTTCCGGGGCGGAGCTGACCCTGGAGCGCACCAGGCAGGGCATCCGCGATGTCGTGGCTAAGGAATACTACGATATCTTGAGGTGCAGGAGCCAGGTTGAGGTTTATGAAGAATCCGTCAGCAACCTGAAGGCTCATCTGGACAATGTCAACAGCAAGTATGAGGCCGGGACGGTAGCTATGGCAGATGTGCTGAGCTCTGAGGTATCCCTGGCCCAGGGCAAGCAGAAGCTGGTGTCAGCGGCAAATGATTATAAGGTGGCTGTCGCTACCTTCAACAAGGAGATCGGCCTGCCCGCAGAGACAGAGACCCGCGCCCTTGATAATCTGACTTATCAGCCCTTCAAGCGGGAACTGACAGATTGCGAGGCCTACGCCCTGCTTCATCGTCCCGACCTCTTCCAGAAGGAGTATGCTCTCCTGTCAAACAAGGCCGCCATGGAGGCTGCCAAGGCGGGCTACAGGCCCACGGTAGATGCAGGCGCCACCCGCAGCATTGCAGGTGATGGTCCCTTCAAGAGCAATCTGGACAGTTCTGACAGCTGGATGGCCGGTATCACTGTCAAATGGAACATCTTCGACAACCAGGTGACCCAGGCCCAGGTGAAGCAGAAGGCGGCCGCTGTGCGCCGTGCTGAGGCTGAGCTGCGGGACCAGCTCAGCGATGTGAAGCTGGAAGTCCGCAATGCTTATACGAATCTCAGGGCGGCAGAGGAAAATATCCACATCATGGCAGAAGTGGTGGGCAAGGCAGAGGAAGATTACAGCATTGAGGAAGCCCGCTACCTGGCAGGCGTGGGCACGAACCTGGAGCTCATGGATGCGCAGAATAAACTGGTAGAGGCCAAGGGCGGCTATATCAATGCCCTTTATAGCTATAATAGGCACAAGTCCAGCCTGGAAAAGGCCATGGGCGTGAAAGTGGAGCTTGATGTGGAGCCTTATCGTCAGGCGCTTGAAGAAAAGAATGTGAAAGGGGATAAAAAGTGATGAGAGCATGTGGGAAAAAATCAGTGGCGCTCGTTAGCTCACTCATGCTGGCAGCCAGCCTTTTCCTGACCGGCTGCGGCGATGAGCAAGCGGCGACGGCTGGCAAGACCGCCGTCAAGGCCATGCAGATCGTGAGGCAGGATACGCCGGTGGCCTACAGCTTCCCCGGACAACTCAAGGGCATGGAAGAAGTGCTGGTCCATGCCCGGGTGTCCGGCAGCATCGTGAAAAAATATTTCAGCGGCGGTGACATGGTGCGTGCGGGAGATCCCCTCTACCGCCTGGACTCCCGTCAGTATGAGTCGGCAGTGGCAGAGGCTCAGGCCAAGCTTCACAAGTCTATGGCTACCCTGCGCAACGCCCAGCAAGACCTGGCCAGGGATGAGCAGCTGTGGGAGAAAAGGGCCATTTCCGAGCAGACCTTGACCAGCCAGCGTGCTAAGGTGGCTGAGTATGAGGCAGAGGTGGCTTCTGAGCAGGCCGCGGTGAGAACGGCCCAGGAAAACCTGGACGATACGGTGGTCTATGCTCCCATGGACGGCCAGGTGGCAGTTGACGATGTGGCGGTGGGAACTTATGCGGCAGCCGGCAGCACCACTTTGGTGACTATCGGTACGATGGATCCGCTTTATGTGCAGTTCAGCGTCAGTGAAACGGAATACTTGAATCTTTTGGCAGAAGACATGGATAAAGGCGTCGCTAGGGACGAAGCCGGTTTCGAGCCTCCTAAAATCAAGATAACTCTGAGCAATGGCAAGGATTATCCCTACGAGGGCCAAGTTACGACGGTGGACCGCGCCCTGTCCGAAAAATCCGGCTCCCTCACGGTCAAGGCGCTCCTGCCCAATCCTCAGAGGATGCTGCTCCCTGGCATGTTCACCCAGGTGAATATCATGGGCGTAGTGGCGAAAAACGCCCTCCTGGTGCCCCAGCGGGCTGTGCAGCAGCTCTTGGATGAGACCTTTGTCCTGGTAGTGGGCAGCGATGGGAAATCCCATTCGAAAAATGTGAAGCTCGGCGAGAAAGTCGGGAGCTACTACGTGGTGCAGAGCGGCCTGGAGGATTCCGATGTGGTCATCGTGGAGGGCCTTACCAACTTGCAAGGCGGAACAGATCTTGATGTGACCACGGTGACGGCGCAGGATATGGGCTTCTCCGTGCAGGAAACCTCTGAGATCGTCGATAAATCCTAAGGAGGTGGCGGCTAATGTCACGATTCTTCATTCATCGTCCCATTTTCGCTATTGTCATCTCCCTCATCATCGTCATTCTTGGCACGATTTCGGGCCTCAGCCTTCCTATTGCCCAGTACCCGCAAATCACCCAGCCCACCATCACGGTGAACACCACTTATACGGGGGCGAATGCCAGCGTCATCAATGATACTGTGGCTCAGGTCATCGAGCAGCAGGTCAACGGCACCCAGGGCATGGACTCCATGAGTTCCAATTCTGATGACACGGGAAGCTATGAGCTCAGCGTCAAGTTCGAGCTGGGGACCAACAGCGACATGGACTCTGTGCTGGTGCAGAACAATGTCTCCATAGCCAACGCCAGCCTTCCCTCGGATGTGCAGGCTGTGGGCGTCACCACCAAGAAGTCCTCCAATGATATGGCTTATATCTTCTCCTTGTATTCCCCCAATGGCACCTTCAGGCGCACATTCATCATGAACTATGCGGATATCTATATCATTGACGCTCTGAAGCGCATCAAGGGCGTGGGCGACATCAGCCCCTTCGGCTCCAAATACTCCATGCGCGTGTGGCTGAATCCGGCGCGCTTGTCGTCTCTGGATCTGACGGTAGGCGATGTGGAAAGGGCCATCAGAGAGCAGAATGTGCAGGCCCCGGCTGGTACCATCGGGCAGCTGCCTACGCCTGCCAATCAGGAAAAGCAGTATACTGGCAGCGTGCAGGGGCGGCTCACCACCCCTGAGGAATTTGAAAATGTCATCCTGAAGACCAAAGAGGATGGTTCATATGTGCGCATCAAAGATGTGGGACGGGTCGAGACGGGAGCCAAGACCACTTCCATGATCACCGACACAGATGGCACCCCCAGCGCGGGCTTCGGCGTCAAGCTCACGGATGATGCCAACGCCATGGAAACCGTGGCCGAGGTCAAGAAAGTCCTGGAGGAGGCCTCCAAGACTTTCCCGGACAATCTGGTATACAAGGCCTTGGTGGATAACACGGAATATATCGACGAGTCCATAGGCGAAGTGGTGAACACTTTCAAGGAAGCCTTGATGCTGGTTATCGTCATCGTGTTCCTGTTCCTCCAAAGCTGGCGGGCGACCCTCATCCCGGTACTGGCCATTCCCGTATCTCTGGTGGGTACTTTTGCCAGCTTCGTGGCCCTGGGCTTCACCATCAACACCTTGACCCTTTTTGCCATGGTGCTGGCCATCGGCCTGGTGGTGGATGATGCCATCGTGGTCATCGAGAATGTGGAATCCCACATGAAAAAGGATGGCTTGGGGCCGGTGGAGGCCACGGAAAAAGCCATGGACGAAGTGCAGGGCCCTGTGGTGGCCATTGCCTTTGTTCTCTCCGCAGTGTTCATTCCCTGCGCTTTCCTGGGGGGCACCACGGGCGTGCTTTACCGGCAGTTTGCGCTGACCATCGCGGTGTCCATGGCGCTTTCTGCCTTCATCGCCTTGACCCTTACGCCCGCTTTGTGCGCCCTCTTGATGAAACCCCATGACCCCAACAAGAAGAAAAATGTCCTGGATCGTTTCTTTGACAGTTTCAACGATTGGTTCGAGCGCACTCAGAACCGCTATACGGGCGGCGTGGCCTGGTTTATCCGCCACGCCAAGGTCGGCGCAGCCTCTCTCTTGGTCATCTGCGCCCTGGCGGGGGTGTTCTTCAAATTGCTTCCTTCTACCTTTGTGCCCCTGGAAGATTTGGGCTACTTCGTGGTGTCGGTGACCATGCCCGACGGAACTTCCCTCAATCGCACCAACGAAACCATGGATGCCTTGAGCCAGGAGCTGCGGGATATGCCGGGGGTAAAAGGCGCCATGAAGATCGCCGGCTACGATGTGCTGTCCTCCGGCTCCAAGTCCAACAGCGGCACCTTCTTCGTGGCCCTGGACTCCTGGGGTGAGCGTACAGATCCTGACCTGGCCATCATGTCCCTGGTGGATAAGGCCAACAAGCTGGGCCTGAATCACCCGGAAGCTACCGTCATGGCCTTCCCCACCCCTGCCCTGCCTGGACTGGGCATGGTAGGCGGCTGGAGCATGGAGCTCTTGGATATGACGGGGCACTCGGACAAAGAGCTGGATAGCATCACCAAGGAAATCCTGGCGGCGGCGAACCAGCGTCCCGAGCTGTCCAATGTATATACGACTTATTCCATTGACTCGCCCATATGCAAATTTGATGTGAACCGCGAGAAAGTGAAGCAGCTGGGCGTCAATCTCTCCGATGTGTTCACGGCGCTGCAGGTCAATTACGGCGGCGCCCAGGTGAATGACTTTGTGCAGTTCGGGCGCACCTATAAAGTAGTCATGCAGTCCGATGCCCATTATCGGAATGAGAAAGAGGCCTTGAAGTTCAACTATGTGAGAAATGCCGATGGCACCATGGTGCCTCTGGACAGCCTGCTCACGCCGAAGCTTTCCACCTCCGCTTCCATCATTTCCCGCTTCAACGGCACCAGGAGCATCAGCATCCAGGGCGGCGTAGCTGATGGCTACAGTTCCGGGCAGGCTATCGCCGCCATGGAAGAAGTGGTGCGGCAGACTGCTCCCGCCGGCTTCAATATCGAGTGGTCGGGGCAGAGCCGCGAAGAAAAGAAGTCTTCCGGCTCCACCGGCCAGGTCCTGGTCCTGTCCCTGGTCTTTGTGTTCCTTTGCCTGGCAGCACTGTATGAGAGCTGGAGCGTTCCCTTTGCCGTGCTGCTCACGGTGCCCACGGGGCTTTTCGGAGCGTTTTTCGTGCAGTACAGTCTGTTCATGCTGGAAGCTATGATGGGACATCTCAATATGGGCCTCTTCAACAGCATCTACATGCAGATCGGCGTCATCATGATCATGGGCCTGGCGGCCAAGAACGCCATCCTCATCGTGGAATTTGCCAAGGTGCGAGTGGATCATGGCATGGATCCTGTGAAGGCCACCATCGAGGCGGCTGGGCTGCGCCTGCGGCCCATCATCATGACTTCCCTGGCCTTCATCATCGGCTGCCTGCCCTTGGCCATGGCCCACGGCGCAGGAGCCGCTGCCAGGAACAGCATGGGCACGGCAGTGGTGGGCGGCATGTTCTTCGCCACCGCTTTGGGGATATTCCTCATTCCCGTGCTTTACTGCGTCGTGGTATGGCTGACCGCTAAGCTCAGAGGAAAGAAGGAATCCGAGCCTCAGACGGCTAAGTAAGATAATATGAAAAAGCGTCCCCACCGAAGGCGGTGCCTTGGTGGGGGCGCTTTTTTCGCAAGCAGGCGCACTGCTTGCGCCTATTTGTTCTGAGGTTGTTGCCGGGCTTCGTCGATCTCTGTCAGCAGGGCCCGGGCGCATTTTTCTGAGATAAGGGCCTGAGAGTCATATGCCTTCACTTCTGCCAGGGCCTCTTCAAAGGCTGGGGCTTTGTCCTGCTGACCGGAGAGCAGGGCCAGACCCAGAAGGTCGGCTTTGACTATGCGGCGGAGCTGGTCGATTTGGGGGAGGAACTCTACCAATCTCTCAGGCGGCAGCTTGGTCAGCAGCTTGTTGAGGGATTTGTCCAGCAGCAGCAGTTCTTTGTTCAGCTTGCGCTTGGCCCGGGCGATTTTGTGCTTGCTTCCGCTTTGGCGGGCCTGCCAGTAGGCGTCGGCCAGGGAACGCATCTTCTGCCCGTCCTCCGGGCCGATTTCGGCCCAGCTCACCTTCATGTGCTGGGAGTGGTCGGCAAATCTTTCCATATCCGGGGCCAGATGGCCGTATTCCTTTTTCAAGGCTTGCTTCCAGGCCTTGTGCGCATTGTATCTTTCTGGGTTTTTGGCGTATTTGGCGCCGGTTATGAGACTGATTTTTGAGAGTCCGGCATACTGCATGGGGTTGAAGAAAATGGCCGGCAGTTTTTCCTGGCGGGGCAGTTTCTCTATGGGGCCCAAGGCGAGTTTTTGCGGCAGGTAGTCGCTGACGGGGTAGTTCCACCACAGTCCCAGCTGGCGGTGGTAAAGCTTGTTGGCTTTTTGGTAGTCCTCGTCCGTCAGGCCGTCCGGCACCACTTTTTCTCCCGTGTAGAGCACCATGATGTCCTTATTGAGGTTAGTGGAAAAGTCCTCTGTATAGGTTTTGGTCTGGCCGTCTGACAGCATATCCTCCCGGAAATATTCCGTGGGCACGGTGAGGAGTGGGGCTATGTCCTGATGCGTCTTGACGAAATTTTCTTCCAGCCAGTTCAGGAAGGCTGCCTGGCCCTTGCCGTCCTTGTTTTCGATATCGTCGAAGAAAATGGCAAAGTCCCGCACCCCCAGCTCATACATGGCGGTGAGCTTTTCCTGCATGGCCCGCTTGTCACGGTCGCCTGCGGCGCCCCAGAAGTGTATGTCGAGGCCGGGGGACACGGCAAAGATAAAGCGCACCTGGCTGGCTTTTGCTTCCTCAATGAGCCTGGACATTTCTGCCAGCTTCTCAGGCGGATAAGGCTCCCGCCACTTGGCCCTGTGGTAGGGGTCGTCCTTAGGGGCATAGATGTAGGCGTTCAGCCCCTCCCGCTGGCAGAAGCGCAGCATGTTCAGCCGGTCTGCCTGTGACCAGGGGGTGCCGTAGAAACCCTCCACAATGCCCCGCAGGGGAATGGGGGCGGCGGCAGCGAGGGAGATATTTCCTATAAGCAAAAAAAATGCCAGCGCCATGGCACAGAGAATTTTCATTTTCACGAGCTCCTTTTTGACGATGAATTTTCCGTGTATGTCTAATATATAATATATTTTTTTCCCTTTTCTGGCAAGGCATGAGGGTAAAATCATCAGAAGCGTTTCATAAATTTGTATATGACTGCAACCCTTGCCTTCCCCTCTGGGGGCGGCGAAGCCGCGGGAGCCCGGTGGGCTCCCTGGTGCGTGCCCCGATAGGGGCGGATGAGGTGCAATCTAACTGGTTATGTTAACATAAATTGTTAGTTCCCCACCTCATCCGTCAGCCTTCGGCTGCCACCTTCCCCAAGGGGGAAGGCTCTTTAGGCTAACATAAAGTTTATGAAACGCTCCTGGTAAAATCATGGGCGGGGCAGGGATAGGGGGGCGAGAGAGAGAAGTATGCACCCATATGGGGTGGTGTTCGGACGGAAAGGAAAATCCTGCATGAAAAAGATCTTGCTGACAGCTGCCTATGAGTACAGGGAAGGGGAAAGGCTGGGCAACAGGGTGCTGCTGCAAGTGAAGAAAAGATGAAGCCAGAACCCAAGTGGTGAATAGGCTGCCCGCAGGGCAGAAAACAAGCCGCCAGGCAGGAAAATCCCGCCTGGCAGCTTTTATATTGCTTATTTGTCCGCAATGTTTCACTCCATCAGCCGCAGCCGCAGTTCTTCGCATAGCTCCCGCAGCGGTGGCAGGTAATGGCTGAAAATCAGCGCTGTCACGGCTTGAGCCCGTTCCTCATCGTAGACATGGATGGCTATGTTGCGCTTCTTCAGCATATCCAGCCACACGGCTTCATCCTTTAGCCAGCCCAGGGCATAGGCGGCTTTGAAGATTTCTCTGGGGGAGCCTGTGGCTGCTTCGGCTATGCCGTGCAGGGCAAGCGCATCTTTCAAGGCTTTCCAGGACAGCTCAAAGGTCAGATTGAACTGCCCTATGATACCCATGCGGTAGATTTCGCTACGGGCAGCTTCTTTGGGGTCGGCGTGCTCCAAAACCTTCAGGCAGCTGGCAAAGGCTTCGTATTTTTTCATTTCTTCTGCTCCTGTCGCATATAAATCTATACCATCGCGGTCTATTTCGGCTTGTAGTTCCCGGGAGATGCCTTCGCTTAGATTGACTACATCGAAGGACAGCAGGGTATGGGTTTCTTCTTCCAGGGCGTAGGTGAAGCCCGTCACATCACCCCCAGCTACAGCCAGATCCACATCGCTGCGCTGGTGATTGTCCCTGCGGGCCCGGGAGCCGAACAGGAGAAGCCGCCGGATATCAAATTTTTTGGCCAGTTGCACGATTTCTGCGCAAAGGCTTGTGGGCAGGTCATATTGCATAGGGAACAGCCACCTTTACATTTGGGTATGTTTTCAACCAAAGAATGTTTTTTTGCTACGGAGTGCCTTAGCTTTATTTTAAGGTAAAGAAACTGAAAAGACAATATTTGGCAGGGGGCGTGCAAGGCGATAAACTTGCTTTGAATAATTTGAGGGAGAGAATAGAGGATTTCAAGGAATTTTGGCGAATAAATCATGTTTAGTTTGCAAAAATTTTTTGTATCGTTATTTGGGAGAGGCATGATCATGCATACAGAATTTTTGATGGGCAATGAGGCGATTGCCCTGGGGGCGCTGGCGGCGGGGATTCACCTGGCGGCGGGGTACCCTGGCACTCCTTCTACGGAGGTGCTGGAGACAGTGGCTCGCAGAAGCGGGGAAAAGGTTCATGTGGAGTGGTCCACCAATGAGAAGGCGGCCCTGGAGATGGCGGCGGGGGCGGCTTATAGCGGCGCCCGGGCGCTGGTGACCATGAAGCAGGTGGGGCTGAATGTGGCGGCTGACCCGCTGATGAGCCTGGAATATGTGGGCATCAAGGGCGGTCTGGTGCTGATGGTGGCAGATGACCCAGGGCCCATTTCCTCCCAGACGGAGCAGGATACCCGCACCTTTGCGGCCTTTGCCAAGGTGCCGATTTTCGACCCCTCCACGGTAGCGGAGGCCTACGAGATGATCCAGGAGGCCTTCGACCTGTCGGAGAAATACGGCACTCCCGTGATTTTCCGGGCCACCACCCGCATCGACCACGGCTATGAGTCCATTGAGGTGAAGGAGCCGGAGGAATATCTGCAGCTGCCGGTGGAGGGCTTTGTGAAGGATTCCTCCCGCTGGGTGATTTTCCCCCGGCTTTCCCGGAAAAATCATGAGCTTATCGAGGCGCGGAATGTGAAGCTGTCGGAGGTTTTCTCCGCTTATGAAAAAAATGAGCTGGCAAGGGAGAAGGCGCCGCTGCCCCAGGGGAAGCGGCGGGGGATTGCCTCGGCGGGCATCAGCTATCGCTATGCTCTGGATCAGCTGGGGGAAGGGGCAGAGGAGGTACGCCGCCTGAAGGTGGCCACGCCCTTTCCCTTCCCTGAGCAGCTGGCGAGGACCTTCCTGACGGATTTGGACGAAGTCCTCTGCCTTGAGGAGCTGGACCCTGTCCTGGAGCGGGCCCTTACCTATGTGGCCGGGAAATACCATCTGCCGGTGCGGATCCGGGGCAAGCTCACGGGGGATATGCCCCCGGCAGGGGAGAACACGCCGGCTATCGTGGGGGCGGCTTTGGCAAAGTTTTTGGAGCAGGAGGCGCCGTCTGCTCCCCTGGAGGTGACGGTGGAGCTGCCCCAACGCCCGCCGGTGCTTTGCGCAGGCTGTCCCCATCGGGCTTCTTTCTACGCTGTGAAGCAGGCCATGAAAGGGGAAAAGACGATTTTCTGCGGGGATATCGGCTGCTATACCCTGGGCAATGCCATGCCTCTTGACATGTGCGACACCTGCCTCTGCATGGGGGCGGGCATCAATATCGCCCAGGGAGTCTACCATCTGGCTCCCGACACGAAGTGCTTCGCCTTCGTGGGGGACTCCACCTTCTTCGCTTCAGGCATCACCGGGGTGGTGAATGCCTGCTACAATCAGGCGGAAATGGTGCTGGTGGTGCTGGATAACTCCACCACCGCCATGACAGGCCATCAGCCCCATCCGGGAACAGGCCGCACCATCCGCGGCGAGGTGGCTCACAAGGTCAGCATCGAGAAGGTGCTGGAGGCCATCGGACTGCAGGAGGTAGTGACCCTTGACCCCTTTGACTTGCCAAAGGCCGTGGCAGAGGTGCAGCGGCTGGCAGCTCTGCCAGGGGTGAAGGCCATCATCTTCCGCTCGCCCTGCATCGCTCTGGAGAAATCCTCACAGCGTTGCGCCGTGCAGGCAGATACCTGCATTGGCTGCCAGAAGTGCATTCGGGAGTTGGGCTGCCCTGCACTTCACCTGGAGGGGAAAAAGGCAAAGATTGACCAAGCCCTTTGCACAGGCTGCGGCCTTTGCGCCCAGGTTTGTCCCGTGAAGGCCATAGGAGGTGGGGAAAATGTCTGAGAGAAGTCTGCAAAATATCATCCTCTGCGGCGTGGGAGGACAGGGCACAATCCTGGCGGCAAAGATTCTGGCGGCGGCAGCCATGAATCGCGGCCAGCGGGTCATGACCGCTGAGACCATCGGCATGGCCCAGCGGGGAGGCAGCGTGTTCTCCCATCTGCGCCTGGGGCCTGCGGGGAGCAAGGGGGCAAATTCTCCTCTGATTCCCCAGGGCCAGGCCCATCTTATCCTGGGCTTTGAGCCGGCGGAGGCGGCGCGGCACTTGCCTTTCCTGGGCAAAGACGGTATGGTGGTGGCCGCCCGGCAGCCCCTGCCCCCGGTCAGCGCCCTGATTGGCCAGAGCAGCTACCAGGCAGAGGAGATTTACAGCTTTCTGGAGAGCCACAGCCGGGCGCATTTCGTGGACACTCAGCGGGCCTTGCAGGAGCTGGGCTCGGCCAAGGTGCTGAATGTGCTGCTGTTGGGGGCGGCCCAGCGCCTGGGTGCCCTGGATTTTTCCCAGGAGGAATTGCTGGTGGCCATGCGGGGTCTGGTGCCGGAAAGATTCCACGCCCTGAATGAGCGCGCGTTGATGTATGAGTTCAAGTAAGAGACAGAGTTTTGACTACGGCAGAAAAAGAGGGATGCAACATGAAAATCAATGAGTCACAACTTCAGCAGGTAGACAAGCAGATCAAGCGGCTGCTCCAGACGGGGAATTTCTATGGGCAGCGTCTCAAGGAAGCGGGGGTTGAGGGCGTGGCCTCCGTGGAGGATTTCACGCAGCTGCCCTTTTCCCAGAAGGAGGACCTGCGTGAGGCCTATCCCCTGGGACTGATGGCAGTGCCGGAGGAGCAGGTGGTACGCATCCATTCCTCATCCGGCACTACGGGGACGCCGGTTATCATTCCCTATACGGCCAAGGATGTGGAGGACTGGGCCGTGATGTTCAAGCGCTGCTATGAGTTTGCAGGCATCACACCCAAGGACCGCATCCAGATTACCCCGGGCTACGGCCTCTGGACGGCGGGCATCGGCTTCCAGAACGGCGCGGAGAAACTGGGGGCCATGGTAGTCCCCATGGGGCCGGGCAATACGGAAAAGCAGATTCAGATGATGCTGGATATGAAGACCACGGTACTCACCGCCACTTCTTCCTATGCGCTGCTCCTGGCTGAGGAAATCCAGAAGCGGGGCCTGCAGGACAAGATATGTCTCAAGAAGGGGGTCATCGGCTCAGAGCGCTGGGGGCAGAAAATCCGCGAGCGCATCTCGAAGGAGCTGGGCATCGAGCTTTACGATATCTACGGCTTGACGGAAATCTACGGCCCCGGCATCGGCATCAGCTGCTGCCATGACAATGGCATGCACATCTGGGATGACTATGTCTATCTGGAAATCATCGACCCGGCCACGGGGAAGAATGTCCCCGACGGGCAGTTCGGCGAAATCGTCCTCACGACCCTGGTGAAAGAGGGAGCGCCCCTGATTCGCTACCGCACCCACGATATTTCCCGCATCCTGCCGGGAGACTGCCCCTGCGGCCAGTCCTATCCCCGCATCGATGTGATTTCGGGCCGCAGTGATGACATGATGAAAATCAAGGGCGTCAATGTGTTCCCGAAGCAGATTGAGGAAGTGCTGGCCACCTTCCCGGAGCTGTCCAGCGAATACCAGATACGCCTCTCCCATCTGGAGGGCAAGGACACCATGCGCATTTATGTGGAGACCACAGGCGATGTGGACTTCCTGGGCATCGCCAAGCAAATCGCCGCCGCCGTCAGGAGCAAGATTGGCTTCACCCCCCTGGTCAAGGTGGTGGAAATCGGCATCCTGCCCCGCAGCGAGAAGAAGACCAAGCGCGTGATAGACGAGCGGTACGAATAAGGGGAAGCTATTCACCGAAGTTTGACGGGATTGCAACAGACAGAAAAAGGACTCAGCCACAACCGGCTGAGTCCTTTATAGTGAATATCACAAAGAGTGCCAATTAGCCTTTCCCTCTTACTGCTTGTCTTTGGCAATGGAGCCCCAGCCTGCGCCCAGGTCGGAGTAGCCAAACCAATTCGCATTGGCATCCCAGTTGAACTGATAGCGCTGGCACTTGCCGCTCTTTTCAAAGGCCAGCACCAGATCCCCGTTTTTCAAGGCTACGATGTAGGGATAGGCGCCCCGCTCGTGGGCGTAGTTCTGGCTGTCGATATAGACTACCAGTTTCTGGGCATCGGGAGAATAGCCCAGGAGGCAGGCGCGGTCGATGGACTGCAGCACATAGAACTGCTCGCTGTTGCTGGTGTTCTTGATCACGCGGAAGGTATAGCCGTAGTCGACCTTGGGGAAGTGCTCGTCATTGATTTTCTTGTCGTTCAGCCAGACAATCAAATGCAGCCGCTTGTCATTGTTCAAGGGCAGGAGCTTTCTCATCTGGAACTTGAGGGGGCCGTAGGGGGTAGTGAAAGTTTCTGACAGGGCTTGGTCGGTTTTCAGCTCTTCGGTGAAATTCTTTGCCTCATAGGTCATCTGGTAGGACTCGGCCGCGAAGCAGGCCGTAGTGAAGGCCATGAGCAATAGCGTCAGTACGGCGACAACAGATTTTTTCATAAGATTCCCTCCTACTTGAGATGAAATGGGTTGATTCAAGGCACGCTGATTCAATGAACTTGGCCCGGGTTTTCAGGGATAGCCTCGTCCCGTGAAGATGGCTTCAGCGAATCGACCAACACGCCCTTGCTTATGACTAGGCAAAACTAGCTTAAAATTTGTATTCTTCGAGAGGGGAGAGTTTTCCTTCTCCTTTTGACAGACTTTTTCCCTTCCTGCTAGAATAGGAAGAAAAGGGGGGGCGGAAAATGGAAGGAAAGATTGAGAGGCTGCTGGCGCTCTTGCAAAGCTCCGGCAGTGTAGTGGTAGCCCTGTCCGGGGGCGTGGACAGCATGACTCTGGCCAAGGCCGCTTATCTGGCTTTGGGAGAGAAGGCGGTGGCTGTCACGGCAGAGTCGGAGCTGGTGTCGGCAGAGGAAAGGGAAGATGCCAGGCTCGGGGCGCACTCCATCGGCCTACGGCATGTGTGGCTGGAGGCAGATGACCTGTCCCGGCCCGAGGTGCGGAAAAATGACAGGGAGCGCTGCTACTATTGCAAGCGCTACCGCATGGAAAAGATAATTGACTGGGCCAGGGGGGCGGGCTTTGCCGTGGTGGCAGATGGCTCCAATGTGTCAGATGGCAGCGACTACCGCCCCGGCGCCAGAGCCCTGAGGGAACTTGGCGTGCGCTCACCTCTGGCAGAGTGCGGCTTCACGAAAGAGGAGATTCGGAGTCTGGCCCAAAAGTGGGGCTTGCAGGTCTGGGACAAGCCCAGCGCCGCCTGTCTGGCTTCGCGGGTATCCTACGGCATCGAGCTCACCCCGGAGCGCCTCAGGCGCATCGATGAAGCAGAGCAGTACCTGAGGGGCTTGGGATTCCGCGGCCAGCTGCGGGTGCGTGACCACGGGATCCTGGCCCGCATAGAGGTGGCCGGCGACATGTGGACTTTGGCGGCAGCCCATAGAGAGGACATTGCCTGCAGGCTGAAGGACCTGGGCTTTGCCTATGTGACCTTGGATATGGCAGGCTACCGCATGGGCAGCCAGAATGAAGGGTAGCTTAGGTGGCTGTGCTTGGCGCCTGATTACTTGATAGGGAGAGTTGTACCAATGGGTAAATTTACAGGCAAACTTATCATCTCTGACCTGGACGGCACCTTGATACCAAGGGGCGGCGTCATTTCGGAGGAAAACCGCAGGGCTATCGCATATTTTGTAGGGGAGGGCGGCCTTTTTTCTGTGGCCACGGGACGCACCCCGGAGGCAGCGGAGGGCTATGTGGAAGGGCTGCCCCTCAATGCCCCCGGCATCTTCTTCAACGGCGCCATGCTCTATGATTGGCAGAGAAAACAGGTGCTGAAGACTATGCCCCTCACGGCAGGGGATGAAAAGAATCTCTGGCCGGCTTTCGCCCGTGAGGCGCTGCATCGTTTCCCGGAGGCCTGCATAGAGGTCTATACCGAGGATAACTGCCATGTGGTGACCCCGGAGGCGAATGATGACCCCAGGCTGCCCTATGAATATTATCGCTATGCTCACACGGATTTGGAGCAGCTGACAGATACGGCCAAGACCCCCTGGCTGAAGTTCTTCGCCTGCGACAAGCATGAGCATTTGGAAAAGTATGTGGCGCTGGCCGAGGAAATGGGAGCAGCAGCCCTGGCCAACGGCTTCTACTCCGAGGACAATTACTATGAGTTCGTAGCCAAAGAGGTTTCCAAGGGGGCCATGCTGGAGACCGTGAGAGAAATGCTGCCCGGGGTGGAGATCATCGCCTGCGGGGATTATCTCAACGACAGGGAACTGCTGGCATCTGCAGATGTTTCCGTGGCTCCCGCCACTGCCCACGAAGCAATCAGGGCCGCCGCCAGGCTTAAAGGTCCTGCCGTAGAAGACCACCTGCTGGCCTGGTTGGTGGAAAAGCTGTGAGGGGAAATGTGGGCAGAAGTCCCCAGCTGTGCTATGATTGAATTGACTGCATATCAAGTGCTGAAGGAGTTTTCAAGCTATGAAAAAAGTGCTTTTTTTATGCCATGGCAGCATACGAACTTGAACTCTCCAACCCTTGATATTACAGGCTCCTTGAGCAGTGCGGACCTGAATTTACAACTTTTTTACAACATTTGAATGGGAAGAGCCTTGGCTATGGCAAACTGAACAATTGTGCTATAATCGTAGGTAAGAAACGAGGTGCCGATAATTGGGCGACAAGGATTCTGTAACTAAAGAGTACATGAAGCAGCCTGACCGCTTTGCGGACCTGTTCAATGGTTTCTGCTATGGCGGGGAGCAGCGTATTCAGCCGGGAGACCTGAGGGATATGGATACCGCAAGCATTGTCCTGCCCTATGGTTCTGCTGGGGCAGCCTTGCCGGAGCAGAAGGCCAGGGATGTGCTGAAGCTGGCCCTGAAGACGGATGGCAGGGTGGCCTACTGTATACTGGGCGTGGAAAACCAGTCCAAAATCCATCTGGCGATGCCGGTAAGGAATATGCTCTACGATGCCATGACTTTGACGGAGCAGGTTGTAGCCACGGCCAGCTCCCATAAAAAGGCGCATGAACACGGCAGGGATGAGGCTGAGTATCTGAGCGGCTTCCACCGTGACGACAAAATCTTGCCAGTCATAACCATAGTGGTATACTGGGGCGCAGAGGCATGGGATGCGCCAACTACCCTGCGGGAGATGTATCCTGAGGGGATAGACGAGAGCGTACTGAGGTACGCCAATGATTATAAGGTGAATCTGGTTGCTCCGGCCATGATGACAGACCAGCAGTTGGATATTTTCAAGTCTGACTTGAAGGATGTGCTGAAGTTCATCAAGCACTCCGTCAGCAAGGCGGAACTGGCTCAGCTGGTAAATGGCAACAAGGCTTATAGATCACTGGATAGACTGGCAGCCCAGACCATAAGCGTCTGTGCTGGCCTGAATTTCAACCTTCCCGTGGGAGAGGAGAGGATTGATATGTGCAAGGCGATAGATGATATGCTTACTGATGCCCGTAACGAGGGTATAAATAAGGAACGTAATGAGGGAATGCTCAATGTTGTAGCTATGGCAAGAGACTACAATCTCGGCAAGGAGGCAGCCGTACAGCAACTGGCAAAGAGATATCCGTTATCTCAGGATGATGCTATGTCTTTTGTAAACCAGAACTGGTAAGTGGCAATGAGTAAAATGTGCAAGGCGCTCGAGGATATGCTTGCCGATGCCCGTAATGAGGGTATTGCTAAGGGGTACAACGAGGCAATCAGTGAGGGAAGGCTCCATATCATAGACATGCTAAGAGAACTTAACTTCAGTAAAGACGTAGCGGTTCGGGAGTTGTCGAAGCGGTATAATATGTTCCCAGAGGAGGCTGCGTCCTTTGTGGATAACAACTGGTGAATTCTTCTAAGAAAATGTGGTGCCCCAAACCTAAGGCTGGTTCGGGGCACTTTCGCTGTTTTTGATTGGCGAAAATCCCCTGCCATGCTATGATAAAGAAAATGTACGTTTGTCATGGGTAGTCTGGCAAAATCCGAGGAGTAGTAAAACAAGCCGATTTCTACTACGTTTTTGCTACGATTGACGGACTTAATATGCCAAGTTATGCCCCATTATGCCACTTGCACACTTTCTGATAATTCTGATGCACAGTTGGCCGGGTGGGCAGAAACGGGCATTTTACGGCGTTTCACGGCATATCTGGAAGGAGAATTTCGATGAAAAAGATACTTTTTGTCTGCCACGGCAATATCTGCAGGTCGACCATGGCCGAGTTCGTCATGAAGGATTTGGTCCGGAAAGCAGGGCTGGAGCAGGAGTTCGAGATTGATTCCAAGGCCTGCCGCACGGATGAGCTGGGGAATGACACGCATCCCGGCACCAAGCGGGCGCTGCAGGCCCATGGGGTGCCGTTCGCGCCCCGGAGGGCGCGGCAGATCACCAGGGCTGACTATGAGGCTTGGGACTATATCATCTATATGGATGAGGAGAACCGACGGGATCTGATGCGGCTGACGGGGAGCGACCCTGAGGGGAAGTGCTCGTCCCTGCTTTCCTGGGCGGGCCTCTCACGGGAGGTGGCAGACCCCTGGTATACCGGGGAGTTCGAGACTACCTATCAGGATGTGCTGACAGGCTGCAAGGCGCTGCTGCAGAAAATTGCCAACTCCTGAATGATTGCAGGGGCTGGCAGGGAGAGCCTTAGAGGTCTATATGAAAAAACGCCGTCCTGCTGGCTGTGAACCAGCGGGACGGCGGTTTTTAGGTGAATTTTTGCTGAACCTCAGTTTATGTGATATACTTGAAACTGTGCTGTTGCACGGGAGACGGTTGGCCCTTCTGACGGAGGGACTGTGACCCTTCGATGACATAGAAATCCCACAGGGAAATATGCATTAGGAGGGATGTCGCATGACATTAGAGTCGATGTTAGCCTTGGTGGGCTATACGGCAGCCATCTTTAGCCTCGGCTATATGATTGGAAAAGACTTGAATAAACAGAAATGACCGTCCTTAGCCTCAGAAACTAAACGGTCATTCTGTGATCAAATATGAAACAAGGGCTGACTTCCCATGTAATAGCGCCTTTATGTGATAATTATAGCAAATGCTTCGATAGTAGTCAATGATTGCCAAGGAGGTAATGCCTCGATGATACATATGCGCAATGTGCGGAAGGTCTACGACACCGGCGTGGTGGCCCTGGACGGGGTGAATGTGGACATCAAGAAGGGAGAGTTCGTCTTCGTGGTGGGGGCCAGCGGCGCTGGCAAATCCACCTTCATCAAGATGCTCTTCCGTGAGGAACTGCCCACCAGCGGAGAGCTTTTAGTGAATGGCCATGATGTGGTGAATATGGAGCGCAGCGAGGTGCCTTATCTGCGCCGCGGGCTGGGAGTTATCTTTCAGGATTACCGCCTGCTGCCGGACAAGACGGTGTTTGAGAATGTGGCTTTCGCCATGCAGGTCATCGAGGCTCCCCGCCGCACTATGCAGAGGAGTGTAAATGCGGTGCTGGAGGTGGTAGGCCTCCGTGACAAGTACAGGAGCTTTCCCTCCCAGCTGTCCGGCGGCGAGCAGCAGCGGGTGGCTATCGCTCGCGCCATCGTGAATTCCCCTGCTATCGTCATTGCCGATGAGCCTACAGGGAACCTTGACCCGGAAACCAGCTGGGATATCATGGATATTTTCCATCGCATCAATCAGGCGGGCACCACCATTGTCATGGCCACTCACGACAAGCATATCGTGGACACCATGCAGCGGCGGGTCATTGCCATTGAGGACGGTCACATAGTAAGAGATGAAGCGCGGGGGGTATACGGTTATGAAGCTTAGGACAAGTGAATATTTCTTGCAGGAGGTATTCCATTCCTTGAAGCGGAATAACTGGATGACCTTTGCTTCTGTAGGCACCGTGGCAGTGTCCCTCTTTGTCCTGGGGGTGTTCCTCATCCTGGTGATGAATATGAACCGCATGGCAGGGATGCTGGAGTCCCAGGTGCAGATCAGCGTCTATCTGGAGGACAAGCTGGAGGACAGCGACCACAAGAAAATAAAGAGCGAGATAGAGAATATGCAGGGCATCGAGTCGGTGAGATTCGTTTCCCGTGACGATGCCAAGGAAAAGCTGGCAGAAAGGCTGGGTGACCAGAAGTACCTGCTGGAGGCTTTGGGAGACAAGAACCCTCTGCCGGATGCCTTTGAAGTGACGGTGCACCAGCCGGAACTGGTGGAGACAGCCGCTGCGGCCATCGCCCAGATCAAGGGGGTGGAGGAGGCCAAGTACGGCCAGGATGTGGTGGAGCACCTCTTTGATATCACCCGGCTCATGCGCGTCTTCGGCCTGGCCTTGATGGTGCTGCTGGCAGGGGCAACCCTTTTCATCATTTCCAATACCATCCGCCTGACGGTTTTTGCCAGGAGGAAAGAGATTGCCATCATGAAATATGTGGGTGCCACGGACTGGTTCATCCGCTGGCCCTTCATCATCGAAGGCGTTGTCATGGGCTGCTTCGGCGGCCTTCTGGCGGCGGTGGTCCTGCGCAGCTTCTATGCGGCCATGGCGGCGAAGATATACAGCACCCTGGCCTTCTTCCCCTTGATGCCCCAGTACCCCTTCATGAACTATGTCACCGTGGGCATCATTCTCTCCGGCATGGCCATCGGCGCAGGCGGCTCTGCCATTTCTTTGAAGCGTTTCCTGAAGGTGTAATTCCATGGATAAGATGATAAAAAAGAGCTGCGGCTTCGCCCTGGCCGGGGTGATGCTGCTGCAGACCACCACGGCTTTGGCCTCTTTGGAAGATGACAAGGCCAGCTATGATGCCCAGGCTGAGGAAAAGCGCCAGCAGAGCGAGGAGCTGGCAGGCAAGATTGCCTCCCTGTCCGAAGAGAAGCGCATCTTGGATGAAGAAGCCGAGGCAGCCATTGCGGAGCATGAGGCCAGGAAGGCTGAACTGGATGCTACCCTTGACCGTCTGGAGGAAAATGAGGAAAAGCTCAAGAAGACTGAGGCGGATTACAAGGAGAAGTCCGGCAAGCTGGGCAAGAGAGTGCGGGATATTTATATCAACGGACAGATTTCTTATCTGGATGTGCTCTTCGGGGCCAAGGATTTCTCTGACCTCATGACCCGCATGGACCTGCTGAAGCGGGTAATCAAGCAGGATTATGACCTGGTGCAGCTGGTGCTGGCAGAAAAAGCGGATATAGAGCGCACCAAGTCCAGCCTGGAAAAGGACAAGGCTGTCCAGGCCGAGCAGGAGCAGAGGGCCAGGGTGGCCCGGGACGAGCGGGAGGTCAAGGTGGCCAAGCGCAAGGCCCTGCTTGATCGCATGAAGAATGACAAGGCCATCATCGATGCCCAGTACGATGAGCTCATGGCGGCTTCCAAGCAGGTGGAGGAAATGCTCCGTCGCTCCAGCTATGCCAGCGCCGCTCCTGCGGCGGTGGGGGGAGGCTCCGGGGCCATGCTCTGGCCCATGGCGGGGCCTGTGACCTCGGAGTTCGGCTGGCGCGTCCACCCCATCACAGGCACCCAGAAGTTCCACAGCGGCGTGGACATCGGCGGCGACTACGGCCAGCCCATTGCCGCTGCCCAGGGGGGCACCGTGGAGTACGCCGGCTGGATCTCAGGCTACGGCAATGCGGTCATCATCAGCCATGGGGGCGGCATCTCCACCCTCTACGGCCATTGCCAGTCTTTGGCGGTAGGCGTGGGGCAGCAGGTGTCCCAGGGAGAGACCATCGCTTACTGCGGCTCCACCGGCAACTCCACCGGCCCTCACTGCCACTTTGAGGTGCGCCAGGGAGGCGAGCCTATCAGTCCCTATTCTTACTTGTGATATATGAGGCAAATTCTGTATGAGCTACTTTATGAATAAAAAGCGGCTGGCAGCGGTCGTCATCGTCACGGCGGTGATTTCCTCCCTGCTGACCATGGGGGCCTGGGCAGCCCTGCTGGGGCTGGACAGCCACAAGATAGTTGACTTGGCCCGGTTTTTCGGCACCATGCGGCTCATCGAGTCCCGCTATGTGGACGGGACCGATGAGACCAAGCTCTTGAACGGCGCCATCTCCGGCATGGTGCAGTCCCTGGGGGACCCCCATTCCATCTACATGGACAAGGATATGTATACCAAGCTGATGCAGCACACGGAGGGAGCCTTCGGCGGCATCGGCGTCACTATGGGGTTCAAGGACAACAAGGTGACCATCATCTCCGTGCTGGAGGGCACTCCCGGGGAGGCGGCTGGCCTCCTGGCCGGGGATGAGATCACGGCGGTGGACGGTACCTCCGTTGCCGAGCTGCAGCCCGAGGAAGTGGTGCTGGGAATCCGGGGCGAAGTGGGAACCCAGGTAGCTCTGACTATCCACCGGGAGGGGCAGGATGATGCAGATTATCAGCTGACCCGGGCCACTATCCGGGTGCCCTCGGTGAAAGGCGCGAGGGTAGAGGGCACGGATATGGGCTATATCCGCATCGCTTCCTTTGCCGAAGCTACAGGCAAGGAGTTCAAGGAAGAGTTCGATAAGCTCAAGGAAGAGGGCGTCCGCGGCCTCATCATAGACCTCAGGCAGAACCCCGGCGGCCTTATCACCAGCTGCGTGGAAGTGGCCAAAGAAGTGGTGCCGAAAGGGCCTATCGTGTCCGTAGTGGATAAAAGCGGCGACCGGGAGCAGTTCGATTCGGAACTGGAAAGCCCTGCCATGCCTGTCGTGGTGATGATGGATGGAGGCAGCGCCAGCGCTTCGGAGATACTGGCAGGAGCCCTGCAGGATACGGGGGCGGGCAAGGTGGTAGGCGTCCAGTCCTACGGCAAGGGCTCTGTGCAGATCGTAGTGCCCCTGATGAATGAGGATGGCCTGAAGCTCACCGTGGCAAAATACTACACTCCCTCCGGCCGCAGCATTGACGGTACCGGCATCGCCCCGGATGTGGAGGTGGCTCTCAGCGCTGAGGGCGGCGTGGACAGCCAGCTGGAGAAGGCCAAGGAAGTGCTGCAACACGCCCTGGGCAAGGCTCAGTGAGGGATATTGTAAAAAATCATAAAAAAGCCTTGACAGGCGGTGCCTACTTGAGTAAAATATTCTTTGTCAGTCAGCGAAAGAAATTCGCCAGACGGATGAATGCGGAAATAGCTCAGTGGTAGAGCACCACCTTGCCAAGGTGGGGGTCGCGAGTTCGAGCCTCGTTTTCCGCTCCA
>SVBX01000022.1 GCA_015058655.1 Pseudoselenomonas ruminantium
CGGGGTTTGAATATCCCGGGATTATCTTTTTGCATAAAAATGAGGCTGCTGCACGTTTCATTACGTGCAACAGCCCCCTTCTTTAATTTATGCTGAAATGATTGAAGGGAAATTTGCTTTTCTTGCTGTCCTGGCTTTCCCAGGCCATGATGGCGGTGAGGACGGAGCCGCCGATGCAGCGCGCCTTGTCAGAGATGGCAAAGCATTCTTCGCGGCTCATGGTGGGGTGGATGTCGGCGATCTTCTGTCCCTTTTCCACTTGCAGGCCGCTGTGTACGGCACCTCTCAGCATGCCATCGATGGTGGCGCAGACTTCCGTCTTCTTGCCCCTGGAAGTGATGACTGCCAGAGGTTCTCCCTTCTTCACATACATGGAGATGTTCTGCAGTACCTTCACCTTGCCAGTGGCAGGGGCGAAGACCAGATGCTCGAGGTTGGCAGGGTCGCCCACCAAGCCACCGTCGCTCTGCTGGTCACGGTAGGAATAGCCCTCATAGATGAGACGCCCCAGATTGTGGCCCCGCATGGTTTCCACCACCACATCTACATCCCGGCCGGCACAGAAGCCCGGACCCAAGGCTACCGTATGGTCAGCCATATCGCGGTTGGTGCCAGCCACATTTTCGTGGCGCAGCAGGGCATCTACCACTACGCGAGGCTTCAGTTCTTTGATGCAGTCGCCCTTAGGGTCGCAGAGCATGATGAGCTCGCCTTTCTTTACCCGCTGCTTGGCTTCCTTGACGGTTTTCGCCAGATGGCAGGTGAGCCGCTCCACGGTGGCTTCCCCACGGTAGATGGCATCGGCAAAGGACACTCTGCGACGGGTGGCGGTGGGCTGCTCTTGCTCCAGGACGATAACCCGAAGTCCGGCCCGATAAAGGCAATGGATAACCCCGGAAGCCAGCTCTCCGCCGCCCCGGACGATGACCAAATGTTTCATGGCAGTTGCTCCTCTTTTGGCATATATTTTATTCCATACAGCATGGTATCATTATACAATAAAAGCGCAGGTTTCGGAGACTAAAATTTTTTTAATATTTTTTTAACCGAACCATTGCAATAGTCTGAATAGAGTGTTATAATAGGAACTGTAAAGAGGAGATGGCAAGATAAGCCGACAGGGCATGAGTCCTAGAGGGTGATTGCTCCGCAGGGTGTCTGCCAGCCGAAAGAGGCTCTCTTCAATCCCTTACGCGAAAGGATGTGAGCGGTTATTGAAGATGTCTTACCGCGAACTTCCTTTGAGTTCCGGGTAGCAGTGCAGATGATGTAGTGAGAGGATCTGCCAGGCAGAGCGTGGGACGTGATGATGACTTGGTCGCCAGTCGTACCCAAAGCCAGGCGGATAAGAGGCACCAGACCGGTTCCAAAGGGGTTCTCAAATCCCGGGTATCTTTACAGATCATCGTTAGCCATTAGTAAACACAGGTAACCAAGGTAAACCACAGTCGGTATCCTATCGTTATCGGTAACGGCAAACGGTATTAGTGTACACGAGCTTGTGATGCTGAATCACTAATGTTTGGGCCAAACAATCAAATACTTCGCTTCGGTTCCTGCTCGAGAGGGAGCCAGGGCAGACAAATGAATAAGAAGGGTAAAGAACTTAATGGTCTATACTGTGTAAAAGCGGCTTGCGTATCCGATAAGATGCAAGCCGCTTTTTAGTATGCATGCAATTAGCCTTCCCCTTTGGGGAAGGTGCCTCGTAGGGGCGGATGAGGTGCGACTTAGCTAGTTGTAGTGAACGCAATAAATCACATTAGGTAGCCTCCCTCGTTTAAGGGGGAGGCTATTATGAGTCTTCATAAGGACGCACTCGCAGTGTCAACCCTCTGCTCTCACAAATCTCTCTGCACTTTTCAATATCATCCGCACTGGTTACATGATCAACAATTGTCAGCACCACGTTGGGCACATACGCCTTGCAATGTTCTGCAAAGGTCAGCATGCCTTCATAAGATTCTACCCCGTACTTGGCCCGGGTCAGTTCATAATATCCTTCTGCCGTCGCTGCATTGAGGCTGATGGACACGGTGTCGAGGATGCCGTGGAAGGTGGAGGCTATCTCATGCCCGTATTCCAGTTCGCTGAGTCCATTGGTATTCAGTCTGGTAGGGTGCTCAGGGTAGTTCTTTTTAACAAAGCGCAGCGTTTCCACCAGCGCATCAAGCCTCAGGGTGGGCTCCCCGAAGCCGCAGAATACCACTTCGGCAATTTTATCCCAGGGAAGGGCTTCCAGTTCCTTTTCCACTTCAGCAATGGTTGGTTCCCGCTTCAGCCAAAGGCTGTGCTCTTCAGCCATCTCTTTCATATTGCGCAGGCAGAAGGTGCAAGCGCAGTTGCACTTATTGGTGAGATTCACATAAATATTGCGCGTGCCTTCCGGCTGCTCCTGCAAACTTTCTTCGATGGGCAGATACCGCCCGCCCTTATGTGTGGCATAAACAATCATCTTTATCTCCTTTTAGCGAAGCTCCGTCAGGTATTCCTCAAAGGGAATGCCGTAATTCCAGGGCAGTTCCAATTCCTCTGCATATTGCAGGCACTTGCTGATGAAGTCGGCAGCTTTTTGCACAGATCTTTCCAAATTTTCCCCTTTGAGCAGTGAAGCAGCTACGATGCCGGCAAAGGCGTCCCCGGTGCCGCTTCTGTCATGGCCGATTTTGGGCACCTCCAGCATAGAGCCGCGTTCGGCTTCGTAGATGAAATTGCGTATGCTTTTTCCTTCCGGGGCTCCAAGGCCAGTGATCACAACCTGGGAGGGCCCTCGCTCGGCCAGTTCTGCTGCCATGTACTCCAGGGTATCGAAGGAAACCTGCCCGTCCTTCGGGTAGGGCACATCCAGCAGCTCGCAGGCCTCCGTGAGGTTTGGCGTGATCAGATCTGCCACCTTCAGCAGCCGTTTCATGCTCTTGCACATCTTAGGGGTGTAGGACTTATAAAGTTTCCCATAGTCCCCCATGACAGGGTCCACCATGATGCGGGTGGACTTGGATTTGAACCTTCTGATGAAATCCAGCACGATCTGTATCTGCCGCTCAGAACCGAGAAAGCCTGTGAGGATCCCGTCAAAGGACAGGTGATTGGCTTCCCAGTTATCCATATAGGGCTGCATGCGCTCTGTGTAATCGTCCAGATAATGCTCAGCAAAGCCCGTATGGGTGGAGAGGATAGCGGTGGGCAGCGGGCAGGCCTGGACCTTCAGTGCAGAAATCAAGGGAAGCTCCACCGTAACAGAGCAACGCCCAAAGCCGGTTATGTCGTTTATAAGTGCAATGCGTTTCTGCCGTTTCAAAGATATGCCTCCCTAGGTTATACAGCCTTCCCCTTGAGGGGAAGGTGGCAGTCCGAAGGACTGACGGATGAGGTGGAACTTTGCGGACAAGGTGCCTTGACTCAGCATTTGCACCTCATCCGCCCCTATCGGGGCACCTTCCCCTCAAGGGGAAGGCTTATATTCCTTACCTGTTATCTACCTTATCCAATGAATAGAGGTCATGCTGCTTGAACCTTTCCCACGCCAATTCCTCAAACTTCGTCCCCGGCCGTCCATAGTTGGCGAAGGGGTCGATGGAAATGCCGCCACGGGGCAGGAATTTGCCCCAGACTTCGATGTATTTCGGATCCATGAGCTTCACGAGGTCTTTCATGATGACATTCACCACATCTTCGTGGAAGTCACCGTGACTGCGGAAGCTGACCAAGTAAAGCTTCAATGACTTGCTCTCTACCATTTTGTGGTCGGGGATGTAGGAAATATAGATGGTGGCAAAGTCCGGCTGCCCGGTGATGGGGCAGAGGGCAGTGAATTCAGGGCAGTTGAATTTCACCCAGTAATCGTTGTCCGGGTGGCGATTTTCAAAAGTCTCCAGAATCTCCGGGCAGTAGTCATAGTGGTACTTGACTTTTTTCTCTCCCAGCAGAGTGATTTTCTCTTCGGCTTTATCTCTCATGGTGTTCTCCTTATACCTTGTTGATGCATTTTCCTCTAATGATAAATCAAATGGCCGCGTAAATCAATGTTTGGGAATCTTCCCGGGGGCATCTTAGCAGGAAAAGCGCGCCGGAGGTCGAAATCTGTAATCTGACGGCATAGGCAAGGAGGGAGGATTGTGCCGAAACTTAATGAAATGTCCCGAGATATTTTGGGCAGCTTTTGGGAGTTCCTTTTTCCATCGCGCTGCCCCAAATGTGGCAAATATGTGGCTGAAAAAAGCGGCTGGTGCCCTGAATGCCTGCAGGAGGCGCTCTTCGTGCGACGGCTTTCCTTGCCGCTTGATTCTTCCTTCGAAGAAATCTGGGCGCTGGGCAATTACAGGGAATATTTGCAGAAGCTCATCAAGGATTTGAAATATCGTCGGAAAATGAGTGCCCTGCCCTTTATAAAATCCCTGCTGCACGAGGCTGAGCCGCAGTTGGGATGGCTGGCAGAGGGGGCTTTCCTGGCAGTGCCGGTGCCGCTTTTTGCCGAGAAAGAAAGAGCCAGGGGCTTCAACCAGACGGAACTGATTTTCACCGAATGGCTGCAGGATAAGGACATAGCTATGGTTCGGGGGCTGATACGCAACAGGGAGACCATGGCCATGTACGGCCTCAATCCTGCGGAAAGGGAGGAGAACCTGCGGGGGGCTTTTGAGGCTGTGGTGGAAGAAGGGAAGCCTTTGGTGCAGGGGAAGAATGTCCTGCTCATAGATGATATCTTCACCACCGGCAGCACCATGGAGGCTTGCGGCAAGGTACTGAAAGAGGCTGGGGCTGCAAGCATCACGGGATTGGTGCTGGCAAGTGATCATTAGGGTTGTAACATTGTATACAATAAGCTATACTATATGAGTGTATATTTGTAAATTGATGCCATACTGAAAAAACAGTTGCATAATATGACATGATAAGGAACTGGCAATAAATAAATTTTAAGATAGGACGCAGGATAAATCTCCATAGGCTAGGCGGAGGAAGGAGACATAGCGACGCAAAGCTAGTCCCCTTGGGGGCGGTGCTATGTCGACTGACGACAACGACGCATGTGGAGATTTAGACAAGTCAAATCTAAAATTTATTTATGAACAGTTCCTAGATTGAGGGGGCTTTGCATTGAAGATGAATGGTGCGCAGGCTGTGCTTGAAAGCCTGAAAAAAGAAGGCGTGGAAGTGGTGTTCGGCTACCCCGGCGGGGCAGTGCTGACACTTTATGACGCTGTTTACAAGATGAATTTTCCTCATATCCTGACCCGCCATGAGCAGGGGGCGGTGCATGCCGCCGACGGCTATGCCCGGGCTACGGGCAAGGTGGGGGTGGTTTTCGCCACTTCCGGCCCCGGCGCTACCAACCTCATCACCGGCATTTCCACTGCCAGCATGGATTCCGTGCCGTTGGTGTGCATCACCGGTCAGGTGGCCAATCCTTACATCGGCAAGGATTCGTTCCAGGAGGCCGATGTGTGTGGCATCACCACGCCCATCACCAAGCACAACTATCTGGTGAAAAAGGCCAAGGATTTGCCCAGGGTGCTGAAGGAGGCCTTCTTCATTGCCCGCACAGGCCGTCCCGGCCCGGTGGTCATCGATGTGGCCAAGGATGTCTTTGATACGGAGATTGATTTCAACTATCCCAAGACGGTTTCTCTGAAGGGCTACAGCGGCGAGTATGAAGGGGACGAAGCCGAGATAGATGAAGCTGTGAAGGCTCTTCAGAAGGCGAAGAAGCCGCTTGTTTTCACCGGGGGCGGCGTGAATACCTCCGACACGGCAGGGGAGCTGCGGGAGATTGTCCAGCGCCTGGGGGTGCCTGTCACCACTACTCTCTTGGGCATCGGCACTTACCCTGCTGATGGAGAGGGATTCCTGGGCATGGCGGGCATGCATGGCAGCTACGGCGCCAATATGGCCATTCAGGAGTGCGATCTGCTTGTCTGCATCGGCATGCGTTTCTCTGACCGCGTCACGGGCAAGGTGGCAGCTTTTGCGCCCCATGCCAAGATCGTCCACTTCGAGCTGGATGCTGCCGAGGTGAACAAGAATGTGGAAGCTGATTTGCGCGTGCTGGGGGATTTGCGCTGGTCGCTGCCCCTGCTGAAGGACAAGCTGGCCAAGGCGCCTGACGATTTCAGGAGCCGCTTTGCCCCCTGGCTGCAGGAAACTGTGGCCAGAGGACAGGAGAAGCCCTTCGGCTATGTGGAAGAGGGCGAGACCATCAAGCCGGGGGCTCTCATCAGCAAGATCAGCAAACTTATGCCCCATGACACCATTGCGGTGACGGATGTGGGCCAGCACCAGATGTGGGCGGCCCAGTTCTTCAATGTCTACGAGCCCCGCCACTTCCTCACTTCCGGCGGCCAGGGCACCATGGGCTACGGCCTGCCGGCGGCCCTGGGAGCGAAGTTGGGGTGTCCTGACAGTCCGGTGGTGCTTTTCACCGGCGATGGCAGCATCATGATGAACTGCCAGGAATTTGCCACCATTGCAGATAATGATATCGATTTGAAGGTCGTCATCCTGCATAACAGCATTCTGGGTATGGTGGCCCAGTGGCAGAGGCTTTTCTACAATCACCATTACTCCCAGTCTGAGCTGAAGGGCAAGACGGACTTCGTGAAACTGTCCGAAGCCATGGGAGTGAAGGGCTATCGCCTGACCAAGAAGGAAGAGCTGGAGACGGTACTGCCGGGACTGCTGGCAGAGAAAGGCCCCATGCTTATAGATGTAATCATCCCGGAGGACGAAGATGTGCTGCCCATGGTGCCCGGCGGCAAGCGGCTTGACCAGATGGTATTGGGAGGTAAGGCATAATGGGAGATAAAATTCAGATGGAAAATATGCAGAAATACCTTTTGGCCATCCTGGTGGACAACAAGCCCGGCGTGCTGACTCATGTATCGGGACTTATCAGCCGCCGCGCCTTCAACATCGAGAGCATTTCCGCAGGCTACACCGAGGAGCCGGAGGTCACCCGCATCAATATCGTGGTGTCGGTGGAAAGCGACAGGGAATTGGAGCAGGTAGTGACCCAGCTCTCAAAGCTCATTGATGTCATCAAGATCGTGAATCTGACGAAGCTGCCCAGCATTTCCCGTGAGCTGGTGCTCATCAAGATCAAGGCCGGCAAGGAAAGCCGCGCCGATATCAAGAATATCGTGGACATCTTCCGGGCCAAGATCGTAGACATCAGCCCGGAGAATGTGGTGGTGGAGCTAACCGGCCAGCAGAGCAAGATAGACGGCTTTATCGATATGTTTGCGGACTACGAGATTATAGAAATAGCCAGGACAGGAGCTATAGCGCTTTCTCGTGGCCCTGTTCCTGTCAAAGAAATGTAAAAAAGAGGGAAGGAATTTTCTTCCCCTTGGCGAATATGCAGAATGACGGGTAAGTTGTCCGGTGCATATATGCGGAAGGGAGCGAAAATCAATGGCTGGAAAGGTAAAGAACTGTCCTCATTGCGGCAAGCTGTACGCAGATTACGGCGCACATATGTGCCGGGATTGCGAAGACAAGATGCGGGAAAAGGAATCGGAGGTAGTGAACTATGTCCGTGACCATCCCAAGGCCAAAATCCTGGAAATCACCGAGGCTACGGGCTGCAGCGAGCAGCTCATCAAGAAGCTGATCCGTGAAGGGCGCTTTGAGCAGGTAGGGGTCAAGATGACCTATCCTTGCGAGAAATGCGGCGCGCCTATCCTGTCCGGCAAGCTTTGCCAGACCTGCATGGAGTCCATGCGCAATGAATTGCAGAAGCAGGCAGCAGGCGTAGTGGCTGCCCGTCAGGCGGCCAATGCCAATCGTGGCCAGGGCATGCATTCCAAGGATAAGGGGCATTAATAGTAGATATTGCAAGATAAACGGCGAAAAACGCTGTATTTCAAAGATAATGCCGTTTAAATAGCCAAAAGCGGGAGTTAAGACTCCCGCTTTTTTTTTCGATAGAAAAGGCAGAAGTAATAAGAAGGTGGTGAAAGCAATGTATGTAAGCAATAACAGCGCCCTCCAGGCTCTGGCCAGCCTTTACAACAGCGACCAGGCAAGGAATGTGAAGCGCACCCATCAGCCAGAGGGCGCAAGCTTCAAGGATGAACTCGTTCTTTCCCAGGAGGCTCAGAACTTCAGCGATATGCTCAATGAATTGAAGACCATGGATGAAGTTCGTGAGGACAAGGTGTCCGAGCTGGCCGGGCAGGTGGAGTCAGGTTCCTACGCACCGGATGTTACCGCTGTGGCAGAGCGCATCATGAACCTCAAGTTCTGACAGTTCCTTATCTAGGAGGCATTATATGTGGCAAGAGCTTTTGACTATTTTGCGCAAGCTGGGCAATGATTACAGCGTCGTAGCAGCCCTGGGAAAAGAAAAGCATAAGGCCCTGGTGGGGGTGGATATGAAGACCCTGGACAGGCTGGTGAAGAGGGAAGCGGATATGGCAGCTTCCATCAAGAAAACTGAGTCTGCCCGGCAGGAATTATGTTTGAAGATCATCAAGTCATATCCCTCCATAACTCCTGACATGAAGATGCAGGAAGCCTATCAGCTCGCAGGCCCCTTGGCCCGCGAGCTGAAGAGCGCCCATGAAAGTCTCTCCCTGCTGGTTGAGCAGGTAAAGAACCAGGCAGAGATCAACAACATCCTGGCTATGGGCGCTCTTGGGGCCGTGAATCAGCGTCTGGGCCAGATAGGCGGCGTGTCCGTGGACCCGGTGTATGGCCGGGGAGGCAGGGAACAGGTAAGCCACAGGAAAAATTTTGAATTCGATGCGTGAGATTTTCAGCAAATGCAGCAATTATCGAGGTAAAGCCTATGGAAAAGCGGGAATCAGGCAATGCTCCTATGAAAGAAGCCGTTGCGCTCCTCAGAGAGCAGCTTATTCTGGGGAACAGCTGCGTGGATTGGCTGAAGGTATTGAAGGAAGCCCTGATCCATAACAGCGGGGGAGAGATCACAGGAGCCGTTCAGGCTCTGGAACCAGCGCTCGGAGACTATACGCGCCTTGAGGAAGCGCAGTCAGCTTTCCTGAAGGCACAGAAAAGCCCTCGCATGTCGGCCTTCGTAGCCAGCCAGCCGGACTCTGTGGAAAGGGATGTGGCCTTTCGGCTGGTGGACAAGGTGGCAGCTTTGGGAAAGAAGCTGCAGACAGACATTGCCTTGAATCAGGAACTCATGCAGCGCAGCAAGAAATACATTGATTTTCATGTGAACCTTATGAGCGGCGTACAAGCCGGCACGATTTATTCTGCCCCCGGTGGTCCCGGCAGGGACGGCGGGCGTGACAGGAAGATGTTTGATTCCAGCGTCTAGGCGCTGTGCATAGAAAGAGGGATGAAGATGCGTTCCACCTTTGCAGGCCTCAACACCATGGTACGGGGCATCAATGCCAACCAGCTCTCAGAGAATACCGTTGGGCACAATATCTCCAACGCCAATACCGAAGGCTATTCCCGCCAGCATGTGAACCTGGCAGCCGTGGACATGAGGAAGGAATCTGCTATCTATGGACAGGTAGCAGTTGGCCAGGGCGTGGACTCCACTTCCCTCACTCGTGCCCGGGATATATATGCAGATAAGCAGTACTGGAGTGAGAATTCCACAAGTGCTTACTATACTTCGCGGGCCAAGGAATATGACAAGATAGAGGCTATTTTCAATGATACCTCTCTTGAGAACATCCAAAATTCCGTGCAGGAGTTCTACAAGGCCTGGTCATCGCTGTCTGCTAATGCCAGTGATTCCTCCACCCGCATCACTGTGGTGGAGAAAGGCAAGGTATTAGCTGACCGTATTCACACTACGGCTCAGAAGATGCAGGAGCAGATCGATGCTAACTACAAAGACATTGCTTTGAATATCACTAGGATAAATGATTACACCGACCAGATAGTACAGCTGAACCGTAGCATCATGAGTACTGAGGCCACGGGTTGCATGGCCAACGATTTGCGTGACCAGAGAGACTTGCTTGTAGACAAGCTTTCAAGTTTTGTAAATCTGAATATTTACGAAGACAGCAATGGCATGTACAGTGTGGTTTCAAATGGTGTCTCTTTGGTGAATGGCATCAATAAGCTGACGTTGGAACTGTCTGATCCTGTTGCAAATGATGCTTATGGCATCAATGATTATTCAATCATTCTAAAGGAATCTGGCATATCTTACCAGCCTACCAATGGTACATTGAAAGCGCAGATTGATCAGATAGAAGAGGATAAGTCCTACATTGACTATTTGGCCAGAATGTCTGCTTTCATGCTTACGACATTTAATCATCAGCATATGCAGGGAATTGGCATAGATGAAGCTGAGTGTACTGCTACTTATGCCAAGATACTAGAAGATAAAACAACTGTAGATACCAATGTGCGTATTGTTACAGCTGAAGGGAATGTTCAGACAGGAACATCTGGCATCAATTTTTTTGGCGCTACAGATAAGGTATATAGCTGGGATGAGACTAATAAGTGTGTAATAGCCCATGAGTATACTAAAGGGTGGCACATGATGGTACAGGTTTATTCGCAGGAAGGATCTGTACCATATTATGGTCAAGGATTTGTGATGGCGAATAACAGTGAAACTGATCCTATTGATAGGACCATGAAGGCCATAGATATCATAGAGGAACTGAATGTAAGTACGCTCCTTACTGCTGAAAATGGGCAAAATAAAGTAGCTGCACGCAGTTGGGGATATACTGATACGTTAAGACTTTCGGAAGACAAATTGCTGGCGGTGTACGATGGTTATTCCAAAGCGGAAGCTAATGGCACAGGTGATGGCACCAATGCAGTAGATATGAGCACTCTTTTCAATATGAACCAGGAAAACTTAAAAATAGATTATGTAGCCCGCAAGTATACTGGTTGGAAAAATGAGACTCGATCAATTGGCACTATTTCGTTTGAAGCTTATTATAACCAGCGCATGACCGCTCTGGGCAGCGATGCCGAGACTATGGATTCAAAGGTTAAGGCTCAGGATGAAGTGCTTATACAGGTCAATGAATGGCGCCAGTCCGTATCGGCGGTGAACTGGAATGAGGAACTCACCAATATGATTATGTTCCAGCAGGGCTACAGCGCCTGCTCAAGATGTCTCACTACCATGGATGAGATGCTGGACAGGCTTATCAACAGCACCGGCGTAGTTGGCAGATAACAGCATTAGCAGCAAAAGTCACAGTATCTGAAAGGATAGGTGGAGGCAATGCGTGTAAGCAGTACTCAGATGATAGGTCGCTATCAAAAGCAACTTAATGATAGCTATGAAGACCAGGCAAAACTCATGGAACAGTCCGATGGAAGCAAACTTCACCGTCCTTCGGATGACTCCGTAAATTATTCCAAGTTCCTTCGTTATCAGAATACTGACACGGAAAACGACCAATATCAGAGCAATGTGAAGAACGGCATCTCCTGGATGAAGACTGCTGATGCGGCTATGGTGAATATGAAAGACATCCTCACCACACTTAACGAAAAGACCATCCAGGCCGCTACCGATACCAACGGCACCAGCGACATACAGGCCATCGGCAAAGAAGTGCTGGCCAAGGTTCAGGAGCTGGTGTCACTGGGCAACACCCAGCAGGGCGACCGTTACATGTTCGCCGGACAGAGCGACCTAGTACAACCATTCACAATTTCTGCTGACAAGCAATCAAGAGGTCTTGCCAAGACATTGGATGATGCTCAGGTCAATTTCTTCAGTACGGATGCTGATGGCGATGGAAATATGACCCAGATGCTTCAGTTGACAGGCAGTGATGGCAAAACATACTATATGAGTACTATCAGTGGTGCTGTTTACAGCCAAAGCTTTATGGATGATGGCTATAAGAGTGTCATTGCAAGTGGGCGCGAGAGTAAGAAAGTAGATACGAAGCTGGTATATGATCCTAATGACTCCACAAAGGTCATCGGCGCCGAGAAAGGTGAAGATGCCTTAGGTATCATTGATGGATGGGCATCTGGTGCAAGGAATGTAGCAGACTATTTTAGATCCAACGGAGTGGTATTATTTAACCCCGATGAGGAACTTGACCCGGATAAGACATATGATGAATATAGGACCGAGGGAAAATATCCTCCCGGTCCCGGTGTCATTAAAGTAACAGACGAAAATGGAGAAGAGCAAACTATCAAATTGAAGTTCGCAGCTATTGAGCAATATGTGGTGGAGTATAACGGCGATAACAAGAAAATCTCTATGGTCAAGCGCAATGGTGCCACTGATCCTACAGCAGATACAGTGAATGTCACTGGGCAGATGCTATTTGGCTCTGATATCTTTGACAACACTCGTTCCGGCAATCAGGTGAATAAGAATCCTTCCGGCACAGCTGCACTCAATGACATGCTTATGCTAGCCGCTAAGATGGAGGCTGGCGATGCCCGTTGGTTGTCCTCCGACGGTATTACCGTTTCGGACAAGGCTCACTATCAGGTCATCGAAGCTGAGACAACTGCTGCTGCCCGCCAGAATGTCTACGACAGCGTTTCTACCATGCTTGACAAGCAGAACGAGACCATCACCGAAGACATCAGCAACTGCAGTGATGCAGATGTGGCCCGCCTGGCCATTGACCTTATGACCATGCAGACCATCTACAATATGTCGCTGTCTGTTGGCTCAAGGATTCTTCCTCAGTCGCTAGCTGATTACTTGTAAATTTAATAATGAATTAGCAGGAATTTAAGAGTGGGAGGGGGAATAAAAAGATATGTTGCGATTGAATATCCGTCAGACCTTTACGCAGATAGGAATTCGCACGCAACTGTCCACTCTGTCAACGCATTATATAAAACCTGAAGCCCATACGGAGTATGTGGCACCCAGGTCAAATATGGGGACAACTCAGCCAAAGTTGGATATTAATAGCTATCCCAGCCGCCACTCGTATGGTCACAGCACCAATGATGACCTTACCCGCGCGGCTGGGCAGCGTGGCTTGCAGGACTTGCAGGCGGCCATCAAGAAGCATAACCATGATGGGCTGGCCATGGCAAATAGCGGAGCCAAGAAAGGCCACGATGAGATAGCAGCCCAGGCCAAGCAGCACATTGCCCAGTTCGCTGCCAAGCGGCGCTATCTGGAGGCCAGGTTCATACCGAATCCAGAGATACATTACACCCCCAGCCAGGTGGTGGGTACGCCTGACGAGGGAAAGTATGACTGGACTGTGCAGACGCAGTCCAAGGCAGATGTGCAGTACAACCCCGGCAAGGTTGAGACCTACATTGCGCAGCAGGGAGGCGTGCGGCAGTGGACTACCGAAGGAAAATATGATATCTATGCTTAATTCTTCATTTTAGATGGAGGCACACTATGAGAAAAGTCGATACCCTGCGTTTTGGCACCATTGAGATTGAGGAGGACAAGATTACTCACTTCGCCCATGGCATACCTGCCTTTGAGGAAGAAAAGGAATTTGTCATCATTCCTTATGACAGTGAAAGTCCTTATCTCTTCATGCAGTCCTTATCCACCCCGGATCTGGCATTCCTCATCACTATCCCCTTCCTGTTCTTTCCGGACTATGAGTTTGAGCTGGATGATGCAGTACAGAAAGAATTGGGCATCAAAGACCAGGAGGATATGCTGATTTATGCCATCATCACCATACCCCAGGGCAGGATTGAGGACATGACCGCTAATCTCACGGCGCCTGTAGTTCTGAACAAAAAGACCATGCAGGCCAAGCAGGTGGTGCTGGAAAAGGGCGGCTACACGACGAAGCACAGATTGTTCCCAGAAAAGAAAAAGTAGAACAAGAAAATGCAGCTTTGTAGCAGAACATGCCTCCACCGCTTGCGGGGGAGGGGGACCGCCGAAGGCGGTGGAAGGGGGGCTTCGTGAGCCAACTTTTATTGTTTTGCTATATCACACTAAGGAGGATACCACTATATGCTAGTACTTACCCGCAAACCAAGACAGCAGATCATGATAGGTGATGACATTGTAATAAATGTCGTCGAAGTGCAGGGCGAAAATGTCCGACTGGCCATAGATGCCCCCAGGGAGATAAAGATTTATCGTGGGGAAATCTACCGTGCTATCCAGGAGGAGAACCAGAAAGCGGCTGCTCCGGTGCCACAGAATCTGGATTTCAGCTCGGTGATGCCTCCGCGTGAATCCTGAAGGGAAATTGGTATAGTAAACGCTGATGGCGTTTAGTATATATGCAGGGAGGCCGTCCAAGCGGCAGGTGTTGGTTAGGGACAACTTTTATTATCTATGGAGGGATAAACATGATTGGGAGAGTCAATGATGTAGTTTCTGGCGCTGTGGTAATCGGTGCCATGACTCATGACAATGCTGCTGGGACGGCAGCGCAGCAGCAACAGGATCAGGATGGCGCTGTATCTTCTGTTGATTCCTTGCAGAATCCGCAGGAAGAGGAGATGGGCGTGCAGGAAACTGTAGAAGCCAATGCCCAGAATAAGGAAGAGCCGAATGAAGAAGACATGCAGCAGATGATGAAGGAGCTCAACGAGCTCATGAGCCGCATCAACTGCAATCTGGAATTCAGCTATCACAAAGAAGTAAATGTCATGTCCGTCAAGATGATCGACAAGGCCACCAATGAAGTCATCAAAGAACTTCCGCCTGAAGAGATGATTGACAACATGATCCAGGCCAAGGACTGGATAGGCGCATTCCTCGATAAGAATGCTTGAGGAGGTGTGATTCATGAGTGCAACAGGTATATATGGTCTCTCAGGCTCCGGCATCGATGTCGACTCCATGGTAAAAGTCGGCATGCTGACCAAGCAAAATGAGTATGACCGCATGTACAAAAAAGAAGTCCGGCAGGAGTGGACGAAGGAAGCCTACGCCAACCTCTACTCAGACCTCACCACCTTCACGACTTCTACTATGTCGAAGTACAAGCTATCTGGGACATTGAATCCGCAGACGGTGAGTTCCTCCAAGTCTGAGGTGGCTACTGCTACGGCCAATGCTGATGCGGCGGCTATGACCCATTATGTGAAGGTCAACAGCATGTCCTCCAATGCCTACATGCTGACAGGCAACGAGGGTATAACTCGCACTGATTCCGAGCAGGCGGGCAGTATCTATCTGCGTGACCTGATAGACACTTCCAAGCTGGGGGAGAAGGGCTTGAAATTCACTGTAGCCGATGGCAGCAAGGTGACCGATGAAGAAACTGGTGAAGAAAAGTTAAAGACTGTCGCCGTCGAAATCACCTATGACCAGATTATGAAGGACAATCAGACCCTCAACGATCTGGCTTCAGCTTTCAGCAATGCAGGGCTGAATATCAAGGGCAGCTATGATGCCAATAACGACAGCTTCTCCCTGTACAACATCAATGGCGGCAGTGGCAATGGTGTCTATATTAAGGCCGATGACGATGCTGCGGCTCAGATGCTGGGCAATCTGAACCTGCACAGGATGAATGTGGAGGCCGATGGTACCAGCAGCTTGGGTGTTGACGCGATGAAGTTCGATGGAGATTACGAGGAAACCCTGTCGGAGGAGTCCCTGAACATAAATGCCTCTGCAGTCAGTTATGATGAGGCGAGCAGGACTTACTCCAGGCTTACCATCAATGGCAAGGCAGCTGAAATAAAACTGGTTGCGGATGAATCAGATGTTGCGACTGTGACTATAGATGGAAAGGACTATGATGCCAGATTCTCCAAGGGCGAAGATGGCACGCTTTCCTTCAATATGGATTACTCCGTTGACACTAAGGGGACTGCGACCACCACTGTAGCGTATGATTTCACCCTTTCGAATTCTGGTGTAAGCTACAGTGCTGAGGGTACCGCCACTACGACCTTGACCGATACGGACAAAATGAATGGTATGGCTGGCAAGGATGCTTCCGTCACCATCGACGGCAAGGACTACACCACCAATACCAACAAGCTTACTGTCAGCAACGTGACATACTCCTTCTTGGGTGTGGGCACCTCCACCATGACGGTTTCGCAGGACACCGAGAAGCTGGTGGAGAATGTCAAGGGCTTTGTGGAGGATTATAATAAGCTGCTCGACAAGCTCAATGATATGTACAATGAGCAGAAGTACTCCGACTATGATGTGCTTACCGAGTCACAGAAGAAGGCCATGACAGAGGAGCAGATTGAGAAGTGGGAGGAAAAGGCCAAGAGTGGCCTCATGCGCCGCAACGAGTATGTTGGCAAGCTCATCAGCGACCTGCGCGAAGCCGTCTACACCCCGGTGGATTCTGTAGATGGCAAGTACCATACCATGATGTCCCTAGGTATAGAGTCCAAGACGGATAGAGGGCATTTGAAGCTTGACGAGGACAAGCTGAGGAAAGTCATTGCCGAAGACCCGGATATCGTCTATCAGATGCTAGGCAATCTGGACAAAGATGATGACTACAACAAAAACGGCGTCGTCCAGCGCGTCAGCGATGTGGCCAACAAGGCCATGAAGTCCATCAAGTCCTACGCCGGCACCTCTACTGAGGTAGCAGACGGCAGTAACCTGGGCAAGCTCATTCAGGACATGCAGCAGAAGATGAGCAACTTCAAGGTCATGATGAATGCCTTTGAAAGCGCCCTGTATAAGAGATATGACAAAATGGAGTCCGCCATCCAGAAGCTGGGCATGCAGTTGGGGTATATCACCGGCGGCCAGTGATAGTATACTGAATGTCAAGAGCGGTGGCAATTAGCCTTCCCCTTTGGGGAAGGTGCCCCGTAGGGGCGGATGAGGTGGGACATTTCAAGCTATGTTAGCTATACGAGTTTGGCCGCACCTCATCCGTCAGCCCTTCGGGCCGCCACCTTCCCCTTAAGGGGAAGGCTTTGTAGGATACCGCCAAAATAACAAAACATGGGGAGGATACTATGGTAAATGCAGCTGAAGCCTATCGTAGGCAGCAGATTATGACCGCAACGCCGGAAGCGTTGACACTTATGCTTTATAATGGGTGCCTGAAGTTCATCAACGAAGGTACCGAGGCAATTGAACACAAGAATTATGAACAGGCCAACACCTCGCTGCAGAAAGCGCAGAATATCATCTCCGAGTTCCGCATCACTCTGAACATGGATTACGAGATATCTCATCAACTTATGCCCCTGTACAACTACTGCTATGACCGTCTGGTAGAGGGCAACCTCAAGAATGACACCAAGCAGATAGGGGAGGCCAAGGATATCATCACAGAGCTGCGGGATGCCTGGGCACAGGCCATGAAGAAAGCTCGTCAGGAAAAGAAGCCCCAGATGGCAGCAGGAGGCGGGGGCTATGTCGGCTGAGCTGGAAGCACAGGCAAAGAAGGATTGGGAACTGTACAGGGTGCTGACCCATGAGCTAATCAAGTTCATGGACAAGCAGGACATAGACGAGTTCCTCCAGCTAGTAGACCAGCGTGGAGTGCTGGTAGACCGCATGAAGGAAAATCCAGCCTGCGAAGAGTACCGTGCCACCCCAGAGTGCCAGGCCCTTATCGAAGAGGTTGTCCCCCTCGACCGGCAGATCATGTACAAGGCCCAGTCCTGGCTCAACAAGAGCCGCCGCCAGAACGCCGCTGTCCGCTCCTACGATCTGACGGCTCCGAAGTTCGGTGCGGTGGGGAATATACTGAACAAGAAGATGTAAGACAAAGCCTTCCCCTTGAGGGGAAGGTGGCAGCCCAAGGGGCTGACGGATGAGGTGGGATTTTTCTTATGTTGCATAATGACATAAGAATGGCTTCACCTCATCCCTCCCTGTGGGTAACCATCTCTTCACGGGATGGCAATAAAAAAATCTAAAAAACTTTAAAAAAACACTTAAGTAAATCGGAAAACCTCCGATAATATAAGTGTAAGGCCAAGGTAATAAACCTAACACAAAAGGGAACGGGTAAGCTAGCAACCTCTACCTGCTGTGCGCATGGTTTATTATATAAGATTTTGGCAATGACGGTCACGGATGGCCGTTTGCAGATAATTTATTTTCACACAATCAGGGAGGAAAATATCATGGCAATGGTAGTAAAGAACAACATGTCGGCAATCAATACTCTGAACACCTTGAACCAGAACAGCTCGGCTCTGTCCAAGAGCCTGGCTAAGGTTTCTTCCGGCATGAAGATTAATGGCGCAGCTGACGATGCATCCGGGTACGCAATATCCGAGCGCATGAGAGTCCAGATCCGCGGTTTGGACCAGGCTAACGCCAACACCCAGAACGGCAGTTCTATGATGAAGACCGCTGAAGGTGCTGTAAGCTCCACTGTTGACATCCTCAAGACATTGAAGGAAAAAGTCATCAGCGCAGCCAACGATGATAAGACCGATGCTGACCGTGCAGCTATCCAGAAAGAGCTTGACCAGTCCATCGACCAGATCAACGACAACGCAAACATCACTTACAACGGCAAGTACCTCGTTGATGGTTCCCACAATGCTTCCGTAAAGGCCACCACGACGGCCATGACGAATCAGGCGTTGAATACGGCCACCGATGGTACGACCGCGTTCACGGCGATGTTGGATCGCAATGGCAATAGCTTGAACATCCAGTCTCTTGACAGAGTCACGATTTCCTTCGTGCATCAGGGCGCTACCTATGTGACCAGCAAGCAGGTCTGTGAGATGAGTTCTGCTAACCTTAGTGGGCTGATCACGATGGCTAATAGCCATTTCGCATCCTCCGTGAATGCGGATGGCAAAGTGAATAGTACGACTGGCAAATCAGCGGTGTTCTCTACGACTATTGAAAATACCAGCTTTATCGGTAATGATATTGCCGGTGATACCGTGAAGACGGCTGATGGTCAGAATGCTTTGACCATTCATGCACAAGGCACTGGTGTCAGCAACCAGATTTCCGGCTTAAGCATCTCCGTGTCCAACACGAAGGGGCAGATTCAGAAGAGCATCAACGCTGTGCTGGATAACTTCAGCGAGTCCATTCGTGCTCAGAACAAGTCTGAGGACAACCAGATTACCCTGCAGGTCGGCACTAAGTCCAACCAGAGCATCCGCGTCGGTCTCACCGATATGCGTGCTGAGGCTCTCGGCCTTGCCAGCTCCACTGGTAAGACCCTGCAGATTGGCAACCAGCAGCAGGCCAATGCAGCCATCAGCGTTCTTGACAATGCCGTCCAGAAGGCTCTGGATCAGCAGACCACCATCGGTGCTATCCAGTCTCGTCTGGAATACACCAGCAGCAACTTGACGACTTCCAGCCAGAACGTCCAGGCTTCCGAGTCCACGATTCGCGATGCCGACATGGCAAAGGAAATGACCAACTACACGAAGAACAACGTTCTTCTGCAGGCAGCTCAGTCCATGCTGGCTCAGGCAAACCAGAGCAGTTCCTCTGTTCTGTCCCTGCTCCAGTAAAACTGGGTGGCAAAGGTCTTTCAGACCAGACAGGTTCACTATTAACCATGAGAACCCTCCCCTTCGGGGGAGGGTTTTTTATTGCTTGTGTCGAACTATGATGCATGGAGGTGTGACCCATGCGTATTTCAGCCTGCTATATAGTAAAGGACGAAGCAGAGGAATTGCGGCGCAGTTTGGAGGGGGTAAAGGGCCAGGCGGACGAGATCATTGTGGTGCAGACGGTGGAGTCTCAGGCGGTGCATCAGGCAGCGGAGCAGGCAGGGGCGCGGCTCTTTTATTTTGCCTGGCAGGATGATTTCGCCGCTGCCAGGAATTTCGCTCTGGCTCAGGCCACAGGGGACTGGCTCCTGCTGCTGGATGCGGACGAGTATTTCACGAAAGAGACAGCGGGCAATCTGCGCAGGGTAGCAGAGGCGCACGGGGATGTGGAGGGGCTGCTGGTCCCTTTGACGAATCTGGGGCAGCAGGGGGAGGATTTGCTGACCGCCCCTGTCCTGCGGCTGGCACGCCGTCAGCCGGGACTGGCCTATGTGGGGCGCATACATGAGGAACTGCTAGTGAGGGGCAAAACACTGGACGATGTACGGCTCCTGAAGGAGGAGGAACTGCATATCCTGCATACGGGTTACCGTCCGGAGGTGAATAAGTCGAAGGCGGAGCGAAATCTGCGCCTGCTGCGGCAGGAACTGAGGGAGCGACAGGCAAGGGGGGAGATGGCAGGCAGTCTCTATATGTACCTGGCGGAGGCATGCTACGGGCTGGGACAGGCGCGGGAGGCGGAGCACTGGGCCAGGCAGGATATAGCCCAGGGCAGAAGACAGGTGCTCTACGCCAGCCGTTCCCATCATATCCTGCTGGCCCTGCTGGCCAGGCAAGCCCGCCCGGAGGACAGGCTGCAGGCAGCGGAGCGGGCTGTGCAGGATTTTCCAGAGCTGGCCGAGTTCCGGGCGGAACTGGCGGCAGCCCGGGCAGCCTGGGGAGATTTCGCGGGAGCAGTTGCAGATCTAGTACAAGCCATGGAGCTGGCCGGAAGACCTGCCGGTTTTGAGCCTCAGCAGTTCGGGCCAGCAGATGCAGAGCAGGCCAAAGGGCAACTGCAGGCCTGGCGTGACATGGCTGCAGAAGCGGAAAAGCTGAAACTTTCCGTCTGCATGATTATGAAGGACGAGGCTCAGGAACTGCCCGTTTGGCTGGCTAATGCGCAGGCTTATGCCCAAAATAAGGAAATAATCGTCGTAGATACAGGCTCTAGGGACAACAGCCGCGAGATGGCAGCTCGAGCGGGGGTGCGGCTCTATGATTTCCCCTGGCAGGATGATTTTGCCGCCGCCAAGAATTTTGCCTTGGAGCAAGCCGTTTCTGCTACGGATGTAGTAATATCGCAAAACCCAAGTCCGCCCCCCAGGGGGGCGGGGGACCGCGTAAGCGGTGGTGGGGGGACATCAGCTGTGCCTCACGGCCAAAGATGGCTCATCTTCCTTGACGCAGATGAAACCTTCTACCACCCGGAAGGGGTGCGGGGCTTGCTACTGCAAGCCATCCGGCGGCATCCTGAAGCTGAGGGATTTCAAGTGCTGATGTGCCATGTAGATACGGATGCGGCAGACCTGCCCATTGGCAGCGAGTCAGTTATCCGCATTCTCAGGCAGCAGCAGGGTCTCCGCTACCGGGGCAGGGTGCATGAAGTGCCTACGGCAGCGGGCAGGACGCTGGCAGAGCTGCCCCTGGCAGAGGGAATGCTGCTGCGACATACAGGCTACGCATCAGCTAAGATGCGTGCCAAGGCAGAGCGGAACCTGCGCCTCCTGCAGCAGGCTATAGAAGCAGAAGGGGAGCAGCCGCAACAGTACCGCTATCTGGCGGATTGCTGCTATGCCCTGGAGGAGTATGAACTGGCACTGCACTATGCCCGGCTGGGGCTGGGGTGCGGCTGGGTGGGGCTGGATGGGAACAGATCCCTTTACGGTCTGCGGCTGCACTGCTTGGAGAAGCTGCAGCGACCCTTGCAGGAGCAACTGCAGGCAGCGGTGGCAGGGATGGACGCTTTCCCCCAGGCAGCAGAGTTCCGGGTTGCCAGGGGTTGGCTGCTGCTCCGTCTGGGGCGCATGGCCGAGGCTCGGGAGACATTTTCCCACTGCGAAAGTATTGGCAGGGACATGGGACAGGCAGACACATTCCAAGGCAGCGATGCCTGTCATTTGCAGGCGGGGCTGGGACTGATTGCCTTGCGACAGGGAAGATTAGAAGAAGCTGCTTTCCGTCTGCAGGAGGCGCTGGCCCTTGACCCATATGACACTCTGGTGCTGGAGCTTTCCTCAGAGGTCTGGCAGGACCCAAAGCAATGGACAGATGGGCTGCGTCCATATTATGCAGGCCGGGCAGCGGAGCTTTTCCTGCCCCATCTCTACCGCTGGTCTGCTTCCCAGGGACGCCTGGGAATGGTACTGCATCTGCAGGAGATGATGCTGGCAGAGGGCAAAAGCGTGCCGGAGGCAGGTCTTTGCCATGATTTTGCGCAACAGAAGCCGGGAGCGGGAGAAGGTCTCTTTTGGCAGGCAGCCAGGGATATGCAGGATCTCTTTGTGGCCTGCCTGCATCTGGCACTGCCAGATGCTCGGGATTTCCTGCCTAGGGAAGCTCTGGAACTACTGCCGGCTTCCCTGCAGCAGATTGCAGACTGCTGGCAGGCAGGGAAAGCAGCGCCTGCCGAGGCAGAGACGGGTTATGAGACAGGAGCGGGCATCCTGCTGGCCAGGGAAGCGAAAGACTTGTATGAGCGCTATGCCCTGCTGGGGCAGGCACAAAGTCCCGCCTGTCAGCGCCGCCTGGCAGATGCTTTTTTTACCCGGGAAGCCTGGGCAGCAGCCTTGGCTCTGTACCAATGCCTGCCAGAGCAGGAGGTGGGCGATGGAGCCAGCTTCTGGCATCATCTGGGCATTGTATTCTACAGGCTGGGTGATTATGCAGTGGCCGGGGAATGCCTGCAGAGAGCCATAGAGTCAGGCTGCCGGGAGCGGGATACGGAGGCATTTATAGAATGGAGTCGGTCGCGTTTGCAGCAGACTGCGGGAAAGGAAGATAAGCCTTGAAAAAACTGCAAATTTCTGCTTGTGCCATTATGAAGGATGAAGAGAGGCATATTGGACGCTGGCTGGCATGTGTGCGGCAGTTTGCGGACGAGATCATCGTGGTGGATACAGGCTCGGTGGACAGGACAGCAGAGCTGGCGGTTGCTGGTGGCGCGCAGGTATATAAATTCCCTTGGCAGGATGATTTTTCTGCCGCGAAGAATTTCGCCCTGGATAAGGCCCGTGGTCATTGGGTGGCGTTTCTGGATGCGGACGAGTATTTCCCTCCAGAGTCCCTTGACAAGGTGCGTCCCTTGCTGGAGCGGCTGGAGCCGGATTTCAAGGTGGCAGGAGTTCTGTGCCGCTGGGTGAATTTCGATGAGGATGAGGGCATGGAACTGCAGGGCGCAGATGTGCAGCTGCGACTCTTCCGCAATCTCCGCAGTCTGCGCTACCGGGGCAGGATTCACGAGGCCCTGGCCGTGCCGCCCCGCTATCGGGTGGTGGCCACGGAGGAGGTGGAGATTCATCATACAGGCTATTCCAAGTCCCTTATCAGGGGGAAGCTGGAGCGCAATCGCAGGCTTATCCTGCAGCAGCTTGCCGCTGAGGGCAGAGAGCCGACCATTGCCGAGCAGTCCAATCTGTTGGACTGTGCTTATGGTCTGGGGGAGATGGAGGAAGTCTGCCGCCTGGCCCAGGCCCTGATTGCCGCTCCCGGTCGCAGGGATAGTTTGCAGTCCTCGGCTCTGGCGGGGGCATATCGGGAGTATTTCAGTGCTTTGGTGGAACTGGGAGCCTCCCGGGCAGAGATCGAGGCGGTCATAGCCAGGGCGGAGCATGAATTCCCCCAGCTGCCGGACTTCCCCCTGATGCTGGGGACATACTATACCGAGCAGGGGGAGAAGGAGGCGGCTCTCCGCAAGCTGCAGCAGGGGCTGAAGCTTTACGAGTCTGCCAGCAGGGCAGCTGATGCGGCAGACCTGAACAGTCTCAGCGCCAATGCGGAGGCCATGGTGCAGCGGGCGCGGGAATGTATGGCTCTGCTGGAGAAGTCAGATGTATTTATATCTGCCTGTGCCATTATGAAGGATGAGGAGGAGAATTTGCCATCCTGGCTGGAGTCGGTGCGCTCCTTTGCAGATGAGATCATCGTGGTGGATACGGGTTCTTCCGACAGGACTAAGAAACTGGCTGCGGCGGGAGGGGCCAGGGTGCTGGATTTTGCCTGGCAGGATGATTTTGGGGCGGCGAAGAACTTTGCCATAGATAAGGCAGGGGGACGCTGGATTGCCTTTCTGGACGCGGATGAGACGTTCTCTGTGTCCTCGCGGCATGAGGTGCGTCCTCTGCTGGAGCGGCTGGACAGCAAGAGCGGCATCAGGGGCGTGGCTTGCAGAATGGTGAATATCGACCGGGATGACCACAATCGCTACATGACGGAGAAATTAAAGGTGCGCATCTTCCGCAAGCTGCCGAGTATCAGATATGTGGGCCGTATCCATGAGACACTGGAGGGGCTGCCGGACAGCTGCCTGTATCAGGCAGAGGGGCTGCTGCTTTACCATACGGGCTATTCCTCCAGCCTGGTCCGGCAGAAGCTGGAGCGCAATCTCGCCCTGCTGCAGCGGCAGGCAGCCAGGGAGGGAAGCGTGGCGCCTGAGGACTACCACTACTACATGGATTGCTATTATGGCCTGTATGATTATCCTCAGGCTATGGCCTGGGCACGGAAGGTCATAGAAGATAGCCGTCAATCCCGACTGCTGCAAGAGGAAGCCTGGGAAACCTATCTCAGCTCCTTGGTACGGGGGGCTTATCCTTTAGATCGTACGCTGGCTGCTTTCGAGGAGGCCCGCAGGGCTTGCCCCGATATGCCCCGGTTTACCCTGATGCAGGGACTGTATCTTTTTAGCCAGAAGGACTATCTGCAGGCAGAGGCGCTGCTGCGGCAGGGGCTGGCCGCCCCTGCTCAGGGAGAGGGCCGTGACATACGACGCCTGCAGCCCCATGCCCTGTCCAAGCTGGCAGAACTGGCTCTCTGGCAGGGGCGTTCCAGTGAAGCTGCCGAGGGTTGCATAGAAGCTTTGCAGATCAATCCCTATCTGGCAGGCACGGTGCGTCTGCTGGCGGAGGCCATGCAGCAGTCTGGTCTAGGGGATGCCGATATCATAGAGATCCTTTCCAAACTGTACGAGAAGGAAGATGAGCCTTTCCTGGCCGAGACATTGCGCCCTTTGGGAGGGAAACTGGCCATTTTTTACGCGCGCCGGACGGGAGAGCCTCAGGACAGCGAGACAAGCTACTCACTGGCGGGACAATGGGGGGCGGCAACGGAGAAACTGACACGTAGACTGTCCCTGCTCACGTTGCTCGCTGCCTGGCAGGCGAAGGCAGTGGATGACAGTACCCTGCAAGAGAAACTGGGGCAGCTGATGGCTCCTGCCTGGCAGGAGGCGTGGCAGTCCTATCGTGCCACTCCGGGGCAGATTGCCGCTGACTGGCGGATCAGGGTGTGGCAGCGGTTGGATAAGCAGGCGCGAAGCATCAACCGCGAGAAAGGGCGTGGTAGTTATGGCGGGGATAGCGCGTTTTTCTCCGGTAGTTAAGTTTTACAAAATGGGCAAGCCGGAGCTGGCATTGCAGAAGCTGGATTTTATAACGGCGCAGGAGCCGCCTGATGACAATGAGCTGTGGTATGTAGAGAATTTGCGCTTCCACATAGCGATTCAGCTCGGAGAGGTAGAACAAGGGCTGGCTCACATGAGATTATCACTGGACAGCACAGTCGGTCAGCCCCTGGCATGGCAACAGTATAATTACAGCAATCTGCTGTTTGCCCAGCATTATTCCGCCTGCGATACAGATGAGCAGCGCAGGCAGGATGCCATGCGCTATCATTTATTCGAACAGGCTGTCCAGCCCTTTTCCCATGCACGTCAGGCAAGGCATGAACGCCTGCGCATAGGCTATTTGTCATGTGGCGCATTCAATGATGGTGTTATTAGCAATTTTGCCATACAGCTGCTGGGCAGTTATGATAAGCAGCGTTTTGAAGTATATGTGTATGATTGCAGCGATAAGAAGGCTGATGCGCTGACAAATGAGATACGTACATGGGCTGCCGGCTGGTACCAGAAGCCGGAAGGGGAGGATTTTTCCCCGCAGCAGGCAGCAGAGCGGATTTATAAGGATGAGATAGATATACTTGTGGATTTGTCAGGACATTCGGAAGGCGGGCGGACAATGCAAGTGCTTGCTTATCGGCCGGCTCCCGTACAAATGTCAGCTATAGGCTATATGTCAACGACTGGCTTGGAGAGGGTGGATTATTTCCTAGGGGATCCATATTGTGATCCTGTGGGTCAGAGCGAGAGGGATTTCAGTGAAGAACTGCTCCGCCTCCCCCACAGCCATTTTTGCTATACGCCGTCAGAGCTGGCCTATCATACTGAGCGGAAGCGTCAGGTCCATGAAGGCGTTGTTTTTGGCAGCTTTAATAATTTGCTGAAGGTAAATGATACTGTTCTGGCAGCCTGGTCGGAGATACTCAGGCGGGTTCCCGGCTCCAGTCTTCTACTGAAATCATCAAGGGCTAAAGTTCCGTCCATGCAGCGCTCCCTTCTGAAACGAGCTGAAGCAGCAGGCATATCCCCGGATAGGATATGTATAGAGCCTGCAGAGCTCGGTTACATGGCGCGCTACAATGCAATGGATATTGCTCTGGATACCTTTCCTTATGTGGGCGGCGGTACTACTTGCGATGCGCTGTATATGGGGGTGCCTGTGGTTTCCTTGTATGGGCAGAGGCATGGCACGAGATTCGGTTATAGCATTTTGTGCAATGCCGGCCTGAGGGAACTGACAGCCGGGACGGTGGAAGAATATGTGGAGAAGGCCGTGCAGCTTGCCCTGGATAAGGAGTTGCTGGCGGCTCTGCATGAGGCGATTCCCGGCATGTTTCGTCGTTCCCCTGTGATGGATGCGGCGGGCTATATGCGGGAGATGGAGGAGGTCTATGAGCGCATATGGCAGAAGTGGCTGACAGGTGGATGACGAAGACGAGTATATCTAGGAATCTGTTATAAGGGGCTAGGCAGGAAGGCAAAGAGGTGGGATGAATATGCACCGAGAAACTGACAGTCTTAGGGCGGCCTGGGATAAAGTGGTCAGGCAGATGCGCATAGCGCGGAGGCTGGACGGAAAGATGTTGCTGGGGGCTTTCGAGCCGGCTTTCCGGGCCGAAGGTTTTAGGGAGAAGTGTCCCGGGGCGGTTGAACAAATACTGGTGGCCAGCTTGGATGAATTGGGGGATAATGTGCTGCTGACTCCCTTTCTGCGAGAACTGAGGCGCAGTGCGCCCAAGGCCAGAATTGTCTTGGTGGTGAAGCCATTCCTGCGAAGTGTTTTTGAACTGTGCCCTTACATCAATGAGCTTTTGACGCTGCAGCCGGGGTTCGGCCAAGATATGTTGCAGCAGGGGGGAAGGCTCATAGAATTTTGTGAACAGCATCTATGGGCGTTGAGGCTGGATAAGTGTTTTTTGCCTCAGTGGGGGGATGACAAGACGGAACTGCGCCTGCTGGGCTACCTCAGCGGAGCCAGGGAGAGAATTGGCTACGGTGATGAAGCGATTAAAGTGTACAGTGAAGTGTTGGAAGATCAATCGTCCTGCGGCGAACTGCTGACCGAGTCTGCGATAGCCCCTGCGGAGTGCGTGCATGAGGCTGAGCGCCGCTTGCAGCTTCTGCGCTGCCATGGCATGGAGGTAAATCGGGTTGGGGCAGAGCTGTGGCTGGGAGCGGCAGACTGGCAGGCAGCGGCGAATCTTATAACTCCGCTACGGGGGCGTGAGAAGGTGCTGGCTCTGGGCATAGGCGCAGGCTGGCCGGGGCGCAGGTATACCGTACCCCTTTATCTGCAGGCGCTTCGCGAGCTGGTGGACGAGAATTGGGGGGTCGTGGTGCTGGGAGGGCAGAAAGAACGGGAAGAGGGAGATTTCCTGACAGGGCAGCTGCCGTCGGGCAGCACGGTGAACATAGCAGGGCAGGCTTCTCTGAGGGAGACGGCTGCTGTCATTGGTCTGACGGATCTGTATCTGGGCAATGAAACAGGGGTGATGCATATGGCGGCTGCCCTGGGCAAGCCTACGGTTGATATATGCATGGAGCCTGCCAGCAGGCGCTGGCTGCTGCCGGAAATCCTAAGTCCCTCTGCCCGTTTCCATCCCTGGCAGACTGACTATATCTGCCTGCGTCCGGCTGAGCCTTTGCCCGAGTGTGCGGAGGCTGTTTGGTATGGATATTGCATGCATTGGGAGGTGCAGCACTGCATTTCCCAGATAGAGCCTAGGGAATTGGTTGAGGCAGTGCGTATGCTTTGGGCGCATAAGAGCCAGACAGGGGCGGCGATATCTCACCGCACAGGCTGAGGGGACTGAAGTTATGGAGATACGTTATTTCAGCTGCCGGGGCGGGGCAGAGCATCGGCTGGCCGCCAAGTATCTGGAACTTTATGGGGCCTTGGACCAGGTCATAGGAGTGGTGCGGAGGGGCACCGATGTGCCGGGGTTGCGGCTGGACTTCAACCTGGGGTTGCGGCTGGAGGTGCCTGAGGGCAAGTGGCGGGTGCTGGTGAGCAACCTGGATACAGGGAAAACATATCTGGATGCGGAAGCATCCTCGGTGCGTCTGGTTTCTATGGAGAAATACTTCATTCCCTGGCATGTAGAGGTCTGGCAGGAGGGGGCGTGTGTTTTCTCCCATGACTTCGAGCCGGAGGGACGGCAGGTGCATTTCCTTTTCCATGAGACTATGGGGGATGCCCTGGCTATCTTTCCATATGTGGAGGCGTACCGACGTTTGCGGCACTGCCAGGTGTCCTGCCGCACGCCCGGGGCGCTGGAGGTGCTTTGTCGGCGCTGCTATCCGGAGTGGGAGTTGCGTCCTGAGCCGGGCGAGGATACCTATGCAACTTATCACTGTGCGGTTTCCCTGGAGGAAAATCCTTTTACAACGCCCTTTGATTGCCGTGAGGTTCCCTTGGGACAGGTGGGCAGGATGCTTTTGGGGCTTGGGCGCACTTATGAAGGTTTGCCTTGGCAGCCAGTGGGGCGTTTGGTGGAAGGGAAATATGTGTGCATAGGGGTGCAGGCTTCCGGAGTGTCCAAGGGATGGCTGTATCCCGGGGGCTGGGATAATATTGTTCGTGGCTTGCGGGAGATGGGCTACCGCGTGCTCTGCGTGGATAAGGAGCGGGAGCAGCAGGACGAGGGCATCACTATATGCTGCCCGGCGGGGGCGGAGGATTGGACAGGGCCGCGTCCCCTGACGGAGCGGGCTGAGCTGCTTTCTCATGCGGAATTCTTTATCGGACTGTCCAGCGGCCTGGCCTGGCTTGCTCACGGCGTGGGCTGTCCTGTGGTGATGCTGGGGGGCTTTTCCAGGTTCTGGCATGAGTTCCCCGGTTGCTACCGGGTCTATGCAGGTGATGCTTGCAACGGCTGCTGCAATGATTTGGCAGTGGAATACATAAAGGATAGATGTCCACGCCATGGCGAGGATAGGCAGAAATTCAGTTGTTCAATTTCTATCACTCCCCGCATGGTATGGCGGGCGATCGAGGAACTGCTGCTGGATAAAGGGGGACTGTAACATATTTGCAGACAGAAAGGCAGATTCAGGCATGAGCAATAGCAAGCAGTCGGTTGTTATAGTCGTTCCGATTTACAGGACGGAGCTCCTATGGTATGAGAAAATCAGCTTGGAAAGACTTTACGCGGTCCTGCCCCATTATACCATCGTCTTTGCAGCTCCTGAGGGCATGGAAATACCGGACTGGCTGAGACGCGGCAATGAGGTGGCAGGATTTCCCGGGGAGTTCTTCACCAGCGTCGCAGCTTATTCCAGGCTGTTGCTGTCCCCGCAGTTTTATGCTCGTTTCCGGGACTTTGAGTACATGCTGATCTATCAACTGGATGCTTTTGTTTTCGTTGACTTGCTGCAGGAATTCTGCTCTCTGGGCTATGACTACATAGGTGGCCCTTGGCAGCTGCAGAACAGCTTGCAGAAAGTAAGGCCGGGAAAGTATAAAATCTACCATGTGGGAAATGGCGGCTTTTCTCTGCGCAGGATAGAGGCTTGCTGCCGTTTGCTGGCCAAGTGCCAGGGCAATCCCCGGTATACCGGCTGGGGGGAGGACACCTTCTGGGGCATTGCGGGGCATGAGGACAGGGATTTCCGCTTGGCGCCTCTGCGGATTGCTTATGCCTTCTCCATAGATACACTGGCAGAGCGATGCTACAGGAAGAATGGCAGTCAATTGCCCTTTGGGTGCCACGGCTGGCCGCGCTTCAGCCGGGATTTTTACCTGCGGGCTATGGCAGCCTGTGGCATTGATTTGTCGGCGCGCTACGGGGAGATGCGGGAGCAGGACAGGGAGGATGAGCAGCTGTATTGGCGGCAGCAGATTGTCAAACGGCTGCTGCTGCATCTGGCGAAGGACTGGCCTGTCAGCGGCTGCCTGCCTGTGGATCTGGACAGGTCGAACGTGCGATGCTGGGTTGTCGGGAGAGATTCCCTGTCCCTATATGACAAAATACGTCAGGAATTGGGTGAGGAAGCGTTTGAAGGCGCACTTTACGATTACGGGGACGGAGCCGGATTTTTGCGGGAGTTCCGGCGCAGCTGCAGGGCAGGCAGGAGGGCAGAGGAGAACCTTTTGATAAGCTGGCGTTCGGAGGAGATAGCCGAAAGCTGCAAGGCGGCGGGACTGATTTACGGCAGGGATTATGTTTCCTTTTATCACTGCTTCAAGGAGGCTCAGGGCAGGATTTTGCGGGCAATCATGTCAGGGGGCTGATGTTCAGTAATGTCAGGGAATGATTGATTCGTTAAGGGGTGCAGGTGTGATGAAAGACGAAAAAAGACTTTATGTAAGGAGAAAAGACGACTGGGAACGGGCGTGCTGCAAAACCTGGCTGTCTGATCATCCATTACATGTTCGGAAGGTGACAGCTGGAATATTGCTGCCGCCTGATAATTGGAATCCGCAAACAGGCGAGTATCAGGGGGGGGTGTGTGACAGGCAGAGAAGCTTTGTGGCAGGAATGTTTCGCCATAAGCCGCCGCAGGCTGGCTTTTACGGCGTTTCATCCGCGTATCCTGTCAAAGGCAATATAGTCTATGAGGACAAGGATGTTATTTTTGGAGGCATCCTTATCGGTCACTTCGGGCATTTTTTATTGGAATGTCTGGGACGTTTGTGGTATGTAATGGAGAGAGATGAACCGCATAAACCCTTGGTTTTTCTGACGGAACTTGATGTTTGTCCATGGTTTTGGGATTTCTTTGCGCTGTTAGGCATAGCACGCGAGCGCATTATCCTGGTGGGAAAACCAACGCAGTTCAAATCAGTAATTGTGCCGGAGGAATCTGTGCACAGCTGGTATAGCTATACACAGAAATATTTGCTGCCATATCGATATATAGCAGCGCAGGCTCAAAAGCTGACTGGTAATAAGTCGTTGGGGAAGAAACTTTTTTTGACTCGTATTCGTCTTGCTAAAAGTCAGACAAAGTGCATCAATGAGGAATATTTTTGTCAATTCTTTGCCAGGCAAGGCTTTGCTATGGTTGAATTGGAGTCTTTTCCGCTGGCTGAGCAGATAGCTATTGTGAATAATGCCGAGGAAATTGTCTCCATAATGGGATCCCTTACCCATTGGGCACTGTTTTGCCGTCCCGGAACAAAATTCACCATGCTGACCAGAACCAGCGCTGATGTATTAGATTCCCAGTGCCTGGTCAATGAAGCGTCACAGGTGGATTGGTACATTGTTGATACCGCCATGAATATGTTTTATGCCAGTCGGTCAGTAGGGGTTTGTTTGATTGGCCCGACTATCTTTTGGCAGGAATATGTACGGGATCACTATAACATTCGCCAGAAGGATGACAGCTGGAAAAATTCCTATCATGAATACATGCGGGAATGGACGGATTTCATGCTGCAGTATCAATATTATCAGGATGCAATAAAAAAATTGGACCCGCTGGAGTTGATTATACGTATCAATCGGGCATTGCACCAGAATGAAATGGTACTGCCACAGGAAGAAGAGGCCTGTAGGATGAGTTTTATGGGGGGGGACGAAGAGAAGGCCTACTATTGGGATGAGGGAATCAACAGCTTGATTTGTTTGAGTCTGGATACTGGTGCCAATAGCGTTTGTTATCATAGTCAAATAAGGGAATATCCCGCGCCGCTTTATGGTATGCCGGTAAAATCTGGCCGGTATTTGGTGCTGCCGCCTGAAAATGCAGATGCCGTTTTGCGCTATGATATTGAAAGTGGCAAGGCGTCAGCCTTCCCCGTGCCGGAGCACTTGCCCAGGGGTAATTTCCGCTATGCTGTTTCTTATGGAGATTGGGTTATAATGACAGGCGTTAGGTATGCAGGAATTATTGCCTTTAAGCCTCATACTGGGGAAATTCGCCTGCTGCTGAAATTAAATGGTGATGAATTAGAAGCTTGTGACAAAGGACAGCCGCTTATATTTGGCAAGCCCTGCATATTGGCGGATATGCTCTATGTGCCGATATGTGATACAAACCAGGTGTTGGAACTGAATCTAGTGCAGAGTGATTACAGAATTCATCAAGTGGGGGGAGAGGAAGCATATTATGGATTTGCTGCCGTTTACGCTGGAAACATCTGGCTGGCACCCAGTCAGGGAGGCCCTATGAGAGTATGGAATCCTCCTACAGGCATAACACGGATTTTTGATGGCTATCCGGCGGAGGTTAAATTTACGAAGGTAGCGGGGAAAATATGTTTCTTTACCGATATTCTTGTACATGGTGCCAGTTTGTGGCTGCTTCCTTGGGGAGCTGATAGGATCATGTGGCTGAACATGGAAAGTGGTTTGATTGAAAGTGTACCCATCCAGTTTAAAGCACAAAAACCAACGGTATCATGCGGCTGTATTGTTGGCAGCAAGATGGTAATTAAAACTGGTTCGGAAATAATTATCTATGATATTTGAGGGGCAACTTTTCTATACAGGAATATCACTGAGCGGCAGGGGAATTTCGGGGGCGGATAAATGGCTGGTCTGATAAAGCGCTATTTGCATTTGTATGGACAGGCTTATGAGGCATATAAGGGCGGAGATTGGAACCGTGCGGAAGAGTTGCGCCGACAGCTGGATGCAAGCTGTGGGGAGAGCTTGCGCTCCTTGCTTTTGAAGGCGTATATAGAGCGGGACAGTGAGAAACTTGTCTCGGAATTGCAGACGCTTTTGCATCTGCTTGACATCTTTGCGCCCGAGGGGGCTACCCAGGAAACCGGGCTGGTGGCGGAGGCCTGGAGCCTGTTGGGGTCCACGTGTGCCAGATTGGGAGAGCATGAGGAGTCCACCGGCGCATTCCTGGCTTCGATGGAGCTGGAGAGCAATCCCGGGCAGAGGCAGGCAGAACTGAGCAATGCGATTTTCTCCCTGAATTACCGGGAGAGGACGGAGCCCTCTGATTGGCAGATGCTCTATGAGCGCTATGCCAGGGAAATGTCGGCAGTGCAGCCTTATGAAAGACGAGCCTATGGTCATGGGAAATTGCGTATAGGCTACCTTTCGGCGGATTTTCGCCTGCATCCGGTGCTGTATTTTGTCTGGGGGTTGTTGACGCAATTTGACAGTGAGCATTTCGAGGTGTATCTGTACAGCGCAGTGACAGAGAAGGATAGCTGGACGGACAGGCTGCAAGAATTGCCTGTGCAGTGGTGCGAGATAGCAGAGCTGACGGATGAGGCGGCGGCAAGGCAGATCAGGGCGGATGAGATAGATATCCTCTTTGAATTGGGAGGTCATAGCAAAGGCAATCGACTGGGGATTCTTGCCTATAGGCCTGCAGCTGTTCAGCTTTCCGGCATAGGCTATATGGGCAGCACAGGGCTGGCTTCCGTGGATTATTTCCTGACGGACAGATATTGCTCAGATGGGGCGAGCAGTCCTTATTTTACGGAAAAACTGCTGCGCCTGCCCCGGACACATCTTTGCTTTACGACTTTGACAAGCTTCCCGGAGCCGGAAGCGCCGCCTTGTTTGGAGAGAGGTTATGTGACCTTTGGCAGCTTCAATAATTTCGCTAAGGTCACGGATGCCATGCTGCGATTATGGGCTGAAATACTTCGCAGTGTGCCCGGCTCCAGGCTGCTGCTGAAGCATAAGCTCCTAGGCTGTCCCGAGGGGCGGGCATGGGCCGAAAAAAAACTTTCTCTGGCGGGGATAGAGCTTGCAAGAGTGAAATTGAGGGGATTCTCCAGTGATTACCGGACGGAATACAAGGAGCTGGATATTGCCCTGGACACTTTTCCATATACCGGAGGACAGACTACCTGCGAAGCGCTGTACATGGGGGTGCCGGTGGTGACCTTGGCAGGACAGCGGCATGGCTCTCGTTTCGGCCTGAGCCTGCTGCAGAATCTGGGGATGGGAGAGTGCTGTGCGATTGCGGCAGAGGAATATGTGCAGAAGGCCGTTAGCCTGGCTCGTGACAGGAAGCATCTGGCTGAGCTGCACAGGAATTTACGCAACTTGATGCAGGCATCACCCCTTATGCAGGCAGATGCTTATGTCAGGGATGTGGAGCAGGCGTACAAAGGGATTTATGCTGATTTTTTGCGGAAGGGAAGCTGCAGATGAGTTATTTTGTTCACTTCAATACTCACGCATGATCCGGCGAGCCATAGAGGAACTGTTGTTGGCTAAGGGGGGATAGAGTGGGAAAGAATCTTTTGGTGCTGACTCATAATCTGGGAGGTGGGGCACAGGCTTTTCTACAGCAGCGTCAGCAGGAAGAATGGCAGGGAAGGACGGTTTTTTGTGTATGTCCTGAGGGGAGGTTCAGCCTGGAGCCTGCAGAGTTGCGGGTATTTCCTTTTGGAAAGCCCGAGGCAGCGACGGTGTTGCCCTTTTCGAGAGAGAACTTGCAAATTTTGCTGCGTGAACTGCAGATTGGCGAGTTATTTATCAACAGTCTGGTTGGATATCCTATGCGCGTTATCTGGCAATGGTTGCTGGAGGTCGGTGTGCCCTACACAGTTTTCCTGCATGATTATCACTGTGTATGCCCGGAATGGTCTTTGGCATGTCTTGCCAGGCATTGCAGTGAATCATCCAACCATTCTTATTGCCAGCATGAACTGCCGTGGAAGGGAGGCATGGAGCTTGCTGAGTGGCGGCAGGGGTTTAGTGTTTTATTGCAGAGAGCGGTCAGAATTCAGTCTCCAAGTACATATGCAGCCAGGCTTGTTCAGCAGGTGTATCCGCAACTGGAAATAGAAATAAAGCCTCACGTAATTGCTTGGCCGCTTCGGCGCACTTTTCAGCCACGGTTTGTGCATAGACAGCCATTGCGTCTTGTATTCCTTGGGTCATTTTGGCGTAATAAAGGTTCTCTTGAAATACTGGCACTGCATGCCCATATCCTTGAGCAAGGGTTACCCCTGCAACTTGTAGTGTTGGGTGAGATTGTATGGCAGGATGTGGGTGAAACGGCCAGAACACTGGCTTGGGCTGGCCGATATGACCGGGAAAGTGTCTCCAACTTACTGGTAGATTTGGAAACAGCTGTTGTGCTTGTACCCAGCCGTTTTCCAGAAACGTATTGCTATACCGCAAGTGAGGCTCTGCTTTCCGGCTATCCGGTGCTGTCGCTTGACATAGGTGCACAGGCTGTGCGTATTGCAAGCCATGATTGTGGCTGGGTTTTGCCTGCTGATTCGGAAAGCGGAGGTGTAGATGAGATGTGTGCATGGGCTGATTATATTGTGACCAGGAAAGGACGGGAGGAAATACTGCATAAGGCTGCCCGTACAAGCAGATTTAGTAATGGCATGGAATGATAAGGGCGTTATGTAGAGTGCCTTTGCAGGATAAATTCGTCAATAGGATAAGGGTATAGAGAGGGAAGAGAAATTACCATGAGAAGGGGGATTATATGATTGCTGCAATATCTATGGTACGTAACGAGGCAGATATCATTGAATCTTTCGTGCGTCATACACTGTCTTTTGCGGACCATTTGTTTATTTGTGACCACAATAGTACCGATAATACACCCAAAATACTTGATTGTTTAATTGCCGAGAGGTTGCCTGTCAGTGTTGTTCCGTTGCCTGATATCATTGGTTATGAACAAGCAGAAATAACAACTATGCTGATGCAAGCTGCTTTTGAAATGGATTTTTCTTTGGTCATACCAATAGATGCAGATGAATTCCTTTTGCCTGATGAAGACTCTATCAAACTGCGGCCTTTTTTGGAAGAATTGCCAACGGATAATTATTATTATTTACCTTGGATAAACTATCGTTTGCTTGACGAAAATACACCTTTTAAATTGCCTAAAAATTGTCTGCGAGAAGGTCAATCTCAAAATGGAAATAAAATCGTAATAGGCATTAATCTCTACCAACGAACCAATTGTACAATTAGCCAAGGGAACCATAGCCTACGTAATCTGAATGGTGAAATAATTCCTGGTATACTACTGACTGGCATTCATATGGCACATTTTTATTTTCGTAGCGGAGAACAAATGTGTTCTAAAAATTTAGTTGGATGGCTTAGCAATGTATGCAAGTTTACACGGCATACTGTATATGCTTGGCATTGGGCTGATGTTTTCTATAATTTTTCACAAGGAAGGAAAATTAATATCCCCCATTGTGATGACTGCATGCCGGCGACTATTCCAGCAACTTATGTACAAGCTGACTTAAAATATAACCAGCTAGCCTGCATAAATTATATGTCAAATTTATTATCAACTGCTGAAGATTTGGCCGAAACTATTTGTGAACAGAATTTTTTACAAAAAAGAATACTTATAACAGTTGTCATTTTGTTTACAGGTAACATTAAAGAATTTATACATACTTTCAAGAATATGTGTGATTCTAAATATCCTTATATTGAATTCATTATTTTATCTTTACCTCAGAAAAAGCATGATATTGAAGACCTTTATGACTATCTAAAAAAGCAACCTGATTCTTTGGATATCACTTTGTTATTGGAAGATACTGTCGAGGCTCTGTTCAAGGCTCTGGGGCGACATGTATCTGGCGCTTATATACAATGGCTTCTGCCAGGTGCTACTATACCTAGTAATAAATTTCTTTGTATAGGTGCAGCCTTGACAAATAATCCAAAACCTATGTTTATTTGTCATCTTCCTGAATTTGTAAAAGCTGATGTATCAGCTATTTATGCAAAAACTGTTTTTGCTGATAAAGGAGAAAAATTTTATTTATGGCTGAGAGATTGTGGCATTGATGAAAGTTATGCTCTTACAATGCCGCTTTTCCGTCGGGAAATTATGCCTCCATTGCAATATTTAATGCCCTGTTTTCATGATGGCACATTTCATGCTGATGTACTTTGGAATTCACTTTTTCCTAAACAGGAAGTGTTAGTTACCATATGAGCAACTTTCTGGATGCAGTTGCAGGCATTGAAAATGAGACAGTTATCACCCTTGCCTATACGGAATTTTTCCGTCTGCCTGCGTCAGCAAAGGCTTGATGTAGCCCTGCTACGACTGCGCCTTCACTTCTTTTGCGTTATAATAGCGGCTAGATAATAGGGAGGGCGGTTAGGAAATGAAACAGTTATCCACCTCAGTCTATACTTTTGAGAAATTGCGACAGGAGAACTGTGTTTACGTGGATAAGACGGAGTAATTGTACAAGCTGGTGACAAGTTCTTCGTAGCAGGTTTTTTGCACCCGTCCCAGCCGTTTTGGTAAGAGTCTTGACCGTGTCCACGCTGGAGGTAATTTTCTGGGGGAAGCGGGAGCTGTTTGAAGGGCTTTATATCGGTGGGCAGGACTTTGTTATGGAGCAGCAGGACTATTTTGGGGGCGTGATGTATGGCTGAGCTGATGGAGCGTTACCTGCATCTGTATGGGCTGGCTTACGGGGCATATAAAGCAGGGGAATGGAATCGTGCGGAGAGCCTTCGACATGATCTGGATGCAAGCTGCGGAGAGAGCTTGCGTTCCTTGCTTTTGAAGGCATATATAGAGCGGGACAGTGAGAAGATTGTTTCGGAATTGCAAACGCTTTTGCATCTGCTTGACATCTTTGCGCCCGAGGGAGCTACCCAGGAAACAGGGCTGGTGGCAGAGGCCTGGAGCCTATTGGGCTCCGCTTGCGCCAGATTGGGGGAGCATGAGGAGTCCACCGGCGCATTTCTGGCTTCGGCGGAGCTGGAGAGTGATCCACGGCAGAGGCTGGCAGAACTGAGCAATGCGATTTTCTCTTTGAATTACCGTGAGAGGACGGATCCAACTGACTGGAAGTTGCTCTATGGGCGCTATGCCAGGGAACTATCGGCAGTGCTGCCTTATGAGAGACGAGCCTATGGTCATGGAAAATTGCGTATTGGCTACCTCTCGGCGGATTTTCGTTTGCATCCGGTGCTGTATTTCGTCTGGGGGTTGCTGACGCAGTTTGACAGCGATCATTTCGAGGTGTATCTGTACAGCTCAGTGACAGAGAAGGACAGCTGGACGGATAGGCTGAAAGAATTGCCTGTGCAGTGGCGGGAGATAGCAGAGCTGACAGATGAAGCGGCAGCAAGGCAGATCAGGGCAGATGAGATAGATATACTCTTTGAACTGGGCGGGCACAGCAAGGGGAATCGCCTGGGGATTCTGGCCTATAGGCCGGCGGCTGTCCAGCTTTCCGGCATAGGCTATATGGGCAGTACGGGGCTTCCTGCTGCAGACTATTTTCTGACAGACAGATACTGCTCTGAGAGGGCGAGCAATCCTTATTTCACGGAAAAGCTGCTGCCTCTGCCCCGGACACATTTTTGTTTTACACCACTGACAGACTTCCCGGAGCTGGGAGAGCCATCCTGTCTGTCTAGTGGGTATGTGACTTTTGGCAGCTTCAATAATTTCGCTAAGGTCACAGATGCCATGCTGCAATTATGGGCTGAAATACTTCGCAGTGTGCCCGGTTCCAGACTGCTGCTGAAGCATAAGCTACTGGGCTGTACTGAGGGGAGGGAATGGGCCGAAAAAAAACTTTTCCGGGCCGGGATAGAGCTGACAAGAGTGGAATTGAGGGGATTTTCCCGTGACTACCGGAAGGAATACAATGAACTGGATATTGCCTTGGACACTTTCCCATATACCGGAGGACAGACTACCTGCGAAGCGCTGTATATGGGGGTGCCGGTGGTGACACTATCCGGACAGCGGCCTGGCTCCCGTTTCGGTTGGAGCTTGCTGCAAAATCTGGAATTGAGCGAGTGCTGTGCAAGTACGGCAGAGGAGTATGTGCAGAAGGCCGTCAGCCTGGCTAGTGACAGGAAGCATCTGGCTGAGTTGCATGGGAATTTACGCAAGCGGATGCAGGCTTCGCCCCTTATGCAGGCAGATGCTTATGTCAGGGATGTGGAGCAGGTGTACATGAAGATTTATGATGATTTTTGCGGGATGGAAGTTGCGAATGAGATATACTGACGCATCTTGTATCTACTGAATCATGGCATTATTGTTCTCAGATTTTCCAATAGAGATATATGGGAGAAATTTGAAGGTGTAAAAGTATAAATAGCCACAGAGGTAAAGACACGATGGCATCCCCCCCACCACCGCTTCGCGGTCCCCCGCCCCCAAGGGGGCGGACAAAAACGCTTTCAGCGATTGATGTGGGAGCTTACAAAAAACGAAACCAAGGGGGGAAAATGGGGATGATTTCAGTTACTTGCACAATAGACCGATAAATTGAAATTGGCAATCAAAAAATCACTGTAGAGCCTGACGGAATTGCGTGATTCTCCGATGCAAAACTATTTTATACTGACGCATAGCAAGCTGTGCCAAATTACATGCCCGCCTCCATGTTGGTGTATAGTTGTGCAAACAGTGGTGGGCGGACAAATGGTATATTTTATGGCTCGTGAGTATAGCTAGAGAAAAAGTCCGCCCCCAAGGGGGCGGGGGACCGCCGTAGGCGGTGGTGGGGGGATTGCATTGTCAGTAGCCAGGAATACCAAGCTTTTGCCGAGAGCAAAAGCGATGCGTAGAAACATGACAAGGGAAGAATGCCATTTATGGTTTGATTACCTGCAAGGCTACAAACCACGCTTTAAGCGACAGCGTATTGTAGGCAATTACATACTTGATTTTTATTGTGAGCAAGCCAGACTTGCAGTCGAAGCAGATGGCAGTCAGCATTATGAAGCGGAGGGAATGTCTTATGATGAGAAGCGTGACTTGTATCTATTGAATCATGGTATTATGGTGCTCAGATTTTCCAATAGAGATATATGGGAGAAATTTGAAGGTGTAAAAGTACAAATAGATACAGAGGTAAGGAAGCGGTGGCATCCCCCCACCACCGCTTCGCGGTCCCCCGCCCCCGAGGGGGCGGACAAAAACGCCTTTGGCGTTTGATGTGGTGATGCTTAGGGCAGGGGGGCAGAAGATTATGTTCGGGGGCAGAAATTGATCAGGTGTATGGGGGGCGGAACGGTGTTTTTTTCGTGCGGCAGGGAAGAACCTACCAAGAAGGATAGGGCTATCGCTTACAATGATGGCGTATTGGCGGGAGCGGTAGCAGGGGAAACGGGCATACATGGGCTGCGGCTGGATTTCAATGCCGGTCTGCGGCTGGAAGTACCTGCGGGGGATTGGCATGTGCGCATCAGTGACGGCGTTTCCGGCCAAGTGTATTTTGACAGGGATATTGCGGATGTGCAGCTGCAGTCTTTGGAGCAGTTTTATGTGCCCTGGCTGGTGGAAGTCTGGCTGGAGGGGCAGCAGGTATTCCGGCATTTGCTGGATTATGAGGGACAAAAAGTTTGCTTATATATAGATGGCAAGCTGCCGGAGCAGCCGCCACCCTTAGGGGAGGCGGTGCAGATGCTGTCGGTGGCCCGCGCCTTTGCCCGAGAGCATCCGGAGTGCCAGGTGGCTGTGCGGCCGGGCGCTGCCTTGGCGAAACTGGCCGGGCGCTGCTATCCGGAGCTGGAAATAGTGGAGGGGATACCAGAGGACACCTATGCGGTGTACCATCTGGGCACCTACGCAGAGGAACGCTTCTCTGCTCCCATGGACGGGCTGGCTGCGCCTTGGCAGGAATATGCCCGGGAGATTCTCGGTCTGCATGGCTTGCCGGAACTGGATAAGTGGGCACCCTCAGGGCCCAGGCCAGTAGGGCCGGAGGCTCCTTATGTATGTATTGCGGTGCAGGCTTCCGGGGTGTGCAAGGGCTGGCTGCGGCCCGGTGGCTGGGATGAAGTGGTGGCTTATTTGCGGGGGCTAGGATATCGGGTCTTGTGCCTGGACAGGGACTTCTGTGTGGATGATGGCGGCTATCATGTGGAGAAGCCCTCAGGAGCGGAGGATTATACGGGGAACCGGCCTTTGGCGGAGCGGTTCGAGATGCTTGCTTACGCGGATATGTTCATCGGCGTTTCTAGCGGTCTGAGCTGGTTGGCTAATGCTGCCGGATGCCCGGTGGTGCTGATAAGCGGCCTCACCTTGGCCTATACGGAATTCTATACGCCATACAGGGTCAGTAATCCCCATGTGTGCCGGGGCTGCTATAATGACTCGCGCATACCTTGGGATGCGAGGCTCTGCCCCATCCATGGCGGCACTGAGCGTGAACTGGAATGTTCCAAGAGCATTACGGCAGCGCAGGTCATTGGGGCAATCGAGCGCTTGCGGCGGGATAGAAAATTAGGATGAGAACAGTTTTAGGGAATATTGGAGGGCAGGGCTGATGCAGAAGATTTCCGGCTACAAAGAAATATATAGGGCCTTTAACAAGCTGAAGCAGCTGATGGAGGCCGTATGTCTGCCGGAGGCAGTGGAGCTCTCAGATGCTCTGCGGGCCAGCGGCACTCATGATAAGAATATCTGGTGGGCTATGCTGGCGGCGTATATTGACGGTGGCGAGGCAGAGAAGGCTTTGGAAGCTGCCAGGCAGTATGGGCAGCTTTTCGGCAGGGATGGTGTCGGACTGTTCCTGTTGGGCCGCGCTGAGATGATGAATGATGACTGGGGCGGGGCAGAGCAGCGCTTCCTGGAGGCCTTGCAGATGGATATGCCGGACTGGTACCGAGGGGCGACGCACAGTATTTACGCGACCCTTTGCCGCAAGCTGGGGAGGGCGGAACAGGCGGCGGAGCATTATCGGGAGTCTTGCCGCTATAAGGATCTTTCGACAGGAGCCTTGGCTGAATACAGCAATTATTTGTTCAATCTGCACTACCAGGCCAAGCCCCAGGACTTTATGCTTGCTGCCGCTCAGGGCTATGGCAGGTTGCTGACAGGGGTGAAGCCTTATCAGCATAAGAAGCCTTATGGGCATAAAAAGCTGCGCCTGGGATATATCTCGCCGGATTTGCGTTTCCATGTGGTGGCTTTTTTCTGTTATGCCATGCTGAAGGATTACGACAGGCAAGCTTTTGAAGTCTATTGCTATACGAATTGCGAAGAGGATGCAGCCAGTGCGGAATTCCAAGCAGCGGCAACGGTCTGGCATAATGTGCGGGGCTGGCCGGATGAGAAAGTAGCGGCGCTCATCAAGCATGAGGAAATAGATATACTGATAGAACTGGCCGGGCATACGGCGAATAATTTCCTGCCGGTGCTGGCCTATAAGCCAGCTCCGGTGCAGGTCTCAGGCATCGGCTACTTCGATACTACTGGCCTTGAGGCAGTGGATTATTTTCTGGCTGATCCGTATATAGACCCGGTGGAATCAGATGGGGGCAATGACAGGTATTTCACGGAGCGCTTGCTGCGCCTGCCCCATAGCCATTTCTGCTATATGTGGCATGACAGGCCTGGGCCTGTGTCCGGGGCGCCTTGCCTAAGGAGGGGCTACATTACTTTCGGCAGTCTGAACAATGCCGCCAAACTCTCGGACAGAATCCTGGGCCTGTGGGCGGAAATACTGCGCCGGGTGCCGGGGAGCCGGCTGCGTCTTCGGGCGGAAATTTTTGGCAATGCTTACGGACGGCAGGAAATGGAAAAGCGGCTGCAGGCGGCGGGAATTGAGCTGGCGCGTGTGGAGGCCTATCCCCTGTCTCCACATTATCTGAAGGATTACAGGGAGATAGATATAGCGCTGGATACCTGGCCCTACCCCGGGGGCGGTACTACCTGCGATGCTCTCTATATGGGGGTGCCGGTGGTGACGCTGGTGGGGGAGCGGCACAATGCCCGCTTCGGCTACAGCCTGCTGATGAATGTGGGCTTTGCTGAGGGCTGTGCGGCCAATGCAGAGGAATATGTGGAGAAAGCGGTGACGCTGGCAGGCGAGGCGGAAAAGCTGGACTTATTGCATCTGACCTTGCGCCGCCGCATGCGTGTATCGCCGCTGATGGATTCGGCGGCCTACCTTGGGGAGCTGGAGCTGCTATGGCAGAAAATCTATCTGGCTTATGAGCGTAAGCTTCTGCCGGAGCAGAAACTGGCGGAGCGGCGCGGAGATTGGCTGCAGAAGCTGGATGAGGCCTATCAGAAGGAGGATTGGGCGGAGACAGCGCGGCTGGCAGCGTGTTTGAAGGCGGATGAGGCTGAGGCTGCCGATGCCTGGCGGCTGGCAGGTATTGCCTATTACAAGCTGGGAGACTGGGGGCGGGCGGCCTGGCACTTGCGGCAGGCTGCCAAATACGATGCGGAACATGATGCGGAATGCTGGCGGTTATGTGCTTTGGCAGAAAACGAACGCAGTCATTATCTGTCAGCCTATAAGGCGATGAGTCAGGCTCGTGCTTGCCTGGATAGAGAGGAGGGGGCCTCTGCTGAGGCCAATGCTTTCCGTGCCGATGTGCTGGCCAAAGGCAGCAAGCTGGCAGTGGGGTTGGGCTTGACAGAGGAGGCAGTGTCGGGTTACCGCGCAGCAGCGGCCTGTGCTACAACCATCTCGGACCGTTTGGGGCTATACAGCTCGTTCTTGCTGTCTCGGCATGCCCTGCCCTGGGAACGGGAGAGTTTGCTGACGGCTCACAGGGGTTACGCGGCCTTAGTGGAGGAACTGGGCATAAAACAGTACCGGGACTGGCCTGAGTCGTGCCTGGCTCAGGGGCAGGCAGGCCCACTGCGGGTGGGGCTGATTTCGCCGGATTTTCGCCAGCATGTAATGTTTTACTTTTACTATCAGTTGCTAGCAGGGCATGATAGGGAAAAATGGGAGGTTTATGCCTACAGCCTGGGAGAAATCCATGATTGGTACACGGAGCAGGTGGAGCGTTTTGCTGCAGTATTCCGTGATGTGCATGGCCAGGAACTGCAGGATATCGCGGCGCAGATCCGTGCAGATGGCATTGATGTCCTGGTCGACCTGGCAGGACACAGCGCAGGCTGCGGTCTGCCTGTGCTGGCCTTTCGTCCTGCACCTGTGCAGGTCTCTGGTCTTGGCTATATGGCAACCACCGGCCTGACGCAGGTAGATGCTTTCCTGACAGATAGGTGGGTCGATCCACCTGAGCGGGAGCCTGAACTGGTGGAACAGCCTTTGTATCTGACGAGCCAGTTCTGCTATACGGGGCGCAGCGATGTGCCGGAACCGGGTAGAGCACCCTGCCTTGCCAAAGGCTATATCACCTTCGGTTGTTTCAATCAGTACCGCAAGCTTACGGATGAGATGCTGCAGCTCTGGCGCGAGTTGCTGCGTCAAGTACCTCAGTCACGCCTGCTGCTCAAAAACAGTTCTTTTCGGGACGATGAGACTGTGCTATTGGTACAGGAGCGTCTGCACCGGCTAGGGCTGCCCTTGGGGAGGGTGGAGCTGGAGGCTGACAGCTCCGATTACATGACGCGCTACCTGGATGTGGATATAGCCCTGGACACCTATCCCTATACGGGGGGTGGCACCACATGTGATGCTCTCTACATGGGGGTGCCGGTAATCTCCCTTTACGGGCAGCGGCGGGGCACGCGCTTCGGTCTCTCCATTTTGCAAAATGCCGGGCTGGGGGAACTTGCCTGTGCTGATGCGGAGGCATATGCAGCGAAAGCCTTGGCTTTAGCCGGGGATACGGACTTGCTGGACGCACTGCACAAGAATCTGCGGCCAATGCTGCTGTCATCTCCTCTGATGGATACGCAGAATTATATGCGGGAATTGGAGGTAGGTTTCCGGCAGCTGGCGGGGCTGCGCTGAGGTGGGATGATGAACATGGAAATCGTTTACTAAAATCGTTGACAACCAGGTATCCCTGTAGTAAACTTATAGACAACAAGAGGAAATACAGTGCAAGTTGGTACGAGATTAGGAACTGGTAGCAAGATATGTGGTTTATTTGCGGACAGTTCCCTGCTTGCACTATATTTTAAATCATTAATGAAAGCGTTTACAGTATGTTGAGAGGATGAAAAAAATGGCACAGGATATTCTGGCAGAGATGAAGAGGATTTTTGAGGAAAAGTTCGGCAAGGCTGAGACGAGAGGATTCTTCTCCCCGGGCCGGGTCAACCTCATTGGCGAGCACACGGACTACAACGGCGGCCATGTTTTCCCCTGCGCCATTTCTCTTGGCACCTATGCGCTGGTGGCTGACCGCCAGGACAGCAAGACTCGCATTTATTCCATGAATCAGGAGGGGGCAGGCATCATCGAGTTCGAGATGTCCGGGCTTTCCTATGACAGCGCTAAGGGCTGGGCCAATTACCCCATGGGCGTAGTAAAGGTTTTCGAGGATGCAGGGCACAAGTGCTCCCATGGTTTTGATATCCTGATTTACGGCACTTTGCCCAATGGTTCCGGCCTTTCTTCTTCCGCTTCCTTGGAGGTGCTGACGGCGGTTATCCTCAATGATGCTTTCTCCTTCGGCCTTGACATGGTGGAGATGGTGAAGCTGAGCCAGAAGGCTGAGAACACCTTCGTAGGCGTGAACTGCGGCATCATGGATCAGTTCGCTGTGGGCATGGGCAAGAAGGATTGCGCAATCCTTCTTGACTGCAGTACACTTGAGTACCGCTATAGCAAGATTGCCCTTGATGGTGCCAGCATCGTCATCACCAATACCAACAAGCCCCACTCTCTGGCTTCTTCTGCCTACAATGTGCGACGCGCCCAGTGCGAGCATGCCCTGAATGAGTTGAAGGAAGTTCGCCCGGAGCTTGCAACTCTCGGTGCTTTGACCAATCTCGAGTACGACAAGCTGGCTGGTCATATTTCCGACCATGTGGAGCGCCAGCGGGCCCGTCATGCAGTCTATGAGAATCAGCGTACTCTTGAAGCAGTGAAAGCTCTGGAGGCAAATGATGTGGCTCGCTTTGGTGAACTCATGGACATGAGCCATGTTTCCCTGCGCGATGATTACGATGTGACGGGGGTGGAGCTGGACACCCTGGCTGAGCTGGCCTGGGAGCAGGAGGGCGTGATTGGCTCCCGCATGACAGGGGCAGGGTTTGGCGGCTGCACTGTGAGCCTGGTGAAGAATGATTGCATTGAGGCTTTCAAGAAGAATGTGGAGGCGGCTTACGAGAAGAAGATTGGGTATAAGCCTAGCTTCTATGTGGCAAATATTGCCGATGGTACGCATCGGCTAGTATAATAGTTTCGGCTGTTCATTTTCTTTGGCGCAAAGAAAACGAACCAAAAGAAAGAGCGGCCCCGGTTTGATCCTCAAACACGAAGGGCCGCGGGAGGCGTCCATCCATGGACGCCGATACAGTAGCTTTGAGTTGGCATAAGAGGGGAGTTTTTGAAATGTCAATTTTGGTTTGCGGCGGTGCTGGTTATATTGGTTCCCATGCAGTTCATCAGCTGGTGGAGAAGGGGGAGGAGGTTGTTATTGTTGACAATCTCCAGACCGGGCATCTTGATGCGGTGAATCCTGCTGCCAAGTTCTACGAGGGCGATATCCGTGAGGCTGCGGTGCTGGACAAGATTTTCACCGAGAACAAGATTGAGGCAGTTATCCATTTCGCAGCCAATTCCCTGGTGGGGGAGAGCATGGAAAAGCCCTTGAAGTATTTCAACAACAATGTCTACGGCATGCAGGTGCTTTTGGAAGCTATGGTGCGCCATCATGTGGACAAGATTGTCTTTTCTTCTACGGCTGCTGTGTACGGCGAACCCAAGCGGGTGCCCATCATGGAAGATGACGAGACCAACCCCACCAACACCTATGGCGAGACTAAGCGCACTATGGAGCGCATGATGAAGTGGGTCAGCCGGGCTGACGGCATCCGTTTCGTGTCCCTGCGTTATTTCAATGCGGCAGGTGCCCTGCCCGATGGCTCCATTGGCGAGGACCATCACCCTGAGACTCACCTGATTCCTCTGATTCTCCAGGTTCCTCTGGGCAAGCGCGACCATATCACCGTCTTCGGTGACGATTACGATACTCCGGACGGCACCTGCCTGCGTGATTACATACATGTCATCGATTTGGCAGATGCCCATGTGCTGGCCCTGGATTACCTGCGCAAGGGGGGCGAGAGCAATGTCTTCAACCTGGGCAACGGCCAAGGTTTCTCCGTGAAGGAAATGATCGAAGCTGCCAAGGAGGCCACGGGCCTTGATATCAAGGTGGAAATGGGTGCCCGCCGCGCAGGTGATCCTGCCCAGCTCATCGCTTCCAGCGAGAAGGCTCGCAAGATACTGGGCTGGCAGCCGAAGTTCACTGATGTGAAGCAGGTTATCGGCACCGCCTGGAACTGGCATCAGAAGCACCCGGAGGGGTACGAGAAATAAGGTTCTGTGTAGTTGGCATGCTAAGGCGTGATGGGCACAGGCATAGCAACGCTTCACTTGGGAATTTACCATAGAATCTAAGCTCCCCCTGCGCCTTCGGCTTGTGCTCGCTAAGATTAATGGTAAATTTCCAAACGTTACGCTTATGCTATGCCTGTGCCCCTCACTTACCGGGGCACGCTCAGGCGTAACGCATTCTAATTGCAAATGGAAGGAAGACTACAGATGTCCATCAATTTTGAGATTAATAGGCTGCTGAATTTTGCTGTGCAGCAGGAACTGATGAATGCAGAGGATTTTTACTACAGCGCTAACCGTCTGGTGGATGTGCTGAAGCTGGCGGACTTTGAGCCGGAGGAAGTGAAGGAGGAGTTGTCCTCTCCTGCTCCCATTCTCAAGGAAATGCTTGACTATGCCGTGAGCGAGGGGCTGATTGAGGACACGGTGAACGAGCGCGACCTGTTCGATACCCGCATCATGGACTGCGTCATGCCCCGTCCTTCTGAGGTTATCCGCCGCTTCAGGAGTGACTATGCCCGTAGCCCTAAGGCGGCCACGGACAGGTTCTACAAGCTGAGCCAGGCTTCCAACTACATCAGAAGCGACCGCATTGCCAAGAATCTCCAGTGGAAGACTCCCACGGAATACGGCGATCTGGACATCACCATCAACCTTTCCAAGCCGGAGAAAGACCCTCGTGATATTGCCAAGGCCAAGCTGGTGAAGTCCACCAGCTATCCCAAGTGCTTGCTGTGCCGTGAGAACGAGGGCTTTGCCGGCCATGCAGGCCACCCCGCACGTGAGACTCACCGCCTGATCCCCCTGCGGCTCTCCGGGCATCGTTGGTTCCTGCAGTATTCCCCCTATACTTACTACAATGAGCACTGCATCGTGCTGAACCGCAAGCACATCCCCATGAAGGTGTCGAAGCGCAGCTTTGAGAACCTGCTGGATTTTGTCACTATCTTTCCCCATTATTTCGTAGGCTCCAACGCGGATCTGCCCATCGTGGGCGGTTCCATTCTCTCCCATGACCACTATCAGGGAGGGCGGTACAACTTCGCCATGGCCAAGGCTCCTATTGAGAAGCACTACAAGTTCGAAGGCTTCGAGGGCATTGAGGCCGGACGGGTGAAGTGGCCCATGTCCACTATCCGCCTGCGGGGCGAAGACCGTGAGGAGCTCATCGAGCTGGCTGACAAGATCCAGCTGGCCTGGCGGGGCTACAGCGACGAAAGCGCTGAAATTTTGGCGGAAACGGACGGCACTCCCCATAATACCGTGACGCCTATAGCACGCCGCAAAGGTGAGCTCTATGAACTTGATCTGGTGCTCAGGAACAACCGTACTACGGAGGAGCATCCCCTTGGGCTCTTCCATCCCCATGCGGAAGTTCACCACATCAAGAAGGAAAACATCGGCCTCATCGAGGTCATGGGCCTGGCGGTGCTGCCTGCCCGCCTGAAGAAAGAAATGAAGATGGTTGGGGAGGAACTGGCCAAGGGCACCGAGAATATCTCCGGCATTGAGGAGATCAAGAGCCATGCTGACTGGTACAGGAAACTCCGCAGCAAGTATCCTTCTGTGAAGTCTGAGGAAACAGAGAAAATCCTCCAGCGGGAAATCGGCAAGGTATTTGAGAAAGTCTTGACACATGCCGGTGTCTATAAGCGCACGGAAGAGGGCATGGCAGCCTTTGACCGCTTTGTGGCATCTGTGCGATGAATGTTTTTATATGGGACAATACGGTTCAAACCGTATTGTCTTTTCTTTTGTTTACTGTTATGCTAATAGAAAAGTAAACGCTTGAACTTTCTAAGGAAGGTGTAATATATGATAGGCAAGAAAAATGCCACCATTGTGGATGTGGCCAAAGAGGCAGGTGTTTCTGTGGCTACCGTGTCACGGGTGGTGAACGGCAATTATCCCGTGAAGCCGGAAACCAAGGTGGCGGTGTCGGCTGCTATCGAAAAGCTCCACTATGTGCCCAATGTCCAGGCTCGGGAATTGAACCAGCGGCGGTCTACCACCATCGGCGTGGTAGTGCCCAGCCTATACAATATGTTCTTTGCCGAGGTCATTGACGGCATCGAGGCGGCGGTGCGGAAGGACAAGTATTCCCTGCTGCTGAATTGCGCCCAGAACGACCCAGAGCAGGAACAGGCCTGCATCAGGGCGCTGGTGGCCCGCAATGTGGCAGGGCTGATTGTCATCAGCCCCAATACCCGCAATATGCAGGAGGACTTTTACAGAAGGCTGGCAGAGCGGACACCCCTGGTTTTCATCAATGGTTACCATGAAGTGGAAGGTGCTTCCTATGTCAGCAACGATGAGGCCGGGGGCATGAGGACAGCGCTGACGAGCCTCAAGAAACTGGGGCATGAGAAGATCCTGCTGGTGCGTGGCAGCCATTCGGATTCCTATGAGGTCAAGGAAAGAGTTTATAGGAATTTCATGGCGGAACAGGGATGCCTGGATGAGAAGATGATACTGGATATCGGCGAAGGCAACAGCGTGGACACTGTTGACAATACGGCGGACTATCTGCTGGTGCGCATTCCTGAGGTGAAGCCTACAGCGATTTGCTGCTGCAATGACCTGATGGCAGTAGGCGCTCTGAACGCCTGCAATCTCCTTGATCTTGATGTGCCGAAAGATGTGTCTGTCATGGGGTTTGATAATGTGTCGCTTTCACGCTATGTGGTTCCCAAGCTCACCACCATGGATCAGAATATGTTCCAGCTGGGGGAGAACGCGGCGTCACTGGTGGTGGAGAAGATTCGCTATGGCAGGAGCAAGAAAATCGTTTTGGGCAATGTGCTCATAGAGCGAGAGTCGGTGGCGGAGGCAGGAAAGTGATGTGGTGGTGCCTTCGGCTTGTCAGCGTGCAGCTCAGACCTGATTTTGGGTTGTGAAGTTTTTGGGAAAGGCGAAGGATAATGAGTGTTGAAAGAAAGCATTTGGCGGTGCTGGGGGGGCTGTGGCTGCTGCTTTACATGCTGGGGAATAATCTGCTGGTGGTAACTGACCCCGTGGAGTGCAACTATACGGAAACGGCATATGAGATGCTGGAATCCGGCAATTATTTTTCTCCCCGCATATTTGGCAATTACTGGTTTGACAAGCCCATCCTCTTTTACTGGGAAGTGATGGCAGCTTTCAAAGTGTTTGGCTACACGGATTTTGCAGCCAGGCTGGCACCTGCCCTGATGATGGGAGTGGCTCTGCTGCTGCTTTACTGGTGGGGACGGAGACTTTACGGTGCCAGGACGGCGCTGGCGGCAGCCTTGATCATGGCTACTTCCCTTGAGTCCTGGTATGTGGGGCATGCCATCATCACCGATACGACTTTGCTGGTAACTGTATCGCTGGCCCTGATGGCCTTTTACAACGGTTACCGGGAGGGCAACTATAATTGGTATTATCTGTCCTTTGCATCTGCAGGGCTGGCGGTACTGGATAAGGGGCCTATCGGCCTGTGCCTGCCCGGGCTCATCGTCCTGCTGTTCCTGCTGTGGCAGCGAGACCTCAAGGTGCTTTTTGTAAGGCAGACGCTTATTGGTTTCGTCTTGTTCTTCCTGGTGGTGAGCATATGGTATGTGCCCATGTACATGCTGCACGGGCAGGCTTTCATTGATGTCTTCCTGGGGGGACACAATGTGATGCGGGCAACTGTGTCCGAACACCCTGAGTACAATGTCTGGTATTATTACCCGGTGGTATTCCTGTTGGGATTTTTCCCTTGGGTATTGGCGGCGATTCCCGCCCTGGTGAAAAGGTGGCGGGGAGGCTGGCGGCTGACTTTGGATGCGGATACCCGTTTCCTGCTGGTGTGGGCCGTGACGGTATTCGGGGTGTTTGAATGTTTCGCCACCAAGTATGTCACCTATACTTTTCCCTACATGTTTCCCGTGGTGCTGCTGATGGCCAGGCATTTTTGCCAATGGGGAAAGAAGCTCTATTATGCGGTGGCTGCGCTGGCGCTTTTTTATGTTGTGCTTCTCTTTGGGGTGGCAGTGCCCCAGATGGCCCGCTTTTCCACCCAGAGCATGGCTGTGACGGCAGCGCCTTATCTGGAAAAGGGCATTCCTGTCTACAGCTATGGCCGTCACGGCGGCGTGGTTTCTTTCACTTACTATACGAGGCAGTATATCTATGATTTGGTTTCCCCGGAGGAAGAGGCGAAGCAGTCGCAAAAAATGGACTGGAGCATCACCCACATCTCACCTACCAAGAACATGGCAGACATTGAAAAGGACAGCGCCTTCCTGCTGATTGCCACGGAGAAAGCGGCCCAGGAAATGCAGGAAAGATTCCCAGGCAGGTGGCAGATGTTGGAAGGCGGCCATAAACGCCAGCTTTACTATAGAACTCCGTGAATCAAGCCCGGTAGGGCGCAGATGAACGCTAAGTTATATTTAAGGGCGTGTGGACACCGTTAGGTGTCCGTTAAGCTTACTATTATGAGGCAGAACACTGAAGCAGCTTGTTGCTGATGCCTATGAGTTTGATAGATCGATCTGCAAGGGAGCTATGAATATGAAAAAGATTATTGCAAAGGCTTTGCTTGTCGCAAGCCTGCTGACGGTGGCAGCACCGGCTTGGGCCGCAGAGCCGGAAACGGCTCAGGATAAGGGAGTGCAGGCCTATAAGGTGCAGCTACATGATACCTTGGACAGGGAGGGCTTTATCAAGGCCTACAATCAGGCCAATCCCGAATATCCCATGGGGAAGCCCAGCGAGCCGAAAGCGGCGGGAAACTACTTCACCACGGTTTCTCCCATTGGTGACAAGGAGGCAGTCATCATCAATGCTAACGGTGAGGGCAGGCTTTCCAATGTCATTTTGATGCATAAGGGAAAAATCCTGGAGGAAGAATTAGGACAGCTCTACAAGGTATATGCAGGCATCATCAATGCGTTGGGCTATCAGGCAGTGGACAATCATGATGTCAAGTACGCCCATTCCTTCCAGGAATTAGACCTGACTTCCACGGAAGCTATAGCCACCCGCTTCACTCGTGAGGACAATGAGCGCATCTACACCTTTTACAAGAGCTATAATCCCAAGACGGATGTGTGCATGATTCTGGTGGAAGCAGTCGTAGAAAAATAATAAAGCAAAATATGAAAATGGAATGTCATAGTAAATCAAGGGCGTTTCATAAAATATGCAGGCGACCACAAAGCCTTTCCCTTGAGGGGGCGGCGAAGCCGCGGGTGTCCGGTGGACACCCTGGACAGGTGGCAGCCGAAGGCTGACGGATGAGGTGTGAATGAACACGATAAGGCAGATAAACGAGGGAATGCTCCTGCATAGTAAATGATAATGACTTGCAATATCGTTTGTAATGAAATATAATGGTATCAGAAATCGAAAGGAGGAACACAGGTATGAAAGATTATTTGCAGATCATGCAGGTCATAGGCAGGGAAATCATTGATTCCAGAGGCAATCCCACGGTGGAGGCAGAGGTCACTTTGGCAGATGGCTCCATAGGCAGGGCGGCAGCTCCCAGCGGGGCTTCCACCGGCGAGTTCGAAGCCTTGGAACTGAGGGACGGAGACAAGGCGAAATTCGGCGGCAAAGGCGTGTCCAAGGCGGTGGCAAATATCAATGAGAAGATAGCTCCGGCGGTGGCAGGCCTGGATGCTTCGGACATCTATGCCGTAGATGCTGCCATGCTGGCGTTGGACGGCACAGAGGACAAGTCGAATCTCGGCGCCAATGCCATCTTGGCCGTGTCGCTGGCTGCGGCCAAAGCAGCGGCAGCTGCGCAGGATATTCCCTTGTATCGTTTCCTGGGGGGACTTTCCGGCAATCATCTGCCTGTGCCCATGATGAATATTTTGAACGGCGGTGCCCATGCCACCAATTCCGTGGACACCCAGGAGTTCATGATCATGCCTGCAGGAGCCCCCACCTTCCGTGAAGGCCTGAGATGGTCTACGGAGGTCTTCCACGCCCTGCAGTCCTTGCTGAAGAAGGAAGGCAAAGCCACTTCCGTCGGTGATGAGGGTGGCTTTGCCCCGGATCTTTCTTCCGATGAGGACACCATCGAGCATATCTTGCAGGCTATCCGCAATGCAGGCTATGAGCCGGGGAAGGACTTCGTGCTGGCCATGGATGCGGCCAGCTCCGAGTGGAAGAGCGAAAAGGGCAAGGGCCACTACAAGCAGCCCAAGTCCGGCAGGGAATTCACCTCCGCCGAGCTCATTGCCCACTGGAAATCCCTGGTGGAGAAATATCCCATCTATTCCATCGAGGATGGCCTTGATGAGGAAGATTGGGAAGGCTGGCAGGAGATGACCAGGGAACTTGGCGACAAAGTGCAGTTGGTAGGAGATGACCTCTTTGTCACCAATACTAAGCGCTTGCAGAAGGGCATTGAGGGCGGCAGCGGCAACTCCATTCTCATCAAGCTGAACCAGATCGGCACCCTTTCTGAAACCTTGGAAGCCATCAAGATGGCGCATCAGGCCGGTTATACCGCCATTGTCTCCCATCGCAGCGGCGAGACGGAGGACACTACCATTGCAGACCTGGCGGTGGCTCTTAACACAGACCAGATCAAGACGGGTGCTCCCTCACGCTCCGAAAGGGTAGCCAAGTACAACCAGCTCCTGCGCATTGAAGAGGAACTGGGAGAAAGCGCCGTGTATGCAGGCATGAAGGCTTTCAAGCATAAAAAGTAAAAAACTGATAAATCATATGCAGGCTTTCGACAAGCTCTCTCAAAAAATGCACGCCAAAAGCGGCCGCACTGCTGATGCGGCCGCTTTTTGGCGTGCAGTGAATACATTTTATTCTACGCAGGCTTCAAACACATACTGATTGCCCAGCACGGTCATGTTGGTATTGTTGATTTCTGAGGCGCGGTGCAGAAGATTCCAGGCCTCTTGGTATTTCCCTTGTGCTATCTTGCACAGGGCCAGATTATTGCAGGCATCGGCCTGCTGGGGGACGAGTTCCAGCACTTTTTCAAAGTCCCGGGCAGCCTCCTTGTGCTTGCCGTTTTTCATCAGCAGGACGCCGCGGTTGTACCAGGCCTGGGGCAGGCTGGGAGTGTCTTTGATGAGCTGGCTGTAGTTTTTGATGGCATAGCTGGCCTTTCCCTGCTGCGCTTCCATCAGAGCCAGGTTGTAGCGGGCGGCGGAGCTCTTGGGATCGCGCTTCAGGGCAGAGGTGAAGTCCTGAAGGGCTTTTTCCTGCTCTCCGCGCTTGCTGTAGACGATGCCGCGGTAGATGTAGGCTGAGGCGTTTTTCTCGCTGGCAAGTCTCTTTTCTGCTGCCCGCAAGGAGGTGTCGCTGTCGTCGGGAGCCTGGGCCTGCTGCCAGAGGTTCAGGATGTCCTGCCCGTAGGTGGTGCCGGGGACGGCCCAGTTGCCGTTGAGCCCCGTCCAGTATTTGATTTTGCCGTAGAGGTCAGGACGGCTCTGGATCAGCAGCTCATAGCGGGGGTCGACGATTTTTTCCTGAGGGCGTTTGGTACTGGTGTAGGCTAGGAGGTGCTGGATGTGAGCCCGGACGCCAATCTGGGCGGTAGGGAAGGCGGCGCCCTTAACCTTGTTGCCTGTGGCGCCCAGGCCGCAGAAGTTGTTTTGGCTGGGCAGCACATCTCCGCCGTAGGCGAAGAAGCCTGTTTCCTTCAGGGCCTGGCAAAGAGCGACATCAGGGCGGATGCCTTCTTTGCCTGCCTCTTTATAGTAGCTTGCAACGATTTCCTCTACGGAGCAGGTGAGCTTGGGGGTGGGATTGCGCTTCTTGATGAAAGCTGTCATCTGTTCTTCCGTGGCTTCGGCCTGTCCTTGTATGGTGATGGAGGCGGCATTAGCCAGAGCTTCCGTCAATGGCTCCGCGTAGGCAGGAGCCAGATGGAAGCGGACGGCCTTGATGGCATTTTTATTTATCTTGCCGGGCATTTCTGCGGGAAAGTCTGGACGGGAAAGCATGAGGTTCTGGGCGGGCAGGGAATTTTCCCTGTAGGCGGCGGGGGCCTCCTTGGCGCAGGCGGCGAAGGAGGGCAGAAGCAGCAGGCATAGCAGTCCTGCGGTGAGATGTTTCACACTTTTCTTCATGGACAAATCTTCCTTTCTCTTGAGCATGACTTTATTTTACGCCATTTATCCTTGTTTGTATATGTATTCTTGGGCAGCATCTTTTCCTGTGGGAGAAAATATGCTAGAACCCGACTTTGCCACGAAATCAAAAATCTCGCATCAAAAAAAGCAAGGAATTTCAAAGGTTTTCCTTGCTTTTTTA
>SVBX01000023.1 GCA_015058655.1 Pseudoselenomonas ruminantium
CTAAAAAAGCAAGGAAAACCTTTGAAATTCCTTGCTTTTTTTGATGCGAGATTTTTGATTTCGTGGCAAAGTCGGGAGTGGGGGCGGCAAAATACTAACAGGCGGCGAGTTAATATCTCCCGCCTCGTGCGACGCGGAGCTAGTCCCCGTGGGAAAACACCAAGAGGAAGATTTGTCTTCGACAAATCTGGAACAACGGTGTTATAATACATAGTATGTGAATTTTTCATAATTGTGTATTAATAGGAGAAAAAATATGTCTGAAACATGCAATCACGATTGTTCTTCCTGCGGGTCTACCTGCGGGGAGGACAGCCGCAAGGTGCAAGACCTGCACGAGAAGCCGAATGAACTTAGCAATATAAAGCACGCCATTGCCGTGGTCAGCGGCAAGGGGGGCGTGGGAAAGTCCCTGGTGACGGGGCTTTTGGCAGTGGCTATGCGCCGGAAGGGGATGCGTACGGGGATACTGGATGCGGATATCACCGGGCCCTCCATCCCGAAGATGTTCGGAGTCACGGGGGAGGTGCTGGGCTCCCAGGCGGGGGCTTACCCTGTGAAGTCAGCGGGAGGCATTGATGTCATGAGCATGAACCTGCTGCTGGAGAACCAGACGGATCCCGTGGTCTGGCGCGGGCCTATCCTCTCCGGGGTGGTGAAGCAGTTCTGGACGGATATCATCTGGGAGGACACGGATTACCTGTTCTTGGATATGCCTCCCGGCACCGGAGATGTAACCTTGACGGTATTCCAGTCTATCCAAGTGGATGGCATTGTCATCGTCACCAGCCCTCAGGAACTTGTTTCCATGATCGTGTCCAAGGCAGTGAAGATGGCAGAGATGATGGAAGTTCCCATCCTGGGATTGGTGGAGAACATGAGCTATTTCAAGTGCCCGGACTGCGGCAAGGAGCATGAGATTTTCGGCCACAGCCATCTGGAAGAAATCGCCAAGGAGTACGGCCTGGACATCCTGGCCCGCATCCCCATCATGCCGGAACTGGCCGCCCAGTGCGATGCCGGGCAGATTGAGAATGTGCAGGAAAATTGGCTCGGCGAAGCTGCAGACAAAATACTGGCAAAGTGAGCCCTCGATAGTTTCCGTAGGGGGAAGTATTTTCTTTTCAGGAGCGCAGGACATTGAAATTTATGTCTGTTTTTTGATTGAAAAACAGAGTATCTTGTGGTAGAATACCATTTGTCAATATGTAAATGCGTTGATGAAGACAGTAGGCACGCAGGAAAGTCGCAGCGAACCGGGGTTGGTGAGAGCCGGGGGCTAGTAGGGCGGGCTGAACATCACTTCGGAGCAGCAGGCTGAAATCCTCTGGACGGTAGGCCCCGCCGGTTCTTCCCGTTACGAAGCAGCGTATGATGGTACGTGGCAAATAGGTGGTATGAGTGTAGGCAAAGCCTGCGTCCTGTTTGGGATGCAGGCTTAAAATATTTTTGGGGGGATTTTTTTGTATAGCAAAGTTGATACCAATCTTGACTTCGTCACCCGTGAGAAGGAAGTAGAGGAATTCTGGAAAAAAGAGGGCATTGCCCAGAAGGCCATTGACCAGCGTGAGGGCTCAGATACCTTCACTTTCTATGATGGCCCGCCCACAGCCAACGGCAAGCCCCATATCGGCCATGTGCTGACCCGCGTCATCAAGGACATGCTGCCCCGCTACCAGTCTATGAAGGGGAAGAAGGTGCTGCGCAAGGCTGGCTGGGATACCCACGGCCTGCCGGTGGAGCTGGAAGTCGAGAAGCTGGTGGGCATCAACGGCAAGGAGCAGATCGAGGAATACGGCATCGAGCCCTTCATCAAGAAGTGCCGTGAGTCCGTCTGGAAGTACAAGGGCATGTGGGAGGAGTTCTCCGATGTGGTAGGCTTCTGGGCCGATATGGACCATCCCTACATCACCTACGAAAATGACTTCATCGAGTCCGAGTGGTGGGCCCTGAAGGAAATCTGGAACAAGGGCCTCCTGTACAAGGGCCATAAGGTTGTGCCTTACTGCCCCCGCTGCGGCACCCCCCTGTCCTCCCATGAGGTAGCCCAGGGCTACAAGGATGTGAAAGAGCGTTCTGCCATGGTGAAGTTCAAGGTGAAGGATGAGGACGCTTACTTCCTGGCTTGGACCACCACTCCCTGGACCCTGCCTTCCAACCTGGGCCTCTGCGTGAATCCTGAGGTTGACTATGTGAAGATCAAGGTGGACGGCACTGTCTACTACCTGGCCGAAGCCCTGGTGGACACCGTCTTTGAAGGTGTAGAAGGGGAGCGTGAAGTCCTGGCCACCTGCAAGGGCAAGGACCTTGAGTACAAGGAGTACGAGCCTCTGTATGACTACGCCGTGGGCAAGCTGAAGAAAAAGGCTTTCTATGTGGTCTGCGATGACTATGTCACCACCTCCGACGGTACCGGCATCGTCCACATCGCCCCGGCTTTCGGTGAGGACGATAACCGGGTCTGCCGCAAGTACGACATGCCTTTTGTGCAGTTCGTGGACAACAAGGGCGAGATGACAGCAGACACCGACTGGCCCGGCGTCTTTGTGAAGGATGCCGACCCCCTGATCCTTGAAGATCTGAAAAAGAGCGGCAAGCTCTTCAAGGCGCCCAAGTTCGAGCACAGCTATCCTCATTGCTGGCGCTGCGATACCCCCCTCATCTACTATGCCCGTGAGACCTGGTTCATCAAGATGACGGATGTAAAGGACAAGCTCATCGCCAACAACAAGACCGTCAACTGGATTCCGAAATCCATTGGCGAGGGCCGCTTCGGCGACTGGCTGGAGCATGTGCAGGATTGGGGCCTTTCCCGCAACCGCTACTGGGGCACGCCGCTGCCTGTCTGGGAATGCGAGTGCGGCCATCAGCACGCCATTGGTTCCATTGCCGAGCTGAAGGAAATGAGCGACAACTGCCCCGAGGAAATCGAGCTGCATCGTCCTTACATCGACAAGGTTACCATTAAATGCCCTGAATGCGGCAAGGAAATGCATCGTGTGCCCGAGGTCATCGACTGCTGGTTCGACTCCGGTGCTATGCCCTTTGCCCAGTGGCACTATCCGTTTGAGAATAAGGATATCTTCGAGAAGCACTTCCCGGCCGACTTCATCTCCGAGGCGGTGGACCAGACCCGCGGCTGGTTCTACTCCCTGATTGCTATTTCCACCCTGCTCTTTGACAAGGCTCCTTATAAGAATGTCATCGTGCTGGGCCATGTGCAGGATGAGAACGGCCAGAAGATGTCCAAGTCCAAGGGCAATGCCGTTGACCCCATGGACGCTCTCAGAAGGCATGGCGCTGACGCCATCCGTTGGTACTTCTACGAGAACAGCGCTCCCTGGCTGCCCAACCGCTTCCACGACGGAGCTGTGCAGGAAGGCCAGAGGAAATTCATGGGCACCCTGTGGAATACCTACGCTTTCTTCGTGCTGTACGCCAATATCGACGAGTTCGATGCCACCAAGTACAGCCTGGAGTATGACAAGCTCAGCGTCATGGACAAGTGGTGCCTGTCCCGCCTGAACACCATGGTGAAGGAAGTGGACAGCTGCCTGGGCAATTATCGCGTGACGGAGGCCGCCAAGGCCCTGCAGTCCTTTGTGGACGAGCTTTCCAACTGGTATGTGCGCCGCAGCCGCAGCCGCTTCTGGGCCAAGGGCATGGAGCAGGACAAGATCAATGCTTACATGACTCTCTACACGGCGCTGGTGACCACTGCCAAGGCTGCTGCTCCCATGATCCCCTTCATGACCGAGAGCATTTACCGCAATCTGGTCTGCAGCATCGACAAGGCTGCGCCCGTGTCCGTGCATCTGGCAGATTATCCCGTGGCTGATGAGGCCCTCATCGACACCGAGCTGGAGAAGAACATGGAACTGGTGCTCTCCATCGTGGTGCTGGGCCGCGCTGCCCGCAACGAGGCCAATATCAAGAACCGCCAGCCCATCGGCCATATGTATGTGAAGGCCGAGGGCACCTTGGATGATTTCTTCAAGGAAATCGTGGAGGACGAGCTGAATGTGAAGGAAGTGGTCTTCAAGGAAGATATGGAAGACTTCACTGTCTACACCTTCAAGCCCAACTTCCGCGCTCTTGGCCCCAAGGTGGGCAAGAACATGGGGGCCGTGAAGAGCGCTCTCGCTGCCATGAACGGCCGTCAGGCCAAGGAAGCCATGGACAAAGAGGGCAGCCTCAAGGTCACCCTGGCCGATGGCACCGAGTATGCTCTCACCTCTGAAGAAGTGGAGATTGCCATGAGCCAGGCCGAAGGCTACAACTGCCAGAGCTATGGCGAAGTGGCTATTGCTCTGGAGACCACCCTCAGCGAAGAACTCCTGGAGGAAGGCTTCCTGCGTGAGATCATCAGCAAGGTGCAGACCATGCGCAAGGAGAACGGCTATGAGGTCACCGACCACATCAAGGTGGGCCTCTCCGGCAATGACAAGCTCATGGACATAGTGAAGAAAGCCGAGAACGAAGCCCTGCTGCGCTCTGTGACCCTGGCTGATGAAGTGTCCTACGGCACCGACGTGGCCCATGTCAAGGAGTGGAACATCAACGGCGAGACGGTGGTGCTGTCTGTTGAGTGAGGCGAAAAGGGTAGAGGTGAACCGCTCTGTTCCCAAGGAACCGGAGCATGAGCATGTGCTGGCTGATGGCACAGTTATCCGTCACCACCACGGCCATCATCACAGCCACACCCAGACCAAGAGCGTGGTAAACCGTCTGGCCCGCCTCATAGGGCACCTTCAGTCCGTGAAGAAAATGGTGGAGGACGGCCGCGACTGCACGGAAGTCCTCACCCAGCTGGCGGCGGTGGACAGCGCCCTCAAGGGCGTAAGCCGTGTCATCATCAAGGACCACATGGAACACTGCATCGTGGAAGCGGTGCAGCATGAGGACAGGCAGGCCCTGGAGGAACTCAGCAAGGCCATTGACAGTTTCATAAAGTAAGTGAAGCGCCTGATTGCGGACAGCGTCTGCAGACAGGCGCTTTTTTCCTTGAATAACGGCAGCAAATCTAGTAGTATATGGGGTAGTTGAGTCTTAAAAGGTGGGATTTTATGAAGAAGGCTGTTTTCTTTGATATCGATGGCACCCTCATTGACATCCGTGAGGGCCATACCAAGCTGACACCCAGGGTGAAGGAGGCTATCGGCAGGCTGCGTCAGGCAGGCCACTATGCCTTCATTGCCAGCGGCAGGCCACTGGCTTATCTTGATGAGGAACTTATGCAGCCGGGGATGTTCAACGGCTTCGTGCTGATGAACGGCGCCTTTGTGCTGGCTGATGGGAAAGTGTTGAATGACCAGCCGCTGCCCAAGGAGACTGTGCAGGAGATTGTGGGGCTCTGCGAGCAGCACGATGTGCAGTATGTGCTGGAGGGCAGGGAGAAAGTGTACCTGCGCCCGGAGTTTGAGCAGGTGAAGCGTTTTTATGTAGGAATCGATGTTTCTCTGAAGAATTTTGTCTGGGATTTTCAGCTGGAGGACATTGAGGTCTACAAGATGGAATTTGTCTGTGACAATCCCGGCGGCAACGGGCTTTTCGACAAGCTGCTGAATTGGCCGGGGCTGACGGGGCTGATGGATCCCGCCCACCTGAAGAATATGGAGCTTTACGCCACTGCCGTGACCAAGGGCACGGGCATCGAGCACGCCCTGGAAAAGCTGGGACTGCCCAGGGAGCAGAGCTTTGCCTTCGGGGACGGCCTCAACGACCTGGAGATGATGGATACGGTGGGCACGGCGCTGGTCATGGGCAATGGCCAGCCGGAGCTGAAGGAAAAGGCTGACTTCATCGTGCCTACCGTGGCAGAGGACGGAGTGGCTTATGGCGTAGAGCATTATATCTTGGGAGGCGAAGGCTGATGCGCATGAAAATGGGGACTTTGCTGGGAGCTTTGTTGCTGTTGACGGTGTTCTTCGCCGGCTGCAGTGCTCCTACTGGGGGGCAGACCTCTGCCGGCAGCCAGGCAGCGCAGAGCCAGCCTGCAAAGCTGACGGTAAAGATGCTGGATGTGGGGCAGGGAGATGCCATCCTCATTGAGACTGGGGAACAGACGGTGCTGGTTGACACCAGTGACCTGGACGAGCGCGAAAAGCTCAAAGCGGAGCTGAAAGAAGCTGGCGTCACCAAAATAGACAAGGTCATCCTGACCCATCCCCACGCTGACCATATCGGCGGCATGGATGTATTGCTGGCGGATTTCAAAGTGGGAGAGGTCTATGATAATGGCATGCCCTCCACTTCCAAGATCTATATCCGCTATATGAAGGAATTGAAGAATCAGGGCATCAAGCGACATGGCCTCAAGGCTGGCGAAGTGCTGGAACTGGGGGGAGGCGCCGTCTTCAAGGTGCTGGCACCTGCCGAAGAATTGGTGGCCAAGGGCACCAAGCAGGGGTACAAGCATGACCCCAACAACGAGTCGGTCATAGGCCAGCTGGTTTTCGGCGATTTCAAGATGATGTTCACAGGAGACGCAGAAGGACCGGAGGAAAAGGAAGTGCTGGCTGCCATGCCCGGCGCTGACCTCAGAAGCCAGGTGCTGAAAGCCGGCCATCACGGCAGCAAGACTTCCTCTTCCAAGGAGTGGCTGCGGGCTTTGGAGCCGGAGACAGGCTTGATTTCCTGCGGAGAAGGCAATGATTACGGCCATCCCCATAAGGAAACCCTGAAGAAGTATCAGGCCTTGAAGATGAAGGTCTACGAAACAGACAAGAATGGCACCATCACCTTGATCAGTGACGGCAAGAGCTACGAAGTGAAGGTTGAAAAGGGGGAAGTCCAGTGATTTCAGCTTACTTGGACCGGTTCGAGGGCAAATTGGCAGTGCTGCTCGTGGGCGATGAGGAAAAGCAGGTCAATTTTCCAAAGGATTGCCTGCCGGAAGATGCAGGAGAGGGCGACTATCTGAAAATAGAGATCAGCCGCGATGAAGAGAAAACTGCGGAGGCAGAGGCAGAAGCCTTGAGCCTGTTGCAGGAATAAAAGGCGTTTTGCAGGAATTTCTCAGAAAGGGAGACTAGAATGGTACGGAAGTTTTTTGTTGGTCATTTAGGGAGGAATCTGTTTTGATGTGCAAGTTTTTCCGCCGGATAGTTTCGGCGGCAGTGCTCCTGTTGGTATCCATGCTGGTCAGCCTGCCACAGGGAAATGTGGAGGCAGCCAGCAAGTCGGCCGTCCATGAGCTCAATTATTTCAAGTCTTATGAAACCAAGGTGGAGGGACAGGATGCCTTCCGCATTGAGATTGGCATGGACAGGGACAACCTTGATTATCAGGTGATTGTCAAAAATTATGTTCACAAGCAGCTGGTGCTTGATATGAAGAATACCAAGCCGGGGAAGCTGAAGAAGGAGATCAAGCTGAACAATTCGATAGCCAAGCGCTTGACCATCAGTGAGCTGGAAAGGCATCATACGCAGGTGGCGATTGACCTGGGCAAGGTCATCTCCGAGGAGAATTACAATGTGCATGTGGAAAAGGCTGACCACAAAGCGGGCAAGCCTTATCGATTGGTGGTGGATATCTTCGCAGAGCCCCGGATGGCAGGGGAGAACTTCAAGGGCGTGAAGGGCCGCACGATAGTCCTTGACCCGGGACATGGCGGCAGCGACTCCGGGGCTGTGGGGCCGACTGGCCTGGCAGAAAAGACAGCCACCTTGGCTGTGTCCAAGAAGGTCAAGTCTATGTTGGAATCTTCAGGGGCACGGGTGGTTATGACCCGCGACCGCGATGTGGATGTATACGGCCCAAATGCGTCTGACAGGCAGGAACTTCAGGCAAGGGTCAATGTGGGCGAATACACTCCCGGGGCCGATATCTTCGTTTCTATTCATTGCAATGCCTTCTCCAATCCTGCTGCCAAGGGGATGGAGACCTACTATTATCCCGGTTCTGCCAGGGGAGAGCGGCTGGCCACCTACATTTATGATGAGCTCTTGAAGGATGGTGGCCTGGCTGGACGCGGAGTGCGCACAGCTAATTTCTATGTCATCAAGCATTCCTCTATGCCTGCTACCTTGCTGGAGCTGGCCTTTATCACGAATCCCAGGGAAGAGTCCCTGCTGGGGGATGACAAGTATCAGACCACTCTGGCCAAGGCCATCGTGCGTGGCATCAGCCGTTATTTTGGAGAGTAAGAGCAGGGAGGGGAAATAGATGAAGAGTTTTGCAAGCGGAATATCAGGCAAGTGGCTGGCAGCCTGCTTTTTGGCAGGGGCCATGCTGATGGTGGCAGGTTGTGACCAGGGACAGGGAGCAGGCACTTCCTCAGGTTCTTCCGGCACAGTCACCGCCGTGCAGGAAAAGCAGGAGGTAAAGGCTGAGAAGCAGGAAAAGAAGCAGGCTGAGCCGCAGGAAGTGACTACCAGTGTCTACTATCCCAACGCTGATGGCACCAAGCTCATAGCCGTCAAGCGCAAGATTACGGCAGTTTCTGCTGAGGACAAGTACGCTGCGGCCATCAAGTCCCTTATGCAGGGGACCAAGGAAAAGAACCAGTCCGTCATTATTCCCAAGCAGGCCAAGCTCCGCAGCGTGAAGCTGGAAGGCGGCGTGGCCAAGGTGGATTTCTCCAAGGATTTGGTGAAGCACTTCGTGGGCGGCTCCACCGGAGAGGAAATGTTGGTGGGCTCCATTGTGAACACGCTGACAGAGTTCCCCGAAGTGAAGCAGGTTCAGATACTCATAGAGGGCAGCCCTGTGGAGACTATCGCCGGGCACATGGATCTCAGCACGCCCCTTTCCCGCATGAAGGATTTGCTCTGAAAGGGTTATTGATTTTTTGACTTTTTATGCTGTAAGCGCACAGAATTGCTTGTAATTCTGTGCGCTTTGTGTTATGCTTTATAAAGTATGGCTACAAGTAGCCTTATTTGAAATGGATAAAACAGGAGGTCATTTTAGACAATGAAAGTTACGGCAGAAAACGGAGAGAACCAGCAGGTCACTCTGACTATTGAAGTTGAGGCAGCAGAGGTTGCAAAGGCTGAGGAGCGCGCCTGCAAGCGTCTGGCTAACCGTGTGAATATTCCCGGCTTCCGCAAGGGCAAGGCTCCCAAGAGAATCGTGGAGAACCACCTGGGCAAGGAATATGTGCTCCAGGAAGCTTTCGACAGCTTCCTTGGCCCCCAGTCTCTTGATGAGGCTTTCAAGGAGCAGAATATCGTGCCCGTCACCCGTCCCGAGGTTGAGATCGTGACCCTGGAAGAGGGCAAGGACCTGGTATTCAAGGCTACCGTCACCCCGCGTCCTGAGGTCAAGCTTGGCGAGTACAAGGGCCTGCACATCGAGAAGGTTGTGGACGAGGTCAAGGACGAGGATGTTGAGAAGCAGCTGAAGAACATGCAGGAGCGCCAGGGCACGATGGTGGATGCTCCCGAAGGTTCTGAGGTGCAGGATGGCGATTTCATCACTCTCGACTTCGATGGCTCCGTTGATGGAGTGGCTTTCGAGGGCGGCAAGGGCCAGGATTATCCCCTGCAGATCGGTTCCGGCAGCTTCATCCCTGGCTTCGAGGATCAGCTCATCGGTGCCAAGGTCGAGGAAGAGCGCGATGTGAATGTGACTTTCCCCGAGGAGTACCATGCCAAGGATCTGGCCGGCAAGGCTGCTGTGTTCAAGTGCAAGATCCACAGCATCAAGCGCAAGGAACTGCCTGCTTTGGACGATGAGCTCGCCAAGAAGGTCAGCAAGTTCGAGACTCTCGAGGAGCTCCGTGCAGATGTCCGCAAGAATCTGGAGGAGAATGCAGAGCGCAAGGCTGAGAACGATCAGCGCACCGCTGTCATCGAGAAGGCCAGCGAGAACATCACCGTGGATATCCCTGCTGTGATGATTGACAACCGCGTGACTGCCATGATCCAGGAAATGTCCATGCGCCTTGAGCAGCAGGGCATGAAGATGGAGCAGTATCTCCAGTTCGCTGGCACAGATATTGCAAAGATCAGGGAGGATTATCGGGAGACCGCGGAGAAGAATGTACGCACGGATCTGATGCTGGAGGAAGTTGCCAAGGCTGAGGACATCAAGGTTGAGGGCAAGGATCTTGACCAGGAAGTTGCTATGATGGCCATGCAGTATGGCGCTACCCCGAAGCAGATTCAGAAGATTATCAAGGAACAGGGACGCCTGGGCGATCTGGCTGCCACCGTACTCCGCAAGAAGACGGCGCAGTTCATCATTGACAGCATTGCCTGATCCTTCGTTCAGATTTCTGGTTCCCTAATGGGGGTAGACAAATGAACTATGTACCTATGGTAGTGGAGCGTTCCAGTCGTGGGGAGCGGGCTTATGATATTTATTCCCGCCTTCTGAAAGACAGGATTATTTTCCTGGGAGGCCCCATCGATGATAATGTAGCTAATTCAGTAGTAGCCCAGTTGCTCTTCTTGGAGTCGGAGGATCCTGACAAGGACATCCATCTCTACATCAACAGCCCGGGCGGCGTGGTGACAGCAGGTCTTGCCATCTACGATACCATGCAGTATATCAAGCCGGATGTATCCACTATCTGCATTGGGCAGGCAGCCAGTATGGGATCGCTCCTGCTGGCTGCCGGTGCCAAGGGCAAGCGCTACGCCTTGCCGCTGGCTCGCATCATGATCCATCAGCCCTTGGGCGGCGCCCAGGGCCAGTCCACGGACATCCAGATACAGGCCAAGGAAATCCTGCGCCTGCGCGAAGTGGGCAATGATATCCTGATGCGTCATACTGGACAGGACAGGGACAAGATCAATCAGGACACCGAGCGCGATAACTTCATGAGTGCCGAGGAAGCCAAGGCTTACGGACTCATTGATGAAGTTATCAATCGTCCCAAGAAAGCGGCTGCTAAGAAAGCCACCAAGGAATAGGAGGTGATGTCATGCTGAAGTTTGGGGATGACAAGGGCCAGCTGAAGTGCTCCTTCTGTGGCAAGACCCAGGAACAGGTGAGAAAACTTGTAGCTGGGCCGGGAGTATACATATGTGATGAATGCATCGAGCTTTGCAACGAAATCATCGAGGAAGAGTTCAGCGAAGATGTAGAGGTAGAGCTCAAGGACGTCCCGAAACCGAAGGACATCCGTGCTATTCTTGATCAGTATGTCATTGGCCAGGAAGAGGCGAAGAAGTCCCTCTCCGTGGCTGTGTATAACCATTACAAGCGTGTCAATTCAGGACAGGGCAAGAGCGACGATGTGGAACTGCAAAAATCCAATATCCTCATGCTTGGGCCTACCGGCAGCGGCAAGACGCTGCTGGCGCAGACTCTGGCGAGGATACTGAAGGTTCCCTTCGCCATTGCGGATGCGACTGCCCTTACGGAAGCAGGCTATGTGGGCGAGGATGTAGAGAACATCCTCCTGAAGCTCATACAGGCTGCGGATTACGATGTGGAAAAAGCGGAGCGTGGCATTATCTATATCGACGAAATAGACAAGATTGCCCGCAAATCTGAAAATCCCTCCATCACCCGTGATGTGTCAGGCGAAGGCGTCCAGCAGGCCCTGCTGAAAATCCTGGAGGGGACTACCGCTTCCGTGCCGCCTCAGGGCGGACGCAAGCATCCCCATCAGGAGCTCATCCAGATTGATACCACAAATATCCTCTTTATTTGCGGCGGCGCTTTTGATGGAATCGAGAAGGTCATTGAAGCGCGTCTGGGACAGAAGCAGATGGGCTTCGGAGCAGCTATCAAGTCCAAGAAGCAGAGAAATATAGGCGAGACTTTAAGCAAGGTATTGCCGGAGGATTTGCTCAAGAATGGGCTCATCCCAGAGTTTATCGGCCGTCTGCCTATTGTGGTGACTCTGGACTCCCTGGATGAGGACGCTTTGGTGAGCATCCTCACCAAGCCCAAAAACGCATTGGTCAAGCAGTACCAGCGCCTTCTGGAAATGGATGGGGTGAAGCTTTCCTTTGAGGAGGAGGCTTTGCGCCATATAGCCAAGGAGGCCTTGAAGCGCAAGACTGGTGCCAGGGGACTGCGCTCTATTCTGGAGAGCATCATGCGCAATGTCATGTACGAGATTCCTTCTGTGGAAGGCGTTTCTGCCTGCAAGGTCACCAAGGAGGCCATCACGGCGCGCAAGGATCCTGTTCTCACCATTGCTAAGTCCGGTCAGGACAAAAAAGAAGAATCTGCCTGATGGGCAGGACTAATGGATAAGGCGCTGCCTGAGCAGCGCCTTATCTTAATATATATTGGATTTAGGAGGAATGACAATGGCAGAGACAAGAACGCTGCCGGTGCTTCCCTTGCGGGGCATGACGGTCTTTCCGTACATGATCATACATCTGGATGTGGCCAGGGACCGTTCCATGGCGGCCCTGGAGCAGGCCATGGTGGGGGACAGGAGAATACTCCTGGTTGCCCAGCGTGACGCGGAGATTGAGTCTCCGGAGGAAAAAGATCTTTATGAAACTGGCACCATCGCTGAGGTGCGCCAGCTTATCAAGATGCCGGGCGGTACCATGCGAGTATTGGTAGAGGGACTGGTGCGCGGTGTCATAGAAGGATTCCAGGCCATGGAAACCTATGATGAGGTGGCAGTGACTGCCTATGAGGATGAGCAGCAGGATACTTCTCTGGAAATGGAAGCCCTTTCCCGCGGTGTCAGCCATGAATTCGAGGAGTGGGTCAAGCTCTCGAAAAAAATCCCGGCAGAAACTTTGGTGTCTGTGGCCATCATAGATGATGCCGGCAGGCTGGCTGACCTGATTGCCAGCCATTTGAACCTCAAGGTAGAAACCAAGCAGGAATTGCTTTCCTGCATAGATATCAAGTCCCGCCTGGAAAAGCTCTATGGCGTCCTGGCCCATGAAATCGAGCTCATGAAGATGGAGCAGAAGATTGGGGTCCAGGTGCGCAAGCAGATGGAGAAAATCCAGAAGGATTATTACCTGCGGGAGCAGATCAAGGCCATTCACAAGGAATTGGGAGACAAGGATGAACGCACCAGCGAAATAGAGGAATACAGGAAGCGGCTGGAAGAAGGGGAGTATCCTGAGAAGGTCAGGGAAACTGTTGAAAAGGAGCTCAAGCGTCTGGATGGCATGAACAATATGAACTCTGAGACCAGCGTCATCCGCAATTATCTGGACTGGCTTTTAGATCTGCCCTGGTGCAAGGAATCCGAGCTGCACACAGATATCAATGAGGCCAAGCGGGTGCTTGACCATGATCACTATGGGCTCACCAAGGTAAAGGACAGGATTCTCGACTATCTGGCAGTGCAGCAGCTGGCCGATGACAAGCGAGCGCCTATCCTCTGCCTGGTAGGTCCTCCCGGCGTGGGCAAGACTTCTCTGGCGGCCTCCGTGGCAAGGGCTACGGGTCGTGAGTTCGTCCGCGCTTCCCTGGGAGGAATCCGGGACGAGGCAGAAATCAGGGGGCACCGCCGCACTTATGTGGGAGCCATGCCCGGACGCATCATCGAAAGCCTCAGGCATACAGGGACGAAGAACCCTGTGTTCCTGCTGGATGAAGTGGACAAGCTGGGCAACGACTACCGCGGGGATCCTGCGGCAGCCCTGCTGGAGGTGCTGGACCCTGCCCAGAACAACACTTTCAGCGACCACTATATAGAACTGCCCTTCGACCTGTCCAAGGTCATGTGGATCATAACAGCCAACAATCTCAGCAATATTCCCAGGGCCCTGCGTGACCGCATGGAGGTCATCACCCTTTCCAGCTATACAGAAATCGAGAAGCTGGAGATAGCCAAGCGCTATCTGCTGGGGCGCCAGCGGACGGAGAACGGCCTCAAGGGAAAGGATATTTCCCTCAGTACCACGGTGCTTCAGAAGATAATCCAGGAGTACACTCGCGAGGCTGGTGTCCGCGAGCTGGAGCGCGTCATAGGCCAGGTCTGCCGCAAGGCTGCCCGCAAGATCGTGGAGGGAGAGGATGCTCCCATCAAGGTCACCAAGACAAACCTCAAAGATTTTCTGGGTCGGGCCAAGTTTTTGGAGACCAAGGCTGAGAAGAAGCCTCAGGTTGGCCTGGCTACAGGCATGGCCTGGACGGAAGTAGGGGGAGATATCCTGCCCACGGAGGCCACTGTACTGAAAGGCAAGGGCAAGCTCATACTCACGGGCCAGATGGGAGATGTGATGCAGGAGTCTGCCCAGGCAGGCCTCAGCTACATACGCAGCCGCGCCCAGAAGTTCAAGCTGGAAGATGATTTCTACGAGAAGGATGATATACACATCCACCTGCCGGAGGGGGCAATTCCCAAGGATGGCCCCTCGGCTGGCATTACCATGGCCACCGCCATGATCTCTGCCCTGACAGGCAAGAAAGTCAGAAGCGATGTGGCTATGACAGGCGAGATTACCCTCAGGGGCAATGTGCTGCCCATCGGCGGCCTGAAAGAAAAAGTGCTGGCCGCCTACCGCGAGGGAATGAAGACCATCATCCTGCCCAAGGAAAATGAGCGCGATATCGAGGATATTCCCGAGAATGTGAGGGAGAAGCTGGAGTTCGTGCCCGTGGAGCATATGGACGAGGTGCTGGCGACGGCGTTATACGAAAAGTGATATATTGCCTTCCCCTTGAGGGGAAGGTGGCAGTCCGACGGACTGACGGATGAGGCGGGAAATCAGCAGGTTATGCTGGCATGACCTGCTGGAATGCACCTCATCTGCCCTTAGCTGGGCACCTTCCCTCAAGGGGAAGGCTTTTTGAAAGGAGTGCCACAAATGGAAGAAAAGGAGAGCGTAGTCATCACGCAGGGCAAATACATTGCCTCGGCAGTGAAGAGAGAGCAATATCCGGAGGGGAACTTGCCGGAGGTGGTCTTCATCGGACGCTCCAATGTAGGCAAGTCTTCCCTGATAAACTCCCTCACCAGAGTCAAGGGGCTGGCCAGGGTTTCTTCCCAGCCTGGCAAGACTCAGACCATCAATTTCTATGAGCTGGGGGCAAAGCTGGAAGGGGCAGAGGAGCGCAAGTCTTTTTATCTCGTGGATCTGCCGGGATATGGCTACGCCAAGACCGGCAAGGAAAAGCGCAAGCTATGGTCAAAGTTCATCGAAGAATATCTGCTGACTTCGGAAAATCTGCAGTTCGTATGCCAGCTCATTGACATACGCCACGAGCCCATGGCTTCTGATGTGGACATGTTCAAGTGGCTGGTGGAGAACAATATCCCTGTGCTGATCGTGGCTACCAAGGCAGATAAGATAGGCAAGAATGCCAGGCAGAAACAGATAGCCATCATAAAGCGGGCACTGGGGGTGGCAGAACTCTCTGTGCTGCCCTATTCTTCGTTGAAAAATGAAGGGCGTTCAGATTTGCTTGACGTGATTGCTTCTGTTTTGGTAGAATAAGTATAAAGAATTGTGAATCGGATTCACATTCAGCTTAGACAGGGATTCTGCCGGGGAGGGATAGATAATGGAGCTTACGGCCTTTGACAAGGATTTGCTCAATCTCTTGCAGGGACATCTGCCAGTGTGCAGCCGCCCTTTTGCAAAACTGGCCCGGGAACTGGGAACAGAGGAGGCAGTGGTGCTTCAGCGGGTGCAGAAATTAAAAGCAGACGGTTGCTTGCGCCGCATCGGAACCTTTTTCGATTCTAACAGATTGGGATATCACGGTACCTTGGTAGCCCTCAAGGTGGCGCCGGAGCACATCGCCGAGGTGGCAGACGTTATCAATGGCTATCCTGGTGCCACCCATAACTATGAGCGTGAGGGCAAATATAACCTGTGGTTCACCTTGCTGACGCCCAGCGAGCAGCAGGAAAAGACCATAATCTCAGAAGTGAGGAACTTGCCCGGGGTGGAGGATGTGCTGAACCTCAAGGCACACAAAAAATACAAGATCAATGTGCAGTTCCAGTTGCAGTAGTGTCATTGAATCGAGAAAGCAGGGATAGTGGTGGCGGAAGTCACAACCTTAAGCGAGCTGGATAAAAAGATAATCAGGACCTTGCAGGGGGAGTTTCCTCTGGTGGCAGAGCCATACAAGGAAATGGCTGAAGGCATAGGCATCTCCGAGGAGCTTTTCCTGGAGCGGGTGAAGGCCATGGAGAAGGATAAGAAGATCCGCAAGATGGGAGCAGTGCTGCGCCATAGGGAAGTTGGTTTCAAGGCTAATGTCCTGGTGGCCTGGATTGTGCCGGGGGAAAGGCTTGACGACATTGCCAGGGCAATGGCCCAAAATCCTGCGGTAACGCACTGCTATGACCGTACCACGGCTCCTGGCTGGCCCTACAACCTTTACACCATGATTCATGGACGCAGCCGTGAGGAATGCGAGCAGATAGCCCGGGAACTGGGGGAGGAAACCGGCGCCGGGGAGCGCATCATGCTCTACAGCAAGCGTGAGTGGAAAAAGACCAGCATGAAATATTTTTGCGAGTGAAGGCATAGACTCTCTGGAATGGAGGGTCTTTTTTTTTGCGCCTCCATATGTTAAAATGTAAAGCGTGTTTTATTGGATAAAGATATTTGTTTATATTACATGGGAGATGTGCTTATGGTTGACCAGAAGATGTATGAGCTTGGAACCAGGAAATCCACCATCAGAGATGTTTTTGAATATGGGCGCCGTCTGGCAGCCCGTGAGGGGGAAGACAAGGTTTTCGATTTCAGTCTGGGAAATCCTAATGTGCCTGCGCCCGAATACATAAAAGAGGCTGCCTTGGATATACTGCAGTCCATGGAGCCTGCCCAGGTCCATGGCTACACGGTGGCTCCCGGCGCGCCTACGGTGCGCAAGGCCATCGCCCAGAGCATCAAGGAGCGCTTTGGCTTGGAGATTACGGAAAAGAATCTCTTCATGACAGCCGGAGCTGCTGCTGCCTGCACCATCTGCTTCAAGGCTCTCTTTGAAGAAGGGGACGAATATCTGACCTTTGCGCCTTTCTTCCCGGAGTACCGTTGCTTTGTGGAGTCGGTGGGAGGAAAGCTGGTAGTGGTGCCTGCCAGGACCGAAGATTTCCAGATCGACTTTGGGGCGCTGGAAAAATGCCTCAGCTCCCGCACCAAGGCGGTGATCGTGAATTCTCCCAACAATCCCAGCGGGGCAGTTTACTCAGAAGCGACTATCAGCCAGCTGGCCGAGGTGTTGCGGAAGAAGGAAAAAGAGTATGGGCATCCAATCTTCCTGATCGCAGATGAGCCTTATCGCGAGATTGCCTATGAGGGCTTTGAGGTGCCATATATTCCCAATTACTATGAGAATACCCTGGTCTGCTATTCTTACAGCAAATCCTTTTCCCTGCCCGGTGAGCGCATAGGCTATATCATGGTGCCTGATACGGTGGCGGACTTTCAGCAGGTCTATGGGGCCATTGCGGGAGCGGCCCGCGTGCTGACCCATGTCAATGCGCCTTCTCTCTGGCAGCTGGTCATAGCCCGCTGCGCAGGGCGTCCCTCGGATATCAGCACCTATCGCGAAAATGGCCAGCTGCTCTACCAGGGGCTCATCGAGGCAGGCTTCGAGTGCGTGAAGCCGCAGGGGGCATTCTATCTCTTCCCCAAGGCCTTGGAGGAAGATGACTACGCCTTTTGCGAGCGGGCCAGGAAGTACGGCTTGCTGCTGGTGCCTGGCGCAGATTTCGGCTGTCCCGGCTACTTCCGCGCTGCGTACTGCATCAAGACAGATACCATTCGCCGTTCGCTGCCTCTTTTCAAGAAGCTGGCAGAGGAGTACAAAAAGTAAAAATTCAACTGTTTTGCGAACCACCCTTTACATGAGGGTGGTTTCTTTATATCATAGTGACAATGAGTTTGTTTGTGTATTATGGAGGTATAGCAGTAAATGGGAAAGATAATCGTCATTGGCATCGCAGGCGGTACGGGCAGCGGCAAGACCACCATCACCCGCAAGCTGGTGGAGAATTTCGGTGACCAGGTTACGGTGATCTATCACGATAATTACTACCGTGCCCATCATGACATGCCCCCCGCAGAGCGTGCCAAGCTGAACTTTGACCACCCGAACGCTTTTGACACAGAGCTGATGCTGGAGCATCTGACGGCGCTGAAGAATGGCTTTGCCATAGAGTGCCCTATCTATGACTACACCATCAACGACCGCAGCGACAAGACCGTCACGGTGAAGCCGTCACGGGTCATTGTGGTGGAGGGGATCATGACCTTTCATGAGAGGTGCTTGCGCCAGTTGATGGATATAAAGATCTTCGTGGATGCTGATGCTGATGTGCGCATCCTTCGCCGCATCATGCGCGACACCAGGGAGCGTGGCCGCACTTTGGACAGCATCATCAACCAGTATCTGAGCACGGTGAAGCCCATGCATGAGGCATTCGTTGAGCCGTCCAAGCGCTATGCCGATATCATCATCCCGGAGGGTGGGGAGAACAAGGTGGCCTTGGAAATGGTCATGAACAGGTTGCAGTTCCACCTTGATGGCAAGAACGATAAATAAGCAGTTTCATGCCTCTTGAACTTTTTTCGGAAAAAGTGAAAAAAGGTGTTGACATGGATAAGTCTCCTGCGTATAATGATATATGTCGCTGAACGACAGCGACACAAAAGTTGGAACGGCCCGGTAGTTTAGTTGGTTAGAACGCCGCCCTGTCACGGCGGAGGTCAGGAGTTCAAGTCTCCTTCGGGTCGCCACTATTGCGGAAATAGCTCAGTGGTAGAGCACCACCTTGCCAAGGTGGGGGTCGCGAGTTCGAGCCTCGTTTTCCGCTCCATACCGGCGACATAGCCAAGTGGTAAGGCCGAGGTCTGCAAAACCTTTATCCCCAGTTCGATTCTGGGTGTCGCCTCCAAGTGAGTGTCAAGCCTCCTGTCAAGGGAGGCTTTTTTCGTTGTTGAGATAATTTTACCTTGGGTTGGAGGAAATAGGAAATCCTTGTAGAATATGTGCGCCAGAAGGACAAATGTAGAGTTTGTCTTTCTGGCGTATTTTTCTTTTGTGGGAAAGGAGCGTGGAGGATGCATGAAGCAAGACAAGTCGGCAGAGGTGGCAGCGAAAAAGACGGCAAGGGAAAGTTTTGAAGGCCAGCGTGGGTTCACCTTGCTGGGGGTGCTGATCGCTGTGCTGATAGTAGGCCTTATGGCCAGCATGGCAGTGCCGAAATTCTCAGCGGCTCTGTCAGCTGCCAATACGGCTAAGATCCAGTCTGATCTGTCCACTATAGATTCATCTATAGTCCTTTACAGGATAGATAAAGGGAATGCTCCTGCCAGCCTGGAAGACCTGGAGAACTATCTGGAAAATTACGAACAGATAAAGCCCCCTACGGGTGAATGCAATATCGATGGCGATACGGTGGATGTGCCCGCAAAGGCTTACACGATTTCGCCCAATGAAAGCGGGCGCATGCAGGCGCATCTGGGAAAATACACTCTGTATGACTTCGGTGGCAAGAAGAAAAGCTGATGGAAGGCTTGAGGATGAGTGCTTATCGGACTTTTGACTGGCCGTTGCTGAAGCAGCATGGGAGGGCGTGCATCCTTTGCTGGCTCTTTTGCCTGCCCTGGCTGTGGCTGTTGCCAGGCGGGACAGCAAGATTGGCAGGGGCTGTGCTGGCTGGGTTCCTGTCTGTGCTGGCTGTCTTTGATGCGCATTACGGCCTGCTGTACGACAGGATATTGCTGCCCCTGGCCGTCATAGGATTGGTGCTGGAGGCTTTGGGATTCCTGGAGGCAGGATGGGCAGATTCGTGCCTGGCGGCAGGAACGGCGGGACTTTTCTTCTGCCTGCTGCGTTTTTCCAGCGGCGGTGGAGTGGGATGGGGGGACATCAAGCTGGCAGCTGCCATAGGCATTTGGCTGGGAATCAGGGGGACTGCGGCTGCCGTTGCCCTGGCAATAGTCCTCGGCGGCCTTGCCGCATGCATTATGCTGACGAGAGGCTATGAGGGAAAAGATGCGTTGCCTTTCGGCCCTTTTCTTTCTGTAGGGGCATATGCTGCCTATATCCTGGGGGATTCCCTGTGGAATTGGTATTGGGAGATGCTGCTATGAAAAGGGGAAGCGGCGAGGGAGGAGTCATGCTGCTGGAGCTCCTCATCGTAGTCCTGCTGGCAGGCATGGCCTTTCAGTTGGTCCTGCCTGCTGTCTGGCGTGCGTATCAGCATGGGGCCGTGCGGTTTGAGGCAGAGCATCTGCTGGGAGAGATACGCTGCCAGCAGATGCTGGCCAGGACAGAGGCGGGGAGCATAGCTGAAGACGGCAGCGCTGGCCCTGCTGCAGCGCGTCCATGCATGAAGATAGATGGTGAAGGATATGTGATATACAGGGGCGGGCAGAGCCTTGAAAAGCATAGATGCCTGCCTACTGTCCACATGCAATTCATGGGGAACTGGGATGGCAAAGATCAATTCCTGTACTTCGGTGAGAATGGCAATATCTATCCCAATATCACCATCTTGATTTTAGGTGCTGCCGGGGAGGACATAAACTGCCATGTGGTCATCGATACTGCAGGCAGGGCCAGGCTGGAAAGGAGTGGCACCTGAGAGTGAAACGGGATGAAAGTGGATTTTTCCTGTTGGAAACTCTGGTGGCTGGAGCAGCCCTTCTGGTAATGTCAGCTTGCTTGTATTTTTTTGCGCACAGCATGGAACTGCGTGGAGCAGATGATTGCAGGATGAGAGCTGTCTTTATGGCCAGGACGCAGTTCGCTGCGGCACAGGCTGCTGCTGACTGCAATGCGCTTGTCCCGGGGGAATTTCCCTGGCAGGGAGAGGGTGATGAGCTATCTGCCGGTGGCAATGCTTACAGCGTGGAGACACATATTGAGGGCAGCGGCAGGGGAATTTACCGGGTTTCGGTGCAGATACATTGGCAGGGCAGGGATAGGGACGGTGGCCTGAATCTGGAACGGGAAGTGGTGGCCCATGAAAAGGGTACAGCAGATTAAAGATGGGGAGGCAGGCCTGGTGTTGCTGGAATTCTTGCTGGCCTTGCCGGTGCTGGCAGTTATTCTGGCAGGGATTGCCCTGGGGGTGACTGCTGCGGCCAAGAATTATCTGGCGTTCAGGGCGCAGCAAGAGGTGCAGCAGGAGGTGCAGCAGTCATTGGTGCGGGTGATGGATGACTGCCTGTCGGCATCCAGGCTTAGCCGGGGGAACACCAATGAGTCGATTAAAATATATGACGAAAAGGGGAGAGCGAAGCAATATTTCGTGAATGAGGATCGGAAGCGCGTGCGGAAATTGGTGGAAAACAGGCCGGAGCAGCCTATGACCGGCAATCATGCCTGGGCTATGGTGGCAGTGACATCCTTTGGCATCAGGGAAGTAGATCCTGTGGGGCGGCCGGGGCTGTATAAGATCTGGCTGGAGGCTGAGAGCCAGCGCGTCAAGGGGGCGCGTTACAGGCTGGCCACAGAAGTTTATCTGCCTCCTGAAAGAGGGGGCGGGACTACATGAGAGCAGAGGTGCGGGAGCAGGGAGCCGTTGCTGTGCTGGCCTTATGCAGCATGCTGGCGGTTTTCTTCCTGGGACTGAGCTTGGCAACTGTAGCGGGATATGAAGCCAGAGGCAGCACTGAGTATCTTGAGGAAACAAGGCTGAGACTGGCGGCGGAGAGCTGCGTGGAGAGAATGGCCGCAGAGATAGAGCATGATCCAGCTCTGCTGGCGGGGCTGTCAGAGGAAAAATGGAAAGCCTATGGCCAAGCACAAAGTTATGAGGGAATGGTGGTAAAGGGCTTCCTCAGGCCTGTATCGGCGCACGCTGGCAGGGAGCAGGGATTCTTCCTCAAGGCTCTGGCAAAGAGAGAAGGGGAAAGTGACAGAGCAAAGAGCAAGGTGGTATGCGGTTGGCTGGAAAGGAAGGGGGAGGGCTTTGTTTGGTGCGGATGGAGAGGACTGGCAGAACTGCCTGAGAAATAGGCTTGCCTGGCTGAAGACACTGCTGAAGTCGTCGATTTATGCCTGTCCCGGGAACTTAGTGGGAGTTTACCCTGGAAAATCAGAAATATTCTTTGTGGAATTATTGCGAGGCGGGGACGGCTGGAGGATAGGGCGGCAGGCAGAAGAACAGTGGCAGAAGCCGTCTGAGTTCAGGGAGATGGTGAAGCTTTTGTCAGAAAGGACAGGACTGAGGTTGGCCCGGGAAGGCTGGGAGGAAACGGCACTGTCAGTATGCCTGCCGGAAAAGGAGTGCTTTTGCCATTTGCTCGACATATCTTCGGAAATCCCGCTGCCAGAGCAAAAGACGGCTGCCTACTGGGAAATGGACAGGTTCTTGCATGATTGTGGCTTGTCCCAGGAAATGGTCAGCTGCACTTGCGTGAGCCTGCCTGAGGAAGATGGCCTGATGGAAGCTGTGGCCCTGGAAAAGGAAAAGGCAGCTTTCATGCAGGCGGCGTTCAAGGAGAGGGGATGTGCGCTGCAGGGGATATATCCGGAAACGCCTGTGCTAGTGGAATGTGCTCCTTCGGCTGGAGGTTGGAAAATAGGGACGAAGCTGATAGCCGGCCCAAAAGGCGAAGAAATGGCAGCTCCCGCTGAGCAGAGACGGTCTGTGTATGCCGCTGCTGCCTTGGCTGGCCTGGGGGGAGCAGGCTGGCCTGATAATCTGCTGGAAGGCAGTCATGAGAAAAATACCTGGAATTATGAAGGCATGGGAAAGCTGGCAGCAGCGCTTATGGTAAGTGTGGCAGTTGCCTGGCTGGGGATAGATATGGGCAGCCTTTACCTGGCTGCACGGGAGTCAGATGATGCACGGCAGCAGCTGGCAGAAGTGGAGCCTGCCAGACAGGCCATGAACGCGCATAGGAGGATGGCAGCGGCAGCCGAAGCGAAGGAAATGCGCCTTAGCAGGCTGACAGAAAACTCTCGGCCGCTGGATAGCCTCCTTATCCACCTGGGGACGGTTACTGTGGAAGGTGCCTGGCTGACAGAAGTGGACTGCACGGAGGAAAAAGTCATGCACATAAGGGGCAAGGCTGTGGATTACAGCGCCCTGGGAGAGTTCTTGGGCGCCTTTGAGAAGGACAGGGAATTTTTCACTTCTGTGCCCGTGCTGGAAGAATCACGGCAGCAGGAGGGGCTGGTTGAGTTCCGGCTGAAAATGGAGATGGGGATATGAAGGCAGATGAAAGGCTGAAGCTGATCCTGGTGTCAGGCGGCGTGCTTTTTTGCCTGTTTTATTTTTTCGTGCATCTGCCATTGCAGGAAAGGTGCCGGGAAAATGAGGCGCAGGCTTTGCAGCTGCGGGAAGAATACATAGCAGTGCAGAACTTCCAGAATGCTCATCTGAATCTGACTGAGTACCAGACGGAATTGGCACAGCGGCTGGAGCGGGCGGACAAAGCCCTGCCGGTTCATCTGAACCAGGGAGAGTTCCTGGGCAGGCTGCAAGCAGATGCGTTGGGGACGGGGCTTCAGCTGGAGGAGGCCCTGCCTCGGGAACGGCAGGCATTAGAGGAGCAGTGCGTGGCTTTGCCGGTGCAGCTCAAGGTGGCGGGCGATTATTTTCAGCTGCTGGATTTCCTGCAGCGCCTGCGGGGAGAAGAGCGGTTTTATCAGCTGAGGCAGATGCGGGTGCATGCCCAGGGGGACAGCGGCAAGCTGGAGGCTGAAATGCTATTGGTGATGTTTGCGGAGGATATGTGACGGAAAAAGTTTACAAAGTTGCAAGTATAACTTTGCAAAATGCTTGATTTATACATGCCTATATCGTACACTATACACAACTGATTATCCACAGAGAATGTAACGAGGTGTGTGTATGAGCGAGCTGCGTTTTATGACGGCGGGGGAATCCCACGGCCCTTGCCTGACGGCAATCCTGGAGGGCTTGCCTGCAGGGCTGAAGCTGTCTGAGGAAAATATCAACAGGGATTTGGCAAGGCGGCAGCAGGGCTACGGCCGGGGCGGCCGCATGAAGATAGAGACGGACAAGGTGGAAGTGGTGAGCGGTGTCCGTTTCGGGGAGACTCTGGGCGGGCCCATCACCCTGCGGGTGGTGAACAGGGACCATGGCAACTGGGGGGGACGCATGGCGCCTTTCGGCGAGCCGGAGGGTGAGAAGGTGACGGCAGCCCGTCCCGGCCATGCGGACCTCACGGGGGTGGCCAAGTACGCCCGGGCAGATGTGCGGGACATCCTGGAGCGCTCCAGCGCCAGAGAAACCACCATGCGAGTGGCGGCAGGGGCTGTGTGCAAGGAATTCCTTCGTGCGCTGGGGATGGAGGTCGTATCCCAGGTGGTGAATATCGGCGGAGAGGCTGTAGACGAGAGAAAGATCGATCGCACGGGACTGGGCAAGGGCCATGCTTCTGAGCTGAACTGCTATGACAGCGAAGCAGAGGCACGCATGAAGGAAAGGATTGACGAAGCCAAGCAGGAAGGGGACACGCTGGGGGGAGTCTTTGAAGTTGCGGTGCGAGGAGTGCCTGTGGGGCTGGGCAGCCACATTCAGTGGGACAGGCGCCTCGATGCCAGGCTGGCTGCTGCCCTGATGTCCATTCAGGCCATCAAGGGGGTGGAGATAGGGGCAGGCTTTAAGTGTGCCTACCTCCCAGGCAGCCTTATCCACGATGAGGTCTATCTGGACAAGGATGGGCGTCCCTGCCGCAAGACCAACCGGGCCGGTGGGCTGGAGGGGGGCATGAGCAACGGGGAAGAAATCGTCCTCCGGGCCGCCATGAAGCCAATTCCCACCCTCATGCAGCCATTGCAGTCAGTGGATATTGAGAGCCATCAGGCAGTCATGGCCTGCAAGGAGCGCAGCGATACCTGCGCCGTATCTGCTGCATCCGTAGTAGGGGAGGCCATGACAGCCTTTGTGGTGGCTCAGGCCGTTTGCGAGAAGTTCGGCTCTGATGCCATGGTGGATGTGCAGGCGGCTCTCGCTGCTTACAAGGAACGCCTGAGGAAAGAGTGGGTGGCAGGATGAAGAATATCGTGCTGGTAGGCTTTATGGGCACTGGCAAGACGAGCACCGGCAAAGTGCTGGCCCAGCGGTTGGGAAAAGCCTTCATAGACATGGACAGCCGCATTGAGGACGAGCAGGGAACCACCATTCCGAAGATATTCGAGACCAAGGGCGAGGCTCATTTCCGCCAGTTGGAAAAAGAGCTGGCAAAGAAACTTTCAGAGCGGGCCAATGCGGTGATTTCTACCGGAGGCGGCACTATCAAGGATCCGGAGAATGTGGCTCTGCTGAAGAAAAGCGGTCTCATCGTCTGTCTCACCGCCACCCCTGAGGTTATCCTGGAGCGCACAGGGCGCAAAGGGGAGCGGCCTGTGCTGGACGGGGCAGATCAGGGCGACAGGCTCGCTGCTATTGAGAAGCTGCTGGCGGAAAGGGAAGGATTATACCGTCAGGCTGACTATTTCGTGGATACGGGGGATCTGTCTCCCCTGCAGGTGGCAGAGCGCATTGTCCACATGTTGAAGACCAGGGGGGAGCTCCATGGGTGAGGTACAGAGAAAAGTCCGGGTGGAACTTGGCCCGGACAGCTACGAAATAATTATCGGCAGGAATCTCAACGCGGAATTGCAAGAATTCGTAAAGGGGGCAGGCTTTTCCTCAAAAGCCCTGCTGCTGACGGACAGCAAGGTAGGCCCGCTTTACGGGGAGAAAGTCTGCAACTGGCTGAAGGCGGCAGGCCTTGAGGCTGCTCTGGTCACCGTGCCAGCCGGGGAAAGCTCCAAGTCTTTGGGCGTGGCGGAAACTGTCTATACGGAGTGCATCAAGGCGGGCCTGGACAGGAAATCCCCTGTCTTTGCCTTGGGGGGCGGCGTAGTCGGAGACTTGGCGGGCTTTATCGCTTCGACCTATATGCGGGGCGTGCCCTTCGTGCAGCTGCCAACCAGCCTGCTTTCACAGGTGGACTCGAGTGTTGGCGGCAAGGTGGCGGTGAATCATGCTCTGGGGAAAAATCTGATTGGCGCCTTCTATCAGCCCAAAGCGGTCTTCATGGACTTGGAACTGATGAAGACCCTGCCGCCCCGGGAGATTTCTACCGGCTTGGGCGAGGTGGTCAAGTACGGTCTTATCTACGACAAGGATTTCTTCGCCTATCTTGAGGGTCATGTTAAGGAAATCCTCTCCTTGGAGCAGGAGAGCCTTTCCTACATCATCGCCCGTTCCTGCGCCATCAAGGCGGCAGTGGTCAGCGAGGATGAGAAGGAGGCAGGGCTGCGTCGCATCCTGAACTTCGGCCACACCATCGGTCATGCCATTGAGAAGGAGACGGGTTATGTCCGTTACAACCACGGCGAAGCCGTAGCCATCGGCATGGTGGGGGCGGTGCGCCTTTCCATCAGCTTGGGTTTGTTGCCGGAAGAAGTCCTGCCCCGCACGGAAAAACTGCTGCAGGCGCTGAACCTTCCCATCAGGGCAGAGGGCTGCACCGTGGACAAGATGTATGAGGACATCTTCCACGACAAAAAGACCGTAGGTGGCAAGGTGACCTGGGTGCTGATTGCGGCGGTGGGCAAGACTGTTTGCAAGAGCGATGTATCGGAAAAAGATGTCCGGGAAGCCATGGCTTATTGCCTGATATGACGAGTATGAGATGTCCCTCGCTTCCATAAGTGGGGACGGCAAGCTGCTGACAGGCGGCGAGTCAATATCCATGCCTTACGATAACTGTCTCAAAGATTGCTACGGGTTGCCAAGATAATAGCGTGCAGGGGTTACTGCGCACGCTATTTTTTATGAGTCTGAAAATTTTTTATAGCGAAAAGGAAATAACATTTTCGAATAGAATATATAGCAAGGGTTATATGGAAATGACAGGGGGAATGTTTTATGACAAGGGGTGTATTTCGAAGTATTCTCGCCGTGATCTTGGTGATGATGCTGGCTGTGCTCGCCGGGTGCTCGGATGACAAGCCGGCGGGAAAGGCTGCTTCGGCGGAGTTCAAGGATGCCTATGGCAAGGATGATACCTGGGTCATTCACTGGTATCTCTGCGGCACGGATCTGGAGTCCAGATTCGGCGCTGCGTCGGCAGACTTGGCGGAGCTGGAGAAGGTGAAGCTGCCGCCCAATGTGAAGGTGCTCATCGAGGCCGGCGGGGCCAAGAAGTGGCACAGCGACATCGGTGCCAAGGGCAAGACGGCGGTGCGCCTGCTTTACGACAATGAAGGCTTCCATGAACTGGGGAAAGTGAAGGGGGCCGACATGGGGAATCCTGCCACGCTGGAGGATTTCCTGCGCTTCGGCAAAGAGAACTACGCAGCTGACCACCATATCTTCGTCTTCTGGGACCACGGCGGCGGCAGCATGAGCGGTGTCTGCTATGACGAATTCTCGGAGCGTCCGCTTAGCCTCAACGATATCCGTCAGGCTTTCGATGCGGTGTACGAATCCTCCAAGGACAAGCCGCCCTTCGAGCTGATCGGCTTTGACGCCTGCTTGATGGCTACTTACGAGACGGCCCACATGCTGGAGGGCCTGACCAAGTACATGGTGGGCTCCGAGGAAGTGGAGCCGGGCTGCGGCTGGTACTATACCGGCTGGGTAGGGGCCCTGGCCAAGAATCCCGCCCTGGGGGGCAACGGCATTGGCAAGGCCATCTGCGACAGCTATGTAAAGGGCTGCGAGAAGGAGGATGTGGATGATTCCATCACCCTCTCCGTCATCGACATGAGCAAGATGCCTGCCCTGAAGGTGGCTTATGATGCCTTCGGCATTGAGGCGCTGGAGGCGGCGAAGAAGAACCCCAAGAAGTTCTTCTCTGCCTATGCCCGCAAGGCCAAGACCGCTGAGAACTATGGCGGCAATACCCGCAAGCAGGGCTTCACCAACATGGTGGACCTGGCAGACCTGGCCAAAGAGTCCAATAAGCAGCTGCCCAATTCCTACAAGCAGCTGGTGAAGGCCGTGGATGATGCGGTCATTTACAAGGTGACTAGCTATTACCGTGACCAGGGCAGCGGCATTTCCGGATTCCATTCCTATGATGGCGACAGGGATCATTTCGCCATGTATGCCAACCAGACCTCTGCTTCCCTGCCTCACAAGTATCTCTACCAGTACCTCCTTTACGGCAAGCTGCCTGAGGGCACTATAGACAACCTCAAGAAACAGCTGGCAGACGACAAGAAGGAATTGGAGGCCCAGAAGCAGATAGCCCAGCAGGCGACTCAGGCCAAGAGCAGCCCCGCCAAGGGCGTCTTTGATATCAAGGCGCTGGAGGATACCCCTGTGGGCGTTGACAAAGAGGGCTATGCTGAGGTGAAGCTGGCTGAGGATAAGCTTGATCTGGTCTCTGCCATCCAATGCAATCTGGTCAGCGTGGATGTGAAAAAGGATCTGATTCTCTACCTGGGCAGCGATGGCGACATCAAGGCTGACTGGGACAAGGGTATCTTCAAGGACAACTTCCAGGGCACCTGGCCCATGCTGGACGGCCATCCTGTCTATGTGGAAATCACCGCCATGGAAGATGACTATAACCTCTACTCCATTCCCGTCAAGCTGAACGGGGAGGAGTGCAATCTGCAGGTGACCTACAGCTTCAAGGACAACAGCTATACCATCTTGGGCGCCCGCCAGGGCCTGGACAGCCATGGCATGGCTGACAGGGAGCTGAAGAAGCTCAAGCAGGGCGACAAGATCACCACCATCCACTACGCCATGAGCATCAGTGGCAATGACGAAGAATTCCAGCCCGTGGAAGTGGAAACCTTCACCATTGGGGACAAGCCCCAGGTGAAGGATGAGGAGCTGGGAGACGGCAGCTATGGCTACCTCTTTGAGTTCCTTTCACCAAATGGGGACAGCGCTCTGTCCCAGATGGTGGAATTTGTCCTGGACAAGGGGCAGATTACCGTCAATGCGCAGTAAGCTTGCTGTTGTTGCCAGTTTTTGGGTGTGTTGAAAAATGGCCGCTGCAGTGCGCTGGTGGAGTTCTTCGACACGCCCTAGGGCGTGTTGATTAAATGAGCTTGGCCCAGATTTGCGGGGATTGGCTGTCCATTGCTAGACGACAAACCGCAGGCATAGCGGTGCTATGTCGAGGATTTGTCAACGACGCAGGGACAGTCAAGATCCGTGAAGACGGGCTGAGTGAATTAATCAACACGCCCTAATGGCAATCAGATAAATGTCAAGGGGTAAATAGAAGGGAGTAATCTAGTATGGCATCTATGAAGGATGTGGCTCAGAAGGCAAAGGAATTCGCTCAGAAGAAAGCGGCAAAACTCTCCGAGTATCTGGCACCCAACGGGAAATACTATGAGCAGAACGATATCGACTACCTGCTCAACCAGGGCTATACCTTGAAGGATGCCTTGGAGTTCCTGGCCACCAGCGAGAAATATGCCAAGATGGCCTCCGGCAGGAAGGAATCCGGCCATAGCGGCAAGGTTTCCGGCAAAGGTTCCGGCAAGGGCTCTGGCGGCGGCAAAGGAGGAAGTGGCGGCAAGGGCGGTTCTGGCAGGATGGGCCGCGGTGCCAAACTGGCGGCCCTCACCGCTGCAGGTGGAGCTTCAGCGGCAGCAGCCAGGGAGGCCTATGCGAAATATCAGGAAACCGGCGATGTGACCTATCTCGATGAAGTCATCGAAGAGTATGAAGAGATAATCGAGTACGAGGAATACGAGTACGAGGATTATGAGGACGAGTTCGACATTGACGACGATGATGAGTACGATGACGATGAGTACGACGACGATGACGATGATGACGAAGACTACGACGACGATGATGAAGACGATGACGACGACGATGATGAAGACGATGATGAAGACGATGACGACGACGATGATGAAGATGATGACGAAGATGATGATGAAGATGACGATGAAGATGATGACTATGATGACGATGACGACGAAGAAGACGACGAAGAAGACGATGATGACGATGATGACGATGATGACGATGAGGATGAAGAAGACGAGGACGACGAAGAATATGATGAAGATGACGAAGATGTAGAGGACGAGGAAGAAGATTACGAAGAAGAGGAAGATGATTGCGAGGACTGCGAAGAAGAGGAGGATTACGAAGAAGAGGACGACGGCGATTACGAGGAAGATGATGGCGGCTACGACGACGGCGATGACGGGGACTATGATGAAGAGGAATGATTGACACTTGTTCAGACAAGATTGACATATGATAAGGAGGGTCAAATCATGGATTTGGATTACCATTACAGTGCCATGTATGTGCTTTCGCGCTGGGCGAAGTTCGGCAGCGCCAACTCTCAGATCATCGCTACCAGCTGCCAGCTGGTGGATGACAATTTTGACGAGAACCCCCTCTCTGACGCCGGCGAGGATGAAGAACTGGCCCGCGGCGTCACGGTGCGCTATTCCAGCCAGAATGTGGTGGGCAATGTGACTGGCAAGGGCAACAAGGAAATCTGGATTCCTTTCCACTTCCTGCCGGGACTGGAGGGGGAGACTGAGGAAGAGAAGCTGACCTGCAGGAAGAACAGTCCCCTGGCGCAGAAGCTGGCCGACCGCATCCTGGAAACCACCCTGGACAATTCCGACTTCGGCTTCAGGATTGGCATCGGCCTCCATGCCTATGCTGACACTTGGGCTTATCAGGGCTTCTCCGGCCTCAAGGACTCCATCAACACTGGCCAGCGCCAGCTCCTGTTCAAGGAAGCCTCCCGCATGGGCAAGGCAGTGGGGGATTTCGTAGAGGGCAATGAGACCCTGAAGAATATCACCAGCACCGTGACTGCACAGGCTTCCAGCCTGGGCAAGGCCATCGGCGACTTCGTGCAGGGCAATGAGACCATCAATAATCTGGCCGATACTGTGAACGCCCAGAAAGACCGCTTGGGCAAGGCCGCCGAGGATTTCGTGAAGGGCAACGAGACCCTGAGCAAAGTGGCCGACACCGTGGGGGAGGCTGCTGCGGGCTTCGATGCCAAGCGCCTCTGGTGGCGGAGCAAGGACGGTACGAAAAGTTGGGACGAGTTCCTGGAGGCTTCGGAAAAGACTTACCGCATCCTGCAGTCTGTGAGCTGCGAGCCTGTGACTGGCCTCACGGACAGGCAGAAGGAACTTCTCATGGACTGCTTTGAGAATATCCAGTCCGAGGATGCCGAGGAGCGCTACCATGAGTGGCTGAAGCGCATCCATGAGAACTTCTTCGAGATCGAGGACTTCGATGACAATGATGCCAGCGTGGAATACAGGCCCGGCACCATCCTGGGCGATGAGGATTTCCGCGGCCAGTTCTACAAGGAGCTCAATGACCATTTTGATTGGGTGAGGAAGGAACTGGAAGCAGCCGGCCTGGATGTGCTGGAGAGCGAGCCGGTCTATTGATTAGGAAGGGATAGCCAATGAGTGGTTTGAAAAAGGCAGGCATAGGGGCAGTGGTGGTTTTGTTGCTGCTGTGCGGTGTCGCATATTTGTTCCTGGGTTCCCAGTACATCACCAAGCGCATCGGCGGCACTACCACCATAGAGCTGCCCCAGGGCAAGAAGCTGGTGCCCTACACTGTGCAGTGGGAGCCAAACGGCAGCCATATCTGGTACCTGACGGAAGATGCAGAGCCGGGATACACGCCCAAGTCGTATAATTTCCATGAGTCCAGCAATCTGGGCATACTGGAAGGGACGATTATCTTTCAGGAGAGATGAGGAAAATTTTTCTTGAAACCCTCATATATTTTTGCTATACTAGCAGGGTATGTGGACGGTCCTCTGAGTGAGCCGCTAGGGATGCTTGCCATGAACGTCTAGTGTTAGGAGGAAATACAAATGAACATCATCGAAACTCTTGAGAAAGAACAGCTTCGTTCCGACATCCCCGCTTTTGGCCCCGGTGACACTCTGCGCGTCCATGCAAAGATCGTCGAGGGTAACCGTGAGCGTATCCAGGTGTTCGAGGGCGTAGTTATCGGCCGTCAGGGCACCGGCGTGCGTGAGACCTTCACCGTCCGTCGTATTTCCTACGGTATCGGCGTGGAGCGTATGTTCCCCGTCCATTCCCCGCGCATTGCAAAAATCGAGGTTGTCCGTCACGGTATCGTCCGTCGCGCCAAGCTCTACTATCTGCGCAACCTTACGGGTAAGGCTGCTCGTATCAAAGAGAAGCGCTAATCTGGCGCCGGATAGGGACTGCCCCTGGGGCAGTCCCTATTTGTGTTATTGGCGTGGCTATTAAGGAGGAACATACATGAGTTCATTGGGAGAAGAAGTCAAAGACTGGCTGGTGTCCATAGTCGTAGCCGTAGTGCTGGCCTTCCTTATTCGCCAGTTCGTGGTGGAGCTTTACATCGTGGACGGCCCTTCCATGCGGCCCACCCTGCAGTCTCAGCAGCGCCTGGTGGTGAACAAGTTCATCTACCGCTTCCGCGCGCCGGAGAAGGGTGAGATCCTGGTCTTCCAGTATCCCCGCGACCCCAGCCGCGACTTCATCAAGCGCGTGATTGCAGTTCCGGGGGATACGGTGGAGATAAAAGATGGCAGGGTGCTGGTGAATGACCAGGTCCTCAGCGAGGACTACATCCTGGAGAAGACCCGCGGTGATTATCCCAAGTCCACCGTACCTCAGGGCACCGTGTTCGTCATGGGGGACAACCGCAACAATTCCGAGGACAGCCGCTTTGCAGATGTGGGCTTCGTGCCTGACGCCCTTATCAAGGGCAAGGCTGTACTGGTGTTCTGGCCGGTGGCAGACTTGAAGTCCCTGCCTTGATTGGTGGTTGAGAAACTTTTCATAAGGAAAAGAGGAATTGCCATGAAATTCATTTCCTGGAATGTGAACGGCCTGCGGGCCTGCTTGAAGAAGGGCTTTATGGAGTCCTTCCGCCAGCTGGACGCGGATATCTTTGCCCTGCAGGAGACCAAGATGCAGCCTGACCAGGCCATCCTGGAGCTGCCGGGGTACCGCCAGTACTGGAACAGCGCCGAGAAGAAGGGCTACTCCGGCACGGCGGTGTTTACCCGCCTTGAGCCGATGGCAGTCACCTATGGCCTGGGCATTGAGGAGCACGACCATGAGGGGCGGGTCATTACCCTTGAATTTGCGGACTATTACTTCGTGACAGTTTATACGCCGAATTCCAAGCGGGAACTGGAGCGCCTTGACTACCGCATGGTATGGGAGGATGCTTTCCGTGCCTATCTCTTGGACTTGGACAGCAAAAAGCCCGTCATCGTCTGCGGTGACCTCAATGTGGCTCACAAGGAAATCGACCTGAAGAATCCCAAGACCAACCGCCGCAACGCGGGCTTCACCGATGAGGAAAGGGAGAAGTTCACGGAGCTGCTGGCTGCAGGCTTCACGGATACTTTCCGGGCCCTTTATCCTGATAAGGAAGGCATCTACACCTGGTGGTCTTACCTGCGGAAGGCTCGGGAGACCAACGCCGGGTGGCGCATAGATTACTTCGTCACCTCGGAGCGCCTGCAAGGCTCTATCAAGGATGCCACTATTCACAATGAGATTTTCGGCAGCGACCACTGCCCTGTGGGGCTGGAGCTGGCCCTTTGATATTTTGGAGGTAAGACTTTGTCAGCATTGCAAGAAGAACTTGACCGCGAGATAGGCAAGCGCCGCACCTTTGCCATTATCTCCCACCCTGATGCCGGTAAGACCACTCTGACGGAGAAACTGCTGCTCTACGGCGGCGCCATCCATCTGGCAGGCTCCATCAAGAGCCGCAAGACTCAGCGCCATGCTGTGTCCGACTGGATGGAAATCGAGAAGCAGCGCGGTATTTCCGTTACCAGCTCCGTGCTGCAGTTCGACTATCAGGGCTGCCGCATCAACATCCTCGATACTCCCGGACATCAGGACTTCAGTGAGGACACCTACCGCACCCTGATGGCCGTGGACAGCGCTGTCATGGTGCTTGACATCGCCAAGGGCGTCGAGGCCCAGACCAAGAAGCTCTTCAAGGTCTGCAAGCAGCGCGGCATCCCCATCTTCACCTTCGTGAACAAGCTGGACCGCTTCGGCAAGGCTCCCCTGGACATCATGGACGAGCTGGAGAATGTGCTGGGCATCCGCTCCTATCCCATGGACTGGCCCATCGGCGTGGACGGCCAGTATATGGGTGTTTACGACAGGCAGAAGAAGCAGATTGAGCTTTTCGCCGAGGACAGCTCCCACGGCCAGGAGGAGCGCTTCTCCGAGACCTTCGCTCCCGATGACCCCAAGGTGCGCGAGCGCATCGGCGAGGTGGCTTGGCAGGCCCTGCAGGATGACCTTGAGCTGCTGAACGAGGCAGGGGAGGACTTCGACCTGGAGCGCATTGCTGCAGGCGAGCTGACCCCCATGTTCTTCGGCTCTGCCATGACCAACTTCGGCGTGCAGAACTTCCTGGAGGAGTACATCCGCCTGGCGCCTACGCCTGCTCCCAGGAATTCCTCTGACGGCATCATTAAGCCGGACGATGAGAAGTTCTCCGCTTTCGTCTTCAAGATTCAGGCCAACATGAACCCGGCCCATCGTGACCGCCTGGCCTTTATCCGCATCTGCTCCGGCAAGTTCGAGCGCAATATGAATGTCTGGCATGAGCGCAGCGGCAAGATGCTGAAACTGGCCCAGCCTCAGCAGTTCCTGGCCCAGGACCGCCAAATCATCGACACGGCGTACCCGGGGGATATCGTGGGCCTCTTTGACCCCGGCGTCTTCGGCATTGGCGACACCATCTGCGATGAGGGTCACAAGTTCAAATTTGCCGATTTCCCCGTGTTCCCCCCTGAGAAGTTTGCCCGCGTGTCTGCCAAGGACACCATGAAGCGCAAGCAGTTCGTCAAGGGCATCGAGCAGCTGACCCAGGAAGGCGCCATCCAGCTCTTCCAGCAGGCCGGCGCAGGCACCGAGTCTTATATCGTTGGTACTGTGGGTACCTTGCAGTTCGAGGTGCTGGAGTACCGCCTGAAGAACGAGTACAATGTGGATATCGTGATGAATATGCAGCCCTACGAGGTGGCTCGCTGGCTCACCTTTGAGGACGAAAGGGAAGTCACTCCCGAAAGCCTCAAGGGCGCCGACCGCGGCATGTTCGTCTATGACAGGCATAATAATCCTGTGCTGCTGGTGAACAACGAGTGGGCCCTGGGCTGGATCCGGGACAACAACCCCCAGTTGGAGCTGCATCCCGCACCTGTGGGCAGGAAGCAGATACTCTGAGCCGTCCTAGTTTAGCGTTCGGTTGATAACTGTATATTGTTCTGAGTTGTCAATCGTAGTTTGACAAAGTCTGCAATAACAGATTAAAGTATTGTTATCAATAGGATGCTACACTAGTGATACATTGAATTTAAGAGCCTCTCTGTGCTAAAAATTTAGGCGTAGGGAGGCTCTTCTTGCAATAGACAGGTGGTGCCAGAGAATATTTTCCTTTAGGGGAAAGACATTACTTTAAGGATAAGGCGAATGTGACACCAAATTATTATGGGAAAAACGTTGATTTTAGCCGAATTTTACTATTAACCATCATCTGATTTCTTAAATTTTCTATTTAGTTTTTGCCCCCTGACTTACTTTGACATATTCAGTCAAGAAGGTAGTAGAATGATGATTTAACTTTAGGAAAGGCATGTGTGGTTGCCCGTATCAAGGTAATTGGCATGGGCGTTCTTTTGGGAAAAGGCTGCAATTACGACTGGTGCGTAACTGACTAAAATGGAACATAGCGGTGTGAGGCAGCGTGTTCGTCTCCATCCGCTTTGCACATGAAGCAACTCACACGTTGTCAAAGCTGTGTTTATCCGTTTTCCAAAATTACATGGAGCAGCTACTAATCATTTTCTGAACACAAACAGATACTCATGGGCAATCAGCAGGAAATTATACTTTACACTGTTGGTTTTCCAGTAACCTGTGGCTCTGCAGTTATGCTGTTCTTTGATAATAAGCTCCTTCAAGGTGAAGCCTGCTTCTTCGAAGATTTTCATTACATCGAAGGACATTGGCACCATGCAGCCTTTCTTTCTGGTGTCCCCCATAAGGATAGCGCAGAATTTGTCCTTTTTCAGCACTCTGTAGCTTTCTTTCGCCACCTTTTTCATTTCTTCCAGGAAATCAGCGATAGTCATGCGGGACAGGTCTGCCGGAATATCCTCGCTGTATTGGATGATATTGGCATAAGGCGGGTGGGTGCAAATCAAATCTATTTGTTCGTCTTCAAGGAAGTCAAGATTTCTGGCGTCTCCTTTCTGCAGGATAACCCTGCCTTCCGCCCCTTCATGCTCGAAGTCTGTCTTTTCCCGGCATCTTTCCAGGGCAACATCATTGACGTCCACGCCGATAATGTTCCGATTTAATAGTTTGGCTTCTACTAGCGTGGTGCCACCGCCAGCGAATTGATCTAGAACGCAATCACCTTCTTTTGAATAGCGAAGCATGATATTGCGCGGGATATATGGCGACCAGTTTCCCCGCCATTTTGCGTCATGTGTGGCCCAGTCGCCGCGCTTTGGGAATGTCCAGTGTGTGGTCATTCTCAGTTCGAAGTCTTCCGGCTCCCATTTTATAATCTTCTTTGGCTTTTTATTGACAGGCTTTTCAGCCGTGATGGTTTCCAACAGTAATCCTCCTGTAATTATTATTTTCGATCGTTTTCGATCATTTTGTATTGAATAATATAGCACAGGATCACAAATCTTGGCAAGTATTGTTTCATCTTTGCCCTTTGCAGGCAATTATTTCACATCTCTTGATATGGTTTGAAGGCTTGGTTTTATTGGCGTTGCATACTTAAAAAGGCCAGTTGAAAAACTGGCCTTGAGAGATTATTTATTATGGATATCTTTTTCTTGTTTATTATTGTTTTAATCTATACTCGCCTCGCCCCAGGAATTCCACAAATCCCTTATCCCGCAGATATTGAAGCTGCTGACGGATTTTTGGCTGAACATTGTGATTTTCCCGGTGACGGTCTTGCAGGTAATCGGTGAAGGAGTACACGTCCTGCAGGGTGAAGTAATCCCTGCCTATTTGCTCTAAGCAGTAAAGTACGTCCATGAGCCAGCCTCTAGCCTGTATTTTGCTGGTGGCCAGGGCTGTGGTGGCGGAGGCTTTTTCACAAACGGCTTTAGGGTCAAGGATTTTCCTTTGATTGATAACGGGGATTTTTCCTTGGGCAGGGATATTTTTCCAGGCGATATTGCACCCTGTCCACCCAGCCCGGCGGGCTGTGGGTGGCAAAGGCTTTCTTTTGATGATGATTTCCGAAGTAAAGAAGTAGCTGGGGATTACCCAGAGGTTTTCCACTATGTACTCAGGACGCTTGTATTCCATAACGAACAAGTGAGGGTTATTATCGTCCATGAGCCTTCCCATCATGGTTTCATAGGCACCATCTGCAATCACTGAACCAAAGCGCCCGTTATGGCTTTTCAGCTCAAAAGTATTTCGACAATGGGGGCAGTAGAGGTCTGCCACAGGCTTGTTGTTTTGCAGGTGCTCAAGGCGTGGTGCTCCGCACATGACACAGTACATGTTTTCAGCGGCCCAGGCTTCCGTTATAACTCTGGCTTGTTGCTGGGGACTGCGGTAAGCCGCCCCCAGAACAGCGTCCATGCGTATATCCATGTTTTGCCTCCTGTCGCTGGATTTGAAATACGGCTGGCATAATGCCAGCCGTATGAAAATGCTTATCATCAAAAGAGTATTCTATTACCAGTTGGCCTCCACATAGGAGTTAGCCGCTTTGTCATCGAGACCGAAAACTTCTGCCAGTTTAAGAGCAATGGTTTTCTTGTCTAGGTTAAGGCTTTTCAGTGCGATTATCGTGCCTTTGATCCCCTTCTCTTCGCCCCTCTTTTCGGCGTAGCTCAGCTGCGCCGCCTGATCGCGACGGAATTTCTCAGCTTTCTCATAAGACCTTCTGGCCACTTCGTCTTTGGTGAACACGTCTTCCACCTCCATCGCTTCTTTGATGGACTCTTCGCTGGCGGCGATTTCTTCCAGTTCTTCCTCGGTAGTGTCAGGGGAGAAGTAAGCCGCCCATTTTTCCATGCGGGTCATGTCTTTCACGCTCTTACTCTTGTATTTCAATAGCTCAAGGAAATGTATTTCCAGCTTGTCCGTCAGCTGGCATTTTGTCTTGATGTCGTAAATGCCGAAGCAACTGTGCATATCCGGGTACTTTGCTTCATCGAAAAGGTTGAAACCCAGGATATTGATGGCGATGGTGCGCTTCAGGCTGTCATATTCCTCGCCACGCTTCAAATCGGCATAATTTCTTGCCCAGTAGAACAGGGAACGCTCACCCATGGCGGCGAGGACATTGATCTGCATTTCGATATTCACCTTCGTGCCGGAGGCGGTGCGCCCCAATATGTCAAGGCGGGACTCCTTGCCTTCGTATTCGTCAGAATCAATTTCCCGGTCTATGAACTCAATGTCAACCAGCTGCTCAGTACACTGGAATTCAAGGAAAGCGTTGATGAGTGACAGGGTTATCTTGGGATATTTTGCAAAGATGGCCTTGAATACTGCGTCATTGGTGCGGTTGATGCGAAAAGCTGCCATGGTCATTCCTCCTGTTTCTTGTCTATATTTTATGACTTTGGCACCTAAAAGGCAATATTATCTCCTGAAAAAAGGCCGGGTGCCAGGTCGCGTTGTTTTATTATGTGTTCCTTTTATATTGCTTGCAGGAACTCTGTGAGCTCTACAAACTCCCTGTCATTCTTGCTCAACCTGTCAATAGACTTTTGAAAGTTAGTCAAGAGGTAAAACGTTACTTCGATAGGATACCCCACCATAGAAATCGCCATTAGTGCCGTCTGCTCCATTTCCTCATCTTCGTACAAGAAAAGCCCCAATGCCTCGAGGTAGGTTGCTTCTTTACTTTGGGAAGAATTATTAGACAAACAAGTCTGAAAATGATAGAATAATAGCAGGAGAGCGTTAGATACGCTTTGAAGCTCCGGGTTTTGTGTATTGCCTGGGGCTTCTTTATTTTTCTTTGAAAATATCTGAAGATAAAAACATTAGGACTTATGAGCTTTTTTAACACAAATTATCAAAGATGTGGTAGAATTAGAAAATCGTTAGTGTATTTTTGAGAAGGAGTGTATGAGGAAGTATGTCAGAGCCGAAAATCGAGAACATTTACCAGCTGGATGGCAAGGTACCTCTGGGGAAGGCGGTGCCTTTTGGCCTGCAGCATGTGCTGGCTATGTTCGTGGCCAATCTTGCCCCCATCATCATCATCGCCGGGGCGGCGGGGCTTAGCAGGGAGAGCGTGGCTATGCTCTTGCAGAACGCCATGTTTGTGGCAGGCATTGCCACCCTTATCCAGCTTTATCCCCTGGGCAGGGTGGGAGCAAGGCTGCCCCTTGTCATGGGCGTGAGCTTCACCTTTGTGGGCATTCTCTGCTATGTATCTGCCAGCTATGGCTACGGCGCTGCCGTGGGTGCTGTGCTGGTGGGCGGTATCTTTGAGGGCACTCTGGGGCTTTTGGCCAAGTATTGGCGCCGCATCATCACTCCCATTGTGGCAGCCATCGTGGTGACCACTATCGGCTACTCTTTGCTGGGGGTGGGCATCCGTTCCTTCGGCGGCGGCTACAATGAGGGCTATGGCGCTGCAGGCAATCTGGGCATTGCCGCCATCACCCTCCTGTCCTGCCTGCTGTTCAATGTCTTTGCCAAGGGGTATTACAAGCAGCTGTCCGTGCTTTTCGGCCTGATTGTGGGCTATGTCATTTCCATCTTTGCAGGAATCGTGGATTTGTCGAAGATTTTCACCAGTGGCATCATTTCTTTCCCCACTTTCCTGCCCTTTGCCCCTGAGTTCAATTTGGGAGCTATCGTGTCCGTGGCAATCATCTTCCTGGTGTCTGCCGCTGAGACCATCGGCGATACCTCTGCCATGACTATGGCAGGCCTGAAGCGCGAGATCAAGGAAAAGGAGATTTCCGGCTCCCTGGCTTGCGATGGCTTCGCCAGCTCCATTTCCTCTCTCTTTGGCTGCAGCCCCATCACTTCCTTCAGCCAGAATGTGGGCCTTATCGCCATGACCAAGGTGGTAAATCGCTTCACCATCATGACCGGCGCGGCTTGCATGATACTGGCCAGCATGTTCCCGCCTATCGGCGCTTTCTTCGCTTCTCTGCCTGACCCGGTGTTGGGGGGCTGTACGGTGATGATGTTCGGCGCTATCATGGTCAGCGGCATTCAGATGATGGCCGCTGCCGGTTTCACCCAGCGCAATGTGACCATTGCCGCTATCTCCCTGTCCTTCGGCATCGGCGCTACCCAGGCCAGCGAGGCAGGCATTTGGCAGGCCATGCCCCAGCTGGTGCAGGATGTGTTCGGTGCCAACTGCGTGGCGGTGGTCTTTGTGATTTCTGTGCTTCTCAGCGCCCTTTTGCCCAAGGATATGGAAATCGGCGCCATGGGCGAAGCGAAAAATGATGAGAATGAGCAGGAAGAAGGAGAAAAGGCATGGAATTACTGAAGCAACGGATTTTGGCGGAAGGCTTCTGCCTGCCGGGGAATATTCTGAAGGTGGATTCCTTCCTGAACCATCAGATTGACCCAGAGCTGACTCTGGCCATGGGCAAGGAATTTGCCCGCCGCTTTGAAGGCACGCAGATTGACAAGGTGGTGACGGTGGAATCCTCCGGCATTGCCATTGGCCTGGCCGTGGCGGCAGAGCTGGGCACGAAGCTGGTCTTTGCCCGGAAGAACAAGTCGGCGCTGATGCAGGAGGATCGGTATACCTGCCCCATCACCTCCTTTACCAAGAAGGAAACCAAGGATGTCTATATCCTGAAGAAGTTCCTGACGGCAGGGGAGAAGGTTCTCATCGTTGACGACTTCCTGGCAGATGGCAATGCGGCTCTGGGGCTCTGCAATATCGTGGAGCAGGCAGGCTGCCAAGTGGCGGGCATCGGCATCGCCATCGAAAAGTCCTTCCAGAGAGGGGCTGAGAGAATCAGGGAGGCTGGCTACAGGCTGGAGTCCCTGGCCCGCATCAAGTCCCTGTCTGATTGCAAAATCGGGTTCGTGGAAGATTGAAACTATTTTTCTTGCTTTCGTAACCTAAAAGCTTTTCTATGCAAGATAAATTGAGAGGATAGAAGGAGCCTTGCAGATGGCCATATCATCTGCAAGGCTCCTTCTTGCGCTGCTTGGATATAGCCAGCATGAAGCTGTTTCTTGACAAGGAATTTGCAGAATGATACAATGAATATTATTTGGAATTGTTCGACGAGTATCGGCACGAACGGATAGGTCTCGCTGCGTGAAGTTGCCAGGAGGTGACATGGCATGCGCATAATCATTGTCGATTCGTATGAGAGATTGGGAGTGGAGGCTGCCAATATAGTGGCAGGCCAGATATATTTGAAGCCTGACAGCGTGCTGGGGCTGGCTACTGGCAGCACGCCGGTTTCCATGTATCAGCGCCTGGTGGCAGTGCACAGGACTGTGGGCTTGGATTTTTCCCAAGTGACGACCTTCAATCTGGATGAGTACATAGGCATGGGGCCGGAAAACCCTCAGAGCTATCATTACTTCATGTGGGAGAATTTTTTCAAGCACATAAATATCAGGCCTGAGAATGTGCATATCCCGAATGGCATGGCGGAGGACATGGAGGCTGAGGGAGAGCGTTATGAAAGGCTTATTGAAGACCAGGGCGGCATAGACCTGCAGGTCCTGGGCATAGGACAAAATGCCCATATCGGTTTCAATGAACCGGATGTGAAGTTTGCGGCTACCACGCATAAGGTGGAATTGGATGAAGAGACTATCCAGGCGAATTCCCGCTTCTTCGAGAGCATCAGCGATGTTCCCCGCTACGCTGTCAGCATGGGGATAAAGACCATCATGATGGCAGAGCATGTGGTCTTGCTGGCCAGTGGCGAAAATAAGGCCAAGGCGGTGCATAGGGCCGTCTGCGGGGATGTGACGCCGGAGGCGCCGGCCTCCATACTCCAGCTGCACCGGGATGTCGCAGTCATTGTGGACAGGGAGGCGGCAGGAATGCTGCCCCAGACTATACGCGGCGTGCATATCACCAGGAAGGATTGCTGAGAGAACAGGGGAATCTTTCCCTAGCAGGAGATGGCCATGGATATGGGACAGCATCAGGAAGAATTTTTGGTTTCCTTGCTTGTGGCACTGGGAGCTGGCATTGCCTTTGGACTAGGAGGCCCGGAATTGCCCTTCTTGCCTTTGCTGGCAGCGCTGGCAGGCCTCCTGGCGTGGGCGGCGTGGGGGATTCATCGTGCCAGCAGGCAGGTATGGCCGGCCTTTTTGCTGGCAGCCTTCCTGCTGGGGCTGCTGCGCTTTCAGTCCAGCATGCTGCTCCTTCCTGATGATATCTCGCATTTTGCAGGACAGGAACTGCGGGTTGCAGGCAGGCTGACGGAGACGCCGCAGGCAAGGGAGCGCAGTGATGGGAGCGTTTCCGTCAGATATTGCCTGCGGGCAGAGAAGGTACGGCAGGGCCAGGAAGAGGAGCGAAGTGCCAGCGGGAATCTTTATGTTTATGCGCGCTTGCCCAAAGAGGAAGCAGCTGCCTTGCCGCAGCTAGGCGATACGCTCTTGGTGCGCGGTTCCCTGCGCCTGCCTCATGGCTTCCATAATCCAGGGCAGATCGATACGGAAATGTTGCTGCGCAGCCAGGGCATCACTGCGACCCTCATTGCCGCCAAGGGCGGGCTGACGGCAGAAGCCTTGCCGGAAAGGGAGGTGCCGGCGTGGACAGGCTTGCTGCGCCGGTTGGCAGCTGTGCGAGAGCACTATCTTTCCTCCATGCAGGCCGTCATGCCCAAAGAGGATGCAGCCGCGATTTTTGCCATGCTCTTTGGCGGGTACCAGGGCTTGCAGCCGGAGCTCCTTGAGTCCTTTACGGCCACAGGCATAGTGCACATCCTCTCGGTATCTGGTTCGCATATAAGCCTGCTGGCAGCTGTCATGGCATGGGTGAGCTCGCTTCTCCACCTGCCAAAGATTGCCAGAGTCGTGCTGGTCATTTCTGTCATTGCTGTCTACAGCATGCTGGCGGGGCTGGTGCCGCCGGTCATACGCTCGGCGCTGATGGGCGGGCTGGCCTTTTTGGCGTTGGCCCTGGACAGGGAAAAGGATGCCAGGCGTCTGCTCCTCTTGACAGGACTGTTCATGCTGGCCATTTCGCCCCTGCTGCTCTTTCACATCAGTTTCCAGCTGTCTTTTGCAGCTACGGCAGGATTATTGTATGTGGCTCCGGTGGCGCGTGATTGGCTGCAGGCCCGCCGTGTCCCGCCTGTGCTGTCAGCAGGCCTTGCCATCACTTTGGGCGCTCATGCGTCCACCCTTCCCATCATTGCCTGGTACTTCAATCAGCTGTCCCTGTCGGCGTTCTTGGCAAATATAGTCATAGTGCCGCTGGTGGAGCTGATCATTGTTGCGGGCATAGCGGCAGGGCTGGTGGCTTATGTGATGCCGCTGGCTGGGGCAATTGCCTATGCAGGTGACAGCTTGCTGCTGGGGCTGGTTTATGAGCTTGCCAGGTGGATGGCGGCTTTGCCGGGGAGCCAGGTGTGGATACCTTCGCTGGGCTGGCAGGCTGCCGTGGCTTATTATCTTGGACTGGCATCCGTGGTGCTTAGAGAGCCTTGGCGGCAGAAACTTTGGGCAGGGCTCTGCGCGAGGAGGGCATATCTGCTGGCCATTTTGGCTGCCTTGGTAGCTTTCGGGATGGGGTACAGGCTGAGCCAGGCTGATATGCTGACGCTTTCAATCATAGATTGCGGCCAGGGAGATGCCGCTTGCCTGCAAACTGCTCATGGCAAGGCCATCTTGTTCGATTGCGGGGGAGAGCGCTATGGCAATGAGCCAGGGGCTTTCAATACGGGGGAGCGCGTCATAGTGCCTTATCTGAGGCATTATGGCATAAATGAGGTTGAGGCGATTTTTCTGACGCACGCCCACGCTGACCATGCCGGCGGAGCGGGGGCAGTGCTGAAGAAGATGCCTGTGGGCAGCGTGTATACGGCTGATGAAGGCCGTGAAGCCTATGCCCAGAGCATGGGAATAGGCAGCGCCGATCCCTTGCTGCAAAAACTTCACCCCGCCAGGGAAGGGGCTGTTTTCGAGGTGGACGGCGCTCGCATCGAGGTCGTCTACGCTCCTTCTCTCTCTGTCAAAGGCGCCGAGTCCGGCAATGAGGCCTCCAATGTCTACCGCATAGTTTATGGCAACGCCAGCTTCCTGATAACAGGAGACCTGACGAAGGAAAATGAAAAGGCGATTCTGGAGAAGGGGAGCGATATTCGCTGCACGGTGCTGAAAGTCGGCCATCATGGCTCGAATACTTCAAGCTCGGAGGAATTCTTGCAGGCTGCCCAGCCATTCTATGCCGCAATCTGCGTGGGGGCGGACAACAGTTTCGGCCATCCGAAAGCGGAGGTGCTGGAACGCTTGAAAGGGATAGGGGCCAAGATACTGCGTACGGACCAGGACGGGGAGATCAAATTCCGTACCGATGGCAAGACCATGCGCGTGGAAACATATGCTGAATGATATTTTGTCCTGCGACAGAAAAGGAACAATGGCGTATGGCTTGAAAGAGAACAAGTCCCTGTGGGAAAACGCCAATAGGATGTTTTGCCTGTGGTAAAACTTGAGCTATTGCGTTATAATATATGCATAATATAATCGAAAGCCAAAGCATAAATTTCGTAAATCGGAAGGGAGAGCTTGATATACATGTTGGAACTGAAGAACATTTCCTTCCATGTCACCGAGGGCAACAGCCAGGTGGACATCATCCAGGATTTGAGCCTCACTGTGGATAACAGGAAATTCGTGGTCATCACGGGACCTAACGGCAGCGGCAAGTCAACCCTGGCCAAGATCATTGCGGGCATTGAGCAGCCCACTTCTGGCAGGATCTATCTGGACGGGGAGGATATCACCGACAAGAGCATTACGGAGAGGGCAAAGATGGGCATCAGCTTTGCCTTCCAGCAGCCTGTGCGGTTCAGGGGCCTGCAGGTCATTGATCTGTTGCGGCTGGCGGCAGGGAAGAAGATTTCCCACATCAAGGCCTGTGACTATCTTTCCGAGGTGGGGCTTTGCGCCAATGATTATGTGAACAGGGAAGTGAACAGCTCCCTGTCAGGCGGAGAGCTGAAGCGCATAGAAATAGCCACCATCCTGGCCCGCAAGACCAGCCTCTCTATCTTTGACGAGCCGGAGGCGGGCATTGACCTGTGGAGTTTCCAGAATCTCATCCGCATCTTTGAGAAAATGCGGGAGGAGATAGCGGAAAGCTCCATCATCATCATTTCTCACCAGGAACGCATTTTGCAGATTGCAGACGAGATAGTGGTGCTGGCAGAAGGCAGGGTGCAGGAACATGGCCCGGGCAAGGAGATCCTGCCCAAGATCATGGATACGGAAGTCAGCATGCCCATGTGCAGGAAATTTCAGTAAGGAGGCCCTTCTATGCTAAAGATGGATGAGATACAGAGAAGACTGCTGCTGGAGGTAGCCGGTCTCCACGAAGTACCGCAAGGGGCATACAATCTGCGGGCCAACGGCAAGTCTGTGGGCCGGGGCAGCAGCGCCAATATCGAGATAACCTCCAAGGAGGATGGCTCTGGCATCGATATCCGCATCAAGCCCGGCACCAAGAATGAGAGCGTGCACATTCCCGTGGTCATGAGCGAGAGCGGCATGAAAGAAACGGTTTACAATGATTTCTACATCGGCGAGGGAGCCGATGTGGTCATCGTGGCAGGTTGCGGCATCGACAATTGCGGCAACCAGGATTCGGAGCACGACGGGGTGCACCGCTTCTTCGTAGGGGAGAATGCCAAGGTCAAGTATGTGGAAAAGCATTACGGCTCCGGCGCAGGTGACGGACAGCGCATCCTGAACCCAGTCACCGAGGTGACCATGGAGAAGGGCAGCTCCATGGAGATGGAAATGGTGCAGATCAAAGGCGTGGATTCCACCAGCCGCACCACCCGCGCCAATCTCAAGGCAGATGCCAGCCTGGTGGTGCGTGAGCGCTTGATGACCCACGGCCAGCAGTATGCCTACAGCGAATATGAGGTGAATCTGGACGGTGAAAACTCCAGCGCCGATGTGGTATCCAGAGGCGTAGCCAAGGACAAGTCCTATCAGAAGCTTGACCTGCGCATCGTAGGCAACGCTGCCTGCCACGGCCATACAGAATGCGACTCCATCATCATGGACGAAGGCAGGATATTGGCCGTGCCTTCCCTGGAAGCAAACAATGTGGATGCCATGCTGGTGCATGAAGCCGCCATAGGCAAGATTGCAGGCGATCAGCTCATCAAGCTCATGACCCTGGGGCTGACGGAGAAAGAGGCTGAGGAACAGATTGTGAATGGGTTCCTGAAATAAAGCGAAAGCAAAATGAAACAAGCCGCCTGTTTGGGGCGGCTTGTTTCATTTTGCGGTTTTCAGTAGATATGGTACTCTTTCCAGGGAATCTGATCCAGCCTGATGGATTTCAAAAACTCAACTATATCCTTTCGTCCGTAATAGTGAGGGGTTCCATTATTATCCTGGCTCATGAGGATAATGGGCATATTGGGGAAAAAGCGGGAGAGGGCCCGGCGGGTGTTCACTAGCCGGGCGGTATAGCGGGTGACTTCCGGCCTTACGGCGACAACGGCAAAAGTCACGCCTTGCTCGATGATGACGGCTCCGTGTATGGTCATGGGAATCCTCTCCTTTTTACATGCTCGCTCTGTATATTTTAGCAAAGGAGACTTGAAGAAACAAGAAAAACACCTTGACAGCAGTGAATCTGGCTCTTATAATTGCTCATATACATAAGAGAAAAGCAATGCGGAAGACATGACGACTGTGGCAGTTCCTACAGAGAGCGGGGCCTTGGCTGGAAGCCCTGCGGAGAGAAAGCGGTCTGTTACCCCTTCCAAGCTGCAGGGCTGAAGCCTTCGGGTGAGTAGGCCTTGCCGGAGCAATCTCCGTTAAGAATGTCCGAGTGGCTGTGTTTTGCATGGCAAGCAGGGTGGAACCGCGAGTTTACGACTCGTCCCTTCATAAGATTGAAGGGACGGGTCTTTTTTAGTTTTTCGTCTTGGGATGCGCTTTCCTGCGGGTGTCCGGGGCGGTGTTGAGGAGGAATTTTCATGCTGAAGATCACGCTGAAAGACGGTGCCGTGCGTGAAGTGGCCGAGGGCGCTTCTGTACTGGATTTTGTCAAGCAGGTAAGCAACAGCCTGGCAAAGAAGGTGCTGGCTGCCAAGGTAGACGGAAAGACCGTTGACCTTACGCATGTGCTCGAAAAAGACTGCCAGGTGGATTTCCTGACTTTTGAAGATGAGGATGGCCGCTGGGCTCTGCGCCATACTGCTTCCCATATCCTGGCCCAGGCCGTGAAGCGCCTCTACAAGGACAGCAATGTGCAGCTGGCTATCGGACCTGCCATTGACAACGGCTTCTACTATGACTTCGATATTGACCGCCAACTGACGGAGACTGACCTGCGGGATATCGAGAAGGAAATGAAGAAGATCGTCAAGGAGAACCTGAAGCTGGAGCGCAAGGAAGTCAGCCGCGCTGATGCCATCGCCTTCTTCAAGGAGAAGGGGGAGAACTACAAGGTAGAGCTCATCGAGGACTTGCCGGAGGATGCTATCATCTCCATGTACTCCCAGGGCGAGTTCACGGACCTCTGCGCCGGCCCCCATGTGCTTTCCACGGGCAAGGTCAAGGCCTTCAAGCTCCAGAGCGTGGCAGGAGCTTACTGGCGCGGCAGCGAGAAGAACAAGATGCTCCAGCGCATCTATGGTACGGCCTTCGAGAAGCAGGCTGACCTGGACGAGTATCTCCACATGCTGGAGGAGGCTGCCAAGCGCGACCACCGCAAGCTGGGCAAGGAGCTTGACCTCTTCAGCCTCCATGAGGAAGGCCCTGGCTTCCCCTTCTTCCATCCCAACGGCATGGTGATCCGCAACGAGCTCATCAACTACTGGCGCGAAGTGCATCGCCGCTACGGCTATCAGGAAATCAAGACGCCCATGATCATGAACCGCAAGCTCTGGGAGACTTCCGGCCATTGGGATCATTATAAGGAGAACATGTACTTCACGAAGATCGATGATGAAGATTACGCCGTGAAGCCCATGAACTGCCCCGGCGGCATGCTGGTGTACAAGTCCCACCCGCACAGCTACCGCGACCTGCCCCTGCGCATGGGCGAGCTGGGCCTGGTGCATCGCCATGAGCTTTCCGGCGCTCTCCACGGCCTCTTCCGCGTCCGCAACTTCACCCAGGACGATGCTCACCTCTTCATCACGCCTAGCCAGATTGAGGAGGAAATCCAGCACACCATCGACCTCTTCGATGAGGTGTATAGCACCTTCGGCCTGTCTTACACGGCAGAGCTCTCTACCCGTCCCGAGGATTCCATGGGGTCTGACGAAATTTGGGAGAATGCTACGAATGCCCTCAGGAACGCCCTGGAACACCGTGGCCTTGATTACATCATCAACGAAGGCGACGGCGCTTTCTACGGCCCGAAGATTGACTTCCACCTTCGTGATTCCATCGGCCGTACCTGGCAGTGCGGCACCATCCAGCTGGATATGCTCATGCCTGAGAAGTTCGACCTGACCTATGTGGGCGAAGACGGGGAGAAGCATCGCCCGGTCATGCTGCACCGCGTGGTGTATGGCTCCATCGAACGCTTCATCGGCATTCTCATCGAGAACTACGCCGGTGCTTTCCCGGTGTGGCTGGCTCCCGTGCAGGTGAAGATCCTGCCCATCACGGACAAGCATGCTGACTACGCCTATGAGCTGAAGAAAAAGATGTTTGACCTTGGCCTCCGTGTAGAGGTGGACGACCGCAACGAGAAGACGGGCTACAAGATCCGCGAAGCCCAGGTGAAGAAGATTCCGTATGCTCTCGTAGTGGGCGACCAGGAAGTGGAGAATGGCACGGTCACTGTCCGCCGCTACGGCGAGAAGGAGACCCAGTCCATGTCCGCTGAGGACTTCATCAAGCTGGTGCAGGAGAAGATTGCCAGCAAGAAGTCTGCCGGCGAAGAATAAGATTTGACATGAATGTGGCCTTGGCAAGGAAAAAGCTGAAAACTTTTCCTTGCTAAGGCTCTTTCTTTATGGTAGAATGTTCCTGTTATGTTTGAAAGCCATACCACTCACGGTTTTCGACACACAAGTAAGGAGGTGTAGCGATATGGCAAGTGTTTGCGAGATTTGTGCAAAGGGTGAGCTGTCCGGCAACAATGTCAGCCATTCTCATTTGAAGACGAAGCGCTCCTGGAAGCCCAACATTCAGCGTGTCCGCGCTGTGGTCGAGGGTGAGGTCAAGCGTGTGAATGTTTGCACCCGTTGCCTGCGTTCTGGTAAGGTTCAGCGTGCTCTTTAATCTATGCGCATAGATGGGAACTGAATAGCTGATATATCATAAAAGAAGCTGCCTAGCCAAGTGCTAGACAGCTTCTTTTATATGCTTTTATCAAATGTCCCAATGCAGCAGATCGGGGTTCGGCGTGGCTTTGTCAATCTCCGCCAGGATAAAGGGAGTGTTGTCATGGGTGGCGGCGAAGGCGTGATCGAGAGCGGCCTTGTTTTTTTCGGGAATCTCCATGGCGTGGAGGGCCATGTGCATATAGTCTTTGGCAATGAGAGTGCCATCGCCTCTGGCGGCAGCCAGATGGGCTTTGAAGCGGTAGCCGTAGTAGACATAGCTGTTGTGGGGGATGGGAAGGTCTTTATAGGCTTCCAGGCGCTCGTCTGCCTCGGCTTCGGCCTGCTCAGTCATCTCCATCTTGTGCATGAGGTTCCAGCGGTCGGCCCAGAGCTCGCCTCGCAGGATGTATTTGTAGAGAAAGTCTGTGTTTTCCGCTGTTTCGATGGCCAGATTGATGTGGTTCAGGGCTTTCTCGTTTTGGTTCAGGCCTTTCTCCAGCTCGCTGAGCTTCTGGAGGGCAAAGACCTTTTCCTCCACTTCTTCGGCGTTTTCCTCGTCGAAATCTTCCTCTACGACGCTGCGGAAGAGCTCCAGGGCTTCCTTTTCCTTGTCCATGCCTTTCATGGCCAGAAAGTGAGCCAGACGCGCCCTGGCCTGCCAGCTGTCCATGCCGCCTGTGAAAAGCGTCTCGGGGGGATGGGCGGGGGATTCCATCACCGAATGCACCAATTTGTGGAATTCTTCTTGTGTCATAATAACCTCCATATCCAATGAAAAAGCCCCAAGGCATGGCCTCGGGGCTAAATTTTCAAATGGTGCCGGAAATCGGACTTGAACCGATACGTTGTTGCCAACGCCAGATTTTGAGTCTGGTGCGTCTGCCAATTCCGCCATTCCGGCATAACAGTGACCACTTGTATCACCAACGAATAAGAGTATATCATTTATTTATGCTTGCGTCAACAATTTGTTGCGAAAAATTTATTAGGCTCAACATTTTGTTGCAAAATTTTTCTCAGGGAGGAATTTGCCAAGTGATGTTTGCAGAGGATAGACAACAGTGATTTTCTTATTTACAAGGGAAATGTTATCTGTTACCATAGGGGAAGATTTTTGATTAAAAGGAAGGGTTGTGTTATGTTTCGACTGACTGAACAAGAGATGAATGCATTGGCAGAGCGTATCCCTACGCCTTTTCTGGTGGCTTCGCTGGACCAGGTGGAGGAGAATTATCGCTTTATGCGGAAGCACATGCCTCGGGCGGGCATTTACTACGCCATGAAGGCAAATCCCACTCCTGGCATACTCAAACGGCTAGCCTCCCTGGGGTCCTGCTTCGATGTGGCCTCGGCGGGAGAGATGAGGGCTCTTCATGAGCTGGGCGTGGATGGTTCCCGCATGATTTACGCCAATCCTGTAAAGGATCAGCGCGGCCTTTTGGCGGCGGCAGAATGCAAGGTGCGCCGCATGACTTTTGATGATGAGTCTGAAATTGGAAAAATGGCTGCTGCTGTGCCGGGAGCAGATGTCTTGGTCAGGGTCAGCGTACGCAATAACAGGGCCTTGGTGGATTTGAACACAAAATTCGGCGCACCTTTGGAGGAAGCTCTGCCTTTGCTGAGGAAAGCTAAGGCTGCAGGCCTGAATCCTGCCGGTATCTGCTTCCATGTAGGCAGCCAATCCCTCTCTACGGCGGCCTATGAGGAGGCGCTGCTGGTTTGCAGGGGGCTTTTCGACGAGGCAAGGGTTATGGGCATGGAGCTTACGGACCTGGATATAGGAGGCGGCTTCCCTGTGCCGTCTGCAGAGGGCCTTTCCGTGGATCTGGCTGCTATGATGGCATCCATAAACAAGCAGATTGACAGGCTTTTCCCGGATACTGCTGTCTGGACGGAGCCGGGCCGTTATATGTGCGGCACGGCGGTGAATCTGGTGGCTTCTGTCATCGGAACCAAGTTCAGGGGAGAGAAGCCCTGGTATATCCTGGATGAGAGCATCTACGGGGCTTTCTCGGGCATTATATATGACCACTGGCAGTATCCTCTGCATTGCTTCGGCACGGGTAAGAAGCAGCCTTCATACTTTGGCGGCCCCAGCTGCGATGGCATAGATGTGCTCTACAGTGATTTCGAGGCGCCTGTCCTGAAGATGGGCGATAAGGTGCTGGTGACGGAGATAGGAGCATATTCCACTGTCAGCGCTACCCGTTTCAATGGTTTTGAGCTGGCGCCCACCATCATATGGGAAGAGCAGAAAGAAGCCCAGGCTCCTGCGTATGATATGGATAATACGGAGGCTGTATAAGCTGAAAGGCGGCAGGATATGGAAAGAGAGATAGGGGAAATCGAGCATATGCTCATGCATGCCCTGACAGAGGAAACTCTGGCAGAGCGCATCGAGGGGGCTGCTTCCCAGCTGGAAGTTTACAACATAATGAAAGAATTGCCCTACTTCGATCTCAGCCTGGAAGAATTTCAGGTGGGCATCAAGGCTTTGCAATCAAGCGATTCTGAGTAGAATGATCCGTCAGGGGATTCCCTGGCGGATTTTTTAGCGAAGCGCAAATGGCTTCGGATAGTTGAGTATACAATAGAACGAGGGGGGATTTTTAGAAGGAAATTTTGAATCGATGTAGAAATAGTCACCATGGTATGTTGAGAACTTCTGCATATTCTGCGATTCTGGAGCATCACGACTCGGATACACGGGAGGTTTCAGTTCATGGGCATGAAAGTGAAGGAGATATTCAGATACAAGGGCAAACATATTCTCTACAATACGGGAGAGATCCAGCAGGAAGAGGAAAAGAGTGAATCTGTGGAGGCAAAGGAGGATGCCGGGCTCACTGAGGAACAGATGAATGTGGTGAAAGGTTCCATGAGCGATAATCGCATTTCGGACAGCGTGAAGGATCTGGTGGCTCAGGCTGCAGCAGAACCGGAGTTGTCTGAGGAACAGATGAATGTGGTCAAGGGGTCCATGAGTGACAATAGGATCTCTGATAGCGTAAGAGACATAGTAGAGAAGGCCTCCCAGTAGGACAGGGGCTTTCAGTGGGCCTGGGGCCTGAAATATATTCTGCATACGGGAAGGAACGACGATGATAGATTTACCGCTGAAGAAACTGCGTCCCGGCATGGTGACGGCTCAGAGCATATATAATTCGAGTGGGGCCAGTTATCTGACCAAGGGTACTGAGCTTACAGAGCAGTACATAGCCAAGCTGCGGAACCTGGGAATAATGGATTTGCATGTACTGAGCTATTCTTCCGAGGTCAGTCTGCTGCCACCGGAAGAGGTGCTTTCAGAAAAAACCAGAGTCATGGCTATACAGCGTGTATATGATGTGTTCTCTCAGGTAGAGGCGACTGGCACATTTGAGGTCGAACCTCTGGCGAAGGCTGCTGCTGCCATGGTTTCGGATATCTCAAGCCGCAGTGGCAATCTGGTGCAGCTGACAGATATTCGCGTTCATGACGAATACACATTTGCCCATAGCGTCAATGTAGCCATGCTCTCGGGCATGTTGGGGCGATTGGCTGCTTTGCCTGAGAAAGATGTGCAAGAATTGGTTTTGGGTGCACTTTTGCATGACTTGGGCAAGATCATCGTGCCTTCGGAGATTCTCAATAAGCAGGGCAGGCTTACTAAAAATGAGTTTGACATCATAAAGCACCATCCGGAGGCAGGCTTCAGCAAAATTCGTTGCATGTCTCTGCCTGATGCTTACACTCTTGGGGTTGTGGCTCTTCAGCATCATGAGCATATGGATGGAACGGGCTATCCCGGCAGGCGGAAGGACAAAGAGATACATGTGTATGGACGGATTTGCGCTATAGCGGATGTGTATGATGCCCTTACCAGCAGCAGGCCCTATAAGAAGGCTTATACGCCGGCTGTGGCTCATCATATTATGGTGAACTGTTCAGAAGGCCAGTTTGATAAGAGGCTTTTGAAACTGTTTTTCAGCAATGTGGCGATTTATCCTGTGGGCACGGTGGTGAAGACTAACGAGGGCTATGGCATCGTGAAGCAGGTGGAATTTGGCCTGACGGACAGGCCGACGCTGATAATGTTTGCCGACCAGTATGGCCGTATCTTGTCCGAGCCCTACGAAGAGAGGATTTCGGAGAGGGAGGAGCACAAGATAGATTCAGTGCTGGATGACAGCCTGCTGCTGAGCAAGATAAGAAATTCAGGATTTGATCCTGCATCTCTTCTGTAAAAGACGCAAAAAAGAGGGCGCTCTCATGGGCGTCCTCTTTTGGTGCTTGGTTAATGTTTATTTGCCGAAATAGCGGTCATAGAGACCCTTGAAGCCGCAGCCGTGGCGAGCTTCATCTTTGCACATCTCATGAACCGTGTCATGGACAGCATCCAGGTTCAGCTGCTTGGCAAGGGTGGCCAGGTCTTTCTTGCCGGCGCAGGCACCGTGCTCGGCATCGATGCGCATTTCCAGATTCTTCTTGGTGCTGTCCGTGAGGACTTCGCCCAGAAGCTCCGCGAATTTGGCGGCGTGCTCAGCTTCTTCCCAAGCATAGCGCTTGAAGGCTTCAGCAACCTCAGGATAGCCTTCCCGATCAGCCTGGCGGCTCATGGCCAGATACATGCCCACCTCGGAGCATTCGCCCGTGAAGTTCATGCGCAGGCCTTCGATGATGCGGGGATCTACATCCTTGGCGACACCGACGCGGTGCTCGTCAGCAAAGACCAAATCGCCCGTCTGCTCAGTGAATTTCTCAGCCGGTGCCTTGCAGATGGGGCACTGGGCCGGAGGGGCATCTCCCTCATGTACATAACCACAGACGGTGCAGACAAATTTCTTCATTTTGGCATCCTCCTAAAAAATACACAGAAATGACAACTTGCTCCCTTATTGTGTGGTTCAATACCTACCATTTCATTATACATTAAGGGTCAGAAAATTTCAACATAAAAATAGCTATTCAGGGCGTGTTGATTAAATGAACTTGGCCCAGATTTGCGGGGATTGGCTGTCCATTGCTAGGCGACAAACCGCAGGCATAGCGACGCGAAGCTGTTATGTAGTGACTTTTGTCAAGCCCCAATTTTGGGGAATTTTCACCCGAGGACATCTTGAAAG